>JALSOH010000001.1 GCA_026986575.1 Thermoproteota archaeon
CCTTCCCTCAGAGCTATATCGCAAGAGGTCACGCACCAGTAGTAGGCCCCCTCATCGAGATCGAAGGTCCAGTTCATGGAGACATCCTGCCCACTAAGATCCTTACTCTCTTGGTAGACGATGGAGTTGCCTTTGTACACGGTTATCGTGGCATTCTTAACACCGGTATCGTCGTGGGCCGAGGCGAAGAAGGTCACCTCCCCCTCCTCCACAGTCGACCCGTCGGCCGGAGAGGCAAGCATGACCACTGGCGGGGCGTCGTCCAGTATGATGAGGTTAGCCCTCACCCTCTCCTCCTTGGCTGGATCGTTAGAGGACTTGGCCTCCACATAGTAATTGAGCACGCACCTATCCCTCGAGACGAGCGGCGTCACTGTTACGACGAGGTCCCTCTTCTCTCCAGGATTCAGGGGTATCGAGTAACCGGAAGCTGAGGTAATCTCGTTCGTCACATTGCTGGCTCCATCGAAGACAACGGTCCTGACGGTGTTCCCGGGCGTGATGATCCTGACCACTATGTTGTCCGGCTGATTGCCGTCGTTCTCCACCGTCACCACGTAGCTCACCGTCTCGGACGACTTCTGAGTCTGGGCAGCGTATTGGACCTCCCCTGTAGAGTCATAAACATCGTCCCAGAAGGTGGAACCGTTCGGGAACGTCACCATCAGGTCCGGCTGAGCCACGGGCAGGACGGTCAGGCTAAGCACCGTCTCATCGTGGAAGATCTCGTCCGCGTAGTACGGATCCGTTGGATAATTAGTCTGCCAGTCGAGGTTGCTCGATCCCCTGATCACAACCTGATATGTGTTTGGAGGGGTCCTCCTGGGGACATCCATCAGGAACACCATCCTAGCTAGGCCACCGTGAGGGGTCAGGTCACCTGTGTCGGGGATCCCGTCGCCACCAGCGTCGTATTCTGGGACCACGACATCCCAGACGCCATCCCCATTCGAGTCCTCAGCTAAGAGAACATCGTCACCGTTCTTCACCGAGAAATCGAAAGCCCCTATGGGGTCGTTCAATCCCTCGTCCCTGAGCAGCCTGATCCTGAAGGAGCCGGTATTCTCCATGATCTTGACGTTCCCCCTGTCGGTCTCGGGAGCGATGTTGATCCAGTTCTGCACGAAGCTCACCGTGACGTTGGTCAGCGGGCTGATCGAGACGGATCCCGAGTCAGGATCTATGAAGCCGCACGGCACTGGCCCGATGTTGAGGGTTAGGAAGGAGTCCGCGTGCACTATATCGTCTTTGTAATATGGGTCCGCCGGATAGTTAGTCTGCCAGTCGTTGTAGGAGGAGGCCCTGAACCTGAAGTCGTAGTTATCGCCAGCCAAGACCTCGTCCCTCGGGAGATACACCACGAACACTATCTTCACGGAACTGCCAGAGGCGACGGTGCCGGTGTCCGGAATCCCATCCGAGTACGTGTCGAGAGCGTCGTTCACGTATGTCCAGCCGTTCGTACTGTCACCATCCAAGTCGTAGGCTATTAAAACATCGTCGGCAAAGTTAGCCGGTTCAGAGTCGGACAGGCCCAGATCATCGTCTCCATTGACATCTAAGTATACGGAAATGTTCCTATCGGGATCAGACCTCACAGATATGTCGTACACGTCATCTAGGGCTCCGGAGTTGTGAAAGCTGACCACGTAGTAGTACTTGGTGATGCTCTGATCGCACTTGGGCTGCACGGTTGAACTGGTGGACGCGGGATCGGCCGTGACGTAAAGGGGCGGGGGTTCAACGGTCAAAGTCATCGAGAGGGCGTCGACCCTGCAGTCATCGGGCAGGTCGTTTAGGTCCTCATCATCGAAGACATAGACGGTCGTGGAGAAGGTGCCCGTTGGGTCCCCAGGAGGCACGTCGATGGTCATGACTACATCGGTGGAATCTCCTGCAGCGAGGATGAAGTCGTTTGAGGAGAAACTCACGTAAGACGGATCTACTTGGCCTGCAGGGTCCACCATCAGCTTGACATGCTGAGCATCCTGCACGCCCACATTGGTCACATGTATGGTGACCTGGACGGGGTTGCCCTCGACCACCGTCACGCTGATGTCCTCAGGCGTGGCGTCCAATCCCTCGACTAGGAACTGGAGACTGTCAGAGACATGGTATCCGTTATCGTAATCGGGAGGATCGCCCGGCCAAGCTATCACGGTCCACGTACCTCCGGCCTCGTCTAGCACCGAGGGTAGTGTGAACGTGCCGTGAAAGATTCCATCGCTAGCGACGTCATCGGGCGCGACTCCATCGTCTCTAAGGGTGACTGTGGTGATCACATTAAAGGAGGAGTCCCTTACCTCGGCCTTGAGGTAAGACCCGTCGCCGCTATTGAGGTAGAGGCCGACGTCCGATCTCACCTCGATTAGCGCAGTATCACCGCACTTCAGAGGCTGTGAAGGATCGGCCGCGTTCGTGACCGCGACCACATCCAGGCCGAAACCCTCGGGATCCCCGAGCTCGGCCGGGAGCCACGCGAGGACCTTCACATCGTCCACGTAAGCATAAGTGCCGTATAAAGCGTCTGCCGTGTTACCTGCCTCAAAGTACACCCTCACAGTCTGTCCCGCGTAAGCTGAGAGATCGAAGGTGAAGCACTTCCACGGTCTCTCCTTCCATCCAGTCCCTCCCGGAGGAGCGGTCTCCTCCACGAGAGTTTGAAGAACTGCGTTGGATGTGCTCCTTATCTGGGCCCTGAACCGGTCGTAGTTGGCGTAGTCGTAGGACACTATCCTCCTGCAGAAGGAGAGGGTCGCACCACTCGGCGGGATGGTGATCTCTTGGTAAACATAGCCACCCATCTTATTGCTGGCAGCGCTAGGTCCATAGCCAGCGTAATCCCACCCTATCTTATAAGATTGGGCACCGGAATAAGCCACGCTTCCCCCCAAGTGGGGATCGCTTCCGCTAACGACGGAATGAGCGGCCAGCGGGTGATCGACTCCTCCTTCTACCCAAGGAGCTGGATCCTCCGTGCCTGGTGGACTGCCCTCGAAGTCTCCATCACCAACTAGGTTGACAGGCGCCGGATCGGGGAAGTTGGGCTGCGGCTTCACGCCGTTCTCCTCGATGTCGAAGTATATGTAGTAAGTGACTGGTGCCGCGTCCTCAAGAACGAAGCTCACGTCCCCTCTCGCGTTACCAGAGTCGTCGTCACTTCCCATGTAATGTTCATCGTCGAACTTCTGTGAGGCTATGAGATTCCCAGTTGAGGAGACTACTCTGATGGAGTTAGCGTCGAAGGTCCCTGATACCCCTAGTTCAGAGAGCAAGGACCCGAAGTCTACGGCAATCCTGATGGAGTCCCCCGGGGATCCCGCAGATATTTGGACCGGAACCCTATAGTGCCAGTCGTGACCGTTGGAGACACCATCCGGATCCCACCAGGACGGAGAGGCGAGATCCCCCTTAAGAGTGACCGGTAGGGGGATTGAGAGGCATAATATTGACATAGTGACGAATACAAGAATTAACTTATCTTCATACATCGGTTGTACAGGCCATCGGAATGATAAAAAATTTCCCCGAGTAGCCGACGATAACTTCAGGATGGACGTGTTTTTTACGATGCTCCGATAAATTTCTCAGTTAATACCGTTATATCTCAGTTTTCGTTTTGAGAGACGGGGGCCCGCATCTCTCACCACACCTTCACACCCACTGGTACCTCCTCTCCCACCGTTATCAGATGAACCTTCCCGTCCTCCTCCTCAGCTAGAAGGAGCATACCTCTGCTCTCTACCCCCATAAGTTTCTTAGGCTTCAGATTGAGTACGAATATCATTTTCCTGCCCTCCAGCTCCTCCGCCCGGTACTGATCCCCTATCCCAGTTACGATGGTCCTTTCCTCATTTCCGAAGTCCACCTCGAGCTTTATCAGCTTCTTGGATTTGGGGACCTTCTCCGCTCTCTTTACGTATCCCACCCTTAGATCGAACTTCCAGAACTCCTCGACATCGTACATTTCACTCCCCATCGTGATCTCCCTCTCCCCAAAACCTCTCTAGGCTTATCCCGTTCATGACTGAATGTACATGCGATTTGCTTTTATTGTTGATCTATGGTATAGTATAGTAGATGAATAGCAGAGCCTTGATCTCGTTGACGCTCATCGCATTGACTCTCCCGGCATCGTGGATGATTTTTGTAGGGAAAAATGGCTTCTATGAGGGGCTTTATGTTATAAAAGTGGGAAGCTTTCTGGTTGCTACCTCTTCCTTTTCGGAGCTTAAAAATAACCTCTTAGAAGAGGGAACTCTGTTTCTAACCGTAGATTCTTCAGGCAAGGTTAGCGGTTCATATAAGGTGAACGGAATGAAGCCGACTTCAATACTCGAGCAAGACGGAAAGATCGTCGTCCTCGGATACTTAGCAGGTTCAGGGAAGAAAAATGGAATTATGATGACTTGGAGACCTGGTGATGACTTTCTGAATGGACTGATTATAAGGAACTCGTCTGTGACGCATTCTATGGCAAGGACAGACGGTGAATTAGTGCTGGTTGGTAGCGTTGAAATCTCCGATAGATGGTCGCCGTTCATCCTTAAGATGGGAGAAAGTGGTGTAGAGGAGGCTTTCACGATATCAGGATCAGAAGGTATAGAAGCTTACGACTCTGCTGTGAAGGAAGAATCTATAGCTCTAGTTGGGGCCTCATACTCTTCTCCCGGCATGGTAGTGGTCCTCCTTAGGGGCTCAAGAGTCGACTGGAGCAGGGAGGTTCTGTTGAAAGGGGCAAGGTTAGAACCTAACTCGATCTCTTTTGGTTCTAGTGATGGTACGATAGCTGTCGCAGGAACTGCTTGGATGGGGGATCCAAAGAGGTCCGATGGATTCGTAGCTATCTTTGATGGAAACGGAACCCTACTCAATTTCCTACTTGTAGGGGGTAATGGTGGGAACCAATTATACAAGGTGGGGTGGGATCCTTATAGAGGCGAATTCATCGCGGTTGGAATGGGGGGTTGTTTCGTTGAAGGGGGATGCGATGTACTCGCGGTCAAAGTTGCTTCCAAAGGTGATCGCTCGACAGGCTTGAGACTGGGTACCACTAAGGTGGAGAAGGCCTCGTCAGTGCTTCCTTTAGAGGATTCCTATGTAATAGCAGGAACCTCTGAAGGAGATGTCACCAGATCCCTCTTCTACAGTATGTTCGCGAGGATCTCTAAAGATGGGAGCGGATGCTTACCTAAGCGAGAATTCAACTTAGCGATGAGGCACGTGAAGCCCGAAGTGGGAGACCTTAAAGTGATCTTAACGAAGATGAACTTAGCCACAGAGAGTAAAAAACTGAAAGTAGAGGAGGTTCATTCGCTGGAGATATGGAATCCATGCTTCATCGATCCTTACTACCTAAGGGGGATTGCCATACTGATCATTGCTGTTGCTGCGATCTTCATAACTATGGCTTACTTTTCAAAGAGGTTCATCGCTCAGGTCGAATAATGAATGTGCCTTGTCTCCGGGGGAAGGGAGACGTAAAAACGAGAACTGATGCTTAAAGCAGGAAATTAGAGGCATCATCCCTGTCCCTATTCTTCCTTCAATGTTCTCTCTCATTACATACAGAACTAGTCCCCAGTCGCTAAGATAATTTTTCCGAACATTTCGCTTCTCTCCATCTTCTCATGGGCGAATTTAGCATCTTCTAGCTCTAAGACGCTATCTATCACGGGTTTCAGCTTTCCACGCTCGATGAACTTGAGCACCTCCATGAGCTCAGCCCGACTGCCCATATAAGCACCTATTATGGAGATCTGCTTCGCGAACACGTACCTTACATCTACCTCAGCCTCCGGTCCTGAAGTGGCTCCAACGCTGATGAGCTTTCCTCCCTTCCTTAGAACCTTCAGGTCTTTGGGCCATGTATCTCTCCCCACCGAGTCTATCACTACATCAACGCCCCCAGCTATCTCCCTGATCTTTGACACGACATCCTCCCTCCTGCGCTGTATTACATGATCGGCCCCTATCTCGTAAGCTTTCTCTATTTTCCAGTCGTCTCCAACAGTAGCTATCACGTTAGCGCCCAACATTTTCGCAATCTGTATGGACGAAATGCCGACTCCGCTCCCAGCGCCCCACACGAGGACCCACTGTCCCTCCCTCACGTCAGCCAATGTCCTTAACATGTGCCAAGATGTCAGGAAGACTAGGGGAACTGAAGCAGCTTCCTCGAACGTAAGGCTGGAGGGTTTGGGGAGAATGGCCCTCTCCGGATGAACCGTCAGCTCAGCATAACCCCCATCCACATGATAGCCGGGCATCGTGTATTCGGAGCATAGGCTCTCCCTCCCGCTCAGGCAGAACTCGCAGACGCCGCAGCCATAGCCGGGAGCCACTATCACCTCATCACCTGGCTTGAACCTTTCTACACCCACTCCCACCTCTTTCACCACTCCGGAGATGTCTGATCCGAGGATTCGAGGTAAGACGACGCCTGGGAGGCCCTCCCTGACCCAAATATCCAAGTGATTTAGCGCTGTAGCTCTCACCTCAACTAGGACATCTCTGGGTCCCACCTCAGGGTCCCTGTAATCCTCTACGAGAGAGAGGACCTCCGGTCCACCATGCTCGAAGACGACAACCGCTCTCATAATACCCTCCTAATCACACCTCAACCACTAAATAGGATAGCTCCCCCGGAGACCGTCATCACTGATGGGAAGGAGAGAAGTTAGAGATATCTAAGTTTATATATTTCATTTTACTATAGTAATTGGCTGATATGATGAATTCAAAAAATCTTCTAGTGGGGGCCGCGGCCCTTGCAGTCCTCGCTATCTCAGTATTCGTGATAGCAAGGCCTTGGTCCCCGCTATATCCTCAGACACCGATTATGGGGGGCAGTTCTACCCAACCCGGGTTTCCGTCCGGTGGCATGGGAGGCCCGATGACGGGCCAGCCCAGATCCGGCCCCGGGTCTGATATGGGGCCAGGAATGGGAGGACCTTGGGGAACCGGAGGTCCTTATACTGGAACCTACGCCGAAATCTCCATGGACGACGCCATAGAGTCCTTCAGACAGTATATCAGAGGCATAGGATCCAATCTAGAGCTCTTGGAGGTAATGGAATTTCAACACAACTTCTACGCTGCTGTCAAGGAGAAGGACACTGGAATGGGGGCGTTCGAACTCCTCCTCTGGAAGGGGAATGGGAGAATAACTCCAGAGCCCGGACCTAATATGATGTGGAACCTCAAGTACGGCATGAGAATGGCAAGGTCATACGGCGACTACGCTCCAACACTAGGTGAAGATGACGCTAGAGAGATGGCTCTAGCTTCCCTCCGAAAACTGTTCCCCGGTAGCGAGGTGAACGTTGAGGAGGCTATACCTTTCTACGGATATTACACCTTCGACTACAGCGTGGACGGGAGGATGACGGGAATGCTCAGCGTTAACGCCTTCTCCGGCGAGATCTGGTATCATACATGGCATGGGTACTTCATAGGTATGAGGGAGGTCGAGGACTGATGTGCTGGGGATGCGGTTGGGGCTGGGGAATGGGCTGGTGGGGATTCACTTGGTTCATCGGTCCCCTTATCCTGATCGGAGCTATAGCACTCCTGTTCTTCCTCTTGGGAAGGGAATCCTTGAGGAAGGAGCGCTAATCTTATTCTCTTTCTAATCAAGGGGAGAGTGTGGGCCTATGGAGGATAATTCCCATCATCTACGTCATGGTCATGAGCACATCGGGAATGCTGAAGACGATCAGGTTCATGAGCATGATAAGATTCACTCCCACAATGACGGCCATGCGGATCACTCCTCCCACCATAAGCGGATGATGGAGGATTTCAAGAGGAGGTTCGTAATATCCACCCTAATAACGGTACCCATCCTCATCCTCTCGCCCCTAGTTCAGAACTTCCTAGGAATAAAGGTGGAGTTCCCTGGGAGCAATATTCTCCTGTTCGCTCTCTCGCTATTCGTCTATCTGTACGGAGGGAAGCCCTTCTTGGCTGGAATGAGAGACGAGATGATGAAACGCTCCCCTGGCATGATGACGCTCATCGCACTGGCCATATCCGTGGCTTTCTTCTATAGCTCGGCCGTGAGCTTCGACCTTCAGGGAAGGACATTCTACTGGGAACTGGCGACATTGATTGACATAATGCTGCTGGGCCATTACATAGAGATGAGGTCCGTTCTGGGGGCTTCGAGGGCGCTGGAGGAGCTGGTCAAACTCATGCCAACGGAGGCTCACTTGATCACGAATGGTGAGGTCAGAGATGTTCCCGTGAGTCATCTCAAGCCGGGAAACGTTGTTCTGGTGAAACCGGGAGAGAAGATACCAGCAGACGGCATCGTCGTGGAGGGCGAGACGAGCGTGGACGAATCTATGCTGACGGGCGAGTCGAATCCCATCTACAAGGGCCCGGGAGATGAGGTGGTTGGAGGGTCGGTGAACTTAGAGGGATCGGTGAAGGTGGAGGTCAGAAGAACCGGGAAGGAGAGTTATTTGATGCAGGTGCTCGAGCTCGTGAGGAGAGCACAGGAATCTAGGTCGAGGACCCAAGACTTAGCAAACAGGGCGTCCCGCTGGTTAACCATCATTTCCATAAGCGTGGGGACCGTGACGTTCTTGGCTTGGCTGTGGGCGGGCATGCCTCCCGTCTTCTCCTTGGAGAGGAGCGTTACTGTGATGGTAATCACCTGCCCCCATGCTTTGGGCCTAGCAATTCCACTGGTGGTCGCAGTTTCCACTTCCCTGTCGGCCAAGAAGGGAATACTCATAAGGGACAGGGAGGCGTTCGAGAGGGCAAAGGATGTGGATATTGTCGTTTTTGACAAGACTGGTACCCTCACGGAGGGAAGATTTGAGGTGACGGATGTGATCCCTCTAGGGCTTGAATGCGATGATACGCTCAGGCTCGCTGCATCACTAGAATCTAGGTCAGAACATCCCATAGCTAGGGGAATAGTGGAGAGGGCAGAGGAAGAGGGGTTGGAGCTAGAGGAAGCGAGCGAATTCAGGGCCATTCCAGGCAAGGGAGCTGAAGGTTTCGTAAACGGGAGGAGGATCGTGGTCGCCAGTCCAAAGCTCCTCGAAGAATTGGGTCTAGGCGACGGAATCGAGGTAGAGGATGTGAAGAAGGTCAT
Organism: Thermoproteota archaeon; assembly: GCA_026986575.1. Lineage (GTDB taxonomy): Archaea > Korarchaeota > Korarchaeia > Korarchaeales > Korarchaeaceae > Korarchaeum. Next base: position 9,110 of record JALSOH010000001.1, read on the forward strand.
GGGACAGGGGAAGACCGTGATATTCCTCGTAGTGGATGGAGAGCTAGCTGGGGCCATAGCTCTTGCTGACAGGATAAGGGACGAGTCGAAGGAGGCAGTATCCAAACTGAAAGAGAGAGGCGTCAAGGTCTACATGCTCACCGGAGACAACCAGAAGGTGGCTAAATGGGTCGCCGATGAGCTGGGACTGGATGGGTACTTCGCTAAGGTTCTACCCCATGAGAAGGCCGAGAAAGTGGAGGAGCTGAAGTCCCTTGGAGTGGTCGCCATGGTGGGCGATGGAATAAACGATGCTCCGGCTCTGGTCCAGTCGGATGTGGGCATAGCCATCGGAGCTGGGACTGATGTGGCCATCGAGAGCGCCGACATAGTACTGGTGAGGAACGACCCTAGGGATGTGGTGCAGGTAATGGACCTAGCTAGGGCGACCTACAGGAAGATGTACCAGAACCTGCTGTGGGCCACAGGGTATAACGCTCTGGCGATCCCTTTGGCAGCTGGGGTCCTCTATCCCATGGGGATCCTCCTGAGCCCAGCCGTGGGAGCGGTTCTCATGTCCCTGAGCACAGTGATAGTGGCGGTGAACGCCAAGCTCCTCGCTCCTTAATCCATTTATCCCTCAACTAAAGGAGATAACCCTTCTGCTAGGATCACTACGTCTGAGAGATCAATACTATCTCCGGTTCTCCTCGATCTGTAAACATCTTTCACTTCACATTGCTTGCTCACGCGCGAGGAAATTGTTGAGTGGGTGGAGAGATGCCTGTCAATTCAGCGCTGAGAGATATACTGAAGGAGAGGACAAGGGCTAGGAAAGAGGTCATAGAGAAACTCAGGGACTACGCCAAGAGACTTAGCGAGGACTTAGGCCAGGTGTCAGTGATACTCTTCGGCTCATTTGCTAGGGGAGGTTACAACCTGTGGAGCGACATCGATGTGATCGTAGTATCCGAGGGCTTCAGGGACATCAGGTTCGTAGAGAGGTGCGGGTATAGGAGATCCCTCCGGTAACTTGAGCCTTATATGCTGGACCCCTGAGGAGTTCGAGAAGATGGTGAGGAAGCCTCCTCGGGGGAAGGCCCTCGAGCATTCCATAGTGATCTCGGACATGCACGGGGTGAGGGCGAGGCTCAAGTCAGAGGGGATAACCCCTGCTGAATATTAACAGGCAGCTGCCAGTGCTCGCATCGCCGCTAAAGGGATGTTCATTTCAAGGCCCAAGTTATATCTTTCCCTCACCTCAATGCGGGATGACTTCAGAGGTCGTGTACTTCCTGCGCGAGCTCGTGAGGGTGAAGAGCTTCTCGGGTGATGAGGGCGAGTTAGCATCCCTGATAAAGGAGGAGCTGGGTAGGATCGGGATAGATAGGGTCTGGACCGACGAAGTGGGTAATGTGATAGCCGAGATACGGGGAGGAGACAACGGCCTCCTGCTCTTCGATGCCCACATGGACACAGTACCTGAGGGGGATCTGAGGAACTGGAGGAGGGATCCCTTCTCCGCTGATGTGGTTGAGGGTCATGTATACGGCAGGGGCTCCGTCGACATGAAAGGCGGCCTCGCAGCTATGGTCCACTCCACTTCCTTGGTTGGAGAGGAAGATGCGGACTTGGTTTACGCATTCGTGGTACACGAGGAGGATCAGGAGGGCTTCGGGATAAGACATGTGATCGATTCCTTGGGTAAGAGGCCGGACCTCGTCGTGCTGGGTGAACCGACCTCCCTAAACTTATCTAGGGGACACAGGGGGAGGGCTGAGGTGCTCGTGACCCTGATGGGGAGGACCGCACACTCGAGCATGCCGGAACTTGGGGAGAACTGCCTCCATAAGATCTGCGCATACCTCTCCGAACTTCGGGACTTGGAGATGAACTCCCATCCCCTCCTCGGGGAGGGTTCGGTCGAACCTGTAGACGTGGAGGTCAGTCCGGGCACGATACCCGTCATCCCAGACAGGTGCATGATCCTCCTCGACAGGAGAACCGTCCCCGGAGAGACCAAGGAGTACGTGGAGGCCCAGCTGGGGGGCAGAGTTGTCAGGAGGAGACTGAGATGCTATACCGGTTACGAGGAGGATGTGGAGGCGTGGTTTCCTGCTTGGGTGAACGAGGATCCCTCCTTGGGAGGGCTCGCCCGCATACTGGGGGGTGAACTCATGGTGTGGAGGTTCGGCACCGATGGCTCCTACACGGCCGGCGAGGCCGGCATACCTACGATAGGCTACGGTCCCGGCAATCAGGAGATGGCCCACCAGCCTAACGAGATGGTCCCGATAAAGGAGGTGGAGAGGGCGGTTAAGGGATATGCTGAGATCGTGAGGTGGTTCTCTAGTCTCCGACGTACCTCAAGGTGATGTCCCCGCTGGTCGAATGTGCCCACACGACGAACTCTTGGGATGACTCGGTACCGACTATCCCTCGGGCAAATCTCTTGGTTACGCTCGTGATGCTCCTATCCTCCCCGGAGTGGAGGAGGCGTATGCTCTCGAATTTGACGTCACCACTCGTTGTCTCGGCCGTTACGTTCAGGAAGATGTCATCATCCTTACTCAGATCCAAGACGATGTCGCCACTAGTAGTATCGGTGAAGAAGCCCCTCGATCCGCTTATACTGGGGTAAACCCCATAACATGCATGCACGCGACCCATTATGTCTCCGCTGATAGTTTTGACATCGCCGGAGTGCCCGATCCTCACATCGAGGTTCACATCCCCGCTCGTTGTCCTCACCTGTAGACTCGCATACGTTCCTTTAACGATCACATCCCCACTGACAGTCCTCAATTCAGCGTCTAATCCACCCGTCTCCATCTCTACATCCCCGCTGACGGACTCCACCATAGCTAGCGTGGTCTCACACCCTTTAGGTATGAGAATCTCCATGCGGAGCTCCGGCTTGTACACCGGGAAACCCACTAGGATCAGAGGCCTTTCATACTCCGTGTATATGCTGAGCTGGGAGGGCTCACCAACTGAATCGCTCTCCCAATAGGTCAAAGATATACTCTTCCTAATCTCCTCGACCAAATTGGCTGGAGCCATCATTTTCACGGTTAAATTGTCCTCATCACCGCTCATTATCCTTATGCTGAAGGGTACCGCCGTCACATTAAGTACCAGCGTGCCGTTGCACTTGAAGCTGCCTAGGGTTACGGTAGAGTGCGGCGCGGGCTCCGCGAACTTCATCCCCAAGGCCCTGCCTGCGTGAACAGAAACCGTCATGAACACCATTGACAGGGCTAGGGACACCAGCACGACGACTAGGACCTTGACCAACTCCCTTTTAACGGCAGACGCCCTCCTCATCAAGTAGCTGAGGGTCAGCAGTACCAGCCCCAAGCCTATCAAGATGGCCGCCTTGCCGTAGTCGGGTATGCTCCACCAGGGCAGGTACTCCAGCGATAGGACCAAGACTCCCACGAACAGGAAGAACTTTCCGGCGCCGAGCAGGGCCCTATTCAAGGAGATCACCTCCCTCACTACCACCGTTCCCTCGACCGTCTCCCGCCCCGTTCGACCTCAGTCCCTCTGTTCTCCCCTTGAGACCCAGCACCACCATCAGAATGCCCAAGAGGATCAGGGCCACGGGCCAGTTTACTTCGATCTGCGGGAACATCTCTTTGAGGAGCCAGTAAACGCCTCCGAGTATGAGGATGACACCAACTAACAAGGCGAAGTCGCCGTTCCCCTCCTCGCGCTCGACCCTCTCGTAACCGTACCTCCCTCTCACATAGGAGGCTGATACTAGGAGGGTGGTGAATATCGCCGCTAGACCGTGGTGGATCCACGCTAGGAGCACCACTAGCACAGCTATGCCACCTGAGGATAGGTGTCTCTCCATTGCCTCGCCTAAATCGGCCAGGAAGTCCACTACCTGTCCCATGTGGACACCACTATGGATCTCAAACCTCAGCTAATAGAGATGGTTGAAGAGAAACGTTTGACGAGGGTCGTCTTCATCCTTGTAGCTAGCCCAGCACCAGACTAACGCCACCCACCGAGTCCAGCACGACCCTCCCGGCGAAGATGCCGACTGCTGCCACCACGAACGACTCGTTGGGATTCAACTTGAGGGAATGCCTAGCCGAGGTCATCAGTAGGTAGAAGAACCAGACGAGACACGCCTTGGGGACGGCGGAGGAGATCAGGTATGAGGGAACTCCCACCAGTTCGGCCACCGACTCGGGGTGTGCGACGATGAGGGACGATACGAAGAGGGGGAGGAGTGTTGCGGGGAAGGAGACTAGGAATCTGCCGTAATCTTCGGCATTGTACCCTACCTTGGCTCCGGCTAGGGAGAAGACCAGAGGGGAGAGGGCGTTTCCAATTAAGGATGGAATGCCAAAGTATCTGATCGTGGATAGAATTGCCGCCAAACCTATGAGCAGTGATAGGGCTATGAAAGAAGGTTTAAGCTCGGCTAGAGCCCTGAAACCGATAAAGGGCCTCAGAATCAGATCCAAGGGCGATTCTACCCGGGAAGCGCCGATTGATCCCTCCTCGATGACGAGCATGGCCCTGTAGGCCCTCCACCCATCCTCAGTCAGTTCGTAGAGCCCCCTGTTGGAGGTTATGAGGCCCCTCATCTTCTCCAAATGGTGGTTGAGGGTGCCTGTCGTGAGGCCGGTCTTCCTGAGGAGGGAGGTATAGGTCTGGGGGCCCTCCTCGGCCAGCGATCTCAGGATGATCCTCCTAGTCTTATGCGCCAAGGCATGAAACAGTTTATCTTCTTCCATCCCGTCCGGAATTGGTGACGGAACTTAAAATGTTACTGGGGTCAGCTCGCAGGCAGGAAGGCGCCTAGGAGTAGCAGGGCCAGTATGGCGACTAGGATCCACCTGATAATCCCTGATATCTTGGCTATGAGGGTGACTAGCACGAGCAGCTCAATTATCGTCGCGACCGCGCCAGCCACGGGTTCGCTCATCCCGACCTTGGTGAGGAGGGGGAGGAGCGTATCCTTCACTAGGGAGTCCATCCAGTTAGCTAGGCGGATCGGCAGTTCCTTCAGGAACTCTGTCAGATCGATGCTCATCATTCTAGGCTCTCCCACCTGAAGACGTCCATAAATATGCAGGCCGTCGTCCTGATGTTGAGGCTCCTCATTAACCTATAGATCAAGCCACCCGATAGCTGCCCGAGAAAGAAAGCTCCCACGAGAACTGGAAAGGTTATGAGAGCCCATCCGAGTCCCGAAAGGAACCTCAAGGCTATGACCATTATGACGGGAATATGTATCGCTAGAAACCACTGCCTGCTAGCTCTCCTCACGTGAGCTCTCCAGTAGCCGAAAGGGAGGTTCATCAGGAACACGACAAGAGCTAGCTGTGCAAGATCCATTTCGCATCCTGAATGGGAGGGGAATAGCATTAATTATACTTTCGCACGCCTTTCCTAGAGGATTGCACTCCTCAAGTTCTACCGATGGATAGTATCCACTCCCCCTCTTACCCTTCATCTCACATAACATAAGTTAGAGTTTTAGAGTATAAGATAAGAAGAGAAGAAGAGATGCTTAAGGCCCTGCTAGATCCCTTATCGATCTTGAATTTTGAAGGAATCGTTTACCGTGGCGCGCAAGGGTTAGTCACCAGATTACCCGCTCGGGTAGCTCCGAGCTATAGGTGCTACCTAAGTTTCTTTACTAACAATTCCCGAATCGTTCAAAGGCTTAAAAGGGGTCAATTCCCTTAGTGCTTCAACAACCCATATGCCTCTCTTCTCTGCCTCTCTTATGGATTCAGGAGTCGCCCAGAGAGTGTATATCACCGCAAGTATCTTCTTGTCCCTGATGTCCGGGACCTTCCTCCTCACTTCCTCCACCAACCCCAAGATCCTCTTCACCAGACCCACGCCCAAGCGAGTGGTGACCTCTCCGATGACGCATAGGTCATCGGCACAACCGTAGATGTCCACCTCAAGTCCCTCGATGAAGAGTCTCCTCAGACTTATGTCGATGCCCTTCTCCCTCAACTTATAGGAAATGACCTCCCTAGCTTCCTCCTCAAGAGATATGCTCGTTCTGTCCATGTATGAGCGAATTTCCTTTATTTTCTCCACTATCTCGTTGAATTTCCTGTCGTGCTCGGCCAGCTTGGCGACTATCTCGTTGAATTTCCTGTCGTGCTCGGCCAGCTTCCTGAGGATCTCCTCCATCCCGAGGAGGCCAGCCACCGCATACTTGAACTCCTCATCCTCCCTGAGCAGGGTGAGGATCTTCCTCTTCAAGTCCCAGCTGCTCATTCATCTACCGATGGAAGGTGGTTAAGATGAAGTCAAAAACCTTTCGTTGAGCCTCCGCGCCTTGATTCAATGGATAGGTGCTGGATCCCCTTACCCCCTTAATCTTTATGGCCTCTTCACATCTGCATCAATTTCAATTGCATTCTTCCTTAAGATCCCTGGGACCCTCAAGATACCATTTAGTAGCTTTACGCCAACCTCTCAATGCTTTGCACGACTTTTCAACTTATAAGCTTTCGTATTTGCTGTAATTCATAAACCAATCGGACCTATAACCTGTTTCAGGGCTCAAATGAAGCGGTAAGGTTATACTCGATCCCCCCCCAAAAGTATTATAATGTAAACTTACTTAGGTTAACATGGGTACCAAAGTGAGGGTGCTGGCCTATCCTCGAGCTTGGCCCGTTCCATGGACCGGTTGGCCCCTAGTCCTCTCAACCTTAGCAAAGAGCCATCAGTGCGGCGATTCCGCTCGGATTCGCGGCACTTGTCTTAGAGAAGGATAAGATCGCCGTCCTTTCATTAGCCCTCATGGTCACCGGAACGGTGATCCTTTTCATCTCTAGGGGGAGGCGTGTAGAGATCTCTGACAGGTCTGTGATCCTAGTCTATGGGATCCTCAAGAGAGAAGTCAGGTTTTCCGACATCGGAGAGCTGTTGAGTGGGGGTGACCTGTCGGGTCTCCTCCTAGCTAGAACTCTTCCCAAGCTAGCGATATCGATGGTGATCTCGACACTGTCCGGGTGCTGGGCTCTGCATTGGTTCCTCGCCCGCGTCTGGGACACACCCCTCGCTGCAATAGCCTCCCTAGCTGGAGGGATGTCGCTCCAGTACTCCCTAATGATATCTACGATCTCACCTAGTGGGGGGAGGAAGTTCGGCTATGGGCATATCTTAGGAATGTCAGTTGGAGCCATTACATTAGCTTTATCCTTAATATCTCCAGATGGGGTCAAGCTTACCTTGATGCTGATAGGTGGCAGCTCACTCCTCCTCTCACTCGCGTTCTCCGTAGCTCCTGGTAGGATGAAGGGGATAGTTCTGATAAGATCTGTGGACGGAAGCGTTCACCCACTTATCGCCCAGGACGGAGTTAAACTGATGGAAGAACTCACGCGCGCAGAATACTGAAGAATCTCGGAGGGAGCTTTAGGATTGAGGGGGTCGGGGTCAGGAGATGGGGACGTTGCCTGACTGTGAGGGAAGGGCCTCCTCTCCACCATGGACGGGAATAAGATCTCTGCTCTTCGCCGTAGGGGGAGCGATTTCATCAGGTGGAGTCGTTTTCTCCCTCCTATCGGCGATGCTCGGGGCTTCACTCTCGAGATCTCTCTCATATCTGACTCTCTCCCTGGGGATCGGGATCATACTCTTGGCCCTCAGCACTGCGAGGGTCTACTTGGAGGACTCGTACATATTGGTGAAGGGAAGGCTCCTTCCTACTGAGAGGTACCAACTGTCCTCATTGGTGGAGTTCATCGATCTGACCTCGGTCAAGTGGTTCGTGGCCCTTCGCAGGATACCCGGTCTCCTGATGAGTACTGCATCAAACCTGATGGCTACGACTGCCGCGTTCCTGTGGGCCTATTTGAAGGCATTACCTCCTACTTTAGCCGTTATAGGGGCTGTGCTCTCAGGAATATGCTTCGTGTCTCTGGAGATATCTGTGCTGATCTCCCCAAGCTTAGGAAGAAATCAGCTCGATAACCGCTTCATCGGGATATCTTCCCTAGCCACCCTGATTATGGGCATCTCTGTGTTGGTCCAAGGATTTCCCGGAAACTCTCTAGAGAGGATGGCCACGGCAGGCTCGATGACCGGAGTCGGCCTTGCGGGAATGATCAATGCCTTGCTGAGTAGATCGAGCACTTGGGGAAGGGTGTTCAGGCTTCGCTTCTCAGGAGGTCGATTGATCTACGTATCCCTCCCCTCCCTTGACGATGCAATTTCCTTCAAGAGAACTGTGATGGAGGCCATTAAGAATGCCGAGACTTCCTGATAGAATGGAGGAGGTCTGGACTCTGACAGCTAGGGGGTTGAGCGAAGCTGAAGCTGCAAGAAAGCTGGGGACGACGAGACAAGCGGTGAACAAGATGGTGAAGGAGGCTAGGGCCAGGCTAGCACACTGGTTCGTCGAGAAGGCGGAATTCCTCAATTCCGATCTGATAAGGTTAGATTCTGTCAGGGGATTCGCTGTTCTGAGGAGTAGGCAACTCGGGCTGCGGGTCTACGTAATATACGTTCCTAAAAAGGGTCTCAGAGCAATCTTCGGGATGGAGCCCTTATGCCCAGGGAAGGACAGTGAGAGACACTGCAGAGAGATTGCAAGGGCTGCTGTGGAGTTGGGACTTGTGGACGAATCCAGTTCCGATGAGGAGGTGATAAGGCAGCTGATCGGGCTCATGGAAAGTTAGTATGCTCCCTACATGGAAGGTGAGGATAACCGGACAGCGATTCTTGGGAGCTCGTTTCCCCAATAGCCTGACGATGCTCTTATTACCGCTGTTCACTCGACACATTGGTGGTTTGAATGAGCCCCATGAAACCTAGACCGCCGTTCGGGAAGGTAGGTGCCTTTCTCTCTGATCTGAGGAGGAGACTGTACCTCTACGTCGTCATAGACATGATAATTGGGATCATCTTGGGAAACTGGATGGAGGTCAGCGGACAGTTACTGAGGCACCTGAGCGTAGTGGCCGTCTTCCTGATGCTCTACCCCATGATGATCAGGCTGCCATGGAGAGACTGAAAGACTCCGCTAAGAACTTCCGGCTCATCGGAGCCTCCTTAATCTATGCTTACGGCATAGGGCCTCTAGTGGCTTACCTAGTGGCCAAGCATCTCCTACTACCTTTTCCAGAGCTTTATGCTGCTCTGATCTTGGTGGGAACGATCCCTTGCAGTAATATGATCATAGGATGGTCTGGAATAGCCGGGGCCAGCGTCGAGGATGCGTTAATCGTTGCCGTAGTGGGCCTTCTCACAATACCCTTCCTCTCTCCCCTACTCACCGGGCTCTACCTAGGATCCCCCCTGCAGGTAAATCTGGCTAAGCTGTTCCTAGCCTTACTCGGCTACATATTAATGCCGATGGCCTTGGGTTACTACACTAGGAGGACCATTATCAGGAGGAAGGGGATGCCTTACTTCAAATCACTTGGACAGATCCTGCCGGGTTTCTCAGCTCTTGGAATCGTGCTGATAGTCTTCCTAGCTTCGCTTAAATCCTCCAAGATCGTGCTGAGGGAGCCCGTTATACTGGGGTTCATAGCGGTCTCGCTCTTGCTGTTCTACCTGATACAGACGATCCTAGCGCTCATCGGCCTCAAGATCCTGAGGTTCGGATATGAGACAGGCTTCATATTCCTGCTGGCAGCAATTGCAAGGTCACAAGCTATATCCTTAGCTGTGGCGGCCACCTTCTTCGGCGCCCTAACTACCCTAGCGATATCGTTCAAGCCCGTTCTGCAGGTCGCCTATATATTGATGCTCATCTATCCCATGGGTGATTGGCTCAGGAGGTTCATGAAGCATTAGTTTTTAATGTGGAAGGATCAGGAGGGGAAAGATGGAGCTATTAGTGATCTCGCCTCACTACAACACCTTCGTCAAGGGCGCTGTTGAAGCTCTAGCCCGGGAAGTAGAGTTCATTGAGGTGCTCGTCCACCACAACAAGCTGACGGACCTGCTGAGGGCCATACCCTTCGGGGGGTACTTGGACTACGCTAGGAGGTTCACTAGGGAGAAGCTTCTGAATACGGAAGGGAAGCCCGAAAACGTGAGAATACACTTCATCTCTAAGCCTTACTTCCCTCCCAGCTCGAGGAACCCTAGGGTTGGTGATATATTTGCCAAGGAGATGCTCGAAGTCGTTAGGAAGGAGAGAATAGAGGCTAATCTGATCCACGCCCACTTCGTTTGGCCCCCTGGATACATAGGGGCCAAGTTGAAGGAGGTTCTAGGCCTCCCTCTCGTGATCACCGGGCACGGATATGATGTCTACGACCTTCCCTTCAGAAGCGAGGAGTGGAGGGAGAGGGTGAGTTGGACCCTCTCGAGGGCAGACGCGGTGACAACGGTGAGCGGCTCCAACAAGAGGATACTAGTGGATGAGCTGGGATTGAGGGAGGGGGCGGTTCACTTGGTGCCTAACGGGGTGAGTCGGATCTTCAGACCGATCAGCAGGGAGGAGGCTAGGGAGAAGCTGGGGATCCCGGTGGAGGGTAAGGTGATCCTATCCGTGGGTAGCCTGATAGAGGTCAAGGGTCACGAATACCTGATCAGGGCCCTTAAGATCGTGAAGGAACGGGGATACAAATTCTTCGCATATCTGGTGGGTGAGGGACACCTCAGGGGCAGGTTGGGGAAGCTCATCTCCTCCTTGGGCTTGGAGGAGGTGGCGCTGGTGGGTCCCAAGCCGCACAACGTGATCCCACTGTGGATGAACGCTGCTGACCTGTTCGTCCTCCCTAGCCTGATGGAAGGCCTGCCAACAGTGATGCTTGAGGCCCTTGCCTGCGGGACCCCCTTCTTGGGGACGAGAGTTGGGGGAATACCTGAAGTGGTGAGGGAGGGAATCGGCATCCTTGTGGAAGCAGGTCGTCCCGATCTGCTGGCGGACGCGATCGAGGAGGCGCTGGAAAGGGAGTGGGACCGAGAATCTATTGCTAGGTACGGGAGCCAGTTTTACTGGGACAGGATAGCCGCGAAGTACATCGAGATATACGAGAGGGTAATGGGTTGACCTTCTCTAAGCTTCCTCGCACATCACCACATTCACACCGTGCTCCTCAAGATCTCCCCTCGTCCTTCAGTGATCCTCATCGCATGTCAGAAGTTTCGACGGCCTAACGGAGGTAGCTATGAGGAGACCCATGTCGGGATAGGTCTCTCCCCTTATCAGCGAGCCTGCCTTGAGCTGAGCAGCCAGTCTCACACCCTCCTCGTCTAGAGGATAGACGCTCATCCACTTGAGCAGGGAATCGACCCAGAGGATATCCCTATAGTCACCTCTCTCCCTGAGGCGGTAGGCTCCCATCAAAAGCTCGTAGAGTGAGAGGATCGATACCCTCACATCTCCAGCGTCCTCACTCTCCTTCCTGAGGAGATCAGCAAATTTACCCTTCCGCAGTTCAAGCAGGAAGGAGGTATCCACCAGGAGCCTCATATTCTCGCCCTAAAATCTTTCCTAACCCTCCTCACTATGTCCTCAAGTTCAGGGGGAGGGTGGAGCCGAACAGATCTCGATTATCTTCCTCACCCTCCTTTCAATGTCTCTCCTTATCAGTTCGTCAATCACATTGGAGAATCTTCAATGGAACCGACGGTGTGGAGGCGATAAACCCCTCGAATTCGTGGAAAATTGCTTGCAGATCGTCCGTGCCTCAGCGATCATCTCTGCCCTCCATCTTTAAGTTCCTTCACCGCTCATGTCCATGTGCTATTCAGGGAACTGGCCGAGCTGGCGAGGAGAATAGCTTCCACATCATCGAGAAGGGAAAAGGTGGCGATAGTAGCGGAACTCATAAGGAAACTGGATCCCGAGGAGGCTTACAAGGCCCTCCTCATCTTGACCGGGCGCATTTTCCCTCCCTCTGATCCTAGGGAGTTGAATGTGTCTTGGGCTACTCTCTGGAAGGTCGTCAGCGAGCTCACGCGAAGAGGTGAGCCAAAAGGCGTGGATGTCGGTGAACTAGTGGAGTCCATGCTCAAGTCCCGAGATAAAAGGCAGACCATCCTCTTCGAGGAACCCCTGACAATCGAAGAGGTATACAGCCTATTGGAAGCTATAGCCGAAGCTGAGGGGCCCGGATCGAAGGGAAAGAAGGAGTCAATACTCAAGACTCTATTCTCTAGGATGGAGCCGGAGGAAGCTTGGCTTCTGGCCAACGCCATAATCGGAGAGACTAGGCTGGGTCTGAGCGAGGGTCTCCTTATCGATGCCATTGCTCACGCATATCGGCGCAGGAGGGAGGATGTTGAGAGGGCCACTATGGTGCTGGGCGATCCTTACGAGATCGTGAGGAGGGGAGGGAGGCTGGAGTTCAAACCCGTGGTCTTCCGCCCGTTGAGGCCCATGCTGGCCCAGAGGGCTGAGGGCGTGAGGGCTGCGATAACCGAACTAGGGAAATGCGCGCTGGAGTACAAGCTGGACGGGATCAGGGTTCAAGTCCACGTGAAGGGCGAGGAGGTGAGACTCTTCAGCAGGAGGCTAAGCGATGTAACGAGAAGCGTGCCCGATGTGGTGGAATCGGTAAGATCAGGAGTTAGGGCCGAGGAAGCTATCTTGGAGGGAGAGATAATAGCGGAGAGGGATGGAAGGCCCCTTCCTTTCCAGATGCTCATCAGAAGGTTCAGGAGGACGAATTTCGACCCCAAACTGTTAGAAGAAATACCGCTAAGGCTCTATCTGTTCGATCTCCTCCTCCTTAACGGCGAAAGCTACTTGGAGAGGCCCTACGTGGAGAGAAGGGCCAAGCTGGAGCAGGTGGTAAGTGAGCCCCTCAGACTGGTCCAGTCGATAGTGACGTCAAACCCAAGGGAGGGGGAGAGGTTCATGAAGGAAGCCTTGGAGAGGGGGCATGAGGGGATCATGGCTAAGAGGCTGGACTCCCCTTACGTGCCAGGGGTGAGAGGGAGATTCTGGCTCAAAGTCAAAGAGGTGCACACGCTCGATCTGGTCGTAGTGGCGGCGGAGAGGGGATACGGGAGGAGACATCGCTGGTACAGCGACTACTACCTTGCTGTGAGGGATCCTGAAACGGGCGAGTTCTTGGTGGTGGGAAAGACATTCAAGGGACTTACTGACGAGGAGTTCGAGTGGATGACCCGCAGGCTGGAGGAGCTGGCTGTGGAGAGGGAGGGTAAGCTGATCAGGGTAAGGCCGGAGATAGTCGTCGAGGTAGCCTTTAACGAGCTCCAGAGGAGTTCAAAGTACAGGAGCGGATTCGCGCTAAGATTTGCGAGGATATTGAGGATAAGGGATGACAAGGCGCCGGACGAGGTGGACACCTTGGATAAGGTGAGGGAACTTTACGAGAAGCAGGGGAGAAAACTGTAAATTTGTGATCAGTTCCCCTACCCTATGAATCCCAGAGGATTCCTGAAGGATCTATCCCTCCTCTTGGGAATAGGTTACTTGGTTCAAGATGTATTACTCATTCTGGTGTTCGGAGGGGCTCCTTGGTGGCTACTCGCCGAGAACATACTTCTCGGTTTAGCCTACCTTGTCTGGGGATACTTTAGGCTGGGGAGGTACCCTGAGATTCCCTTGGTCTGGGTAGCTGGCTGGAATGCCGCTAGAGTGATAGATGCAGCGTTGGATCTCTCTAGACCCATGTACTTCACGATATCTCATGCCCTACTTGTGATCCTAGCTGTAATAGTTGGGATCTTGGCTTGGTACTCGCTGAGGGGTTGATTGGAGTGCCCCCAGCATTCTACCCAATATTGATGCGGAAATCACATCATCCAACACTGACCACCTCACTAATCGGGGGCGATTTTCCCGAGAAGACGATGTGGACAGCTCCAATCTCATTCAACGAGGTCTTCCCCACTATACCTATAATAATAGGAGAATTCTTGGAGGTGTTCGCTGTACCACTCTATGGTTCTCCTCAGACCGCTTTCCAAGTCGACTTTAGGCTCGTACCCTATCAAGTACTTCATTCTCCCATTTGCCCTTACGTCGAGAGGATCGAGTGGTTCGCCCCTTCTCATGGGTAAATGGACTATCTGAGATGAACTTCCCGTCAGCTCAATGATCCTCCTAGCTATATCGAGTACCCTTACCGATTGAGCGCTACCTATCTCGACCACTTCATCCGGCTCAGCTACGTACGACCTTACGATAGCCTGAACCACATCATCGATGTATATAGGATCCATGGTCTGCTCTCCCGTTCCGAAGATTTCAACTGGTTCGTTTCTGAGAGAGGCTATTATGAAGTAGGAAATCGCCTTCCTGTACTCATTGAGATACTCACCAGGCCCATAAACGTTGAAGGGCCTTGTTATGATGGTCTTCAACCCATAGACCTCTTTATACATGTTCAAATACCTCTCAGCATTTTCCTTTGTAATAGTGTATACGTTATTCCTCCATACATTAGGTTTAGATGTGAATAATATCTTTTCCAAATCACACCTCCTCATCCCCTCTAAGATCCGAAGCAATCCAACTACATTGACCATTTCCGCTTCTACTACCCTATGAAATAGCTCCGTGGTTCCGAGGAGCCCAGCTAGATGAAAAACACCCCCCACCTCCTCACGCCTGAACAGATCCTCGAAATCGTAGCTCAAAATATCTTCCCTGATGAACCTAATACCGGGATCCCCGAAGTCGAGGGGCCTCTTATCCATGGCAATGACCTCGAAGCCCTCTCCAACTAACGATTTTACTAGGTGTCTACCGATGAACCCAGCCGCTCCAGTGACCAGTACACATTCTTTGTACCTTGATGATGGGATAATCTCTCCCTCTATGCCTGTTTGAGATGGGAATTTATTAAGTAGGATAGTAACATCTCTGCAGAGTGACTGTGAAGATACTCATTGTTAACAACGGGATGATATATCCGCACACCATTGGAGGAGCTGAGATATTCGCCCACTCTATCTAATCACTTGGTCAGACGAGGATATGATGTCACCTTGCTCGGATACAGCAAATCACATCAAGACCTAGATGCTGGCTCACTCAGGAGGGAATACGCTCTAGCGACATCTCCCTCATTAGGGAGGTTCATCGACAGGTTAGCCCTGCCTCTTCACGTGAGTAACCTAATAAGGAATTTGAGCTCTAAGGACTGCTCAATAGTACTCTCCATAATGCTGCACTCCTCCCTTCTCGGATACATGTTGGCTAGGAGACTTCGGCCTAAATGCCACATAGTCAGCTTCTCAGGGGGAGATGCTGCTATATCATCAATGACAGGAATTTGGCTGGAGAACATGAGAATGGATTACTATCTCTATTCAAAACTCGCAATAACCCTGAACAATCCGACTTCTGTGTTTATCGCTACTACTAAGCTCATGAAGAGACAGATGATTAAAGCCGGAGTAAAGAGAGGTAGAATAGTCGTGATACCGAGGTTTGTGGAAGAGAGGTTTTTCCGTGTGGATCCAACCGAGAGCGTATTGGAAGGAAACGATATCGTTTACGTGGGGAGATTCTCTGAGGAGAAAGGTATCAAAATTCTTCTAAAAGCGTTCGAGATAGTCGCTAGAAAACTCCCCGATGCCAAGTTGAGGCTGATTGGAGAAGGACCTCTTTTGGGCTTCATATTGAGATACGTCCGTGATAAAGGGATTCAAGAAAAAGTGGAGATAACTGGTAAAGTGCCATACGAGGCTGTCCACACGTACCTCACGAACTCAACGTTATTCGTCCTCCCCTCTCTTAACGAGGGCCTTCCAAACGCGTTAATCCAAGCTATGGCAGCTGGTCTACCGATCGTCGCATCTAAGGTCGGCAGCATACCCGAGGCCGTTAGGAACGGCATAGATGGCTTATTAGTGAAACCGGGATCACCAAACGAGCTAGCAGAAAGTATAGCTAGAATCCTAAAAGATAGGGAGTTGGCTTTAAAATTAGCTAGAAATGCAAAATCCTCCGCAGAACGTTACAGAGCAGACTATATTATTGAAAAATACACCAGATTATTCGAGGCGTGTTCGGAGGTTTCCAATAAATAGTGAACTAAATCATGGTATCTCTCTAAAAGCTTGGGAAGTTAATGGGGTTAATGTATCAATTCCTAGCCTGACAAATTGGCCACATTCAAGAATTAAGGCAAGTAAAATCAGTATCAAAGCCATTATCTACCATACGGTATGAATAATCGCCTTTAACGATCCATTTGACCCCCACTACGCTGCAAAAGGAGATTATGAATTGGTGTTATTTACGGAGTGAGTAACGTATTGATCAGGTGGGCGGAACTTAAGAATCCCCTTCATCACCTAGTCCGCACAGCTTTATTTTCCCCTTATCCAAAGCCATGAGATGAGGGTATTGAGAATCGAGATAGTGGGAGGAGAGGGCCTCATCTACTTGGCAACGAGGATCTCTAGGAAGGTGGGAGGCCCTGAAGAGATAGCTGAGGAGCTGAAGGACGAAAGAAGGGTGAGGAGGCTCCTTACCAACATAGTAAGGGCGGGACACCTATCCGTCTTGGAGCACTCCTTGGTGAGGATGTGGATAGATGCTAAATGGGACGAGATGACGAGACTGCTTTTCCACTATAAGTATGTCGAGGCCAGCAACCGGGATGACGGAATACTCCTGTCCCTGAATCCTCGAACAGCGCTGGAAATGCTGGAGGATCCACGCACCTCTTCCATAGCTAGGGAGGCCCTGAAGACCACCCCGATAGTAGCAGAGGCAGCTGGCATACACGTGGATATGAAACCCCTCTTAGATGTGGAGATGAAGAGAGTTAGCGAGGATCCCCCGGTCTACGCCTTCAACAGCTCCGGCCACGAGGACCCCAAGCATGGATTTTACTCATTCTGGACGGAGATGTCCCGCGTCGCCTCGCACCAGTTCGTGAGACATCGCAGGCTGAGCTTCACCCAGCGTTCAGGAAGGTACACCAAGCCTGACGGGTTCGTGTTCCCCAGAACCGTCGACGAGGAGGCCTTGGAGGTGATGAGGAGACACGCGCAGCTCAGCTACGAGGTCTATTTGAGGCTCCTAGAAATGGGCGTAAAGAGGGAGGATGCCAGATACGTGCTCCCCGCAGCTTTAAAAACTGCTCTATTCGTCAGCGGGAGACAGTCAGACTGGCATCACTTCCTGGAGTTGAGGACCGATGTCCACGCGCAGGATGAGATAAGGAGGTTCGCCCTTGTGGTGGCCGATGTTATGGGGTGGGAGCGCTGAAGCTGGAACACTGAGATTCTCATTGCAAGGACTTGAGTCCCTCCCCAAAAATTAGTGACCTTATCTAGTGTCGTGCGATTTAATCGGATTCCGACTCTTCAACGGGATCTATCCTCTCCAGCCCTGGGATGCTATCGTAGGCCCTGTCAAAGGATATGATCTTGCCATCCAGATAGAGGGCTGTAGCTGCGTAGTGGGAATCGAAGAAAGAGAGCCCGAATTCCTGCCTGAGTTTTACACTGGTTATGACGGTTTCAGGCGTAAGCGGGATGAAACTTACGTTTGGCAGCGAGAGGAGAGCAGACATCACTTGGAGGAGTCTGTCCTCCAACTTCTGGGATTTGTATATGAGCTCTATCTCTATGAGGGTAACTCCGGAGATATCCAGTTTCAACCTGCCTTCCTTCAGTTTATTGAAGATCTTCTCTGCGATATGATGTTTCTCGTCGTTCTCGTTCATGTAGGCGAAGATCACATCGTTCTCTATGAGAACCACTATGCTTCAGCCTCCCTCTCCGCTAAGGTCTCAGCCTCCTTCCTCAGCTCCTTGAAGGACTTTTTAGTGTTGAAAGATCCCTTGAGTACTTTGAAAGGATCCTCTGGAATGGGCACTATCTCTATTCTATCGCCTAGGCTGATTAAAAGCACCTTTCTTCCTCTGAGGATCCTCCTCATCCTCTTCGGAATGGTGATCCTGCCCTTCTCATCGAGTTCCACTATACTCATAATATGGCAGTAAAGTGGGAGCATAAAAATATAGATTTGGATGGGTGGGGTCTAATCCTGTTAGTAAGAATATGGATCCCACTTTACTTTGAGCTTCATAGGGGGATCGACGCTGAGCGCCGTGGGTAGGCGGAAAGGTACGTATGGAGTAAATGCCCAGCTGGTAGAGGGTCGCTGTTCGTTGCTATACTGTCGAGCGTTCTGCCTCCACGATTAAACTGGGGATTAGGATATCCCTCCGACAACCTCTATTTCTAGGGGGCTTAGTCCCTTACTCAGAATGTCCCTATCAAATGTCACGAACCTGTCGGCCCCGATCATCTTAGCTAGGGTGACGTGCATGAGATCAAGGGTCTTCAGTCTGAGCTCCTCGGAGAGCGAGATGGAGAGATCGAGGGCCTCGTTGAAGTTGACCTCCTCAATTCTAGCTTTAGACCTCCTTATCGCGTATTCGGCCAGCGGTACGGGATCGTCAGATAGCCTAGAGAAGACCGAGTATATCTCCACAACCACCAGCTTCGATATAACCGGATCTCTAAGATATTTCTCCAGTTTAACCGCCCTCTGGTGATTCACATCGCTCTTCACAGCAAGAGAGATGATGTAACTCGTGTCTAGGTAGTCCACCTGTTCCTCTCCCTCCTCACGAACTCGGCCAGATCCACCGGTCCCAAATCTATCCCTCCCTCCTCCTCGTACTCCTTGACTTTCTCCTCTACCTTCATGGTCTTACGGATCTCAGGGAGAATATCTTTCACGCCCCTCTCTAGAAGGATGTTCAGAGCATCGTTTCTACTCTTGGCCAGCCCTAGCCTCACCATTTTCTCGGCTATGGCCAGAATCCTGTGACTCACCCTTACACCGACGACCTTCGACATGTGTACCACCACGTATACTAATTGGCAATATAAAAAGGATGCTGAGAATGGAGGAGAGGGATGCGCGACGCCTCTTACCGCGCGCTCAGAAGGCCTGAGAAATATAAACAATGTTTCCAGCGAAAACCATTAGTTGGAAACAAGCTTTGGCAACGATCATCATGCAGGATATCCTTAAAGATTATCTGGAAACACTTAAGGTCTGGAGAAAGGCTAATTGGCAAGTGAAGCTATATTTGACATGAGTGTAAAGCTTGTCCAAGGTTGTTAGGGTAAGATATGAGAAAGGCGTATTGCGGCCTCTTGATGATGTTGAGTTTAGAGAAGGTGAGGAGCTGGATGTCATAATTGTTCGAAAGAATTTCAGTGGGTTCCGAGAGGAGGCAGGCAGATACAAGTTCAGGGTCGACCGGGATGTTGTTGAGGAGTTCATAGAGGAGAGGAGGTAGATATCTAGAGATATCCAGGCTGCCGTAGTAGATACTAGTGTCTTTGCAGACTACTACTTTATTTTATCCTGGAAAGCCGGAGGAGACACGAAAGAGCAAGAACGATTCTAGACAAGCTGTCTGGTCTAGGCTTACCAGTCTCGCGCGCGTGGAAATAGCCCTTCTTACTGGTTGTAGGGCAGTTGACGCATACTACATAGCAACAACTAATCACGTCAATGCCGCCCTAATTACTAACGATAGAGTCATGAAATATAATGCCTTAAAAGTTGGAGTCGAGGCCTACTACTTGCTAAGCGACAACGACTATAGCACACTCATAAGCAAACTAATAGTCAGTTAACCTAGCTAGAACGAATTCATCGTCATAATACGGATGCACTATCGATGGGTGGTGGGCCCGCCGGGATCCGGGGCCCGGGGCCTCCTGCTCCGAAGGCCGGCCCTTAAAAACTAATGTCCCACTGATTGATGAGAAACTGGGACAGATACGATAAGAATTCATACTCGTTTTCTAGTATATGGGACGATGCCGTTAAGTATCGTTATCCTGACGCTATGTCAAGCATTTTTTGGGAAACAGTTATAGACGATTGTGTTCTTCCCGGTAATTGTGTAGCTTCTCTTCTTACGCCTCCCCTATATCACTTAATAGTTTGTTTACGAGGTCATCACTAATATAGAACCCTTTCTCTCTAAGCCTTTCTATAAACGGTTTGACTTCCCCTATTACGTCTTTTAGCTTCATAGCCTTTAAAACTCCTAGTGTGCCAATGATTTCTAAGCCTAGTCTTCTCGCCACCTTCCTACCCTTGAGATCATCTATTATCAGTAAACTGTTTTTCTCCAAGGCCAGTGTTATAGCTTCAGCCTCGCCTTCATCAACGATAGTCTTTAACACAAGTACAAGCCTACTATCACGAGGCTCCTCCACAGATAGAAAGCTTAAGCTCTGGAAATACTCTTTCTCTTTAACGCTAAGCTCCCGCATAACACTTGGTGGGACCGTTATTCTTTGGAATAAAAGATTGAGCTTCTCTAGCAACTCTGCATGTTTAAGAGCTATGAGGGGAGATGTGTTAGAGACTGCAATACTAGCTCCTCGCTTCTCTAGCAGTGTATTCGGCAATCCTTAGCTCCTCCTTCAACTCCTCCTCATCCAGGTTAATTATGCTGACCTTCCTCCTCGAGAGCTCTTTCATAAAATCCTCGACACAGAGCCCAGCAAGTTCGGCAGCCTGCATGAGAGTAAGCCTAGCCTCCCGGTAAAGCTCAACAGCTAAGAGAAGCCTAGCTTCATACTCATCAATACTAATGTGCTCAGGTATATTTATCCTCAAAACCTTAGCGCCACTCATTTCGCACTATCCCTTTAGCATACATAATTCATCAACCTTATTAAGGTGCTATAGCATAGCAAGGATAAATTTGCCAAGGATTTCGACGAAAGAGAATGCTTAAGAAGACTAAACTGTATATACTATCAGATCATGGCTTAACCTTATACAAACAGAGATATCTACTTCCAGTTATCGACTCTTTATCGACTCTATTCTGTCAGCAGGTGGAGAAAGAGGAGCCTTCTATAAAGAACCAGATGTAGGTGAAGTCGAGAATGAGATTAGGAGAAGAGGGATTTCAGCAGATGTATTTAGAATAGAGGAGCTAGAATACTTCAAAGGTGAAATAAATCCTAGGTGTCATGAAGACTACGGGTATGTAATAGTGGTTGCGTCGCGCGCGATAATTCATGTCATGTACATGAATTTACATCTGCTAACAGCGTTGTTTGGTATAATTAATTGGTCCCTAATCAATAGGGAAGATTGCAATGCACCACACCAGAGACGTAACACAAAATCCTACGCTTCGAGCATTTCTAGAAGAAGTCCTTGAGATATCAACTTTTTACTATTTAGGTTGCTATTAGGTGCGGCAAGCCCGCCGGGATTTGAACCCCGGGACCTCCGACTCCGAAGGCCCGGATATAAAACCACGTTTCCAGAGGGAACCATCAAATGGAAATAACTTTCACAAGCAGTTATCACTCGCGAATATCATCATTGATAATCTGGAAACATCT
The DNA here is from genome assembly GCA_026986575.1 of Thermoproteota archaeon. Classification (GTDB taxonomy): domain Archaea; phylum Korarchaeota; class Korarchaeia; order Korarchaeales; family Korarchaeaceae; genus Korarchaeum. The sequence continues at coordinate 30,383 of JALSOH010000001.1, forward strand.
CTCTGGGGATAAAGCTAATTGCTCTGACATATAGAGTATAAGTGGTGACTAGAGCTTGTCCAAGGTTATTAGAGCCAGGTATGAGAGAGGTGTGCTGAAGCCGCTGGAACCATTGGAGCTCATGGAGGGTGAGGAAGTACAGGTTATCTTGAAGACTAGTGATGACTCTCTTACCAAGAGGCTCTATGGTGTAGCAAAGAAGAGGAGGCCGGGCCTTACAAGGAGCGAGTTCCTTGAGGTCATTGAGGAGATAGAAGATGAAGATATTCGCGGACTCTAGCGTCATCCTCGCGTTCCTGGCTGGTCAAGACGAGAGGGCTTATAGTGTTATTGAAGAGATAGAAAACCATAGGGCCACAGGCTTCATCAACGCTATAGTAGTAGATGAGGTTATCCATGGGTACCTAAGACTCGCATCAGGGCTCAGCTCAAAACGAATAAGACAACTATTAACGAAAAGGGACAAGAAACTCATCGAACTAATAAGCAATGACGTGGAGCCAGTTCTGGGGCTATTCATAACCCTATCAATCGCATTATTCCCTGACGAAATAATCAGTACCATTGAAGAATATGGGCTCATGCCAGCCGACTCCGTAATAGCATTAACATGCAAACACCATGGAATAAACATCATAGCGACATTCGATGAAGACTTTAAGCGTGTTCCATGGCTCAAAGTAGTCCCTTAGACCAACTTTAGCTAATTTGGCTCCGAGCTAGAATTCTTTAGAGTAGACCTTGGATAGCCGGGAGGGCTTACGGGATGAGGTTGTGCAATAAACGCTTTCTGTATGTCATAGTAGCGTGGTTTTGGATGTTTATTGGTTTTGGCGTCACTAGCTTTTCATTAGCTCGTATCAAAGGTGTAGAGTTCACCTTTGAGCATATTATCAACCTTATAGTAGTGACCCCTACTTAGCAGTTTACGGTGAGATAGCTAGTGTGGGGGGATTACCTCTTCTCATCTCTATCTTATGTGGAGACGGTTTCACAATGTATGGTTTTAGGAGAAAAGGAATGCGCGTGTGTGAAGCTATATATGACATGAGGTGCGGGAGATTGTCCAAGATTGTTAGAGTGAGATATGAAAAGGGGGGTCTTAAGCCTTTAGAGAAGCTAGACCTTCCTGAGGGCGAAGTATTGATTGTGAAGTTTATTAGAGCACGACTAGCGGAGAAAGTGTTTGGCTCCATAAAAGTTGATAAGGAGGCTCTCGAGCACATTCTGAGGGAAGCTGAAGATGAGTTCGGTGTTTATTGACAGTAATGTAGTGATTAGATATTTTGCTGGCGATAGAGTGGCTAAGAGTCTCTTAGAACCGCGCGATTATATGAGAAGGATATAGCTAGCTTAGGCCAGGCCCGTAGGATAGCAAGATTATCCGAATAGGACTTTCTAGATCTACTAGCAAGGGAAGGAATACCAATACATTACGGCGAGGAAGAGTTGAGGGAGGATCTGAAGTTCGCCAAGAGGCTTGCAGGGAAATGCGCACGCGGGAAAAATTCTTCAGACTTCTCTATAAGCACTATTTCAATGAAATTCGCAAAATGAAAATAGATTTTACCAAAAGAGGTGATATCTGTGGAAAATGATAATAAAAAACGTGGTGCTGACTACATCATCTTGAACAAATTACCTGTTACCATTATACATTTACGCATAGTCCCAACACAGTATATCTACCGAGTAAAGGATCTAAATGTGCTTGGAATAATGAGAGGTATCCTATCAGCGTGTTTATTATATTCAATCGCGCGATCTATGAAGGTGACTCAGTACGTGTGGAGAAATAACTCCATCGATAGATTCCTTCTCAATAGCCTTTGCAATAACCTTGAAACGTTAAGAGTGACTTAAATCTTGAAACCCTTCGCTACCTGAGTAAATAGAATTAATAAGAGATTGGGCATCACTGTAGCGACTAAGATCTTAAGATTGCTTACTTCACGCTTACTGATTAACCTGAATCCAAGAGCGTACAGAGAGACAGCTAGTACTTCAGTCCCCTTTCCGACTACTGGGAGCATATCTTGGGGGAGAGGGATCGAATACATTATGAGGTAAAGTATGTAGACCATGTACGCAATGGAGTTTACTTGGAAAAGGTTGCTGAGGCTCAAGTCCACCAGTAGGGAAAGAGCAATTAAGTATTCTACGAAGGTGATTAGAACGAGCCCCCCGAACTGGCTCAGAAAGCTCGTTAATATGAGTAGAATTGTAACCAGCTGTGGTGGAGGAGTAGCTGTCGAATGCGATAGAAGATGCGATTCGAAGTAAGAGACAGCACTGAGGGAGACTAAAGTGCTTACTGCGGCAGCTAGGGCGAGGGCGGATGTAGTCCCATAGCTTAGTCTCATTATCCTGCCATTCGAAGGTCTCTCATATTTTATTACTACACACACCAAACTTGCTGCAAGTCCTACGATCAGAGATGATATCTCTGCAATCCCGGGATCTATGAGAGCACCTGAGTAAAGCAGGAGGAAGTAAGTAGTGATCGAAATAGCGAGGAGCACGAGATATGGAATATAGTCTTGAGGCTTACCTAAGATGAGGAGCAACCTAGTACACCTGGTGTGATGAACGTTTCAATGCAGCACGCTAATAGAAGCAGTGAATAGGCCATAATTAGGAGTCTAACCGATAATTCTATCTCCCAGTGATCTGTTCCGCTTCCGTAATGCTTCTCTCCACCTCTACTTATTAGCCTCTTGAGGAGGACTCCACTCATCCTGCGGGATATATCTGAAGACAAGATGAACGAAGAGATCTCCGGTATGCCGTGGGGGACAACACCCGCCAACAATCTACTGAGTCCAGATCCTGCTATGGTATATCCATGGTTCACCCCTTGGGCGAACAAGATTAGATAGGATAGGAAACCGTAGGATATAATACCTGAAATAAATATTGCCATGAAGATGGAGGTATTGGCCTCTAGAATCATAATAGCATTGGCTTTCCTACAGTAGAGGTGGGATGTTGGTCCTTTATGCGTGGCGATCCCAAAAATCAGACCTAAGATATAAAAGAGAGCGGGGAGGATGGTCCATTTTGAAACGAGCTTCTCTTGTAAATCTTTGCGAGTGTTTCCTAAGTTTAGTACTCTAAGCATATCCCTTCACCTTGCCAGATCGGGCTTTCCTTTTACTTATCAGAAGCGTTACACCTGAGTAGGAGAATCCAACGATCAACCAGACAGCTGTGAGGAGGATGTCTCTATTTAAGGCGTAGACTACCGCGAGAATAAAGATCAGGGAAGGGAACAGTACGAACAGCAGAAGCTTCTTTATTGCACTAGAAAAATTCGAGAGGTGTATGGTCATGGCCCCCCTAAAGTTCATAGTGAGGCGGTCACCCAGATCGCAGTCCATGCAAGCATCTGCCAGCCGCACCAAGAGGTCATTGCCAGCCCCCAGTACCACTCTAGATAGTGCGCAGCCAATCCTCCTACAGCAGCTCCTGCTCCAAGAGATGCCACCGCGTTTCTACTGTAATAATACGTCACCTTTGATGGACTCTCAGCGAGCAGAACTGGAGAGATCATTATTAGAACGGCCAGAAAGAGGGGAGATATACGAAATCTTCTCATATACCTCACCTCTATTAAGGTTAATAATGCTACGCATATATTTAAATTTTTGTTCCATGCACCAGGTATGAAAGGATTATCCTATCCCATTAAGTCCTCTGAACATTACAGGAAACGATTAATACCTAGAAAGGGCCTCCAATCAAGATGGTTAAAAGGGATGAGTATCTATATCTATTGAGAAGATCTGAAGAATTTCATGAGATAGTTCTGATGAAAACAGACAAAGGTTTTCTAGGATCAGCTGTTTTGAACTTGGAATAATCATTACAGCTATTCTTAAAGGCGAAATTACCGGAAAGTGGAGTAGACTATCCTCGAACCCATAGTGTGCGTAGACTCCTAGAGCTCCTAGCAGAGATCATGAGCGCACCCCTCTCACAAAGGATCAATCGACTAATAGGTGATTACTCGCTGGAATTAGCGTTGCTGGAAGATACTTACATCACCTTCAGATATGTACCTAAGGAATTCCGTAAAGATGAGGTCCTAAAGCTAAAGAGAGCCGTGGTGGCATAGTGGGAATCGAAGAAAGAGAGCCCGAATTCCTGCCTGAGCCTGACACTGGTTATGACAATTTCAGGAGTGAGTGAGATGAAACCTACGTTTGGGAGCGAGAGGAGAGCCGACATCACTTTGAGAAGTTCCTCCTCCAGCTTTTGAGATTTGTATATGAACTCCAACTCCAACAGGGTCACTCCAGAGATATCTAGCTTCAAATTACCTTTCTTCAGTTTGTGGAATATCCTCTCGGCGACTTGGTGGTTCTCGTCGTTCTCATTCATATGGGCGAAGATCACGTTATTCTCTATGAGAACCACGATTCTCAACCTCCCGCTCTGCTAAAATCTCGGCCTCTCTCCTCAGCTCCTTGAAGGACCTTTTTGTGGTGAAGGATCCCTCGAGCACTTTGAAAGGATCTTCCGGAATAGGAACTACTTCTATCCTATCGCCTAAATTTATTAGGAGCACCTTCATTCCTCTGAGGATCCTCCTCATTCGCTTCGGAATGGTGATCCTGCCCTTCTCATCGAGTTCCACTATATTCACAGTGGAAAGGAGAGGAGAAGTGGGAGCATAAAAATGTAGACTGGAATTGGCGGGCCGGGCCTCGATGATAAGGCACAGGCGCTCGCTCTGAACCTGAAATGGGCCCATGAGCTCGATGCTCGCGCGAGTTTAACTGGTCTCTCTAGTGGTTCGCATCGCACTTAACAGCTGGGTCAGAGATTAAGTAACTCGAAACTAGATAGTCAAACTGCTTCTCTCCTCACGAACTCGGCCAGATCCACCGTCTCAAATCCACCCATCCTTCTTCCCGCACTCTTCGAATTTCTCCTCAACATTCATGGCATTACGGATCTCAGGGAGAATACATTTGGTCCCTCTGTATAGAGGGACTTTCAGAACTTTCATTTCTACTCTTGGCCAGCCCTAGCCTTACCATTTTCTCGGCTATGGCTGGAATCCTGTGGCTCACCCTCACACTGACAACCTCGACATGTGCGCTATCTCCCAAATTAATACTAAAATTTAGCCGTGATAGGATGTAACGAGAATGGAGATGAAGGCATGCTGAAGGAAATTCTATTTTACTTTCTTTTCATAATACCGTTAGTCGTGTACTTCTCAGGGATATACAGGGCCAAAACTCAAAGGATGATGCTATCGATAGCAGCCTTTGTACTCGTTTCTACCTTCATCATACTGTTCGAAGAAATCCCGGCACCCGCGCGATGGATACTACTTAGCGTGATCTTACTGACGCTTCTCTATCACCTAATCGTCCCGATACTGTTGAAAACGGGGGTGATAAAAGGGATGGATAGGTCGACTCCGCCCGCGCGGGAGATGTCTCCGGGGTCCTCAAATATACAGACCGGTTGAGATCAGTGAAGATCGGATAAACGCTCAGCACTCAGAGGACCACTGATGATATAAAGAATGGGAGAAACCAGCCTTGGGGTGTCTCATGCCCTCAAACGACAGTGAACTAAAGCTCCTGTACAGGGGCAGGGTTGTCACTCTTGAGGTGAGGGAGGTCGACGGCAGGATCCGGGAGGTGGTGGGCCACCGTGGTTCGGTATCCATCCTCCCTGTAGATGGGGACAGGGTCTTCCTGATTAGACAGTATCGCTACCCTCTGGACGATTACATATGGGAGATCCCCGCAGGCACCCTCGAGGAAGGAGAATCACCCGAGGAGTGCGCTATCAGGGAGCTGGAGGAGGAGACCGGCTTGAAGGCGGGGAAGATAGAGAAGATGTTCGAGGCTTACTTGGTTCCGGGTTACGGGACTGAGAAGATGCACTTCTTCCTAGCCACGGAGCTCTCGAGGGGGAAGATGCACCCCGAACCCTCGGAGAGGATAGAGGTCCATGAGCTTCCCGTGAGTAGAGCCATCGACATGATCAGGAGCAACGAGATCTCCGATGTGAAAACCATAGCCGCCCTCTTGTGGTACTGGGGGATGAGGGGATGAGGGAAAACACCTTGAACTTCATGGTCCGCAGGCTGCCTAACGATCTGGAGGTCTTGGTAAGGGAAGGGAGACATTCGGAGGCAAAGCGAAGAATAAAAGAGCTTCTCAAATCTGCTGAAGGAAGGTACAGAAAGAGGTTGGAGTTCGAGATGGACAGGCTGAGGAGGTGGCCACTCCAATACCCATACGGTGAGGAGGGGGCCTACAAGGTAGCGGCCGAGAGGGTCGAAGGGCTGACTCCTGAAGAGTTCAAGCGCCTGCTCTCATCAGGATGCGTCGATTACATAAGGCTAGATGGCGAGATCAGGATCTTCGAGAGGTTCCTCCCCAACATGGTCTGGCTATGTCCCGAGCTTAAAGGGAGGTATAAGGAGGAGAACGGCACCAAGGCGAAAGCCAGGGAGGCGTTGAAGGAGAGGGCAGTGGAGGTGTTGAAGGGAGAAGCTACCCCCCTGATATTTAGAGTGAGGGCGGAATTGCGGGTTAAGGGAGATGCCGTCCCTAGAGGTGAGAGAGTGAGGATATGGCTCCCCATACCTAGGATAAGCTCCCTCCATCCTAAGGTGAGGGTGCTGTCCCACAGCGGTGAGCCCTACATTTCCAGCGAGGACCACCCCCAGAGGACGGCCTACTTCGAGGTGACCAGCTCTGAAGATGGGACCAAGGTCTGGTTGGAGTACGAAGTCGAGGCTGTACCCCGGGCACCTGATTCACGGGAGATAAATGAGCTGGACGGGAAGCCTCAACCCCACCATCTGGAGGAGGGGATACCTCATATCACCTTCTTCGAGGAGTTGAGGGATTTGGTCAACTCTCTGATAGCAGATATTGACGATCCGCTCGCGAGGGCGAGGAGGATCTGGGACTGGGTCATCGACAACATCGCCTACACCTACGTCCACGACTACGCTCTCTTCGACGACATAAGCCGGTTCATCTTCCAAAGGAGGAGAGGCGATTGCGGAGTTCAAGCGATCCTTCTTATAACGATGCTCCGAATAGCTGGAATCTCTGCGAGGTGGCAGTCGGGGTGGTACGCGAACCCAGTCAGGTGGGGAATGCACGACTGGGCCCAGCTCTACATCGAACCCCTCGACTGGATCTACATGGATCCCAGCTTCGGTCATCCCAGAGAGGGGGAGGAGTGGAGGAGGGACTTTTACTTCGGGGGGATAGAGGGCTACAGGCTAGCGTTCAACTCCGAGGTGAACTACCCTTTCGACCCGCCCAAGGAGCACTTCAGGTCTGATCCCGTTGATAATCAAAGGGGTGAGGCCGAGTGGGACGGTGGGAACTTGTACTACGATGTGGTGGACACGAGGCTGGAGATACTGGATGTCAGGCGGCCCTGATGCTGGTCCCCGACAGTATCTATTTATTGATATCATGATATCAATTCATGATGTCATCGCAGGTGCTCGTGAGGCTGGATAAATCCTTAGCTGAGGAACTGGACAGGATGGCCAAGTCCTTGGGTATGAGCAGGGCTGAACTGGTCAGAATAGCCCTCAGACACTTCTTAAGGACGGGAAGAGGCGATCTAAAGACGAAGCAGATCAGGGGATTGATCAGATCCAAGTTGAGCCTGGAGGAGTTGGAGGAGATATATCAGGTGGGCAGATGAGCGCCCTCATCGACTCATCAATATTTCTTCATCTGCTGCTTGACGGTGATAGGGCCGATGAAGCCGAGGTTCTCCTCAGCTCAGTCGAGGAAGGGGCCTTAAGGGCTTATACCACCACTCATGTCCTCGAGGAGGTGTCTTTCAAACTGTTGCTGGGTAAGGGTAGCGAGTTGGGGGAGACCAGCTTCTGGGGCTTCAAGAAGAGATTCGCTAAGGATAAAGAGTTCAGAAAATCATGTTTGGAGGCATTAGAGACCTTCAGAGACTATATCTCCTCTTTAAGAGGTCTGACGATAGAGGAAGTTACTTTGGGAGATTGGGAGAGGTCAGTGGAGATCTGCAGACACGGCTTGCTCACCTCGGACGCCCTCCTCGCGGCCGTCGCCTTGAGGCTCAAGGTGCCCGTCTATACCTTCGATCATGATTTCAAGAGGGTCCCGGGATTAGAGGTGAGGCCCTGATACTGGAAAGCGGGTGAGAGACCGGAGATTGGGTGAATAGGTATCGACAACTCCCAATATACCTCTTTACGGTAAAGTCCGTTTCACCCGTGACCCCTCGGAGCGTGATTGAGCTGGGGCCTCTTCGTGAGCCCGGATGTGGAACGGGATTCTGCTGGCTCGTTCAAGCGGAGTACCCATTTATCTCGAGCTGTTGGATGGGCACTACGCGCTAATCCGACTCTCTAGACGGATACCCTGATATTAAAGCTCTAGTTGGTGTCGATGGCTCAGGATGAGGATCATAACGATAAAGTGCGCCAAGTGCGGCAGTAAGGTGCTTAAATACCAGAAAATGGGGAAGGGGAGGCTATGGAGGTGCTGGAAAGGGAGAATAATCGAGGACCGCAGTGTGCGTCAGGGAGATGTAGTCAAGTGCACCTGCGGGAACGTCATAGGCTTTGACAAGGGCGGATACATCAGGATGAGGCAGAGTTCCTTCACTCTATCATCGTGAGTTATAGTAAGGAGGGAGTTGCGGCTTCGAACTCGTCACTGCAGAAAGCCCATCAGGCTTGTCCTCCTTCTCTCGTCCAGCAGGTTCTGCATGGTGGCCCACTTCCACCTTATCTGATCCTTGGGGAATGGATAACCACCGAGGACTTTTAGGAGGAACTCCTTCGTCCTCCGATCCCCCGGATACCCCGATCCGAAGTCATAACAGGCTCTTTCCTTGAGCTCATCGACTCTCCTGTCCCTCTCGACCTTAGCAAGTATTGAGGCGGCCGCCACGTGTACGAACCTCTTGTCCGCCTTGTTCTCAGCCCTCACCCTCACCGACATCCCTCCAAGCTTGGACTTGAGGACGCGCTTGAACCTGTCCGTGTTCCTGCCGGGGGCATCCACTATCGCCAGGCTGGGCCTCAGTTCCCGGATTATATCGGCCATCACTTCCGCCTCCAAGAGGTTGAGTCCATTCTCGGACACGGCTTCATCTATCCTCTTCGGTTCCACGACCCTGAGCACGTAGGCCTCGGCCAGCTCCTTAATCACAGGTTCAAACTCTTCCCTTCTCTCAGGTGTTAGGAGCTTGGAATCCTTCACCCCCATAGCTCTGAGCTTCCTAGCAGCGCTAGGCGTCAAGACGACCCCTGCCACCACCATGGGTCCTATCACTGGCCCTCTACCAGCTTCATCCAATCCTGCAGTTGGCATGATCGAGAAAGGTGGTCCTCAGCAACTAAAAAGGATCTCGTTTGAACATAATCTCTCTTAACAGCCTGTTCGTTATCCAGACGAACCTTGATCGGTAAGCGATAAATCGGGAGTGCTTCCGCAAGCTCAAGCTGGCGGTCATACGTAATGTATTATAAGGTAAAGTGACGGTTGAGAGCGCGTGATACCATCTCTGACTTATGAAGAGTTCGTAAAGTGGCTGAAAGAGGCCGGAAAAACCAGATCCTTCTGGACCAGGCCGATAGACGATATATCACTCGAGACAGCCGACGGGGAGATATCCTTCCGTGTAGTCTGGGCCACTAGGGAGAGGTAGAGGAATGGAGGAGGGACTTCTACCTCGAGGGGATTGAAGGTTACAGGCTAGCATTCAACTCTGAGGTAAATTATTCTTTCGATCTGCCCAAGGAAACACCTCAGGTCTGATCCTGTTGATAGTCAAAGGGGCGAGGCTGAGTGGGATGAGGGAAACCTCTATTACGATGTGGTAGACGCGAGGCTGGAGATATTGGAAGTGAGGAGATCCTAGTCCGTTGATCCTCAGCCCTAAAGTTTTCTACCCTCCTCTTGAGATTTAAGGATCTCAGAAAACGCAGATCGTCTATTGCAGTTATGCTCGTGGGATCCTCCGATTGACAGCGTAATCCTGTGAGACCCTGTACTCAAAAGAGATTATAAGGCGATCAAAGAGGTTGGTAATATGCGAGCGCGTAAGCGAAAGGACTTAAAGCGAATGAGGACTGTCCGAATCATACTGCTACTTATAATTCCTGTTATACTCCTAAGTGCTTCTGTGATTGGGGTTCACTCCGATTCCGACGAGGACGAGGGTGAACACGGCAGTTGGATCATGATAAGCTCCGAACTGTGCACAACCTGCCATAAAGAGGTGACCATCTCGGTAAAGGAAATGGCCACCCTTGGATGTTCGTCTTGCCATTACGGGGATCCTGGTACAACATCTATCGAGCTCGCACACAAGAACCTCATCTCCAATCCCCTAAACAAATCTGTATTAAGCAAGACCTGTGGACAATGCCACAGGCTCTCCAGCGATGATGTTAGGAAGTTCATATACGGGTATAGGAGAATGCATCCCTCTACTGGAGAAATTGTTCTGGCAAATCTGACAGGAGGTGGGTCGGAGAGCTGCCTCAATTGCCATCAGAATATCACCATAGGCATAAGTGGCATGAAGAATCTAACCTGCACTGTGTGCCACGGAGGAGACCCCAGCAGCCTCGAAAAGGATTTAGCCCACTCCGGACTCATAATAGATCCGCTAGAACCGGGTATTGCGGACAAGACCTGTGGACAATGCCATTCTAGCTCGGTATACGGAACCAGAATAGAGATACACCCTAGGAGTGCGCAGCAACTAGGAACGACTACTATGTCCTCTACCACTTCCTCTACCACTGAAGTAACCGCGAGAGTGGAGTCGCCTACCATCGATGGCATAGTGTCTGATGGCGAATACAGCGCCAAATTCGACTTAGGAAAGGTTACGGTATACACTAGGACAGAGGGCGACGTAGCCTACATCGCTGTTGTTGGCAAAACCACTGGATGGGTAGCAATAGGCTTCGGAGCTACGGAGGGGATGAAAGATGCAGACATCATAATCGGCTGGGTATCGGGAGGGAGGACTCATGTGCTAGACTCGTACTCGACTGGGAAAACTGGTCCTCACAAACCAGATACGTCGCTTGGGGGATCAAACAATATCCTCGAATACGCTGGCAGTGAGGTCAACGGCATAACAACGATAGAATTCGCTAGGAAGCTGGTAACAGGTGATCAGTACGACAAGCCCCTCAGGATCGGAACTAACGCAGTGATCTGGGCTATAGGGGATTCTGATGATCCTAAGGATATACATGTGGAGAGGGGAAGCGGTACCATCGTTTTGAGAAAGGCCGCACCCACCACGTCGAGTGAAGTCGTAACAGAGACTCCAAGGGGAAGCACTGCGAGTGCAGCGCTTGAAACAAAGACACTTACCCTAACATATACTGAGTTCAAAGAGCAACTGGAGACGGTTACAGAGGTGAAAACAGTCACGGTCACTGAGACCGTAACGGTGGGAACTTCAACACTGAATCAGGGAATATATCATCTCACGAGTCTGCTGGGAATCCCGGTGGCGATCGTAATCGCGATGGTTCTGGTCGCCTTCGCGAGGGGGAGATCCCAATAAGCTTTTTTTATCTCCCCACTAGTCCGAATTCTTAACAGATAGGGTTGACTATGTGCCGTCTCGCCACTAGTGTGTGTCCTCGAGAGTATCCAAGTATTTCTTCCGTGAAAAAAGTGATCTGGTCCTTTTAATGAGCAGCGGAGCTATATTCCCTAAGGACGATAATTCCCGGAGTCTCACAAAGGGAGGAGACCATTCACTTTATCTGCGAATGTGGATTGAAGGGAAAACGCCCAGAGACCATTCGGCCACTTAAATTAAATTGTAGTACCATGGTTATAGCAACGTGCTGAGTACGGGTTTGCTCAGGTACTCTAGGCAATTGTCCCTGAAGGTAATTGGGATTGAAGGGCAGAGGAAGCTCCGAGAGGCGAGTATTGCAATAGTTGGTTGTGGCGCTCTTGGATCTCACTCTGCAGAGTTGCTGACTAGAATGGGCGTTGGGAGACTCAAACTGATTGATAGAGATGTGGTAGAGCTGGAAAATCTCCATAGGCAGTACTATACCGAGGAACATGCCAGAAATAGTCATCCCAAGGCCATAGCACTCGCAGAGAGGTTGTCTAAAGTCAACAGCGAGGTGGAGATAGGGCCCGTAATTGCTGATGTAAATTCCAGAAACGTCGTCTCGTTAATCACTGATGTCGATATTGTCGTGGACGGGACCGACAACTTCGAAACGCGATTTCTCCTTAATGATGCCTGCATCAAACTTGGGAAACCCTGCGTATTCGGTGCTGCAGTGGAAACTTACGGAATGGTCTATCCAGTTCTCCCCAGTGGACCATGCTTGAGGGACCTCATGGACTCCCCACCTCCCCCCGGATCAGTGCCGACGTGCGATGTAGTTGGCATACTTCCCACGGTAGCCTCGATGGTGTCTAGTCAGCAGATAACAGAAGTCCTAAAGATATTACTAGGTAAGGCAGAGACAGGGAAGGTCCTATTCTTTAATCCCTGGGAAAGGATCTTTGATGAGATCAAAGTGGCTAAAAGAGATGATTGCCCCTCATGCGCTCTCTCCAAGTTCGAGTACCTGTCTAAAGAGGTTAAAGACGCTGAGCTATGTGGGAGGAGTTCCGTCCACCTGAGTTCCAGGGGACCTGTCGATATCAGGTCTCTGTATCAGAGACTAACCAGCCTGCAAGACCTACAAGACGAACTTCGACTGAAACTATCTGCTTATGCCCTCTACATCAAAGGTAGAGATTTTGAGATGATCTTATTCCCTGACGGGAGAGCGATCGTTAAAGGGGCGGATCTCAATAGAGCGAAGTCCCTTTACGCAAGATATGTGGGGATATAGAAGTGGATGGGTACTCAGAGGGGTTAAACTAGGTTAAGATCGACGACAGGGCTACCTTTTCTTACATTTAGCCCCTTCAATACCTCTAAGGGAGTTGGATGTTCTCCCTCAAGAAACTCCACATGCCTCTCACAACCATCGCAGAGAATGACGTGTTTACTGGTTTTTGGTGGGAGCAGCTTGCCTGTAAGCCCCGCTCTCACGACATCCTCTTTAGTCACCTTGTCACAGTCTCTCCAAGGTACAACGCATATATTGCTGTTCTCGTAATCAACTAGAAGCGCTGGCACGAGCTTGCAGCCCAGCTCCCTGAGCGCTTGCACCCTGTGATGTCCGTCTATAACAATTAGGTTCTTTTCATCCACTAATATGGGTCTCACAAGTACCCCGCTTCTTCTGAGCTCCTCTTTGAGCTTCTCCACCCTATCACGCTCAACTAACTCATGTGCTCTTAGCCTGTCGATCTCTATAAGCACGATTCGACTCATACGCCTCATCATTAACTATAGTAATAAATAAATGTATCTAGGTTCAGATGGGTACGATGTACGCGAGCGTGTTGGACCTCATAGGGAAAACCCCCCTCGTGAGAATAAACAGACTGAATCCGAATCCCAAGGTGGAGATTTACGCTAAATTGGAAGGACTCAATCCCGGAGGTTCAGTTAAGGATAGGATTTGCGTGAAGATGATAGAAGAAGCTGAGAGAAAGGGTGAGCTCACTAAGGAGAAGGTCATCTTGGAGCCCACCTCTGGCAACACGGGCATAGGGCTAGCGATGGTGGCAGCCGTCAGAGGATACAGATGCATCTTAGTCATGCCCGCCAGCGTAAGTATAGAGAGAGTGCTTATGTTGAAGGCTCTTGGAGCTGAAGTGGTACTCACACCACCAGAAAAGGGGACCGATGGAGCGATACTAAAAGCCCGGGAAATATATCAGAACGATCCATCGCGTTACTTCATGCCAGACCAGTTTGATAACCCAGCAAATCCCTTGGCCCACTACGAGACGACTGGTCCGGAGATATGGAACGACACAGGCGGTAAAGTGACCCACTTGGTGGCTGGTCTCGGTACGAGCGGTACCCTCATGGGAGCGGGTAGATACCTCAAGGAAAGGAATCCAGACATTCAAATAATAGCGGCAGAGCCGGAGATGGGTCACAGAATACAGGGACTGAAGAATATGAGGGAAGCCGTCGTCCCAACAATATACGATGAGTCCTTCATAGACAGAAAGATAGAGGTGAAGACTGAGGACGCATATGAGTGGGCGTTACGTCTCACTAGGGAAGAAGGCATATTCTCAGGACAGTCATCTGGTGCCGCGATGTATGCTGCCGCAGAGGTGGCGAAGGAACTGGAACACGGCTTAATTGTCGTCGTTCTACCGGATATGGGATTCAAGTACCTCTCTTCGCCCCCCTACTACGACGAAGAAATAGTTGAGAAGGTAATGGAAGCCAGAAAGGGGCTCGTGGTGAAGATCTAAGTGGAGTAACCCCCCTTATTCGATAGATGTGCACCTAACGGCTATCGCTCGAAACCCTAGTGCTCATCACATCCGATATGGGTTTTGGGGAGCCCTAGGGATCGAGATAAGCCTTTACACTGAAAGACCGATGAAGCGCGCGCGGTGAACTGAGTGGGAGTAGCGACCTCCTCTCACGACTACTCCATGAAATCCGTTAAGCTCGCCCTCCTCCTCTCATTTAGTAGGTTCTGCATGGTGGCCCATTTCCACCTTATCTGATCTTTCGGAAATGGAAAGCCACTGAGCACTTTTAGGAGGAACTCCTTCGTCCTCGGATCACCCGGGTACCCTGATCCAAAGTCATAGCCAGCCCTTGCCCTGAGTTCAGCCACCTTCCTGTCTCTCTCGACCTTAGCAAGTATGGAGGCGGCAGCCACATGAACGAATCTCACATCCGCCTTGTTCTCAGCCCTCACCCTTACAGGCACTCCTCCCAACTTGGATTTTAGGATACGCTTGAACTTGTCCGTATTCCTACCGGGGGCATCCACTATGACCATGCTAGGCTTTAATTCCAAGATTATCTCAGCCATAACCTCCGCTTCCAAGGCGTTTAGCTCATTTCTCGTTACAGCGTCATCTATCCTCTTGGGCTCAACCACCCTGACAGCATACGCATCTGCCAACTCCTTTATCATAGGTTCGAGCTCCTCCCTTCTCTCTGGAGGGAGGAGTTTGGAATCTCTTACCCCCATCCTCTTCAGCTTCTTAGCTGCATCGGGCGAGAGTATAACCCCAGCAATCACCATAGGTCCTATCACTGGTCCTCTGCCCGCTTCGTCGAGCCCTGCTGTCGGCATGATCGAACTCAACATCCTACTGAAACTAAAAAGGGATCCGGTTTAGAGCTACACCTTGTGACAGGCCACCCAGTGACCCGATCCCACCTCCATCAGTGCGGGCTCCTCCTCAGCGCACCTCTCATCGGCCAGCGGGCAGCGTGGGTGGAACCTGCATCCAGAAGGCGGGTTCCTGGGATCCGGGGGCTCTCCAGGTAATATCTCATCAGGAGCCTTCGCATTTGGAGATGGCTCGAGGACGCTGGCTAAAAGACCCTTGGTGTAGGGATGCATGGGGTTGCCGAATATCTCCTCAACGGAGGCCATCTCCACGATCTTGCCCGCATACATTACGGCCACCCTGTGGCTGATGTTCCTCACTACTGCTAGGTCGTGGCTTATGAATAGGTAGGCAATACCCCTCTCTTCCTGGAGCGATTTCAATAGCTTGAGTATCTGGGCTTGCACGCTCACATCCAGCGCGGAGGTCGGTTCATCCAGCACAATGAACTTGGGCTCCGGGGCTAGGGCCCTAGCTATGGCTATCCTCTGCCTCTGACCCCCGGAGAACTCATGCGGATACCTGTATAAATGGTCCCCACTGAGTCCCACTCTCTCTAGGAGGCGCCTAACCATCTCATCTCTTTCCCTCCTGCTCGACACCATGCCGTGTATCTGAAGAGGTCTCCCCACTATATCAGCGATCCTCATCCTTGGATTCATGCTGGACATGGGATCTTGATATACAATCTGCATCTCTTTTCTCAATGGTCTGATATCCTTAACAGCCGTCACATCCCTACCATCGAACAGTATGCGGCCGGATGTAGGTTCGATAAGCCTGAGCACAGTTTTTCCGACCGTAGTCTTGCCGCTGCCAGATTCCCCAACCAAGCCCAGTGTCTCTCCTGCATTCACGGAAAACGAGATGCCATCAACTGCTCTAACGACCTCCTTCTTCCTCAAGAAGCCCCCGGAGATGTAATGCTTAACCAGATCCTCCACGACGAGAAGCACGATCACCACCTCCCTGACCCAGAGACCCTGTGACAGGCCACCCAGTGACCCGATCCCACCTCCATCAGTGCGGGCTCCTCCTCAGCGCACCTCTCATCGGCCAGCGGGCAGCGTGGGTGGAACCTGCATCCAGAAGGCGGGTTCACTAGGCTGGGGACGGATCCCGGTATTGGCTCCACTTCACCGCCGCTCACTTTGGGGACAGCTCTAAGCAGGCCCTGCGTGTAGGGATGCATGGGGTTAGAGAAGATCTCTTCCTTGCTTGCCATCTCCACGATCTTGCCCGCATACATTACGGCCACCCTGTCCCCGACAGCGGCGGCAACGCCCAAGTTGTGCGTGATGAAGATGAAGGATGCCTCCACCTGACTCTTGAGCTCCGCTATGAGCCTGAGTATCTGGGCTTGCACACTTACATCCAGCGCGGAGGTCGGTTCATCCATTATGACAAGATCGGGCTCCAACATGAGGGAGGATGCGATTAGAACCCTCTGCCTCATTCCACCGCTCAGCTCGTGGGGATAGCTGCTAAGGACCTTTTCAGGTCCCGGGACCTTCACCTTACCCAACCACTCCCTGGCCAAGGAGAGAGCATCCTTCTCGGTTCCCCCCCTATGAGTTAAGTAGATGTCTCTCATGAACTTCCCGATCGTAAACACGGGATTCAGGGCGGTCATAGGCTCTTGGAATACTATGGTTATCCTGTCCCCCCTGAGCCTTCTGAATTCCTCCTCCCTAAGGGAAGTGAGCTCTTTATTTAAGAACCGGATACTCCCATCAACTCGCGCTGTCTTCGGTAATAGGCCTATTATGGACAGGGCTAACGTTGATTTTCCGCTCCCTGATTCGCCTACGATGGCCAGAGTCTCCCTCCTACCCAGTGAGAGAGTTACACTGTCGACTGCCTTGACGGTTCCTTCATCCGTGTGGTAGCTAACCCTCAGGTCATGGACCTCTAAAAGCATAGTCACACCTCCATCTTCGGATTGAGGACATCGTTGAGTCCGTCCCCGAGCAGGTTGAAGCCGAGGACTGTAATGAAGAGAGCGATGCCCGGGAAGATCCAGACGTGCGGAGCCGTGACGAGGTACGTGCGCGCGTCACTCATCATCTGTCCCCACTCCGGGATTGGAGGTTGAACTCCCAAGCCGAGAAAGCTCAGACCTGCTGCTGTAAGTATGGACGCCGCCGTCCTAAGGGTGGCGTGTACTACTATCGGAGCTAACGAGTTCGGGAGTAGGTACCTAGCGAATATAGAGGCATTGCTCTCACCAATAGCTCTCGCTGCCTCCACAAATTCCATCTCCTTCGCTTGGAGGGCCGATCCTCTCATTATTCTCACGAACTGGGGGAAGTTGTAAAGGGCCACAGCCACTATTACATTCTCCAATCCTGGACCAACTATGGCGGCCACGAACAACGCTAGGAGGATGTCGGGAAAGGAGAGCATCACATCCACGATCCTAGTCACGACCTCGTCGATCCATCCCCCAACATAAGCTGATAGGCCGCCAACGAGGACACCAGCGATCACGGCTATGAAGACGCTGACTGTAGAAACTATGAGGGAGGTTCTAGCACCCCATATGACCCTGCTGAGGATGTCCCTGCCAGCAAAGTCCGTCCCGAACGGGTACTTCGAGCACGGAGGCAAAAGGCTGTCCCTCAAATTCCCCTTAGTGGGATCGTAGGGAGCTATGAAAGGAGCCAATAGACCCATGAGAACGAAGGTAGCGACTATAATCCCTCCAACCCTTATGTTCCTGTTTCTGAGAGCCTTTCTCAAGGTCTTCTTGGTCGAAGGATCCAGCTCCACCAACATGAGATCACCTCAACCTTATCCTCGGATTTATGAACGCGTAGAGTATGTCCACTGCCGTGTTTATCACCACGAAGGTCGTCGCCACTACCAGAATTCCTGCTTGGACTATTGGGTAGTCCCTAGCGAATATCGCATTGACGATCAGCCTGCCCAAGCCTGGGAAGCTGAAGACTGTCTCAGTCAGAACGGCTCCCGCCATCATGTAACCGAAGATGAGGCCAGCGACGGTCACCACGGGGATCAACGCATTTCTCAGGGCGTAGACGTATATCACGAGCCTGTCAGGGAGGCCATACGCCCTCGCCGTCCTGATGTACTCTTGGGAGAGGACCTCCAGCATACTCGCTCTCGTGGCCCTGCCGACGTAGGCAGCTCCCACGAGTCCGAGGGTGAGGGAGGGGAGTATGAGGTGCTTGAAAGTGCCACTCCCGCCACTAGGAAGCAGCCTGAGCCAGACGGAGAAGATCTCTATGAGAATGAGCCCGAGCCAGAAGACGGGCATTGATATACCGAGGAGTGAGAGGGAGGTGACAGCTTGATCCCTCACAGTGTTCGGCCTGAGCGCCGCATATATTCCCATCAGGACGCCTATCACAAGCCCGAAGCCCATGGCTAGCACGGATAGGGTCAACGTATTCAGGTAAGCCGGCCAGAGAAGCTCGCTTACCGTATGGCCCGTGAACAGGGACTTACCAAACTCGCCCTTAAGGGCGTTACTCATGAATATGAGGTACTGTTCCCAGAGAGGCTTGTCTAGACCCAGCCTCCTCCTTATCATTTCAACCTCCTGTATTGTCGCCTCTGGAGGAGCTAGGAGTTGGGCTGGATCTCCAGGTAACATGTGAATCATTAGGAATACGATCACGCTGACCCCTAGCAGGGTGGGAATCGCGAGGATAATCCTCCTGATGACGTATCGGGCGAGGTCAGACATTGGAAAAAGGGGAGGAAGGACTAGTTAAAAAGATGTTCAGCCACCGGAGCCGAAGTAGGCGTACTTGGTCAGGATTACCTCCGTGGGTATGTAGTAAAGGGACTTTATGTCCTTCTTGTAGACTACGACGTCTCCCGGATTGTATATTGGTATGGCAGGCAAGTCATCCAGCAGTATCTCCTGTATCTGCTTCGTGTAATCGACTATCTTATCTCTAGGAGCATGCTCTGCCTTCTTTATTAGTTCATCCACCTTGGGGTTGCTGTAGAACCACAGGTTGAACTTCGGAATGCTCTCACTCAGGAAGAGCGGCCTGAATACTCCTATATACTCTCCAGTGCTGGGAGCCCATCCTATGAGGAAGAGATCTCTCTCGGGGCTCGCGTCTTCGGGCTTCTTTAGCAACTCAGCCACATAGCTTCCCCACTCCCACACTCTTAACTTGATCTTCAGACCTATAGCCTCCAAGTACTGGGCTATGGCCTGAGCGGCCTCGTAGTCACCGGGATATCTTCCCTTGGGCGTCCACAGGTTGAGTTCCAGGCCTTCGGCTCCAGCCTCCTTGATGAGCTGCTTGGCCTTCTCGAGATCGTATTTCAGCTTACCAGTGTCGTAGAACCCTATGAGTTCCTCGGCTATGACGCTCTTAGCCGGCCTACCTACGCCATGAAGTATCTTCTCTACTATGGCATCCCTATCTATGGCGAGACTTATGGCCTGTCTCACTCTCTTGTCTTGGAGCCTCGGGCTCCTCATGTTCGCCCCTATGTAGACGATCCTGATGGTCCTCGTGACGTTCACATTGAGATCAGGGTTTTGCTTGAGTCTCTGCACGTCTATGGCTGGGACCCTTATGGCCACATCTGCATCGCCCGACTCGACCATTTGGACCCTAGCTTCGTCCTCCGGGACTACGAGGAACTTTATGCCTGCCAGCTTAGGGGTCCCTCCCCAGTAGTTAGGATTCGGCTCCAGCTCTATGTAGGTGTTGGGCTTCCACTCCTTCAACTTGTAAGGACCAGTTCCCACGGGGTTATGCTTCAGATCGACGCCCTCCTTTATGGCCTTAGGGCTGATCATCATGCCCGCCGGGTGGCAAAGCAGGTTGAGGAAGGTAGCTACGGGCTCCTTTAGTATGATCCTAACAGTGTATTCGTCTACCACCTCAACCTTATCTATGAAGGGGACGAGCCTATTTCTGTTGGCCAGCTCTTTATTGTTGAACAGCCTGTCGAAATTGGCCTTGACGGCCTCGGCATTGAAGGGGGTACCATCTTGGAATTTAACCCCCTTCCTCAAGTAGAACGTGTAGACTTTACCATCAGGGCTTATCTCCCACCTTTCAGCCAGCACCGGCTTTATGTTGAGCTTATCGTCGTACTCCACCAACCCTTCGTAAATATTGTCTATCACGTAGATGCTGGGGTTATCGGGGACATCGTGGGGATCCAAAGTGACGATATCGGTGCCCATTGCCACCTTCAGTACCTTCCTCTCAACAGGAGTTGGCTTAGGAGCCATAAATAGTACGGCTGCGGCCACAATGATGATGACGACCACGGCCGCAAGGGCCAAGGTCTTGGCATTCATAGGGGAAGCGACGCTTCGCGACACTTAAAAACGTTCCATGCGGCGACCGGAGAGGTCCTCTCTTAGCCCCGGTCTTTACTCGATAGCTCTACTACCTAAGTTGTAAATCGGTTTCCTCATAAAGTTCGAGATTCGCAACGCACGTTATAAGGGGTCATGATACGAGGTGATGTGATGCCACCCTTCACACCGAACGAATTCATAGATTGGCTGAGAGAGGCCGGAAAGACGAGAACCTTCTGGACAAAGCCCATAGCCGAAATCTCATTTGAAAAGTTGGGAAACATGCACTTATTCAGGATCGGGTGGCTCTCAAGAGGGAAAATAGAGTATACTCAAATGATCATCGCACCACAATTGGAAAAACACCACTGGACCGGACGGAGTGAATCGATACTCATTCTACCTAAGGGTTCCGAACCACCCGAATACGATCAGCACTCATGTGTTTACTTATGGGAGTTGCCATCCCGTACCTTAGAACCCAATACTGATGTAAAAGTGGAGAAGTACGAAACTTGGAGTTCCCAAAGCGTTTTCAGGGAGATACAGAGGAGGAGTTGGGGTTTTTACGTTCTACCTCGAAAGGGGGATCACTTAGTTCTGGTGGCGATTCTCTCGGGAAGGCCCGTGGGCCTCACATATCTCAATGTTAAGAACTTCAACTTAGATTACGGAGTTCATGTCGTCAGGGATAAGTGGAGAAGGAGGATTGGCACGAGACTCCTAGTGGAGGCCATGGATTTAGCCAAAGAGATGGGTTCCAAGTACCTCACTATGTTTAGATGGCTCAGGAGGAAGCTGGATTCGAGAGACAGAGCAGCTATCTCCTTTTACGAGGCAAACAATCCCAGATGGTCCTACATGACCTATCGAATGTTATGAGCGGCACTTATCGTCAGACCATGGATCTCTAGATAATCTCCCGAGGCCCTCTCGCTGAACCTCACTATCCTAGCATCCCTCAGGTGGGAGACAGCGCCCAACACCGATTTCCTAAATTCCGTCTTAGAGAAACCCCACCCCTCCAGTACTTCGGATACCTTGGATAGAGGGACAACTTCCCCTGCATCCGCTATTTCAAAGAAGGCCCTCTCTATCGCAGCTGCCAGAACTTCCCTCCTTCCCCTTTCGGTAAGTCCTCTTTCCGTAACCAACCCCATTTCCATGGCAAATTTGACCCCAAATTCAACCCAGGGACCCTTCCTGATAGGTAAACCCACCAATAAGGACCACATCACCCAGAAGAATATCTCATTCCTGAGAAAAGATTCTAAGAGATCCCTTCTCTCCCCCAATCTATAGAAGAAAAGCCTTCTCCCCCTCTTAACCCTCTCGACTATTCCCAAGGAAACTAGGAAGGCTAGGGCGGATCTCACCCTCCATTCCTTCAGTCCCGTCAACGTCAAAACTCTTCTAAGATTAACCCATGTATCTCCTAAAGTGGTCAAGACAGCTCTTATGGAGTCAAGCCCCGGGTACTTGTAGCTGGGGAGATCCATTCAACACCTTATCTTACACCTTAATGAAGAATAAATCCCTTGCTCTAGCTCAATAGTTCATCCAAGCCACTAGATTTGGAGAATCTCTTGACTACCTCCTCGAAGTGATCTCTTACAGGTAAGTAAACCTTTTCATAGAATTTCCTCTGATCTAGTAGTACCTCCTTGGGAAATGTCCTGAGATAGTTAATCGCTGCGCTCCATGCCTCTTCATATGGAGTCACCGCGTCTATTCTCTGGGCTATCTGCCTGTCATAGTCCTCAGGCCTCTGCACCTCCTCACCAATAGTAAATAATCCTCCCTCGGAGACGTAAGCTGCCTCATTTCCTATTTTCTCAATGTTCCTAGCTGCTGGTGGCATAGACGGAACTGTTGCACCGGCGGCATATCTCCTCCCAGGTCTTCCACCGGATCTCTTCGCCCAAGCATAGAATATCGCCCTGTTAAGACCGAAAGACTTCGCTCTCTCTAGATCTCCTTTGAGCAGGTAATATCTAGCAGCTTGAAGGAGACCCATCACCTGGAATCTCCCTATCTTCCCCCTAGGCATCGTGCGTACCATCCAGAAAGCTGTAAAAAAGTTCCTGATAAGGAGATAATGGGGCTCGTCGTGATCCTCAGTACTTGACTCCTGCCGAGGGTATCTCTATGTATTTGGCCACCAGATTGCCACCTTCGTCCTCGACCTCCATGACCACTTCTTGGCCCGTATATCTCCTCAGCTCTTCCAGAACCTCGAACCACTTCATGGTCCTCTCCCTGTACCACCCATGCACGCTGACCTTCACTTCACCTTGAGAAGTCTGCACAGTCACGTAGTAGTCACCCACCTCACTCAACACACCCCTTATCACGGAGGTCTGGTTCTTCTCTCCATGCACCAGTTTGCTCTCCGTCCCAGCCACTTCCGGGTACCAGAAGGGGAAGGTGGCTATCACCATAGCGAGAGAGATAACGGACAAGAACCTAACCGCCTCCCAACTCATGCCATCACCCCAGCAGCCTTTTGGTCAGCACCCTCAGCGTCCTATAGTTCAGATCCACATGTATGAGCGCAGAGCCGGCCATGACGAACCCGATCACCGTGTGCCAGTACTCCCAGTCGGCCTTCGTCATGAACCATATCAGGGCTTCACTGCTCCCCCTCCCAGAGGGGGCTATGTAGAGAGCTATTCCGCTCAGCAGCAGGAAGGCTCCCATGACCAACTGGGATATGCTGACCACTGACCTGACTTTGAGCTTTATAGCGGTCAGATCCATACAGACCACCTCCTATACACCTCAACCCCCATTCTCGTAGCTCCTCCAGACTCATCCACTCGTCAGAATATATTACGGGTACGGACAAATCGTCCTTCCACTTAAGGAGCTGAGAAAGGTTTTCTTTTAGACGGACAAGACAACAGGGGAGAGAGATAGATGCCGCCACCCATTAAGGGACACTCAAGGGGATCACCTCCCATAAGCAGGGAGGAGGCTGAGAGGGCTATAGAGACGGTGAGGGAGATCCTGCATCTCCTCGTAGCCGGACCTGCGCTGGTCAGGGGAGGTCCGGAAGGCTGGCACGTGGACGTCCCCGTAATGTATCAGGGGTACGCCCTAGACAGGATTCACTTAGACGTCGATAAAATGGAGCCATCCCCCAAGGGCAGACCGGCCAGATCGTCGCGTGAAGTGGACCCAAATGAGATCAGGGGTAAAGCGGAGGAGATAGTTAGCGAACTTAGGGTGGTCGACGCTGCTGAATACAGGGAACCCGAGAAGTGCTGGGTCGTGCCCCTCGCATGGGGGCCGTACCTAGTGGCCCATGTGAAGATATCCAGCGATGGAAGGGAAGTAGTACCTGACTACGGCCTGACGGAGGAGGTAAGGAGATACGTTTACTAGCCTCATCAGGCGGTTCCTCCTGCGGGAGAAGTTGCTAACCACTCTCATCCTAGTCTACGTCCTCCTGCTCATCCTAGATCCGAGCTTCCTCTACAGGTCTCCATCCTACGTGAACTTGGAGGCCATATCTCTAATCCTCTCCTTCATGCTCGTGTCCAAGCTCATGGACATCTCAGGGGTCTTCTCGAGGGTCTCCACGTGGATCCTCTCCTTGAGGGATAGGAAACGCATCATCCTGCTTCTGATCACCTCCGAGCTGGTAGCCGCCCTACTCATGAACGATACTGCCCTCTTCTTTCTTATTCCGCTTGTCGTCACTCTCTACAGGATAACCGGTGATGACCCCTCGGACATGCTCGTCCTCGTCACCATAAGCGCTAACGTGGGTTCTGCGCTTACACCCTTTGGAAACCCTCAGAACATCATAATCTGGAGTCATTTCCACATACACGCGATCTCGTTCCTACGCGTGTCCTTCCCCTTCTTTCTCCTGTCCTCTATTTTGCTGATCATCTTCTCCCTGAGACTTTCTGGCGAGGGTGAGGGGTTGGCCAGAGTGGTTCCCATAAGGATGGACCTCAAGTCAGCGATCTCGGCCGTGCTCCTCTTGGCTGTTAACTTGGTGCTTGCTAGCTATGGATATTACCTCATGGGAGTGGTGGTCTCCCTGCTGATCTCCCTGATGGTCAGGAAGGAGGTGATCGGAGGGGTTGATGTCCCTCTTCTAGCCATATTCACCTTTCTCTTCATGGATTTCGGGCAACTCTCCCACGTTTTGGGATCGATGGGGGTCATACCCCACCTAGATGGGGTAGCACTGCTGGCCACCTCGGCCCTGCTCAGTCAGGTGATCAGCAATGTATCAGCCACCATAACACTGCTCAACCACACGACGGATTGGAGATCCCTCTTGGTGGGCGTAAACCTAGGGGGGACTGGCTTCATAGTCGGATCCATGGCCAACTTCATCACCCTGAGGATAGCGGACCTGAAGCTGTGGAAGTTCCACAGGATAGCGGTCCCCTTCTTCCTCGCATCCGCGGCGGTGTTCATCTGCTTGGCTTGGACCGGGATTTACCCTTGAGTCTTAAATAGAAGATAGAGGAGGAATCACGATATCGATGCAGGCGATCCCCCCGTCTTTGGCACTGACCATATCGGTCCTGAACTTGGCGGCAGCCCTCATAGCAAGCTATCTCTCGCTCCAAGCCTGGAAGGCCCGGAAGATGGGTGTTCCGGGCATGGGAATGATATTCGGATCCTTCTCACTCATGGTGGTCTCGTTCGTATCCTCAGCCAGCTTTTCAGCGACCCTCTCATCCCCTCCTCACGCCCCGCCCAAGGTCTGGCTCTCCAGTTTGGCTGCCAACCACTGGTTCATCGCGATACAGCTCTCCTTCACACTGAGTTACCAGCTGCTGGCGGTCAGGGTCACAGCACCCACCAAGAGGCTTTTCTCACTCGTGCCCCTCCTTCCGGCCATGATAATTCTTTACGTGGCCCTAGTCTCTTATGGTCGGGCCTCCAAGCACGCCACTGCTGCCTACTTGGGGCTCGGTGCCTCACACATCATGACCTTCCTCTCACTCATCTACGCCAAGCCTTGGTTGCTAATCGCTGGAGAGATGGTTAGACCCATTGCCCTGCTTCTGCTCATCCCCGTGCTCAGGGTGGAAGGGTGAGGGGGAAGTACCGCTCCCAAGCAGCTATAGTCATGGATGTGCTGGAGGCCATATCGACCAATCCGGGAATAGCTCCCACGAGGCTCGGTCAAGAGGTCAATGTCCCCTATTCGAGGTTGACGGAGTACTTGAGGTTATTAATGGAGAAGGAGCTCATCTACAAGGGAGAGAAGGGCGGGCTATATCTAAGCGAGAAAGGATTCAGGTACCTGACCGAGATGCGGAGGTTCAGGAGGATATTCTCCTCATTGGGACTCATGCTCTGATCTGATCAGATCAAATCAAACCTGTCTAAAGGACAAATCTGAAGAGCAGCCTGCGTGATGAATGTTCAACAATGATTTAATTTCTTTAGCCTACATTCAGCGAGTGATAGCGTTCGGTCCCGTTCCATCTAGGAGGTTCGGCCTCTCCTTGGGCGTGAACAATATCCCACCCAAGCACTGCACCTACTCGTGCATCTACTGTCAGATAGGCAGGACGATCCACATGGACATCAGGAGGAAGGAGTTGTTCTACGATCCCCGAAGGGTGGTTGAGGAGGTGGTGAGGAAGGCAGAGGAGACCAAGCCCGAGATCGTGACGTTTGTACCCGACGGGGAGCCCACTCTAGACCTCCATCTAGAGGAGGAGATAAGGGGGATAAAGGAGGCTCTGGACATACCGGTGGCCGTCATAACGAATTCTTCCCTCCTCTTCTTGAAGGAGGTCAGGGAGGCCCTCTTCTTAGCGGATGCGGTGTCAGTAAAGGTGGATGCC
>JALSOH010000002.1 GCA_026986575.1 Thermoproteota archaeon
CCTGATCCGCCCCCTCCAGTACCACCAGCACATTCGACTCGTAGACCTCGTCCTCCGGGTGGGGTAGGGCTATGACCCTGAGCAGCCTGTCGCCGAAGAGCTCCTTCAGCTCGGAGGCGAACCTCAGGACAGTCCTCCTCCATCCCTCTGGTACTCTCATCTCAACTATTATTGGAAGCATTCCCGCTAGAGGAAGCTCCTCATCGCTAATAATGGTTATTCAACTTACAACTCACCCCGTTTGGGGACCGGATCCTGTGAGGGGGACGGCCATCTAGACGAGACCTGTTAAGCGAGGGAGCGCCTCCACCGATCTAGGTGTTGAGGGGTGTAACCGCAGAGAGGTTCTGACGACGATGTGATAGAAGCTTCACTATCCGAGGAACTGTTTTGAAACGTACAAATGACGGAGGATCGACCGAGCTCGTATGCAAACGTTCCCATTGAAGAGTGGAACGATATTTACGAGTACTCCCAACACGGGTCTTCATTGGAAAGGAGACGATACGGTTTTCCGCTGCAAGCATTTCTGCGTGAGAGCGTTTCATCAGAGTTCCATCAATCATCCTTAAGTCCCATTACCGGCGCGATCCCATGTGAATCGCGCGGCTCTTCAGCTCCTCCTTATCCTGCTGTTGCCCCTTGTTCAGCCGATTGTGGCCTCTAATGGGATTTCAACGTCCCAGAGCGGGGGATCACTTAATGTAACGCTGGCTCTCGATGGAACCTCCCTCTCAATCCCCCTCGACCGACTGATCTGGGTCAGGGATCTCACGGACACCCTGAGCGGAGTTGACCTGCTGACCAACGTCAGCTGGAAGGAGGTGTTCTCCGATCCGACTATCGAGGCGAACATCTCGGATGAGGGAATGAGGGTCTCGGTCGAGGGCACCGGTAAGTGCGTGCTCCTCTCGGACAGGGTCCCGGTGACTGGCGGTCGGTCTTACTACCTCACCTCGGTGATCTCCCCATCATCAGGACTGGTGGGTGAGCCCGCCGCCCCGAACCTCATAGTGGGGGTGAGGTGGCTCGATGACTCGGGCTCCCTCATAACCATAAGCGAGTTTAGGGTGAGGGGAAGCGCTCCTCAGGGAAGGAGGTTCACTGCAGAGGTTATGGCTCCCCCTAAGGCGGCCTACGCCGAGGCGGGGATCGTCGTCATGAGCGTCCACGAGAGACCTCCGGTCTCACTATCGATCTCCGGGGTGAAGCTAATATCTCCGCCGGGGGAGGCGGAATGGCGCCCTTTGAACCTCAGCAGTGTAAGTGGCTACTTCACAGCCTACTGGAATGACCTCCACTTCCAGCTTTCCCTCGAGAGGGGAGAAGCTGTGGGAATGAACCTGACCGTCACGAACTTCTCACCACGTGAGAGAGCGGTGGAGGTCGCTCTAGCCCTCCCTGCACCCGGATCTTGGTCTTGGGATGACGATCCGATCCCGGATGATGACGGGCCCTCTCTAGTGAATGCCCTTTATTGGGGGTACATGCCCGTCTCCCTCTACCCCTTGGCCGTCGCGGGTGACGGCTCGGATGGGCTTGCCGTGTCAGTTCCCCTCGACTGGCCAGTGGTATTCCAGCACTTCCACGATCGCAGGGGATTCGGGACCTCTTTCAAGCTGGGATTGACTAGGGCTGGCACCCCGCACTCCGTCGCGAGCGTACGGGTGGAGGTGTTCGGAGCGTCTAGCTTCAGGGAGGCGGTCAGCGAGTATTACTCCCTCCACTCAAAATGGTTCACTCCCGGGATTAATGTGACGAGAAGGATGGCGAACTGGCCCTACTCACGCTACGGGATTTGGTTCTCCCAGGTAAACGTGCTTACGCGGGGGGAAGCAGATATAGCCGCCAATCTGAGGGGTAGGGGAGTTCACATAGCTCAATACGTGCTCCCATGGGAATTCGAACCTTCAGCGAACAGGAGCATTTACGAGCCCGCTCCCTCCTACTGGGATTTCGTCGAGGCGGTGAGGAATCTCTCCAAGGTTAACACCACCAAGCAAGGGTGCAAGGCGAGGATGACACTGCAGGTCGGTGCTAGGGATGAGAACGGGATGTTACAGGTAGCTAGAGTACTGAGAGGACCCAAATGGAGGCCGGAAGACTGGGTGGCGGACATGCCGGTGAACCCGGATCCGGACCTGCCCGGGTACAACGCTTGGAACTATACCATGGACGTGGTGGGAAGGGCCCTGCGACTGCTCAGGGAGAGGAATT
Source organism: Thermoproteota archaeon (assembly GCA_026986575.1). Lineage (GTDB taxonomy): Archaea > Korarchaeota > Korarchaeia > Korarchaeales > Korarchaeaceae > Korarchaeum. The sequence goes on from JALSOH010000002.1 coordinate 2,218, forward strand.
CCTCCTTAGACGGCGTGGAGCTGGACAACTTCATGGAGCGCTCTAGGGGCGTCGATCTGAGGATGGAAGCATTCCGATACCTCCGCTTCCCCCTCACATACGACACGAACACCTTCAAGCCGGCCGTTCACCTCTCATCGGCCGCGGTGGAGTACCTGCAGAGGCTCAGGGAGTGGATGTCCAGAGAGATCGGGGGCACGCTCACGGGGAACTTCGTCTCTGAGGGCATGGCCAGCTTCGGGGCCATCTACCTCGATGCCATCCCCTTCGAGTGCTCGCCGACGGGCTTCAACTGGGGGGATGGGAACCTGACCTACAGGCGCTTCCTGGCGGGACGTAAACCGGTGATAGCGGTGCTCGCCTCCGACTTGGATCCCCGGGATCCGGGAGATCTGGAGCTCCTCAACGAGTTCATAAACCTCTCGGTCTTCCATGGCTTCCTACCCACCGCGAAGTGGGATGTCGTGAACGGGAAGAGCTTCGAGGAGGTGCTCGGGGAGAAGCTGGAGAGGACCGCTGATGTGGTTTACGAGCTGCTCGAGGCCGGATGGCAGCCCATAACTGGAGTGAAAGTGGAAGGAGGGGTTAGGGTGGAGAGGTTCGGCTCCGAGACCGTTTACCTGACGGTACTTAACCCCTCAGACTCCCGGGCCGGGGCCAACTTGACCATCCCCGATGAGTGGAACGTGAGCTCGGTCGAGGTGATCTGGGGGACCTGCGACGCGGAGCTGAGCGGGAATGTGGGGTTGAGCCTGAACCTGCCTCCCAAGGGGGTAGCGGTGCTCAAGCTAGTAAGGAAGCGCTCCGAAACCGCTTTCACAACTGCCCCTCCCGGGTCGAGCACTCAGAGCGCGTCCTCACCCACCACGCCAAGCATCGAGACGGAAACGCCCTCTCATCCCCCTGAACGGGGACCACCCAGATGGATCTCGGTCATACCTCTTGTCGCAGCGGCCCTAGTGCTCCTCCTAGCCCTGAGGAGGCGGGGGACCAAAAGGTGATAGAGATACCCATATCATTATAACCTATTGTTGGTCTCTCAATCGGTGCTAGAGATGATGGTCGCCATACCTACGGACGATCCCAACGGCCTCGATGCCTTGGTGAGCGTTAACTTCGCTAGGGCCCCCTTCATCACCGTGGTGGACACGGACTCACTGTCCGCTAGGTCGTATCCCAACCAGTACGCCCAGGGAGGTGGAGGTATCGGGCCTGCGGTGGCACAGTGGGTTGCCAGCTTGGGCGTAAATGCAGTGATCGCCCCTTCCGTTGGACCTAACGCCCTTGGCGCCCTGACCTCGGCTGGAATCTCCGTCTACTCCTGTCCCCCCGGCCTGAGGGTGAGGGATGTGATCGAGATGTTGCGGGCGGGGCAGCTCGCACCGGCCGGTCAACCAGCGTACGGGTACGGGCCGGGTGGTATGGGGACGGGACCCGGCGGGGGAATGGGGATGGGTGGAGGATGGGGAGGAGGCAGAGGAGGCGGATGGGGAAGGAGAAGGAGAGGAAGGAGGGGAAGAGGAGGATGGGGATGGGGAGGTGGAGGGTGGTGAGACTCTCCCTTCGATCCCCAAGCACAGGTGCTCACTATCCAGTACGGTTCAGCAATTCCGGATCACACGGATCGTCCAGTCAACCTCCGATGGCCCCATACTCCTCCCCTCCCTTCTCCCGATTCCATATCGTCGTGAGGCTTTCTGAGGGACCAGCAACCTCAACGATCGCTGGACGGGGCGCGGGGCTCCAAGTGACTGGATACCGGGAATGCCATGCTGGAACTGGACTGGAAGGTCTGTGCACGACGTCCGAGATCTAGGAGGATGGAATTCCCATTTCACACCTCCGCCCGACCTCCCTCCTACTGAACCGTCCGATGTATTGGGAGTTGACGGCGGGTTGAGATCCTTATCCTTATACCTCCCCACATCAGAATACCTCGATGCGTATGAGAGCATCCCTCCTCTGGAAGTACAGGTTGGCTGGGGAGGCTAGATCACTCCACTCCTCAGATGATTGCGTTCTGCTTTTGAGCGATGGGGAGCTCCGGTGCCTCTCACCCAGATCTGGATCCGTCAAGTGGAGCCTGAAGGGAGTGAGTGAGGCCTCCATCCTCAGGGACAGGATCCTAGCGCTATCTGACGGCCTTACCTGCCTGAGCATCGATGAAGGGAGGGAGATCTGGTCCTTGGAGGGGGTGGAGCTATTCGATGTGGACGAGGGTGGTGGGAGGATATGCGCCTCCTCCGGTCGAACGGTAACCTGCCTGAACCCCGACGGGACGGTTAGGTGGAGCTACAAGATGCCATCCCAGGTGAGGGCTATAGCGGTCAGTGGGAAGTACGCGTACTTGGCGTGCGAGGACGGCTTCCTTTACTGCCTCAGTGAGCAGGAGGGCTCGCCTGGGGTCGGATCCCTGGTCAGGTTCGCTCCACCGCAGGAGGAGACCACGGCGTTCGAGGGCGACTGGGTACCCTCGGAGCTCCTCTAGATCCTCAGCCTCCTTACCTCTGCCTTCTGATAATGGACAATGGCCCGGGGATCCAGCTCCACGAGCCTCCTTGTGGAGCCCCCACCGCCGTAGACCCTGTGCCACTTCAACACCCTCTCATCAACCAATGTCCTGAGAGGTATGCCGACGGGAGGGACCTCCCCGACCTTGTACCCGGTGTGCTCCTCGACCTCCCTCGGCGAGGCCAGCCTCGCTCCCCTCCCCAGCTTGGAGAGATCGAGCCTCGATCTGCCGTCCAGTATGGCCAGAACGGGTCCCTCGTCCGTTATCACCACCAGCGTCTTGATTATCTGCTCCTCCTCGACCCCTAGCTCCCTGGCGGCCTGTCTGACTGTCTTAACTTCTCCTCGGGTGATTATGAGCCTGCCCCCCAGCTCCTCCACCAGCGACTCGAAGTCAGAGGCCATCACCGATTCTTCGTCCTACTCCTCTTAAACCTGCCCATCCCGTAGTTTATCAGGCCTATTATCAGGAGAGCAACAGCCAGCACGATCAGGAAGGCACCCAGCCTCACGGCGTCCCCCTCACCGAGCCCGACCTCCGATCCCCTGCTGAGCTCCCACTCCCTGAGGAGATGGACATCGGCTCTTCTCACCACCACATTGACCCTCTCGACGGATAAGGTCAGCTCTGCCAGGTTGACACGCACCTCCCTAGTCCCCAGTTCCACATCGAGCCCGTATCTGACCGTATTCAGGAATTCCTTCGAGTAGTTCAAGGGAGACCTCAGAGGTGAGGGTGTGAGGACTTCCTTCACGGCCCCGGAGTCAAGTATCCAGACCCTTCTGTCGGTCACGACCACGGCATCCCGACCGTGTCGAAGGGAGGCAACTATCCTCTCCGCAGGGGATGTCCTGATCCTCACCGCCCAGGTGGGCGAGGTGGAGAGGAGAGCCCATCCATCCTCCCTCCAGTAGGAGTAGAGATCATCATAAGCATGCTGAGGGGCTAGAGGAGCACACAGGATACCCACAACCTCCCCTTGGGGTAGCCAGAAACCGGAAACTGGAGAGAGACCCCAGTTCTCAATCCCGGGCAGGTCGAACGATCCGGCTAGGATGACCCCGCCATCCGAGAGGGAAGTCACGTGGAGGGGAGGCTCCAGCTCATATGCCTTGGAGACCTCATCGCCCCTGAACTCAATGATGTACCAGGTCCCCTACCCCAGGAGGCTCCTGACACCAGTACCCTTCCCTCAGAGACATCCGCCAAACTTCCAGCTAGATCGAGCCACTTCGCCCACACGATCCCCTTCCCGTTGACCTCGGCGATGAAAGGCCTTCGAATGCCCTCCACAGGAACCGAGCCTCCTATGATGAAGCCTTCACCTGCAGGCACGGCGTCCCTTATCTCGAGAGGCCAACTCGGCGGGATCAGGCGATAAGCCCACCTGACGCTCTCATTCTCGCTCAAATCCACTAGAAAAGTATTCTCCGGATCTTGGGCAGCTATCATCAGCTCGCCATCCGATCCCCACATCCTGTAACTCAACCCCTTAGCGGGCAGCTCGAGCTCTACAGACCATGTTGTGCTCCAATTGGTGAGGGAGAATGAGAGGAGGTATGTTCGACCCCCGCTCCCCCTCATGAGGAGGTAAAGGGAATCCCCCTCGATGACTCCGGACTCTATACCTCCCAGCGGATCCGCGAGCGCGGTGCTGGGTGGAAGGCATAGCAGCAAGAGGATCACGATGAGAGGGGCTCTCATCGAGACTCTTCCCGGTCCCCCAACTTAAGCTTCATCACCGCCGTTACATTCAGCCGATAGGCCCTCCCTCAGATCCTCCAGCCTAGCCAGCTTCTCGCACCCAGTCCTCTGAAGGCCAGGTGGGCACACACGGTCCATACGAAATGTATCGACGGGATTCCTCCAAGGCTAGGAGAAGGTAATTGTACGGGCTAATCGCAGACATGGCTATCACCGCGAGAATGATCAGGAACGCTACCTCCACGAGGTAGGGCTTCAGACTGAAGTAGGGCGCCTTGGCACCCCCTCACCTCGGGGAGCGAGTCCACCTCGTATCTGATGTTCCCCAGCCCTACTTGATCTCCCTGACGGGATGATCTAGCTCCTCCGCTCTCCTGCTGTGAACCATCTCGTGGACGGAGGTGACGTCCGCCATATCACCCCGCAACGGCGACGAAGAGGGCTAGGTGACCGCCCGCCGGGGGGAGGGGGGAAGAGCGCAACCACTGGCAACAGGAGAGCAACCATCTTGAAGGACCTCGACTTGACGAGTTGCTCGATGGCGAGCTCGAATTCCTTTATCCAAGCGTCCCTCGATTTTCCACCCAGCCCGCTCAATTTATAACCGATTGAGGTGGGCTAGACCCACATGAGAAAAGAGAGGCTCGCTCTGATCATCACTCTACTGATAAGCTTGGTCATAGGCGTCGGGTTCTCCGCAGCCATGCCCGTCTTCCCTTACTTGGTGCTCGCCCTCAAGGGAGTATTGACCCAGCTTCCGGAACTCACTCAGGGAGCGATAGCCGCTCACGAGGGAGCTGTGGAGTTCGGCGCCTTGATGGCCGCCTTTATGCTCTTCAGGGCGCCGATAGCGGCGTTCTCCGGAACTTTGAGCGATCTGCTGGGGAGGAAGACCCTCATACTGCTTGGGATGGTCATATACACGGTCACCTCCTTGGGTATGCTCTTGGTGGACGATGTCCTAGGCCTTATAGCTCTGAGGGCCCTCACGGGCGTAGCATCGGGCATCACGTGGCCAGTTGCAGAGGCATACCTGGCCGATGTAACCACGCCTCAGGAGAGGGGGAGGGCCATCTCCCTGTACATAATGACCCAGAATCTGGGCGATGTGGTGGGTCCGGGGATAGGGGCGGCGGTTTACAAACTCTACGTCCAGATGTTCGGCCCCCAAGATTACCTGTTCGCCCTCAAGACCCCTTTCTTGGTGATGGGCGGGCTGAGCCTCGTGGCCACCGCCCTCGCCGTGATGCTTCCTAAGGTGGTCCCAACAATTAAGGGAGTCACCTCGGGCCTGAGGGAGATAGCATCAATCATCAGGAGCCTTCCCAAGTCAGTGGCCACCAGCATAAAGGCCATCTACGTGAACGGAGTTGGGAACGGTCTGGCTATGGGAATAATGAACACGGCCCTCATAGTGTACGCTGTCGAGAGGATAGTGAAGGACCCGGCCATAATAGGACTCGCTTTCACGATCATGGGCCTATCCGCCCTCCCAACGACCTTCCTCTCGGGATGGCTGAGCGACAGGTTCGAGCGGAGGAAACCCTTCGTTCTAGCGAGCTACGTGGTCAGCAGGCCGGTGATATTCCTCATGCCCTTCCTATCTGATGTGACCTCCTTCGCCTTGGCCCTTGTAGCCTTCATGATGGCCTTCAGCATAGGGATGCCCATAATGAGGGCTCTCCAATCGGAGCTGGTTGGTCAGGAGATAAGAGGGACGGTCTTCGGGGTTCAGCAACTCTTCTTCAACGTTGGCGTTGTTGTAGGAGCCATGGCGGGTAGCTACCTCGTCTCAGTCTATGCACCCACCACCGTACGAATGCTAGGTCTGGAGCTGACGGGCTACATCATACCCTTCTGGGCTGCTGGCGTTATAACAGTCCTCACCACCGTGATCTTCGCCCTCTACGTGAAGGAGCCCGAGGTAAGGCAGTGATATTGGTTCACCCGTACCTCTCCTTCCATCCCTTCAGATCCACCACGTCGAGTCCCCTCTCCCCAGCGTACCTCACGACCCTCTCGCTGAGGAGGTGATAGTCTTCAGTGACCAGAACGCCCCCGACCTCCAGTCCCGTGGACAGCACGATAGCGTCCGATGATTAAAGCCCCAGCTCCATTACCAGCTCGATTCCCCTCCACTTCACCCTGCTCAACGGGACCGCCCTCCACAGATGATGGTCCTCCATCATCCTCATAACCATAATAGCCTTCTTCATCTTCTCCTCAGGATATGAGGCTTTCTAGAGGGCCCTGATCACCTCTAAAGGGAGGATCTCCGGGATGAATGCGCTCACCTCCATGTTCAGCACCTTGGACTTGAGGAAGAGAGCCTCCCCCCTCCCGCTCCTCCCCGGCCCTGAACCACTTGACCACAACGGAGGAATCAAGGACCACAGGAGTGGACATCTTCCTCCTCTCTGTCCTTCAACAGCTTCTCGGTCAAGCCAGGCTTGCCCTCTGTTCCCTTTCGGATCTCCTCTATGAGAGAATCGGTCTCCCTGACCTTTTCACGGGCTATGAGAATCCTTAACGCATCTTCCACCGCTTGCTTCTTTGATTTGAACCTCTTCTTCCTGATAAGCTCCTCCATCTCCCTAACCAGCTCGCTGCTCACCCTCACATTCATCTGAACCTCTCGGACCACCGTCGTATATCACTGTAAGCTAATTATGATTGTGTAACATGCTCTGCTACGCTTGTGGCTAGGTCCCCGCTGGGAATGACATCACAAACCCTGAACTCTTGAGGGCGATCCGGGCCTAGATTAAACGATTATATTCCCTTCCATCCAGTATGCGGGGATGTTCAGGGAAATACAGGAGACTTTCCTCTTGGTACAGCTTGAGAGGCTCGTCGACGAAGCTATCGATCATTCAGTGGATCGCCTCAGATCAAGTGGATTCGCTCTATCCGATGGAGATGTTCCGAAGCTCCTGAACGCCTGCCTCGATATGATGGAGAGGAGCCCCAGCCACTTCCCCTCGGCCGAGGAAACAGCCTTTCAGGAGTTTTTCAAGTTCTTCAAGAAGTACCTGGAGGAGAGGGTCTGGTACTTCGTTTGGAGACTCATGTCCCTCAGGGGAGTCAAGGTGAGGGAGATATTCGTCGCTGACAGGGTGGGCGGTGAGGGATTGAGGACCGGAAGGCCGGTCATGGGTAGGGATATAGACTACTTGGTGATAGTCGATGGGAACATGGACGAAGCGAGGGCCGCTGCGAAGGAAGTGGAGGAAGTCCTGAACAGGACCATAGGCGGAAGGGTCAGCGAGCTCCTGAGGAGGAAGGTGAGCAACAGGGTGTTGAGGGAGTGCAAGTTCTTTTCCCTTGTGGAGATAGATGTCTTCTCAGATGAGAGGGAAGCGAGGGCGTGGGCTCCCCTTAGAGAGATCGACCGGAGCAGCTACCTGAGGGTCAGGGCTAGGGAACTCTTCTCATCTCCATGATCGACGCGTGACCCTAATCCCCCTCTCAGTACCCCGATGCTCCCCCTCGGGCCTCTTCTGGGAGGAGGGAGGAAGGGCTCAGGTCAGCAGTTTCCTCGCTACCGGCCCCATCATGGCCCCCAAGGCCATGAGGGAGAGGACAGCCGAAGAGCTGCTGATCTCCATGAGGAGGTCCCACCTGAGGAGCCACGATGCCAGCATGCCCATCGAGGAGATAGTCGCTGCAATTTCAGCGATCACGAGCCGTCTAGGCTCCAGCGTCCTGAGCAGGGATAGGGGTAGACCAACGTAAACGAGCCCGATCAGGAAACTGGAGATCAGCCCGATGAGTACGACTGTCACCTCGGAACTTGGGAGGACCTTCGAGAGGGTGCTGGCCGCTCCTAGGATCTCTATCAGGGGGGTGATGGCTACCTTCACGGCAAACCTCGCCGCCTCGTTGTGCCTGAGCCACTCAGCCACCCCGGGACTCCATGAGTAGTAGAAGGCGTTGAACACCGTCAGGAACCTCGAGCCGGAGTAGGTGGCCATCACTGTCCCATCCCTAAAGCTCCTAAGCTCCTCCACGATTCCGCTGTCCTCCCCGTAGGTGACGGTGGCGATTATGCACCTAGACTCACCGGCCTCGACGGTGACGGTGAGCGTAGCGGATCTGACCAAGCTACCGGACCTTCCCTCCACCACCACCGTGTAGGTCCTTGGCTCGTTGCCCGCCTTCACCATGAGGGAGGCCGTCTCTCCAAGCTCCACCGTGCTGTCGGGCGAGATAGTGAATGACAGGGTCGGAGGCCCGGTGACCCTTAGTACCACGGGTTGCACGAGCCCGCTACCCCTGATGGTAACTGCCACGGAACCAGTACCCCCCTTCTGAAGGGAGATTGAGCTTGGGACGAGCTCTATCGAGAAGTCGGCCTGCGAGGGAGCTGAGGTCTGGGGCTGCGAGGTCATGGTAGAGGAGGTAGTGGGCTGACCCTCTACCAGCAGGGTGATGATCCTGTTCTCGCTTCTCCCCCCTCCTGAGACCGTCACCGTGAGCTTGTAGCTCCCGGGCTGAACGTTACTCCCCACCGAGATCTCCGCCTGCGCTACGAAGTTCGGTACCGTGTTATTTATGTCGATAGTGACAGTCGCGCCCTCCGGCAGCCCCTTGATCCACACGGTCACGGGAGAGTTGAACTCGCCCTCCTTGTACACTCTCACGGTGAGAATGCCCTTACCACCTGGCTCCACCTTGAGGGTCTTGGGAAGGACCGAGATGGACAGGTTTCCCACAGCTCGAGTCCCCGTCTCAGTAGTCGTGGTGGTCCTTCCGCCACCACCGATGATAATCCTGGCCGTAGTTTCCTTGACCTTGCCGCCTCCTCTAGCCGTTACGGTTATCTCGTAGGTGCCGGGAGGGGTGTTCGGAGTGGTGATCACCTTGAGGATGATGTCCGTACCGGACTGCACCTCCATCTGCTGGTAGGAATAGGGCGGCAGGCCGGACACGCTGTAATGAACGGTCTCAGCGAACCCTCCCGTGGGTATGAGGACTATGGTGAAGTAGGCCGTCTGGCCAGGATCTATGGATACCGTCGAGGGCCTCAGCTTTATGCTGAAATCGGGTCCGCCCCCTCCACCGCCGCCGGAGACGATGAGGGTAGCGGAGGCCACCTTGCTCCTCCCCTCAGCTGATGCTTTGAGTCTCACCTCGTATGTGCCAGGAGGCGTGTTCTCCGTTGTATAGATCTTGAGCTGGAGCTTCCCCGCAGCGGGCTTGATCTCGTAGAAGCAGTTAGGGGGAATGCTGAGGACATCGAACTTGAGCGTGCCCGTGAAACCCCCCGTAGTAGTGACGATTACGTCGAACGCCGCCCTCTCCCCCGGAATGACCTCGAGCTCATCCGGTTCCAAGTCTATATCGAAATCCGGCTCCTGTAAACGAGACTGCAGATCGGTGGAGAAGTCGACAGCTCGAATTCCCACCAAGGGGAGGAGCAGGAGGAGCAACAGGAGGACCAACTTGGAAGGCATGATAACACGTTCGTTTTAGTAACCAGACAATTAAAAATGATGGGTTCAACTCTTAAACGTTCGCTCCTTGGGGAGAAGCTCCCTGAGCCTCCTTATCTCGTTCCTTATCTTGGCTATCACGTATAGCTGGAATGATGTGATGATGAGGAGGAAACCCGCTATCGAGGAGCCGACCGATATCAAGGCCATCGGGACGCTGAAGTACTTGGTGGAGAGGTAGAGATCGAGGGCCCACCAACCGAAGAAGAGACCCACAATCACGAGAACTGCGCCGGGCACTCCCAAGTAGAGGAGAGGCCTTTCCTCCAGTATTATTCTTAGGAGGGTGGCGATCAACTCCGAAAAATGGAGGAGGGGGTTCTTGGAGGGCTTGGCCCCTCCGTATGAGACGGTGATCGGAACCTCCTTCACCCTCAGACCCGCCCCCGCGATCTCCTTCAGGATTCCATAGCTCACAGCCATCCCCCTCTCCATCGCATCGGCCGCCACCTTCAGCGCCCGCTTCGAATAGGCCCTCATGCCGCTCTGAGTGTCCCTTATATTCAGCCCCACGGCCCTCCTCCCCACCCAGTTGAGGAACCTCAGAGCTAACCTCCTCAGGGAGGACATGCCTGGGGCTTCGCCGCCCTCCACGAACCTGGAGCCTATCACAACATCTGCCTCTCCCCTCTCCACGGGCTCGACTAGGGCCGGGATGAAATCTGGATCATGCTGACCATCTGCATCCAAGGTTACAGCAACATCCACGTCCCTGCGCAGGGCCTCGAGGAAGAGGGTCCTGAGGGCGGCCCCGTAACCCATGTTCCTCTCATGCCTCAACACCACAGCCCCTAGATCCTTGGCCACCTCGGAGGTCATGTCCGTGGATCCGTCGTCGCACACTATCACCATGTCGACGTGCTTCCTGGCCTTGAGTATCACTGGCGCTATCCTAGACTCCTCATTGTAGGCTGGAATGAGGGCCGCCCTCATTTTTCCATCCGGTCCACTTCATGCCCATTCTTTTTAAGGGGTATGTCCTCGACGGCCGTATTCCCGGGACCGTCGACACTTCGGTTGAAGATCTTAACGGAAACCGTTTTTACTCACCCGCGTTGAGGGGAACTGGATCTTCCTTGGAGGAGACCGGCCCCGTGAGATTCAGCTGGATACCCGTTAGAGATGTCGGAGGGGAGTTCGACGAAGATAGGGCACGGTATGAGTGGGTGGAGGATTACAGGGATGGCACCCTCAGGTACGTGAGGGTGATCGGAGATAGAGCGGCCGTGATACATGTTTCGCCTCACTCAAGTGGCCAGGTGATTCACGAGCTGATGGAGGCGCTTCCCCAACTCGGTGCCGAGATGGAGAGGCTAGAGAGGGCTTGGAGGGGACTGGTGGAGACTTGGAGGGAGGTCATTCTGGAGTTTAGTGCGGACGGTTGGGTCTCGGTACCCTACGGTCCACTGATCTGGTTTCACGGTCAGGACTCCGTGAACGAGCTCCTTTCGGACACTGGACTAGAGCTCATGGAGGATTACGACGGCGTGACCAGGGTGAGGGCCCACTCAGGGAGACCCTTCAGAGCGGATTCCCTCTCAAGTGCGCTGAGGCTCCTAACCTTGGGAATCAGGATGTACTCGGCGATAAAGAGCGTTCAGGAGGGGGAGGCGGTGAAGGTAACCCTATCCTTGCTATCTCTCATGAGGATCGGTGGAAGGAATGGGAGTTTCAGGGCGGAAGAACCTTAAAGGCCACGCGGTCTTGGCAATTCAAGTGAGCACCTGTTCGTCTCAGATCACCCATGAACATCAAAACTTCCCGCGCTTGCTTAATCAGGACCCCGCTCGAGGCCTATCACTTTTGAAGATCGAGCCCATGTTGTGATCCCCTCATCCATGAATCGAGAAAAACGGATCGAATGAATCCCGAGAGGCTGCTGGAATAGAGTCTAGGAGGTGAGGAACCCCATTCTCCTATTGATTTTCGACATCTCTTAGCATCTAGCCTTAGATTTATACGCGTAGATTTATACACGGCAAATATCCTGAATGTCGCTTCAGCAGCGTTTGTAGGCCATCGCGCGGAGACGCCCCGACTCCAGCGATGAACTCATGCATCTCCTATCGAACGACCGTTTCTCTACCCAGCAGAATAACTCTCCTCTTCAGGTCCGGTGGGAGCCTTTCATATAGCTTCCTGTCAGTCGTGATCAGGCTAGTGTCCAGCTGTATAGCTAGAGACAGGAAGAGGGCATCATATAACGTTATCCCTTGATTCACAGCCAGCTCTATCGAATGCAAGAGCAGCTCATCAGAACCATACACTTTGGATGAACTTATCAGGGCCCTGAGCAGATTCGCCCTCTTTTCAACCTCCTCCTTTACTATCCTACCCATCCTCACGTGCTTCCAGAGTACATTTCCCGTTTCAGCAAAGGCTATATCGACCGTGGCCCTGTCCTCCAATAGATACTCCCTGCACTCCTCGTAGAACTCGTCCTTCACTATCACGCTGGCGAATACGCTGGAATCAATGACTAGCATCCCTGTCCTCCCTTATCAACTTCCATGAGGGTGTTTCACTCGGCTTCAAGCCTTTATTGAGCTCGTCTATCTCGGCCAGAATCTCCTGAGTTTCGAGTTGCCTTATCTTACTTTCTATCGCCTCCAAAACGACCTCCCTCCAGTTCACATCCCTGTACTTCCTCACCTTCTCCCTCAACCTCTTGGGAATTCGGACGCTTATCACATCGGATGACATTATGTATTCTAACTGTATACATTATATAAACACATGGAAAAGAGTCTCGAGTGAGCCCTTCGCCCACCCCTTTAAATCCGAGAGGTCGATCCTCTTAGCCCCTTCACCCTGTCGTAGGCCTCATCAAAGGACATGATAGTGGAATCGAGGCCCATAGCCGACGCCGCGTGGAGAGAATCGAAATAGGAGAGGCCATACTCCCTCCTGATCCGCACGGCCTCCATAGCCTCCAAGGGAGTTAGTTTCATTGTTCGACCGTTAAAGAGGGAGAGTAGAGGCCTCAGGTACTCTCCCAATTCCAGTTCCATCGATCTCGACCTGTATCAAGGACACCTCGATCATCGCTACAGATGAGAGGTAATAGCCCTTGTCGGAGATCGACACTTCTAGAGCGCGGGGGGCTCATGGTACTTGTCGGATCTATTTATGAAGGTCAAGAGGACATCTAACCCTATTAGGGGCCTTAATGACTACCTCCTCACTCGCCAGTCTCTCTACGATCCTCTTAGCCTCTCTCCAGTCAAAGGGAACTGCCCTGAATCCTTTAACCTCTCAAAAGCCGTCTCTGGATCGTACAATGGGATGAGCTCTATCCTCCCATCCCTGACGATTAGGAGGAATGTCTTGGACCTTAATTACTCCCTCACCTTCTTGGGGATGAGGACCCCCCTGTCGTCCATCTCCACGATGTGGGTAGACACTATGTAACCCATGTATGGGAATAAAAAGTCCCACTAATGGGTCTCGTCCCGAGGAGCTCGTGAGCCAAGTGATTATTTGACTGGTATCCACTCCCTCTTATCCCTCTTGACCCCTCTCCTCTTGATTTCCTCCTCTACCATTCCCTTAATCATACCGTATATCCCTAGCCCGTCATGGAGGATGATCCCTTCCACCACGGCATCCAAGACCACCGTGTTGAACCTCCTCACCTCCGACTCCAATTCCCTCGCATTTATTACGAAGAGCTGTATGAAGGGAGGGCCTTCGACTTCGATTGGATCCTCTACAACGGCTAGGAGGTCATAGTCGCTCAAGGGATTCGCCCCCCCTAGCCCTAGATCCGAATAGGATTAGGGTGGACCTAGGCCATCTCTTGACGAACTCCCTGACGAACTCCTTGAAGGCTTCCTCCTTAATCCTAGCTCTCCTCATAACTATCCTCAACAGATTGGATGAAATTCAGGATCACCTCCATACCTCACAGCCTCCTCCGCCTCCTTCTCTGTGTAATCCTTGAGCCTAGAGTCTGGATATCTGGCTTGAAGGTAATGAACTTCCAGCGAGACAGGGGCACTTCATGACCTCTTCGTAGCCTCTCGCATATCTGTTAATTATTACGTCAGCTAAAGGACCTGCGGGCGGCCTTTCCCAACATGATCATATCTGCAGGTTCTAAACCTGATGATGGCATTGCACTTGCACTGGTGTACTTTACAAAGATAGACCTAAGAGACCCGACATCTCCGCACCTCTCAAACGTGATTCTTAGGTGCTCTAAAGATTTAGGCGTACTCTTGGCCTTCAACCAGAATCAGTTGAGACATCCTGACAGCCTCTCTTACGGAGAAAAGAATTCGGTTCCCTAATCTAGCCTCTTTTATCTTTTGTTAAGTAGCTCAGTTAATGCTGGGTACATCTAACTATTCCATTACCTTCATACCCGCAGCAATCCTTATATCTCCCCCTTCCTGGAATACTTTGTGAGTTTGACAGCCGAGGAAGTAGTTAACCTATTTGAGAAGGACGTCTCAGCTAGGAAGAGGCTAGCTGAATTGCTTATATCTGAGCCTGATATCAGATTGGCCATAATAAATGCCGTGTTGAGGGACGTAGCCACCAAGCAGGATATAGATGAGCTCAGAAAGGCAACCAAGCAGGACATGGACGAGCTGAGGAGGGAGATGAAGGAGGAGCTGGCCTCCCTGAAGGTAGCCACCAAGCAGGATATAGATGAGCTCAGAAAGGCAACCAAGCAGGACATGGACGAGCTGAGGAGGGAGATGAAGGAGGAGCTGGCCTCCCTGAAGGTAGCCACCAAGCAGGATATAGATGAGC
>JALSOH010000003.1 GCA_026986575.1 Thermoproteota archaeon
CCATGGAGACGCCCGACATAGTAAAGGTGTACGAGCAGCATACATTTAGGAAGGAATTCAGGATCGCCCATTACCCCATTGCCCATCACATCGCCAAGCTCGAACTGGATGAGGCGCCCATTAGCGGGACCATGGATGAGGATCGGATCTACGCGATTCAAGAGGATGCCAAATGCACTGTTTGCGGCTGGAGAAAGGCAGTCGTCGGCTGGGACATGGAACTGGATGAGAAGCTAGAGAAGTACTTGAAGTACATAAGGCCTAGGGAGAGATTGTGCCCGGTCTGTCTGGCGAAGAGGGTCCTAGGGCGCAATAAAGAGGCGGTAATGGGTCTCCTTGAGGATCTAGAGCTCTTATCGAGGGGAATGATCGACGAGGCTGGGGGGAGGAGTGGGTCCCTAGTCCCCAGCTTCCCTTCTACCGACGATATAGCATCCGCCCCCTACGCGGCGATCGTCAGGAGGGAGAGGGGTAGGGAATGGTGGGCTCTGATGAGAGACAGTATCTGCGGAGATTCATGCGATCTCGAGCGGATGAAAGATGAGCTACGGGGGATGAGAGAGGAGCTGACCGGAAGGCTGATAAGAGTCTACCGAGAGGGAAAGGGAGGCCATGAAGTCAGAAAATATTTAGAGGACCTTCTTTCGTTCGTCGACTATGTCGAGAGGCTGCTGAGTGGAAATGAGGCTCCAGCCAGTCTGCTGTATGAGGAGACTTATTTCAGGGTTGAAAAGGCTCTTAAACGCTGTCAAGGCATCGAGGAGTTGGAAGATCTCCAAGACCAATTGGGGAAGTTAGGGAAATTAGCGAGCGATCTGGAGCGAGCTCTCCGAGGCATTAAGGAATCGAAAAATGGAGAAAAAGAGTGTATGGGAGGCAATTGGAAGGAGAGCACGAAGAACTTCCTATCGTTAGGTCCGAGCGATTACTACGCAGTCCTAGTTGCCGACGTCGATGATGTGAATTCCCTACTCATAGGGATCATTGGGCCGACCGTGTGCGATAGGCTGCACCCTAAGGCGCGTCGCTATATGTTAGGCAATAGCCCCGCTGCCTTTCTGAAGACCAAGGCTCTCGTCACGCCCACGGGGCACAAGGCCCTGAGCAGACTCCTCAGGCACTTCATGCTCTACGTCGCTCCCAGCATAGTTGAGTCCTGGCCCGGATCCGGTGAGGGTAAAGGTGAAGGAGGGGGTAAGGGGGAGAGGATCGGTAGGATGGTGCTCGCCGGGGGAGATCAGATCTACGCCCTGATCCCTGGAAGTGAGGCTCCTTTCATAGCCGCTAGGCTAGAGGAAGTTTTCTCGCTCCCCATAGTGGAGGTGGAAAGTAAGGGGAGAAGGAACTACTTCTACGGATCGGATCGATCTCTCACACTTACCTCGGCGGTTGTCGTGGCTCACAGATTTCATCCAGTTGGAGACGCTTTCAGGAGGGCTAAGAGGTTGCTGAGGGAAGCGAAGATGAAGAGGAAGCGTTACGGAAGGAGATGGCCAGATTCCCTTTATTCTCCGAGAAGGGAGGAGAAAGTCGAGGGATGGATCGGAATTGAAGTGATCACCAGAAGCAACGTGAGAAGGAGTGTCCTGCCAGCCTCGTCTCTAAGGAAGATGCTCGAACTTGTCAAAGTAGTGAGAGGGAGGAGGTGCCTTCACTGCCTTGACAGACCCCCCCTCCTAGCTAGGAGTTTCGTGAGGGACGTGCAGGGGATCCTGAAGTACTACGGAGGTGACATAGATATCGCCTTGAACCTGTTGAGCTACTGGATATCGAGGAACCTCCTGAATAAGGAGATGAGGGATGAGGCTGAGGGCATAGCTAGAGAAGCTCTTGAGTCCCTCCTCCTCTATGGAAATGACGGGGACCGATTCGATCCCGTGGGGGAGTTCCTACATGCCCTCCTCGTGTTGGACAGGGTGACGGGAGCATGAGTGAGATAAGGGTCTTCGCATTCCTCCCGGAGTCCCCACTCTTCTTCGGATCGGGTAGGGACTTCTCCCCTAATGCATCCACTTGGGACGAGGGTATGCTGCTGCCGTCCCCGTCAACCATCTTTGGTGCCCTCTCAGCATCCCTATTCGAGGAGCTGAAAGGTGACATTCTGGACAGGAGGAGAAGGATCCTGGAGAAAATGCCCAAGTTCGTGCCCATCATCCTGAAAGTCGATTCTAGAAAGCTGGTCGGGGCAGGTGAGCTGGAGGGGACAGTTTACCTTCCAGCCCCTCCCCTCATCAAAGGAGGGGAGCCTATGCTGCCTGTGGTCAGGGAGGACGACAGGTTCGTTTTCCTGAAGCCAACGGTGACTGGGAAGTGGATGCCCGTAAGAGAACTGCTCACCCTTCTGGAGAGGATCAAGATAGAGGTCGTAGACGGGCGTCATCAGGTGGGTTCAGATGGTGAGGGATGGGAGCTGCTAAACGACTTGATCGATCCCGAATCGGCCCTGGCCACCTCCTACTCTGTGGGCCTGAAGATAGATCCCGAGAGGGGTACCGCCGAGACTGGAATGCTGTACAGGATCAGAACCGTCTCTCCTAAGATCGAGCTGGGGGGCAGCTCGTTCCAACTGGGGTTTCTGGCCATCGGCGGAGATGAGGGGTGGGAACCCACTAAGTGGGTCTTCCTAGGCGGGGAGAGGAGGGTCGCCAAGGTTGTCAGAGTGAACTCCGACGTACAGGGGCTGGATAGGGCACTCATCACCGATGAGAAAGGTCGAGATTCTCGTCTAGGCCTTCTGATAACCCCGGGAATATACTTGAAAGGGAGCAACGGGCACCTCTTCAGAGATATCTACACCGGGAGGTGCTCTCGTTGTTGCGGGCTGGTGTACGGGACCTTGACTCCGATAGGGGTGATACGACATATCAACATTCCGATGTCCATCAGGTGCGGCCGAGATAATGTGATCAGGGCTGTATTCAGGGCGGTGTCAGAGGGGTCCCTCTTGTGGCTCCAAGGGAACCTCCCTGAAAGCTTTGCCCATGAGATAGGTTTCGGAATGATGTTGAGGGTGGAGGGTGGTATCAATGATCTCTGATAATGTCGTAGTTCTCCTCGTTGCCGAGACCCCTCTATCTCCGTCCACGGGCGTTGGCTTGGGTGAGGTAGACAGACCAGTGCAGAGGGATCCAGCCACAGGGCTTCCTGTCATAAGGGGAAGCGCTGTAAAGGGGGCCCTGAGGCACTACCTCAGGTCCCTAGGGAAGGAGTTCCTCATATCCCCAGTTGGTGAGGACAACGCCCCCCTGAGGATATCAGTGGGAGACGCGAGGCTAATCGCCCTGCCTGTCCCCTCTAACTCGGAATTCATGGTCTGGCTCACATCTCCTTACCTCCTAGGCCGTTTCGAGGCTGACTCTGGTCTGAGGCGGAGGGATAGCGGCACATCCCCGGATGACGGAGGGGTATGCTATAGCTCGAGCGAGAATGGTTCCATGTTCGTCGATTTTCTGAACCGCGTCGTTAGGGTAAAAAGATGTGATGATCACGCTGCGGCATTGAAAGAGCTGGCCTGTATGATCCCCGAATTCCTACAGATGAAATTGCTCGTTCTCGGAGACAGGGTGATAAAGGAAGTATATGACCTGGGATTGGGTAGGAGAGTTAGGGCGAAGCTAGGGGAGGAGAAGTCGGTGGAAAAGGGCAAGCTATGGGTTGAGGAGTACTTTCCCCAATACTCCCTATTCTACCTCAATATGTTCGTTATGAAGGGCGCTGAAGGAATCTTGAGTCTCATGAAGGGTAGGGGCCTTCTCTTTCCGATTGGTGGTTCTTTCACACTAGGCTTCGGCTTGGTCAGGGCTAGAATAGTTGGTGGGTGCGATCACGCGTAAAGAAGGTGAGAGGGAAGATCTTGAGTTCTCGCGCACTTTTCACGTCACCACAACGCAAGGCGACTGCACCAGCTTTCTCGCTAAACAAGCTTCCATCGCGTGAGAGTTATCACAGAATAAGAGCTGGCTGCCTTTCAATCTTCGCTCCTTAGGAGCCCTGATTGCTTCATATGAAGCAATCGAGCGAATGAATTTACTTTTGTTAAGCCTCAACTTTCAATCTTCGCTCCTTAGGAGCCCTG
>JALSOH010000004.1 GCA_026986575.1 Thermoproteota archaeon
CTAGTTATCGCTTCCTGTATGAGCTCTATCTTCTCAGGGTTTATCCTCACCCTGTCTAAGCCGACACCGGCCACCTTGGCAGCCAGTCTCTTCTGGTAATCCAGTTTCACTCACATCACCTCTCTAGTTGGCTAGGGTGAGTCCCAGCCTCTGCGCCTCATCCCTTATGGCGGCCCTCTTCCTCTCCCCCACGGTGCCCGCTATGTAGATTATGGCATCTTTCCCGTACTCCTCAGCCACGCCTCTCAGTTCTTTCACATTATGCACTATCACGGGCTTCCTGCCCGATGGGTGGAGGCCCCTGATCTCATCAGGATTCTTGTATCCGATCACCGGCTGTTTGGGCCTGCTCTTCAGCTTCAGCCTCTGCTTGTTATCTATCCCTCGAGGTTTCCTCCAGCTCTTAACAGCGCCCAACTTCCAGTATCTAGCTAGGTTCAGGAACCTAGGCTTTTTCTTCTTCAACCTCTGTAGGAGCATCCTATTTTCCTCCACTCTAGACTCGGTCATTTTCACTTCACCACATAAATACCGTCCATAAACACCCTAGGATCCTTATCCTTTATTCTGGTGGCCTGCCTGATGTTAGCCGCCGTCTGCCCGACATCCTCCTTTGATATGCCCTCGATATATATCCTATCCCCTTCAACCCTCACCTTAGTATCTCCGACGATCTTGGCGTATCTGGGAGCCTTCTCCCCTAGGAAGTTGTTTATCACGACGAGCTTCCTCTTCTCATCTACCTCGACCTTCATCGGGAAGTGGGCGTACACTATTATCATCTCCTTAGAGAAGCCTTCGGTGACCCCCTTCATCATGTTCTTAATGTGGGCCGCCACTGTCCCCAAGTAAGCATAATGGAACTTCCTCTTACCGTAAACCCTCACCTTGACCTTATCTCCCTCTTTAGCTATCTCCACCAGTTCCTCGTGGAATTTCTTCTCAAGCGTACCCTTTGGGCCCTTGGCCACGACCTTGGACCCGTCCACTTCTATGTCAACACCCTCCACTATAGGGACCTCAATCTCCTGAGCTTGAGTGACCACCCTTGGGAACCTGCCCATCTCTATCACCTCAGTATCAGTAGCAGTACGCGAGGAGGACCCCTCCAATTCCTCTCTTCTTCGCCTCCCTGTGACTCATGATTCCCTGATTGGTGGAGACTATTATGACCCCAACGTTCTCTGCTGGCAGGTACATCTTCTCCCAGTATAGGAACTCGTCCTTCTTAACCGAGAACCTCGGCTTAATAACTCCCGCCTTGTTTATCCTTCCCTTCAACCTGACTCTGTACTTTCCGGCCCTCCCATCGTCTATGTATTCGAATTCCTCTATGTAACCCTCCTCCTGGAGTATCCTGAGCACCTTCCCTATGAGCTTGGAGGCTATGTTTATGACAGTCTCCCTCTTTCCTACCCTAGAGGCGTTGGTCAGGGTGCTCATAGCGTCAGCCAACGGATCTAGTCTCGTCATTAGCGATCACCTCACTCGTACTTCTTCCACCCCATGAGAGGAGCCACTTCCAAGAAGCACTGCCTGCAGAGGTAGAGACCGTACTTCCGGATTATGCCTCTCCCCACTCTCCCGCATCTCCTGCACACGTAAGCGCCCTTGCCCTTGGTCCTCACCTTTCTCCTCGGCTTCGCCATTTTACCTCCTCACCTCACTCGCTATCGGACACCACCTTCAGCCTTAAGTACTTTTCCGCGAAGACCATGGACTCCTCTTTGGTCAGCCTGTGCCTCCTAGGTATCCTCGCGCGCTTTATCCTCCTCTTAGCCACTCTGTAGCCAGCCCTCCCCATGGTCACGATGACATCCATGCCGAAGATCCCTATATCGGCCTTGTACCTGACCCCGGGGATCTCTATGTGCTCTTTTATGCCGAAGGCGAAGTTACCGAACTCATCAAAGGCGCTGGCTTTGATCCTCCTGTCCACAGCATCGGCCACCCTGTCCAGCAATTCCAAAGCCTTCCTACCCCTGACAGTGACTGTGACAGCTATGGGCTCCCTTTTCCTTATTCCGAACTCTCTAATAGTTCTTTTAGCTCTTCTCTGGACGGGTTTCTGTCCAGTGAGTTCCTCGAGCACCTTACCGGCTCTCAGGAGTACCTCCCCGCTCCTGCCGACAGCTATGTTCAGAGTCACCGCCATGACCTTTGGCATTAGCATGGGGTTGCTCTTCCACCTCTCCTCTATGGCGTCGGCCAGTTCAACGGTCATGAGATCACCTCACCCTTATAGCGGGCTTCTCGCTCCCGACGACCAGCACGTTCTCCGCGGTTCCCCTGTATACCAAGTTGGGGTCCTCCAAGTCCTGCAGCTCTATGAACTCCGCCAGCTCCTTTATGGTGCCTATGTGACCCGCCATCCTTCCCCTGATCATGGCGGCAACGACTCCCACCTCAAGCGGGAAGATCTGCCTTATCTCCTGGGATGGTACCTCTATCAGCAGGGAGTAGCCGACCTTGATAGACTTGGCCATGTCAGAATCAGGCTCCAGCAGGAAGTTCCTCCCGTCATGGGTGGTCAGCTGTATCTTTCCTCCCCTCACGGTCCTCTTACCAAGCACCTTGACGATCTTGAGGCTGGATTCTGCCTCAGGTATCTCTACAAGCTTCAGGAACTTGAAGGGATCAGGAACTATTCTGTAGTGCTTACCCAAGTCTGGTATTGAGATCACATCCATTAGGCCCACTTGGTACTTGTAGTCGTACCTAGGCTTGCCGCCCACCCAGATCTTCTTCATATAGATGATCCTCTTGGCCTCTCTAGCCGTGGTAGCCAGTTCCAAGATGTCCCTGACCACTACGAGCAGAGGGAACCCCTGATCCATGGGGTGGGAGCCTGGTCTCGGCTTCACCACCCATAACTTCTCTCTCTTGGCTATAGGCCAATAACCGGGAGCTGCGAGTCTCTTTAAATGTCTACTTCCTCCCATCTTCCCCATAATCACTCATCTCCCTTTCTTTCAGATTCCACATCGGGTACGCCCTGAGTCTCTTGGGTCTCTACCTCCTCGATCTCAGCTCCCGCTTTCGTTTCCATCTCTGCTCCCTCCTCTTCCCCCACTTCCTCGACCTCCTCTCCTTCCTTCGGGGTTTCCTCCTCTGCCTGTCCTTCTCTCTTTTCAGTCCTCTCCTCCTCCACTATAGTCTCCTCTATCTCCTCCTCGGTTACTCCCTTCCTCTCAAGTATCTTTTTCCTAGCATCGTCCTTGAGGTCGAGCTTCGTGATTATGACCTTGGAGGGGTGGATGGGGACTGGTATCTCGGTCCCATCGGTCTTCTTCCTTATTAGCCCCTTGATCGCTATCCTGTACTTGTCCCTGTCTACGGAAATGACCTCGCCCTCAGTCCCCCTGTAATCGCCCCGGACTACCTTGACCCTATCGCCCTTCCTTATAGGCATTGACCTGATCCCATACTTCTCCCGCAGTTCTGGGGAGAGGTGAGCTGACATTATCTTGCCCCTGTGGTGAAGGGGCGCGTTGTACAGATACTTCCTCTGCTTACTCGGTTTATGTGATATGGTCCTCTGCAATTCGATCACCTCACACTACCTGAGCAGAGACTGCTCCTAGAGCGGGCCACCTCTCGATGGCCTCCTTGGCTATGGGTCCCCTGAACTCCGAACCCTTGGGTGTGCCATCATCGTTGACTAGTACGGCTGCATTGTCCTCGAAGACGACCCACTGACCGTTCTTCCTCCTGTAGGGTTTCCTCTGCCTTACTATTATCGCTTTCATCGGCTTGTGCATCAAGTCGTACTTGCCCCTTTTGACGACCACCGTCACCATATCACCGACGCTGGCTGAGGGTATCCTTCCCTTCCGTCCCTTGTAGCCGTGGACACCGATAATCATGAGTACCTTCGCCCCGGTATTGTCTGCGCACTTCAGCTTAGCCATCACAGGGAGTCCTCGCGAGATCTTCGGTTTTACTCCCTCTACCTTCTTCCTCCTCGCTACCCTCGACATAGATCATCCTCAACACCAACGGTAGCCACCGATATAAAAAAGGTGATGGGAATCTCCGTGAGATGGGGGAGGACTGGGGTGCCTCAAGGCCCTACCTCGCGCAGTTGGGGCCTCAGTTTCCAATTATTGAGGTGAATACGGGGCTCACTTTGGAAAATTTTTGTTCACTGGTCACGATCAGCTCGTCCGCACCTCTTGAGTAGATCCTCCACCCTGCTCAGGTATCTAGCGAGCTTAACGGCCTTTGCTGATATCGGAATTATCTTGCCCCTCTGAAGTACTGCGTGCTCAACTGCTAACTCCTTTCCGGATATCCTGACGGCCTCCTCCACCGAGTGATGTAGATGGAGGCAGTGGGGACTGCCGTCAACGGTCAGGACACTTACCTTGCTAACATCCACCCTAGCAAGTATGGAGGCCACCTTCAAGGCTATCACATTTATGTGATCCCTCTCCGGACAGGCGGAGAGGCACAATCCTCCGCAGAATTCCCTGACGATCTCGGGCCATTCAATAGTCAGGCAGGAGCCTATTATCCTGAGCTCTCCCTCCCTCTTGAGGAGATGGGACCCGGAATTAGTGGACAGTAGGTCCAAGATCAAGACTTACCCCGATCTGTGTGAAATATCTAAAGTTATTAAGAATCAGTTGGCGGGCCACAGTGTAAAGGTGGTCTCAATTGGAACCCCTCGTCAGGTTCTTAGAGGTGATACTCAGCGGAATCGGCGTCGGGATCATCTCATCAATGGCTGGTATAGGAGGGGGGACCCTCATGGTCCCCTTGATGGTTCTAGTCTTGGGGGTGGATGTGAAAGTAGCGATCGCCTCCAGTCTGCTCACAATAATCGTTACCTCCGCCTCCAGCTCAACAGTCTATCTCAAGGAGGGACTGGTTAATCTCAAGGCTGCTCTGACGTTAGAACCGTCAACCGCCTTGGGGGCTATTGTGGGGGCTTCTATCACCATAGGCCTGCCTTCGAACCTAGTTGAGAGGATCTTCGGCTTCGGACTTATCGCTATTTCCCTGATCATGCTCGCTAGGACATTCACCAGAC
This sequence comes from Thermoproteota archaeon, assembly GCA_026986575.1. Taxonomy (GTDB): domain Archaea; phylum Korarchaeota; class Korarchaeia; order Korarchaeales; family Korarchaeaceae; genus Korarchaeum. The sequence continues at coordinate 5,036 of JALSOH010000004.1, forward strand.
CCAGAGAGGAGGGCGAGGTGAAACACTGGACCCTCGGCGTTCTCTCGTCGTTCTTCGCCGGCATGGCCTCGGGGATGTTCGGCATAGGAGGGGGTGTCCTCAAGGTGCCTATAATGAACCTAGTAATGGGAATGCCGATAAAGGAGGCTGTGGCGACCAGCTCCTTCATGGTGGGTCTCACCGCCTCCTCTGGGAGTATGGTCTATGCCATCAAGGGGTTCGTCGATCCCGTCTTGGTACTTGGATTCGCGTTGGGAATAATACCGGGGGCCACTCTGGGTGCAAAATCGCTCAAGGGCATGAAATCCAGGTATATAAAGCTCATCTTCGCATTGGTGCTTCTCTACGCGGGGATCAAGCTCGTGGGATGGTGAGGTGATTATTTGGACGTTGATCTTGGGAATCTGCCCTCCTTCCTCAGGTGGGGCGTCATTCTGGGGCTTTCCGTGCTGGCAGCGGGTATCGCGATCGAGCACCTTTCAGGCAATCACCTGATCAGACAGGCGGGCCTCTTCATCATAGTGGTGACGCCTGTGAGCTTCCTAGTAGCGCTCTCCTATAGAATGCTAGCAGATGGAGAGTACAAGATAGCGGTTCTTTCTCTGCTGACCTTATCCGTAGTGATCATCTCTGCTCTCTTATCCTTGAGATAAGTGAGAGTGAGGTGGTGAATTGCCCGTATCTCTGCTTAAATCAGAGACCAGTAAGAAGGCCCTGAGGCTATCTATCAACTCATTCTTTCAAGGCACATCAATGAGTTTCACTTTCTTCCTGCTCTATGCTTACGGTGTGGACAAGTTCGGCCTCTCCCCAACTGAGGTGGCTATAGCCATCTCGCTTGGAGGGATATCCAGTGCTATAACACAACCTCTCTGGGGCTGGTTGGTGGACAGAGCTGCTAAGAGAAGGAGGTCTCTCATGCTAGCTGGCTACCTCCTCTCCTCAGTGTTTATATACTGGGTATATAACTCCCAAGCGAACTGGGAGTTCTACGCGGCAGGAGCTGTGCTTAACTCATTTATGGGACTGTCAAACTCCGCGTGGCTGGCTATTTTAGGAGATCTGACTGTATTAGAGGAGAGAGGAAGAATCTCGGGGGTGACCAGCACATTCTCCACAATGGGAACAGCAGTATTTTCACCAATAGCTGGAATGACCATGGACTCCTTCGGCTACCGGTTCGCCAGTCTAGTAGGCGTCAGCCAGTTTCTTCTAGCAGCCGTAACAGTGTGTCTGATTCCCCACAGCTTGCCAACATCTCCAGAATTGGTAAAGGGCGGAAAAAGCGAGGAAGAAGCGATTTCAGATCATGCGAAGGGGAGCTACAGACCATTCCTTATAGCTAGCATACTGTGGTCCTTAATATGGTCTCTAGCATGGCCACTCTTCTCCGTAGCCCAAATAAAGGTGTATGAGCTGAGTAAGGCGGAGATAGGTCTCATAAGCACCGTTGCTAATGTTACAAGGTTAATCCTGCAGCCCGTATGGGGATTCGTGGCGGACAGGGTGGGCAGGAAGGTCCTCCTGGTGATGTCCCCCGCCTTCGCTGCGGCAATTCCGTTCTCCTATTCGTTAGGAAGTAACCTCCTTCACATCCTCATAGGAACAGCTGTGGGAATGGTGGGGTTCTCCATGTACTTCGTGGCCTCGCCAACCTACCTTCTAGATGCCTCCTCACCGGAGAGGCGTGGCTCAGCTGTCTCCACGTTTAACGCCCTCACATCGCTCACCAACTCAGTGGCACCGCTAATAGGTGGGGCGCTAGGTGACTTGCTAGGGGTGAGGGAGACCATGCTCCTACTGGGATTCACTAGGCTATTCTCCAGCCTGTTCTTCGTCAGAATACCTGAAACACTCAGGAGGAGAGAAGGGAGGAGATTGTGGAGAAGACTTCCTTTCTGACCCCCTCCACATCTTTAGACGCGTCTATTCTCACGAGGAGTCCCTTATCCTCGTAGTACTTTATTAGAGGGCTGGTTTCCTCGTTAAACACGTCCAGCCTCCTAAGTATCTTCTCGTAGCAATCATCTCTCCTTTGATAGAGCCTGCCGCCGCACTCGCATCTCCTCGCATCTGGTGGAGGATCATAGAAAACGTTGTATGATCTACCACAGCTCTCGCAGACCAAGCGGCCCATCATCCGTCGAAGGACGGTCAGCTCGTCGACATCGAAGAAGAGCACCGCTGTCAGGGACCTTCCCCTCTCGTTAAGGAACTTCTCGAGCCATTCGGCCTGTTCCAGATTCCTAGGAAATCCATCCAGCACGAACCCTTTCTCCATAGCCTCCGACAGCTTCTTCTCCAAGACCTGATACACTATATCGTCGGGTACCAAGAGGCCCCTCTCCATGTACCCTCTTATGGTCTCGCCTAGTTCCGAACCGCTCCTTACCTCCTCCTTCAGGAGTTCGCTCATGATCAGCCTAGGAACTTTGAATTTTTCGGAGATGAAGGCGCCTTGAGTTCCCTTTCCGGCTCCAGGCCTGCCTAGAAGCACGAGACGGAGCATCTCACCGCACACCTCTTCAGGTCGGGGTTGGACCCTGATAGGCTGAGTGGCGCGGGAAAGCGTATAAGTTCTTACCCTCTCATCAAACATATGAACGATGAGGAGATGTTCCGATTTCTCATGGATCTCGTTCGCCTTGATACTAACGCAACAGAGAGGAAGAACTACTGGGAAGCAGCCCGGATGATAGAGGAGAAGGCAAAAAAGCTAGGATTGAACACCCACATACATGTACACAGGGATGATAGAGGGGAGGTCCCCAACGTCATAGCGTGGGCCGACGTGGGGGCTGATAAGAACCTCATCCTCCTGTCCCACTATGATGTAGTGCCCGCTAGGGGTCCCTGGAAGCTCGACGGCAGGGAGTTCGATCCCTTCGAACCCCAGAGGGTGGGAGGGAGGATATACGGGAGGGGGGCTGCAGATGACAAGTCAGCCATAGTCCTGAGTCTTTCGGCGGCTAAGAGGATTCTGGATAAGGGATCAGGTAAGTACAACCCTGTAGTAGTTGTGGTAGGAGATGAGGAAGTTGGAGGGACTGGTGTATTCGCTGTGGCTGAGAAGGGTTTCGAAGAGGTCGGAATAAGGCCCGACAGGGTCGTGGTGATAGATGCAGCTCCCGATTTCGTGGGCATAGGTGCGAGCGGTGTGATCCACGGTGAAATAGTCGTGAAGGGAAGGGGAGGCCATGCTGGTAGGCCCTTCGCGGCGATCAACCCAGTTCACCAAGCCATAGCCATAGCCAACGATCTGCTCACTGGTTTCTCACAGGAACACGCCTCCAGACTGTCGGTAGTCCCAGCACCCCCAAGATCTCCTGTCCCCAAGCTTTGGGGGAGGTTCAGCCTGACCATAGTGAGGGCTGGTGACAAGCACAACGTCATACCTCCGGAAGCGATTCTAGGGTTCGATATAAGGTTCATACCGGACGAGAAGAAGGACGACGTGATTGGGAGGTTCTTGGCTGCCGTCTCCACTGCCGCAATCAAGTTCGGTGCCCAGGTCGAGGTCAGATTCGAGGAGACTCTGAACCCCGGTTGGATGACTCACCCTGATCACGAGTTTGTGAAGGAGGTGCTGGACAGCTACGAGAAGTTCTTCGGCAGAAGGGATATAGCCGGATCCCTCGGAGGAAATGATGGGTTCGTGTTCGCAGGCAAGGGCATACCAACGGTCTCCGTTGGAACAATAGAGGTAGAAAGCAGGGCTCATGGCGACTTGGAGAACGTCAAGGAGGACATAGTGATCAGGGTCAGGGACCTGCTGGTGGACCTGATGTCCTGATCTATCCTCCCTCATTGCTCAGTAGTCATTTTATTATGAATCTAGGTGGCTCTATCCACTCGCTTCCACACTTGGGACATTTACTTGGCTTTCGTGGCTTCTTCAGGTTCCTGAACACGTATCCGCACTTCCTGCATATAGGGGGCTCCATCAGGAGCGTCTTCCCGTACTTGGCCCTAGCCGTCTTCGCAATGTGTTCCAAGTGCCTGTAGATCTCTCTAGTCTCTCTCGGATTCATGCCTAGCTCTCTAGCTATGTCGTCAACAGATAGCGGTTCCTCCGAGTTCATTAGGAGATCCAGTATCTTCTCCCTGAAACTCATCCAGCCTTAGGCTGGGATCATTATTTAAGCTAGTTAGGGGGGCTCCGATCGGTGGATGTGAAGGAGGAAAAGAGAAGGATCAGAGAGATGGTCTGGAAGAGGCTGGAGGAGGGAGGGGTGGCTCTCTTTCCGAAGCCCATACGGGGGCGTATTCCCAACTTCAAAGGGGCGGAGAGGGCCGCCATCAACCTCACCCTCCAGCCCGAATGGAGGTCCGCTGAGGTCGTGTTCGTCAATCCGGACTCTCCTCAGAAGTTCGTGAGGATGCTGGGCCTCATGCAGGGGAAACTCGTGATAATGGCGACCCCTAGGCTGAGGGAGGGTTTCCTTATTCTTGATCCCAGGGAGATAGTTCCGGCGAATTATGAGCGAGCGGCCACAATCAGGGGCGCCTTCAAGTACGGGAGGAAGGTGGGCCTCGACCTGCCTCGCATCGACATGAAGGTCACAGGATCAGTAGCCGTTGACCTGAAGGGAGGCAGGCTGGGTAAGGGACACGGATTCTCCGACATCGAGTATGGCATCTTGGGGGAGATCGGTGCCATAGCGGAGGATACGCCGGTGGCGACCACGGTGCACGAGCTTCAGATAGTCGAGAGGGTTCCGAGGGAGGAGCACGATATGCCAGTGTATCTGATAGCCACGCCGGAGAGGGTTGTGAGGACCGGTACTAGGGGAAAGCCCCGCATACTATGGGACGAGCTGGACGAACGTTTGTTATCCGAGATACCTCTGCTGATCCTCCTCAGGGAGAGGGGCTGAAGACCTTGCTCATGGGGAAGAGGCCCTCGTGCGGGCTCTTGAGGACCATGAGGGTATGGGTTCTCTCCACATCCGGATGCCTCGCCAGCTCATTAACGAGGAACCTCGTCAATTCGTCCATGTTGCGGGCCCTCACCTTGAGCAAGATGTCATAATCGCCTGTGATTATGTGAGCCTCTTCTATCCAAGGGAGGTCGGGCCTCGATTCGGATTCGGCTGCTATGTTCTCTATGAAGATTTCCTGATTGGATTTATCGCCCACCGGCTTTCCCCTCCTTATCTGAACTAGGACGAAGGCAGTTAGCTGATATCCAAGCTTCTTGTAGTTGATTATCGCTGTGAATCCCTTCACATACCCTGATTCGACCAGCTTCTTGAATCTGGAGGTCAAGGTGGTCCTAGGAGCCTTCACCCTTTTCGCAAGCTCGGTCAGGGTAATCCTCCCATTCCTTATAATCTCGTCAAGTATGCGGGCATCCAGTTCGTCCATCGAGTTTTATGACGGCTGTGAAATTAAAATTTGGTCCTCAAGAGAAGCCCATCAAAATGCCAACCCAGTACGCTGTGCCGGCCAGCAGGAGCGCCAGCGCTATCTCGATTGCCACCGTTAACAAGACGTATTTCCCTATTCTCAGCTCGGAAAAGAGTGCTGCTACAGTTGCGAGGCAGGGTACATAGTAGTTCATCGCTAGGGCCATGGAAACCGCTTTCAGAGGGGTTATACCCATAGACCTTAGGGCTTCCACAGGATCAGCTGCTCCTGTTATACTGGAGAAGGTTATAAGGAGCCCTTCCTTCGCCACAAATCCTACCTCAAAGGCTAGAGCGTACTTCCAATCGGGCAACCCTATAAGGGAGGTCACCGGGGTCAGCAGGTTACCTAGGATAGCCGCGTAACTCTTGGATATGTCTCCCTGTGACAGATAGCCAGTAGGTCCGAAATTCAGTAGGAACCACGTGACTACTCCAAGGACGAATATGAGCAATCCCGCCTTCTTCACGAAGTGCTCCGTGTTGCTCCTAGCATACCACCATATGACCCTGAGGCTGGGCCGGTGGTACGGTGGGAGCTCCATGACCAAGTCGGGGGCATACTCCACCTTGAACAAGAACTTGTTCAGGAGCTTCGATGTCAGTAGGTATAGAACGAAACTCAAGAGATACACGGAGACGGTCAGAGCCGACTGCTCCAAGGGGTTCGTGAACGCAGCGGAAGCGAGTGCCAGCAGCACGAGGAGGCGGGCCTGGCAGGGGATTAGGGGTGAGGCCATGGATGTGACCATCCTCTCCCGGTCATCGTCCATAGCCCGGGTGGACACCACTGCCGCCACGCTGCATCCCATGCCTAAGGCTGCTGGGAAGAAGGCCCTACCGCTCAGTCCGAATCTCCTGAATAGGTTATCGAGGGACACAGCTGCCCTAGGGAAGAGTCCACTGTCCTGCATGGCACCAAGAAACACATAGGCCATGAGGAGGAGGGGGATGAAGGACGCGAGCGTGCCGATGCTTCCTATTATGCCGTCTGAGATGAGGCCCACCAGCCAGTCAGCATACCCCATAGGGGTCAGCCAATCCGAGATTGCGGAGGACAGCCAGTCGAAGAAAGAGCCCAATATACCGGATAAGCTGTACTCCTCTATTAGAGCGGCCAGTTCAGTATATCCCATGTGGTCGAAGAGTATGTTGAGCGGGAAACCGGTATTGACCGCGAATATCAGGAAGAATGTGAACAGGATCAGGAGGACGGACGATATGGGGCCTGTCACTGGGTGGAGCATCAGCTGATCCAGTTTCTCGGTGAGGGTGGGGGCAGCTAGCCTCACCCTAGTCACGGTGGAGCTGACAATCTCGTCTATCAGCGAATAACGGGAACTTATGGCTATCCTCTCCGGATCCTCTCCCAGCTCAATCCTAGCCCGTTCCCTGATGGAGCGCACTTTACCAGCCAGTTCAGGATCCTCCTTACTTAGCTCATCTAGAAGGACTTCGTCTCCCTCTAGGAGGCGAACAGCAGCCCAACGACACGGATATTTCTTAAGAATACCTCTCTCCCTGAGTAACCTTTCCACCTCATGGATGAAGGGTTCCAGTCCGTTGTAATCGACCTTAAGAGGTAGGATCCTCATCCTTCCTTGGGCTACATCCAGTATCCTGTCCAAGAGAACGCCCAAGCCGATACCTTTCAGGGCGGAAACCGGGACGACCGGGACTCCCAGCTTGGATTCCAGTCCCTCTATATCTATATGTATCCCTCTCTTCTCAGCGGCATCCATCATGTTCAACGCTATCACAGCCTTCTGGTAGAGCTCAAGGGCCATCACCGCGAAGTACAGGGACTTCTCTAAGGAAGTGGCATCCACAACTATGACGATGACATCCGGCTTCTCCTCGACTATGAATTCCCTTGCTATCCTCTCCCCTATATCCTGGGCCGAGAGGCTGTACGTTCCCGGGAGGTCAACTATCCTCAGGACCACTCCGTGGTGTTCCGTCCTACCCTCCGCCCTCTGGAGAGTTACTCCCGGCCAATTAGCGACATGGACATCGCCTCCCGTTATCCTGTTGAAGAGGGTACTCTTACCCACGTTTGGAGATCCCGCCAGCGCTACCAGCACCTCGCTCACGGGATCACCTCCACCCAGACGCGGGAGGCGACATTCCTCCCCAAGGCCAAGGTCATCCCCCTGACCCTGAGGACGACGGGTCCTAGTGAGTTCGAGATAACCTCCACCACTTCCCCGGGGAGGAGGCCCAGCTCCATCAACCTCCTAGCCTTCCCTCTGCCCACATTCATCGTTATAATGCGACCTCTCTGACCTGGTCTCAAAGCGATGAGAGGTAGTAGGTTTCCATCCATTGCCTCCTCCCCTCCGAGCACAAGTTAGGCTAACCTAACTTCTAGGGGAGTTCATTGCTTTAAAATTTCGCGCCCTTCCTACGCCGAGAAGAGACAGGTAATCCCCTCCTCCTCATCCTAGATAGCCTCTCCTCGATTGTTCCCTTAGTAACTATCTCGTAAACATCTGCTACCTTCCCAGGAGCTCCTCTCACAACCCTTCCGACTCTCTGAGCCATTTGTCTCCTAGAACCAGAACCGCTGACTATGATTGCCACATCGGCGTCAGGCACATCGATGCCCTCATCCAGTACGCGGGTTGTCACTATTATGTTCACATCACCCCTCCTGAACCTGTCGAATATCTCGGCCCTGTTAGTCGTCTTGCCTATCAGAAGCTCGACCCTGTAACCTAGCTCCTTGGCTCTCCTGTATATCTCCTCGGCCTGATCTATGTACTCGGTGAATATGAGTATCTTCCTCCCCTCAAGGTCTCTCAGCAGATCCAGCACCTTCCCTATCTTAGCTCTCGCTTTGAGAGCGTACTTCTTCTCGATCATCCTCCTCTCCTCCTCGCTTCTGGCCGTCAGTATCTCCCTCGACATCCGTCTCCTCTCTTCGGGGGAGAGCTCCACATATATCACGTGGTGTCTCACCGGAGCTAGGAATCCCATGGAGAGGAGCTGCTCGTAGTCTACCTTGTAAACGACCTCCCCGGATGTGAGGAATATGAGGTGATGGTTCCCGTCCGCCCTCTCCGGGGTGGCGGACAAACCCAGCCTGTACTTGGCTTTAGCCTTGAAAGCTATCTCCTTGAACGTGGCAGCCGGTACATGGTGGACCTCATCGAAGATGATCAGACTGAACTTGTCGAATATCCCCTCTATGTGCTTGGCCACGGAGTTGTAGATTCCCACCGTGATCGGCCTTACCTCCTTCTTCCTCCCCGTGAAGATCCCTGGCTTGAAGGAGAGTTTCTCGCTTATCAGTTCGAACCACTGCTTCGCGAGCTCTTCGGTCACCACGCAGATCAAGGTGCTTTTCGAGGTCCTGAAGATCGCTTCTAGGCCCACATAAGTCTTGCCAGCTCCAGTAGGCATGACCACGGTGCCGAACCTCCCGTTCCTCTCCCAGCTGTCGACAGCCCGCTTCTGGAAGTCGTAGAGGGAGAAGTCCTTGTAGAGGGCCACATCCTGATCGGGCCAGTTCACCTCATCTGAGACTGAGTAGTTGTACCTCTTGGCTATGTCCTGAACTCTGTGATGCATGAAAAAGGGCCCTTCGAACGTAGTGTAGCTCTTCCTCTTCAACACGGTGAGCTCCTTTACTTGAACGTCTTTTAGGGTCCTCACGTAGTATTTCACCTTGGAGGCGAGTTCCAAGCTGCTTATGATACCTTCTTCAGGGTATGGTATCTCTATGACCATCTTCCTGCCTGCATCCCTAAGGATCACCACTCTCTTGGATGAGAATAGAGATTCCAGCTTCTTCAGATGCTCTTCCAAGTAATAGCCATTTATGGAGCCTAGGACGATGTCGTATGCCTTGAGGGGTCCCTCCCTAGATATGATCCTCTCCACCTCTCTCAGGTCAAGTAGAGCCAGCCCTCCCTCCATTCTGAAAGGTCTTCTGACCTCTCCGCATGGGAGAAATGCGAAATAGCCCTTATCCATCATCTCTCCCAGCTTCACATCCACCTCAGCCTTGAACTCCTCCAGTTCTCTCCTAATTTCTTCATCCGGCACGTGAAAGAACTCTACTAGGACATCCCAATTAGAGCACAGGGCTTTCCTCGGATCGAATATCCAAGTCTTGGCCGAGGGATCGAAGCGACATACGGACTTGACCTTCTCCTTCACCTCGTTGAAGAGGTGATCGGGAACTGATCTTTCGTATATCTTACCGCCTACCTTGACCCTCACTCCTATCTACTCCACTATTCCAGTTATCTTACCCAAGCCCTTGGTTCTGCCCTCCCTGAAGACGAATGTATCACCTACCCTCACGTACTCAGGCCTTCTGATGAACCTGAATACCACTTCAGCCTTGTCTCCCGTCCGGAGGTAGGGTTTCGGTGAATCTATGAGCTTCACGGGCTGTTTTATCGTCCTGAGCTGGATAACCGGCTCATAACCGACTCTGATTGTCGTGGGATGATGGAGCACCCTTATGTTCGCCCTGAAGGTTCTCACGGCCCTAGGCTTCGCATCCACGTCTAGGAGGACCATCCCCTTCCTGACCTCATCGTAATCCACGTTGGTAACTGCGAATGTGGCGAACTGGCCCGCGGAGACTCTCTCCACCGAGATCCTGCTCACATGGATAGACTTCACCCTGACGGTTCTGAACGAGCCGTCGTCGAACGGTCCTAGGAGGGCTCTCTGGCCCACGGAGATAGCACCTGACTCCACTAGCCCGGATACGATCAGTCCCACTCCAGTAACGTTAAACTTGTCGTCTACGTAGGTGAGGAACGGTTCTCTCTCCTTATCGCTCCAGTTCAGCCTAGGGGGAAGTAGGTTGAGGAACTTCTTGAGTAGATCAAGCCCCTCACCTGTGACGTTTGATACGAGGAATATGGGAGTGATCCTTCCGTGAGGCATGTTCCTAGCAGCCACGGCACAGTCATTCTGGTTTTTTACCGGATATGGGATTCTATTAACCCCTGGCAGCTTGAGGTACTCGGTGACCTTCCTTATGTTGGAGGAGAGCACCTCTCTAGGTGTCATATCCACTTTCGTGATCACCACGAAGGATGGGATCTTGAGGGCCACCGAAATGCCCAAGTGCTCCTTGAAGCTACCTATGGGTCCAGCGTTCCCCGCTACGACTATGGCCGTGTAATCCGGCATAGAACCCAGCACACCCTTCAGAGTGGTCTTGAGGTACTTCTCGTGGCCGGCCAAGTCCACCAGCGTTATCACCTTGGAGGACCTGAGGTATATCTCGGACTCGTTGTATCCCTCCAGCTCATCGTTTACCGATCTTCCCCTGTTATCGAATCCCAAGATGTGATAGGTGACCGAGGAGGATCTCCTGTACTTAAGCTCGTGGAGATACCTAGCGACCTGGCTCATGGCCAGCCCATCTCCGTCGTCGAGTATGCCGGAGACGAGGACTCCCTTCAGAGTAGACTTGCCAGCATCCACGTTGCCCAAGAGGGCGATCGATATCTGGATCGGAGGTACATCGACAGTCTTCCTTATCAAGAGCTCATACACGTATCCTCTGGAAGCCTTCTCTCTCCTCACCACCATGTACTTTGCTCCCAGACTCTCTACAATCCTGTCCATGACCTCGAATGTCCTCCTAGCCTCGTCCTCGGTCAGTCCCACAGGGAGCCCGTCGTCCGATATCCCGAGCTCGTAGAAGGCCTCCCCTCCGCCCTCGTTTAGCCTGTAATTCAGCTGAGTTACGAGTTTGGCGATCCGCTCTTCCGACTGAGGATCGAGCTTTAGCTTGTACTCTTGATTTCCCTCTTCTCTCTCGGGCCCCAACCTAAATACGGACCACCTAGGCAGACGACCAGATCCCCTTAAAATGCTTGACCAGAGCAGGACGGGGAGGGAGAATTAAAAGCTTTTCCTGCTACCTCCTAAGGGTGGTCCGATGAGGCCCAAGGTTTTCGTGACCCGAGAGATCCCCGAGAGGGGACTTTCTAAGATAAGGGAACACTACGAGGTTGACCTGTGGACGGATGAGGCCCCTCCGCCCAAGGATGTGATAATAGAGAGGGTGCAGGATGTTGACGCCTTGGTCTCGCTCCTCACCGATCCCATAGACGCTGAGGTCTTTGACGCCGCCCCGAAGCTCAGGATAGTCTCGCAGTATGCCGTGGGTTATGATAACATAGATATCGAGGAGGCCACGAAGAGGGGTATATACGTCACCAACACGCCGGGAGTCCTCACGGAGACTGTGGCGGATTTCACGTTTGCACTGATGCTTGCCGTAGCTAGGAGAGTTGTGGAGGCGGACAAGTACGTAAGAGAGGGTAAATGGAAGGTGGCCTGGCATCCCCTAATGATGCTCGGCTCCGACGTGTATGGAAGGACGCTGGGCATAGTCGGGATGGGGAGGATAGGCAGCGCGGTAGCTAGAAGAGCTAAGGGCTTCGGGATGAGGATCCTCTACTACGACTCGGTGAGGAGGGAGGACTTGGAGAAGGAACTAGGGGCCGAGTTCGTGGACTTGGACAGGTTGCTCGAGGAGTCCGATTACGTGAGCCTTCACGTACCCTTGACCCCTGAGACCTACCACCTCATCGGTGAGGAGCAGCTGAGGAAGATGAAACCTACTGCTTTCCTGATAAATACCGCGAGAGGTAAGGTGGTAGATCAGAAGGCCCTCTATAAAGCTCTTAGAGAGGGATGGATAGCTGGAGCTGGCCTAGATGTCTTCGAGCAGGAACCCATATCACCCGACGATCCCCTCCTGAAGCTGGATAACGTCGTGCTTGCGCCTCACGCTGCGAGCGCGAGTCATGAGACCAGATCGAGGATGGCCGAAATGGTGGCCGAGAACCTGATAGCCTTCCTCAACGGGAAAGTGCCGCCGAACTTGGTGAATAAAGGGGTGGTGGATGTCAGGCCTCCTGGCTTCGGCTGAACAGCCCTCTTATTCCCTCTTCTAAGGGCCTCTCTACGATCCCTTTTTCCGTGATTATGCCCGTGATGTTGGAGGGGGGCGTCCTGTCGAACGCCGGGTTGATTATGTTGACGCCCTCCGGCGCTATCCTCTTTCCCCCTATGAAGGCCACCTCTTTGGGGTCCCTCATCTCTATCTTCACGTCCCCCGGTTCCGAATTGAGATCGAAGGTGGAGGTAGGAGCTGCGACATAGAAGGGAACGCCGTGCTCCTTTGCCAGTATGGAGAGGGAGTATGTGCCTATCTTGTTGTACGTGGTACCGTCCCTCAGTACTCTATCGGCGCCGGTTATCACTAAGTCCACCCCCAGCTCCGACATGATGTAACCTGCAGCTCCATCCACTATGAGCTTCACCGGAATCCCCGCCCTGCTGAGCTCGAACGCGGTGATTCGAGCTCCTTGAAGGACCGGTCTAGTCTCCAAGGCAATGACCTCGAACTCTATGCCTTCCTCGTATGCCCTGTACATCGGAGCGGTCGCCGTACCGTACCAGACCGTGGCAAAGGACCCAGCGTTGCATATGGTCATAACCCTGTATCCGTCCTTGATGAGCCTGTAACCGAACTCCCCTATCCTCCTGTTGCTCTCTACGTCCTCCTCGGCGATCCTTCTCGCCTCATCAATGACTTTCTCCCTTATCTCGTCCAGAGATGATCCCTTCGCCGCTTCTAACACCCTGTTTATTGCCCAGAATAGATTGTACGCAGTGGGCCTGGTGGATCTAAGCAGCTCAGCGGCTTTTCTGAGTTCATTCAGCAGCTCATCCCTCCCTCCCCCAAACTTGGACGCCACGAGCGCCAGGCCGAGAGCAGCAGTAGCTCCTATGGCTGGAGCTCCCCTCACAACCATGTTCTTTATGGCGAAGGCTACGCACTCAACATCCTCGCATTCGAAGAAAACGAGATCTTCGGGGAGCTTCCTCTGATCAACTAGGATCACTTTCCCCCCGTCGAAGTCAACCGTTCTGGGTAGATCTATCAAACTTCATCCCCGGGGTCCATCCCCCGGAGGGAAATAACGATTTCGGGAGTATGCCTATTCTCTCCAGCGCGGTCCTAGGGAGGTCCACGATGCAGGAAGCGTGGGAGATGACGCGGGAGTCACTGCTCGCTACTACCTCGTGCTCCAGTATATCCGAGTCAACGCTCTTGGATACCACCACCTCGGCATCGCTGAGGATCTCCCTCATCCTGCTGGCGATCCTTCCGCTCTTGGAGATCGGCGAGTCCAAGTAGATGACAGCCTTTTCCGGTTTAAGCAGCTTTAGCACATCATTTAGGAGGTGAACCGCCTCATCGAACCTGTCGGATGGCTTATAAGATGAATACGCTAGAGATAGGTCTCTCACCATACCATCGGAGCACACGTAAACCGGTTGACCCGATAAAGCTGCCTCCAGAGTTATCAGGACGTTAAAACCGTCGATCCCCAAGTCCCTTCCCGAGACGCACTTGGAGGGTACGATCTTGAGGGAGTTACGGAGGGACTCCTCGGGCGACCTGACCAGCTTAGATAAAGCGACTACCTCCATCTTCCTCAGGGAGAACCTCCTTCCTACGATCTCAACCGAGTCTTGGAAGCCCAATGTGAAAAGGAGATGAGTGAGGGGGGCCAAGCTCTCCACTAGCTCCCTCCTAATCGTGCTCTGATCACCCCCAAAAAGCTCTTCAACTTCTCCTTTGGTATGGATCCCCTGCCGAGCCTCTGATTACCTCCGCCTCCACCGCCAACTGACCTTGTGGCCTCTCTCACCAGATCGCCAGCCGTCAGATCGTAACCGTTGACGAGCACTGCCACCTCCACTCTATCTCCGGACGGTTTCGTCAGGATAACTACCCTCTCATCGCTCCCAACTAGTTTGTCGACCAGCTTAACACCCTCGTCCAAGCTGACGGAAGCGAGTTCGACGCGCGAGACCCTGTAATCTCCCACTTTTTCGAACTCCTTCAGAGTTTCCCTGATTTTGGCTTCCTCTATTTCCCTCGCGTGTCTCCTGATCTCCCTCCTGAGGTCCTTCAGCTCCTCCATAGCGGCCTTAAACGCCTTATCCACCTCTTCTTCACTCACTCCCAAAGATTGGGCGATCTCCTTCAGCATGGAATGGGCTTTGATGAGCCTCCTAGCGGCTGGCACACCAGCTGAGAATTCCAGCCTTATCACTCCGTCTTGGATCCTCCTCGCCCTCCATATCTTTATCGGCCCTATATCCCCTGTCCTCGTGACATGGGTCCCGCCGCACGCCTGCACGTTGTAGCCTTGGATCTCCACTATTCTGAGGATCGGATCAGGTACGACCCCTCCTTGGTACAGGATGAAGCCGTACCTCCTCTCGGCATCGGTCCTGAGGAGCCAGAACGTGTTCACAGGGAGGTTCCTCATCGCCGTCTCGTTGGCGAGCAGCTCTATGCGCTCGAGTTCCTCGGGGGTTATGCTCTTGTAGTGGGTTATATCCAGCCTGCTCTCCTCATCACCCTTCTGGGCTCCCCACTGCCATACATGGGGTCCTAGCACGCGCCTCGCGGTCTCTAGGATCACGTGAGTGGCAGTGTGATGCCTCATCCTAGATAGCCTCCTCCCCTCGTCGACCTTGCCGTGCACCCTAGTGCCCAATGGGGGCAGGGGGCCGTTAAGGCGATGGAGGACCCTCCCCTTATATTTCTCCACTGAAACCACCTCAGCCCTTCCGCCAGGCCACAATAGCACGCCCACATCGCTGGGCTGACCTCCTCCCTCTGGGTAGAAGGCGGTCTCGTCAAGGAGGACCATGCCCCCGACGTGACCCACCACCGTAGCATCGAATTCCATTAGGTAAGGATCCTGATAGTAGAGCAGCTTGGTCGGCTTGTATCTATCCAACTCGTCTATGAAGGGTGGGAGCCTGGGCGCCTCGGGCTTCCTTGACTCATGCCTCCCGGCGATCAACTCGTAGAAATTATCTGGAACCTCCACATTGACGCCAAGCTTCTCGGCCACCGTCTGCACGAGCTCGGGCGGAACCCCGTGGGAGTCGTAGAGGGTTATGAGGTCCTCCAAGTCCAGCTTCCTCTTGCTCTTCACTATTCCTCTAACTATCTTCTCTCCTCTCCTGAGGATCTCCTCATATCTGGCCTGCTCAATATCCACTATCTCCACTATCCTGTCCAAGGCCTCCTTGAGCTCTGGGAATCCCTTATCTGACCAGTAACTTACCTGCTTGGCCACCAACTCCGAGAGGTTCATCTCCACACCTAGCAGTTTCAGCAGTTTGAGCGACCTCCTTATGAGCAGCCTGCCCAAGTAGCCCTCGTTCACATTTGAGGGGACTAGACCATCAGCCAGCATGAATGCTATCGCCTTCGTGTGATCCAAGAGGGCGAATACCTTCTCCAAGGGAGAGATCTTCTCCTCCAAGTATGATGAGTCCAGCATCAATATCTCCGCTATCTTCCCCCTCAGGACATCGACCTTCCTCCCCTTCTCCAGCTCCCTAAGTATGGATGAGACCTCCGAGTACCTGCTAAGGAGTCGCTCCTCCACCCGCTCGACACCCAGCTCAGACCTGAAGGTGTCGACCAGATCCCCATAAACGGCGTGGAAGCCGGTAGGATCGCCTCTGAGGAGCCATGTTATCCTCTCTAGCCCATATCCGGTATCAACGACTTTGGTGTCCATTGGGACGTACTTCCCGTTCTCCTCCCTGTACTCCATGAAGACGAGAGTGGCTATCTCCAATCCCCTGACTATAGGTTCGAGATCAGGACCGGCGTTCCCTCCTCCCTCCCATATCCCCTCCTTGTAGATTATCTCCTCTTCAGGGATACCCAAGACCTCGGTTGCGTACTCATGGAACAGTTCAACCGTCCTCTCCTTCCAGTAAACGAACCTCTCTTTCGTGTTGAAGGCGTGGTGGGCCATCATCTCGAAGATGGTGAGATGCCTCCCCATTGTGGGCCCGACCTTGTCGACGTCCTTGAGCCTTATGCACGGCTGGGAGATGGTGAGGGGGTTCGCCGGGGGTGGAACCAGGCCGGCGGTTATGAAGGGCTGGAAGTCGACTATTGAGGCGCTGGTGAGGAAGAGATCATCCCTCCACCTAGCTATAACTGGGTACCTCCCTATCCTCGTGTGATCCTTGGATTCCATGAAGGACAGAAAGTCCTCCCTGACCTCCTCCAAGCCCTTATCAGCTACTCCCCTCCCTATGAATGAGTAAGGCTCACAGGGTGCCTCTCCACATGTCTCCCTGTCGGGATCGAGAGTCCAGAAGTACTCCCCGCATTTGGGGCACTTCTTCCTGACGTAGCCCCTCTCTATGAGGAACTGTATCTCTATGGGATCGCCTAGTCCCATTAGTCATCCTCGAAAAGTTGCGAAGGAGGGATAAAAAAGTAGCCGTGACCTCAGCCGAACAGCGCGCCGAGTCCAGCGAGGGCAGCCTCTTCCTCCTCTTTCTCCTTCTCCTCTTCCTTCTTCTCCTCGGCCTTAGCCTCCTCAGCCTGAGCCGGAGCTGCAGGAGCGGCCGGAGCTGCCGTGGCGACAGCGGCCTGGCTCACTATCTCGTCTATGTCTAAGTTGGAGAGGGTGCTCACGAGCTGCTTTATCCTAGCCGGATCGGGCTCGACGCCTGCGGCCTTGAGCACCTGCTCAAGATCGGACTCCTCGACCTTCTTCTTTACCTCGTGCAGCATGAGAGCGGCATATATGTACTCCATGCCCATCCTTATCACACCTCATGATACGACGGACCCCACTATTTTAATGTTGCTAGCTCTCCAAGGCCCCGAATCCCGTCCTAGGCCTGCGCCTCCCCACCGACACCCTGAATCCTCTGGTCACGCCTATGACGAACATGGCTACCAAGAGGACGGAGAACGTGAATATGGCCAGGTAGAACATCCTGAGCTCTAGCGGGGTCACTACGACTGTCTCGTACCTGTAACTGGATGTGGGGACCTTGATCACGGTCTTGCCGTCCGTAGACTTGTAGTTAATGTCAGTCACCCTTATCCACTGCATCCCAGTCGTCTGGGTCTTCATGGTGAGTATGAGCTTCACGAAGCCCTCTGGCTTCACAGTATCACAGACCATCCTCACCTTTATCCTGTCCTCCTTGGGCTCCCAGACAGGCTGATCGCACGAGACACCCTCGCCCTTCTTCACCGTCGGGGGATTGACCATGTAGAATCCCGGGGAGAGCTCCATCTCGACCGTGAGGTCCTTGGCCTCCCCGCTGCCCCTGTTTATCATGTAGATCGAAAAGCCGACAAGGGAGTTGACCACGGTGACGTTCTGGGGTATGTCCTCCACCCTCACGGAGAGCTGGGGCTTCACTATCGTCACCACCACGGGGGACTTCTGGGCCGACATGAGGACCTTCTGTCCCTCCTTCGGATCCACGTACGTCACCTTGGCGGGACCGAAAGTTGCCACGCCCTCCCTCACCGCCTTCAGGGTGTAAGATAGGGAGAGCATGCTCCCCGGATTGAGCTTGCTTGCCGTCAGCTTGGTCTTGCCCGAAACGAGCTTGAATATGTCTTTGGGGTAGTCGTCCTGCACCACCACATTAGTTGCGGCTGCCGTACCGTTGTTCCCCACGATTATGTCCACCTTTATTGTCCCGTTGATGGGTATGGTGGTGGAGGAGATGGTCTTGGTTATGTAAACCTTCGAGTACCCGAACTCCTTCACCGTTATGGTGTAAAGCTTGAACGTCTCGTTGTAGTAGCCCCTTATGTCGAAGTAGCCGACGGTCAAGTTGACCCTGTACATCATACCTTCAGCATCGCTCGGGATGACTATCCTGAACTCTATCGGCTCAGTCATCGCTCTTGGAGGCATGTCCGAATGAACCACTACCGGAAAGTGACCGCCAGCTATAGCAGAGGGCTTTATAATCTCTATCGGGAGGTTTGGCTCGACTTGGGCGTTTATCGTCACGTTGTAGGCGTGGTCGTTGCCCACGTTCTGGGCCCTGAAGTTGAACGTTATTGGAGTTCCCGGATTCACCTGCAGGTCTCCGGTGGGTTTGCTTACGGAGAGAACTACCCTAGGCGCGCCTGTGTGACCCTTGTAGACGAGTCCAAATACCACATTGATGGAGTCTCTTGTGGACTTGGTGGCATTGGGGTTATATTCGAATATCTTAACGGACCTGTTGGCGTCGAAGCCTTGGTACTGGAAGATCACTGGGTAAGTGACCACGAAGCCTATGGTGTAGTTGCCGTAGTGCCCCTCACCGGGTCCTGCATGGAATGAGAAGGTCAGTTGATGGGACTCGTTTACATCAAGTCCTCCTAGAGAAATATTCACCTCGTTGCCGGTCTTCGTGCCCATCACCGGCATTACATTAGTGAGGTTTATCGAGCCCTCTCCCTCCAAGCGGTACCAGTTGGAATAGACCTTCACCCAATCTATAGGCATGGCACCGGTGTTCTTCAGGATGACCGGTACTTGGAACTGGGCGTAGGGTTGATCGAACTCCCTCACCTTCGGAAAATCAATCTCCATAGTTAGGTTGGTCTCTGGGGAGTAAATGGAGTCGAGTAGGTCGAAGTATATTATACCATTCACCTTGTCGGTCAGGTCACCCTTTATGAAGACCTTGTAGAGAATCCTTCCCGTCCTGCTGCAGCCCTCTCTGACGGGTATCTCCTTCCTAGTATCTAAGGGAGGACCGCCGGCGCTTATCTCAGTAGGAACGTAAACAAAGGGCGTGCAGGGCGCCCCTTCCTTAAGCACCCTAGCTTCAACATACTGAACCGCTCCGCCCATATACATCAGTCTAGCTTGAAGCTTAAATCCTCCCGGCAGATCATATCTCGTTCCGTTCTTCATTGACAGACCTTTCCAATCATATCTAATCTCTTGAGCACCTACCTCTATTATCGTGGGGCTTTTCGGGATTAGAAGGGCGCTCAGAAACAGCAACATTATTAATGTGGCGTATCTCATTCTCGCTCCGGGAACCGGTGGATAGGGGAGTATTAATTATATGTTCGTCTATGGTCGTATTGACTGGGGGCCCGTAGCTCAGCAAGGATAGAGCGGCGGCCTTCTAAGCCGCAGGTCGGGGGTTCAAGTCCCCCCGGGCCCGTTTTCCCGTAGAAAGATTTTGTGGGTAAATTTCGCTTTATAGCCAAGGCGCACGGTGGATAAGGGGTCCCCATGCTCTAATTAGGCCAGTAGGGCCCCAACATCATCTTCCTAAGATCCACGGATTTCTCACCGTGTACGTATATGGGAACCCTCCTCACTTGGGAAAGGGGGATCTTACCGAGCCACTGCAGCCCCACCTTGCTCCCCTGCTTGGGGTGAACTATGATGAGGTAGCTCCTAGTCTCGTCCAAGTCCAAAGCGTACTCTCCGGCTATTGCCAGTATTAGCCTGTCAGTGGCGGCGTACAGGCCCTCCTGACTGCTACCTTGGATCCTGACTGTGGAGTTTCTCGGGAATATGTGGACACTTGTGTCTCCTGAGAGGGTGATTAGGAGTGTTACGTTCCCTTGTGGGACCGTGCCCAAGGGTCCGACCAGTATACTTGTCTCATTCAAATTCCCACCAGAGAAGAACGAGAGCGCCAGTGTGATCGCATAGGAGGATAGTCCTATGCTCCCAGATCCCTCCTTCATGGTCTGGTTTAGGGGATAGGTTATGGTGACATACCACTTGCCATGACCCCCTGTGGGCTGAGAGGGAGTCTCCTTCAGAAAAACGGAGTAGGCGGCCAGCCCCGCGATTGCCAGAGCTGCTAGGATGATCACTAGGTACTTAGCTTCCAAAGGGGCTCCTCCTCCCCCTCCCTCTTCTCTTGGATGTCCGGGCAACCAAAGGCGACACCCTTCTCATGCTCTCCCTAGTCCTCTTCGCCCTGTTGTAAAGTCTTATCGCCACGAGGGCAGCTATAACCAGTATTATCGCGGATATAAGGTAGATGAAGTTCTTGGATACCCTGACCCTCACCTTGATTATGGTCGAGTCGGAGAACTGAGGCATGCTCCTGCCTATGGAGTCCTTGTACTCGTACCCAACACTAACGAAGCTACCCAGTTCCGTGGCTGGATAGAAGTTGGTCGCCTTCAGCCTAAGTGGTATGGTCATTGTATCGCCAGACTTCAGTTTATCGATCCTCAGAAGCATAGATCCGTCTGGATTCGGTCTCAGGAGGACATCCTTTGGGATCATGCTCAGGTTCAGGGTTATTCCCTCTCCAGTAGCTATTTTCAGCTCCACCTCGGTAGCGTCCTCGTTTCCAGTATTAGAGAGGGCCATCACCAGCCCCTTCTCCTCGTCCCATTCAAGTTGGAGATCGGTGGTGTTGGTTGAGAGGATCACGTAAGGTCTCAAGATGGTCACCTTGACCTCCTTACTTATGTTGTGGACCTCCCCCCTAGCGTCAGTGTAAGTTATCAGCGTGGTGGAGAGGGTCTGGGGACCGGGTGATGCGTCTGTGGGAATCACCTGATAGACTAGGGCCAGCTTGGCACCCGGATCTAACGGATTGGGAATTACGTAACTACCCAAACTGTTAGTCGAGGTCACCAACGCAGTTCCATTCCCGGGGAAGCTGGTAACTAGCTCGAATCCCGTACCCAGCTTCTCAATTATGCTTATGTCTGCGATGGGTAGGTCTCCAGTATTGGACATCACCAGTGTAACGTTGATGGGCTTCCTCAACTGGACGGTCGTTGGTTTCACGGTCTTGGACTCTAGGGAGAGCTTGGGGTTCCTCAGGATCCTGAAGGTGAGGCTCTTGGTGAAGAGAGGTTTACCGGAATTCGCCTCCTTTATGAACAGCTTGACAGTCACGTTCACGGGAGAGGGCACCTGATCTGGAGCGGCTATCTTGATGGAGAAATCCTTCGATTTGCCACCCGAGAGGGCCAGCTTTGATGGCAGTTTAGATGAGAGGGCCGCTGGAGATCCTACGTCTAAATTCATGAGTAAAGAGAGGGAGCGGGATATCTTGTTCTCCACCTTAACCTTGAGAGTGATCTCGGTTCCCTCTACAACGACCGGAGGATTGTACTCGCCGTATCCCCCGACGAAGTAAGCCTGAGCCGAGATTGATGATACTCTCAACCAGTAGGCGAATATCGACACGTAGGTGTAGGTATAGGCGTACCTCAACCAAACGAAGGGCAGGTTAGTGAAGAGCCCGTCAGATCTTATAGTGGATGCGAGGTCCACTAATAGTGGCTCGTAGCTCGCAACGAACTTGTCCGTCTCCAAATAGCCCAGAGAGGAGAACTTAGCTAGGGCATTGAGCGCTAGGGCTGTGGTTATCTCATAGGTTCCGGACGAGTAAGCCTGTTTAACGTTGCTCTCCAAGTAGGCGACGACACCCTTCACCAGACCGTCGTCCACATCGAATCCTAGGAACATGGCTTCTGCGAGGGCGTCAGCGACATCTCCAGTGACTTGGACGGACGAGGACTTCTCCTCCTGCCAGTAGTTGAAGTCTTTGCTCTTTTTAGCGGTAGCCGTGAGGAATGATATCGCCTTCCTGACGCTATTGTCCAAGCCCGCCACTCTCACACCCACTTCCTTGGCAGCTAGTATGGCCCTGAGGGCCTGCGCGGTGATGCTGGGGCTGGGCTCCTTCAGCTGGAACACATCGGCCTCGGGCATCCTCCCCCAACCGCCTCCCTCGCTCTGGAGGGATATGAGCTGGGACACGGAGTGGGCGAGGGAGGAAAGCTTCTCTTTGGGAAGTGCGCCGGCCGCGAAGGCGCCTGCCACGGCCCTTATAGCCTGGGCACTGAAAGACACATCCACCAGTCTCCCACTTACATCGGAACCCCAAAGGCCGTTGTTCTTAGCACGCTCGAGCATCCAAGTGGTCATGGATGCCAGCCTAGTCTTGGCCCTAGACACATCGCCTTCATCGAACTCCATGAAGTTAGAGGCCTGAAGGGCCTCTGCGAGAATTAGTGATGCGTATATGTTGAACTCCAAGTCTGGTATGGCTCCGAAGGTGAAGCCGCTCTTGTCTACGTAAAGCACCCCGTTGATGTATCCGTAACTTCCCTGCGGGATCTCACCGGGAGAGTTATACTCGGGAACCCTAGTTACTGCCCTCAGAGGTCCCTCAACAGCCTGCTCTATTATCTCTCTAGAAGTTTGCGAGGAAGTAAGCATCGTCTGAGAGGCGAGCAGGATGATTAGGAGTAAAGACAGTAGCGAAGACCTCCCCATTCCCATACCCGCTTGGTAGTGATGGACGAATATATAAGATGGAATGGATGCTCGTATGAAATCCGTATAGACAGTTGACTAACAGGGGTTGATCGAACGGTGGAGATCCATACGGGGGATTCTCATGCTCTTCCGAGCCTCGTAGTGGGAGGAGGGGCGCAGATAACACTAGGAGATCATCCGTACTAGCTATGCATTGTATGAAGAGAAGAGTAGGTCCTTGGAATTAAAGACCATGGGATAGAGCAGACATTGCCGGGGTAGAGGAGATCAAACTAAGCTTAGGGAGAGGAATCAGGGCATGACAGAACAGAAAACAGAAAGAAAGGAAAGGGGGAGGGTTTAGCTGCTGGGCAGCCCGACTGGGACTACCAGCACAGGCTGCACAGCGACCCTCGTGGGCACGGTGGTCGGCCTTATACCTATGACTATGACGGCGGGAGCGTTGTCGCCTTCACCAGCGTTGTAGTAGGTCTGTATGGTGGTGTTGGCCAGCTTGGTCGGGTCAGCCAGCGCTATGCTGGCAGCCAGCGTACCGAACCTGTCGGTACCGGCCACGACCAGTATGGCCTTGTCCTCATTCCACGGGTTGCTCTTGGCGTACTGGATCACACCGAGACCGTTGCCGCCCTCGACCTTGTAGACGTAGGTGGTGTCTATGGTCGGGTCTATCAGCTTGATGGCGTAGGTCAGGTTGATGTCCCTCTCACCGGGAGCGCCCTGCGGGTTGTACAGCCAGGAGGTCTTGCCGTCGGTCTTGTAGAGTATGTACAGGTTGCCGGTGTCGTTCAGGTAGTCAACCAGCGTGTTGACCAGAGGACCGCCGACGAGTATCAGGTTCTTGTTCACCACGTCCTCGCTGAGGGTCTCACCGTCGAAGACCCAGTCGTCCATGTAGGCTATCGGGGCCCTTATGAAGCTGAAGACCTCCTCCGGGTTGGCGAAGTTGAAGTACAAGTCCTTGTACTCGTCCGGAGTCACATCCTCGAAGACGGTACCGCCCTCGGGCGTGGTCACCGGTACGAGCTCGGTGGCGCCGGTGAATATGCCATCGCCGTTCCTATCCTCGACCCTATCATAGATGCCAGCGAACACGCCAGTGGCGTTTATCGGGTAGAGCCAGTTGAGCTGCCAGTGGTAGACAGCGAGGGTTACATCATCGTCCTGCCAGTCAGCATACTTGGTGTACTCGAGGTACTTGCCGCAAGCAGGAGTCTTGGGCTGGTCAGAGGTCTGGCCGAACAGTGTATCGGGCTCGACGAAGGCCTTGCACTCGAGGTCCTTCATTATCTCGTCCTTCTGAGTGAACTCGTAGAGACCCCAAGTCGGTCCGCAGGCAGGACCGCAGTACTCGCCAGTTATTCCAGGCGGCAGAGCGGGGCACTCCTGCCCAGCCACGATGAGTCTGTTGACTACGCTGGTGAACCAGTAGTCCTTGCCACCGACCACGAGGTGGCCGTCATCGTTGAGGGGCTCGTACCAGCCAGTCTCGTTCTGAGTGAAGAGCGTAGCTCCAAGAGTCCCGGACTTGACTACCATGTACCACTCTACATCGTTCTGAGTGCTATCGGTGTAGTAGCCGCTTATGCCAAGGAAGGCCTCGTCCTCAGCAAGACCCTCAAGCCACGGGCCGAAGACAGTCTGCTCATCTACTATGTAACCCTTAGCCTCGTAGAAGTGGCTCGGGGCACCTGCCACAGCACCACCAGCAACGAGACCCATGTTACCTCCAGCGAAGATCCTCGGGCCAGTAGCGTCAGGATAAGTGGAAAGCTCAAGTATCACATCCACATTGTAGCTTCCGGTGTCAGGGTCAGCAGCATCTGCATAGTCAGAGCCAGCTGGGTGCGGCCATCCGTAGGTGCTGTCGAAGAACCACTTGGTGTTAGTCCAGTCGAAGTACAGGTCATCGTTCGTTCCACTGTAGGTAGTTTCACCGTGACCAGGGTAGATGTTCGGGGCAAGTATCAGTGAGTAGAAGTCCATGGTGACAGTCTGAAGGACTTCGTCAACGTCCCTGACAGTTATACCGAAGTACGGCACCAGCCTCTCGTTGTCGGAGACCACTCCATCTCCGTCTATATCAGCGAGTATGTAGATATCCCTGTGGATCATGCTGTAGAGGAACTTCTGGAAGCTACCAGGGTTATTGTCCTGAGGTACGGGTAGCCCACTGTTCTCAATGTGGAAGTAATCAACGGGCGTGTCAGTTCCTATCTTATAGGCTATGAAGCCCACGCTGTAAGTGTTAGGCTCATCAACCTCCACAGTCTCAGCTACGAGCTTATAGCCCATCCACGGCAGGGTTATCTCGGTACCCTTCTTGACGTCTATCGGGTTCAGCGGGTGTATGAAGTAGAACCCACCGTGAGCCCAAGTGTAGGTTATCGGACCCGCGACGGGTGTGTAGTCCTTGGTGGTGTCCCAAGCATCATAGCTGAAGGTGAAGGTTCCGGGGCAGTCGAAGGCCAGAGGAACCGCATATCCAGTCTTCTCGTTGTTGGTGTACGCAGGTGGGAAGTATCCAGGAGCGAAGACCACCCACTCCTTAAGGTCGTCGGGATCGACCTCGAGACCTATGGAGTAAGTTATCTGAGTTGGGTTCATGTCGCTCTTCACGCCAGAAGGCACGAAGACATAGCCGTCATGAAGTGGGTATATCTTGTCGAATGGATCAGGATCTCCAGCACCCCAGTTCCAGCTCCAGAGGAAGCCCCAGAAGTCTTTTGTGTCAGCATCATTGTCGTATTCTCCCCAGTCGCCCACGAGATCCAGAGCCTGGTACCTGTGGCCGTATGCCTCAGCGGTGAAGCTACCGTGGTAGAGGGTTATGCCGTTGGCGGCGGCGTGCTTGGCATCGACCCACATGGCATTAGTATAGTATAGGTGAGAGGCTATCTTGGCGGCTATGAGGGTGGCGCCGAGAACGTCCTCGGGAGCGGCCTTGCTGCCGAGTATGATGGCTATGTCGGGCATGCCGTCGAAGTCGTAGTCAATGGTTCCGTCCTGCACGAAAGGCTGCGGGAACATGTGGATTGGGTAGGCCATAGCAGGGAGCAGGCTTGCCCCCAGCAGCACTACCAAGGCTGCTATTATGTATGCCTTCTTCATAGTAACACCTCCCCATGCCACCTGATGTGGATGTGGCAAGGGGCTGAGGGTCGGTGGAAGGGGGCTTATAAAATTATTGTCATCGTAACTGTTGCACAACGTTGCACAACGTTGATAGAGAACTCTACGGCAGGTTTGGTGAATAGGGAGCAGGTATTTGAGTTTTCTCTCTCCATATTCAACATATAACTGTTTATTAGCTGAGAGAGGGCCCCTAGAGGTTCTTGAGATAACTGAGTTGACATGAAATATCCGTAACATGCATTTTAACTGATCATTCTCATATAATTCTCGTTTACACAATAGGTATTTGAAGATGATAGCGGAAGCATGAGAAAAATAATAGTAAAGTGCGAATTTAGGCATACGACGAATATTTAGTAGCCTTCCGACTTAGGACATCACTGCCTCGGTGGGTTGAAGGGCTTCGGATGAGGATCTATGGTCTCCGCACCGCACACGGGGCATTTCTCCCTGAATGTGTATCTCCAGCAGCGGGAACACCTCCTCATCTCTAGATGGGTCACCATAGATCCCTCGAAAAGGTTGAAACGACTGAAACGGAGTGAGAGACCTCAGGCGAGTCTTTTCCTGTACTCCCTCTCCTCCACGATTTCGAATATCTCTGTCTCCCCCAGCTCCTTGGAAATGGCTTTGACTACGTATGTGGACATCCTCCTGACAAGTTTGGGATCTTGGGAGCGAACGGAGATGATGTACCTAGGCGCACCCGCGGTATATATGTCCACCTCAACGCCCTCGGTCTTAGGAGTAGAGAGACCCCTCAGCAAGGCCCTTCTAATCCTCTCTATCCCATCGTGGGCGTATGAGACGAGTTTCACCACTATGTTCTTTACGTAGATTGGTGGCTTTATCTGAACCCTGACTATTTCCTCCAGCTTCTCGGCCAGCCTCTCGTCCAAGCCAGCCTTCAGGAGGGGATCTATCCCCTCGTACAGCACATCCTCCAGAGCTTCCATCGGGCTCCTGTAGTAGTCAGCAAGTTTCATCCAAGAATCCTTTGCTATCGACTCCGGATCTGGGAAACCAGCTCTCTGAGCTGCCAGTTTAAGTAGAGAGATTACCCTTATTCTCTCTTTCCACTCCTCCAGTTTCCTCTTCTTCTGCTCCTCGCTTACGTACCTGAGGGAGAGATCCACCTGTCCCAGCTTCCTGTTGGCCCTGATGACCCTTCCTACTATTTTGTCCCCTTCCTTTACGAAGTCCCTTATGTCCTTTATCCTTCCCGAGGCCACATGACTTCGGGGGATGTAGGCCTCTAGTCCCTCATACTCGTCCAGCTCGACTATCACTCCGTGGTCCTCTACCCTCTTCACAGTACCGACAACGAGCTCGTTCCTCCTCGGGAAGGCCTTGTAGCTCACTCTCTCACTCTACCCAAATACTCGATGACCGTCGCCAAGATCTCGGCCTTACCACCCCTAGGCCTGGCCAGCACCTCGTCGCACACGTGGCACTTGACCTCTCTGGAGGCGTGAGAGAAGATTATCTGCTCGTTACCGCACTTAGGGCACCTCACCCTGACGAAGTAGCTTTTGGGGAGGGGGATCAACTCCATCTCATCCATGGGCATCACCTCTTTATCTCCACCCTGGCCAGTCTCCCCAAGTTCTTCATCACTTTCCTGCCACACTCCTCGCATGTGAGTATGAGGAGGATCTTCTTTGTGGTTTTGGCCTTCCTCCTCAGCTTACCTCTGGGCTCTCCTCCGTAACCCCTCCTCTTCCTCTCAAGCTGCCTCTGACCCCACGACATCGTCCGTGCCTTGCCCTGCTTGTACAGGGAGACCTTGTGCTTGGTATGCCTGCCGCATCTGGGGCAGTACGTGTTGATCTCTGCGGGAACCTTCATTCCTCGACCACCTCAACAACTCCCTTCTCCTTTAAGGCCGCCGCGTTCTCCGAGGGAATGAATGCCACATCGCCCTCGGAGAACGGTCCGTAGACCTTCATGTCTACACCAACGAATTTGGCCACGGGAGTTTTAAACGTTACTAATACCCTCTCGACCCCGTCGCTCAGGGGGGTGAAAACACTTCCCTCCTCATTTTCCTCCTCAGTCTCGAGTTGTTCGGCTTCATAAACAGCTTTTCGGGCCTCTTCTGAGATTATTCCACCATAAAGAGCTCTCTTGAATGTTTTAGTTATGGATAATGCGTTTTCCATCTCTATTCGCAGGTCCCTGATCACCTCGGCGGCCTTGAGGTATATCCTACCCTCCAACCCCTCCGGCAGGTTCGTCAACAACTCTTCTTCGACTGACCTGAGACGCTCAATTAAGGAATCGTCAACTCGGCCCTCGGCTAGCGAGATGAGAACCTCCCTTATAACATCCTTGTACTTTGCCATCTACCCGGTAGGATGGAACGAGTGATCATAATTAATGATTGAGTGGCTCCGCCCTCCCCCTTAAGATGACGAATGCCGCCGCGAAACCGGGCAGCTGAACCTCCTCACCCGGCGAATATGGCCCGAAAGCCTCATCTTTCAATCTGAACGTGGGAATGGGCATCTTCACTCGGACCTTGATCTCCGGCTCTGAGGGCAGACCGACTGCATCTTTGAACGGATTGAAAGCCCCATACTCATCCAAAGAGAGTCGTAAAGCCCTGAATCCGGTCTTACCGTGGATGCTGTTCGGTATCCTAGTCAGTCTCCCCGTGTCCATGGTGACCATCCAGTCGATCCTCGCTCCGGACCTCTGAGCCGACTCCTTAAGCAGGTTGAGGAGGTGCTTCCTCTCCCTAGAGCTGAGTTTGACTCCCATATCCCTCGATAAGAGGAGTACCTTCTCCCTCAGAGAGGGGGCTAGTTTCGCATGACCACTCAACAAGTGCTGTAAGGCCCTCCTAGCGATACTGCTCCTCAGATCAAGCCTCACGAGCCCCTTCTTGACTATGAACAGGGGAGTAGGATCGAAGCCCTTGCCCATCGCGTAGAAGGCGACCTCCCTCCTTCCATCCTTGGATAGAGTGGTCAGTTTCCCCTCAGAGACCCTGACGTGGAAACCCCTGTTTCCCGTGTATGAGACCGCTATCTCGTCCAAGGAGGCGCCGAGGTCCTCTGACAGCACCTCTATGAGCTTTCTCACCTCGTACTTGGTCAGCGATATGCACCTCTCGTTGAGCCAGTGGTTGACCTCTATCCTCTCAGACCCGCATTTCGGGCACTTCCCCGGTGGGATTCCCTTCCCAGTGAGGCCGCAATTCCTGCACCTCCACACAGACTCACTCTCACATTCCCCGTCCTTGAAGTCCGTGGAGTCTATATCGAAGAGGAGCTCCGCCCTTATAGGTTCCTTCTCATCCATTGGAGCCGTCGGGTTCCTGTACAGGGAGACAGAGTAGTAGGCGTGCATGGGCGGGTTGTCCACCAAGTACCTCCTGAGCTCCGGGAGGTCCCTGAAGGATACATGCCTCCTGACCTTCCCCTCGAAGTCCCTGAACATGAACTCCCTTAGGGGCACATCCGAAACGTAGATGGTGCCTGCCATGCTCCTGTAATATTTAGCGAAGAGCGTCTCGAGCACCCTCAATCCAAACCCTCCAGCATGTACCTCCTTCCACAATCACCGGGGCAAAGGCCCCAATTCTTCATGGTCTCGCAGCTCGGCGCCTTGTACTTCCTCCTAGCTATGTGAGAGATCTGGTAAGAAGCTATCCTCTCGTTGAAGTCCGGTGCACTCCGGAACAGATCTAGCACCTGCTCCTCCGACCAGCCCACATTGAGTAGGAAGGATGTGAGGGCGAACCTGGCCTGATGGGTCAGGTTCTCTCCCCTCCTGAGTTTGGATATCAGGTCCTTTATGCAGGGCGGGAAGTCCCCCTTCTTAGGCCTCTTGAACCTCTTCCTCATCCTCTTGGCGAACATATCCGAGATCTCCTTAGCTATCTCCTCCAAGGGATCAGGAAGTTCGACTCTTGGAGTTTCCATTACCCTCATCTTTATGTATTCCGAGATCAGCCTTCTCAGGTCCCTTTCGTTCACGAGGACGTACCCCTTCCTCACCACACGATTGACGAGCCTCCATTTCGGTCCACCTATACCGGCACAACCGTTGGAATAGCTGACCACGTCGACCCAGAGTCCATCATCGAGCCTGAGCTCGAAGCCGAACGTCTCTCTAGCCAGATCAACCAGTTTCTCCGTGGGTAAGCGTTCGGATAGTTCCATGAACCTCTTGGCCTCGTAATTGGCCAGCCTGCTGAGCATCGATCTCCCGACCCTAGAGGCTATGAGCTTCGCTGCGACGAAGGCGTAAACCTCGTTCACAGGGTTGGTCAAGTCTGGATGGATGGTCCTCCCCTCGATGGCCCTGATCAGCCTCTCCCTAGCGAGCCTCCTAGCGTTCTCCAGCAATGGATCGAAGGCTAAGTCTTCCAATGTGAGGCCCTGCTCCTCCAGAAGGGCTGCAGCCTCCCTCGAAAAAGGAGCAATGAGGAGGATCTCCCCTTCCCTCATCTGATCATACCTGCAGGTGGGCTAAGTAGTAGGTTATGCCAGCCCCCTCTATGCCTCCGAGGGGGTAGGTGAGTTTGAGGGGAGCCTGCGTCTTCAATTCCAGATCAGCCTCCTCGGAAATCTTCGCCGGCTTCGTCATCTTCTCCAAGTAGGCCATGTTATAAACGCTCTTAGAGGGTTCCTCGGCCCAAACATCAATCAGAGCCCTGTCTTCCTTCGTGATAGATATTGTGGCCTTCCCCTTGTCGCTCTCGGCCTTGAATTCGATCTTTTCGCTGTCTATGTAGATCTCAACGTCGGATCCTATTATCTTCAGATCCTTTATGGCATTTGGTATCACATCGCTGTCGAGCCTCGCCTTGGCCTTGTAGTCCACCTTTATCGTCTTGAACTCGAATGGGGTTCCGGCCAGCAGGGGCAGCTCGAAGTTCTTCCTGTATCCATCGGTCGCGGTCACTTTCATCAGGGACTCGGTGAACTCCAGCTCCACCCTCTCCTTAGCCTTCACCCTCTTCAGTATCTTGGAGAGGTCGGTGAAGTTTATCCCATAGAAGTTCGACTGGTCCACCTCGAAGTCTATGAAATAGGTTCTGGGGAGTATCAGCTGGATCATTGCAGTTTTAGAGGGATCCAAGGCTTGGAGACCCATGCCCTCTTCCGGATCCAGCTTTATTGATGCCTCGCCCACTAGGGATTCGACCGCGTCAACTATGGCCTTGAGGGTGCTAGCCTCCTCGAAGACCACCCTATTTACCATCTCTACCACCTTTCAGTTTTCTCTCCACTTCTCGCCTTACCTCATCCACATCCCTGAGCAAACTTATATCTATTCCTGATATGTCGGCAATTGCGTACCCCTGCAGCTCTTTGAAATCCTCAGAGGACGTGATCACCGAACCCACCACCAGCACTATGTCCTTGGGCTTGAAATCGGAGGCCCTATCGTAATACACCCTAGCTCGGGATGTACCGTCATCCAAGATAAGGTAGTTCTCTATCACGTTTATGACCACTCCTATTATGGCCACCTCTCCTTCCCTAACCTCCCTTATCCTGACCCACTTCAAGTAGAGCATCCTCCCTACAGGAAATCCACGAGCTTCCTAGCGACCGGCCTCTCCTTACTCTCCCCTTTCTTCCCTTCGTCCCTGTTCTTTAGAGGCTTCGGCTTCGAATCCGAGGGCTTCTCCCCTAGAACGGATTCTAGTGTGTTCAAAGAGCTGGCATCCTCTTCCTCCCTGAAGAGGGACCTAGCCTCGGCCTCTAGCACCTTTATCCTCTGGGACAGGTACCCTTCAATCCCGTACTCGCGCATGAGTGATAGTGTTGGCTCCAAGTACTTCAGCACCGTTCCCTTGTGCACGGTGAGCTGTATGGGCCCGCCGCACACGAGGCATTTGCCCGAGAGCGGCGGTCTCCTGTACTTGGCATTGCACTTGGTGCACCTGAACATCTGCTGGCCGAACTTCCTCAGGTTGCCCACGATGTCCCTTATGAAGTGGGAAGAGATGGCTCTCGAAAGGGCGTCCATCTTATCCACAGCCTTTATCTTCTCTTCTAGGGAGAAGTGGGCCCTCATCTTGTCCTCCATCTTGTTAAGCTTCCTGTACATCGTCTGGAGCGGTCCCCGGTAAACGTGGGAGGTGGGTACGGAGTACCCAATTTCCGGGTACTTAACGCCTCTCGCGAGTTCAGTCTCCACCGTCGGCACCAGATCCTTCAGCTTGCCTGGATCCTCGTACCTGTAGGTGGCCTCGTAGAACGCTGAGGGCAGGGAGGTCACCACCTCCATGTTGTACACCTCATCGTCTATGTACTCGGGATCCACCCTCGTCACCATCAGGAGGGGCGCATCCTCCCTTCCTCCTGGAGTGGATGGCAGGAAGTCTTGGGAGAAGTTGATGAGACCATCTAGGGCTAGCATTATGGAGTCCTCATCCCCGTCGATGTTTCTCCTCTTGGCGGCATGGAGAAAGGGGTGGGCGTAGAGAACGTCAGCGTCAGTGAATCCAATTATCCGGGCGACGTTAGCCACGAACGTGTGAGGTGAGATCGTGAGGACTAGGTGCCCCACCAAGTCCTCCTCGCTCTCCAAGTTGTAGAAGGGTTCCAAGCCGTACACCTTTTCCAAGAGCTCATCCATATATTTGGAGACCCTGAACAGATACTTCGCGGCCTCCCTAGGTATTATCATGTCTTGCACCTTCAGCTCTAGGATCTGGTCCTCACTCACCAGCTCCTCCCCGTGAATGTCGTGGGTATAGCCCAGTTCCCTCAGCTTCGAGATGGGAACCCCTGCTTCCTTAGGCTTGAAGTGGGTGAGTGCCGCATTAACGGCATCGAATCTGATCGTACCGTCCTTGAAGACGTAAAGGTCGTACTTGCTCCTCAAAATGCCTTTCTCTATCATCTCGGGTGATTTAGATCCACTGGTCAGCCCCTTAACACCTTTAACCTTTTTCAGGAGTTCCATGGGCTCTCTTAGGTTGGAGAATGCTCTATTCACTTCCTCCTTTATGTTCAGGACCGTCTTCTTGTAGGGAACCGGATCCGCGTTGGGATGATCTCCACACCTGCCGTTGACCCTCTTGCCGCAAATTGGACAGAACATGAGTTGAACCGTCCTCGTCCCGCACTTTGGGCATTTGAATCTCGTGGTCTTGGTTCCGCAGCTGGGACACACCCTCAGGGCCACTTCGACCTCTACCTTGCCCTGATTGTATGCGGCCTCCATTGAGCGAGTCATCCCCTTGAGTTCCCCTATGGGAAAGAGCAGATTCACTGGGGGTTTCATCTTCCTGGGCTTAGCTTTCTCTGGCCTGCCAACCCTCATACCGATCTTCGTGGGACCCTTGGGCATCACTTTGACGTCTAGGTGCTCATTGAGGAATCTTAGGGTCTCGTACTCAGAGATCCCATTGATATCGACGTCAGCGGGTATCTTGGATGCCAAATACTCTAGGAGAGATGCGTCTTCCCCTTCCACCCATAGCATGTTCATTCCCACTCTATGGGGAACTCCGAGCCTCTCCAAGATGTCCTTGATCTCATCACTAGCCCTAAGAGAGATAGCCTTCCCAGATCTGGCCCCTTCCCTCGCGGCCTCAAGCAGGGTTAGCAGTTCCCCGATCCTCACGTGCTCCCAGAAATAAGTGTACCTCGGATGGAGTGGAATACCAAATTTCTTGGATATCTCCAAGGCCTCTAAGAAGGAGACTCTCTGCCATCTCTCCACAGGGGGAACTATTCCCAACTCTTTGGCCTTCTCGCTCAGGAGGGAATACCACCACTCCTCCACCCAAGCTGATGGGAGGAGCTTGTGGTTGTTTTCGAGGAACTCCCCAAAACCTATCAAGATATCCCCTAGGTGCAGTATCTTCTCCACTGAACCGGCCAGCACCTTGGCCTGCTCAGGATCGTCAATCCTGACAACACTTCCATCCCTGAGCCTCACGACGGGCCCTTCTATCCAATCTACCGGCATCACCACGGCGCTCTTCCCGGGTCTCTCGATCCTGACCTGAGTGCCCACCGCCACGAAGCTGTCGAGTACGTACATGGTCGCGGGGTTCATTCCTATGCTCGCTAGTCCCGTGTTCCTAGATCTGCCGTACCTCAGCCTGAATCCCCCAATCCTAGATGGGTGGGCCAGTACGGGCCTCCCCATGACGGCATCCTTCAGGTACTTGTACGAGGGTTCTACAACTGGGCAGCCTTCGTCCTGTGCTCCCTCGCCGCCCTTCTCTCCTCGACCGCCATCCTCTCCCAACCATCTCCAAGCGGAATCGTCGAAATCTCCTATGGACTTCTTGAGCTGTTTTATGATCTTCTTCAGCTTCTTAGCTTTCTGTATGACGCAGTCATTGATGACCAAGACGGCCCCTCCCCTTATCCTGTTGGTCTCCACCCTAGGGAGATTTCTGAAGGAGGAGACCTCCTCCTTCTCCGTTGGAGGACCCGTTACCTCGATGGGTATGTGCATAACTGCTCTCCTAACCTCTTCAGGCTCGGAGTTGTACTGCAGATGGGCCACCCTCTTGTACAGGAAGACCTCCTCTGTGTACCTCTCGACCTCCTCGTGGGTGGGGATGTACCTACCCAAACCCAACCTCTGCCTTATGTAGTCAGCCATTAGGACGCTTATAGCCCCCTCTGTACCTCCGGCAGTTCTTATCGGCCCGTTATAGTACACTGAGAGGTAGGCATCACGGCCCGCACCCTTTATGGCCACCCTGCTTATTCCCTCAATCGGAGCGGAGACTGTGGCATCGGTTATTATGGCCATGCCTACTCTCAGCGCCAGCTCAGCCCTGTATTCGTCGTCTCCCCCAACATCTATCTTGGGAACTTCGCCTTCCCTGGGAATTATCTCAGCTATGACCCTGAAAGCCGTCTCTACTTTGTTATCAGTCTTCTCCAGCCAATACTTGACCCTATCCCCCAAGGACTCCACATTGAAGAGCGCAACTATCCTTTCATGGAGCTCGTTCGCTATCTTTATCTCCACATCCTCCTTAGGGTCGTAACCCGCAGCTCTGGCCTTCTTGGCGACCTCAAGCACCATCTTCAGGTCTTCTTCGAGCGAGATGAAGTACCTCTCGTCTACCGACATATCCCGGTTAAGGCGCCTCACCGAGGGTATAAAGGGATGGCCCGGGACATCAAGTCCATCGGGATACTTAATTTAGAAGTGAAAGTTATAAAATTCGGGTGCTTTGAAATGGGAAGGAGAAAGAGGAGAACCACTCTTCCGGTCAGAAAGAGGAGGAAGTCCGCCTTCTTCAGGTGCCCCGTTTGTCAGCACAACTCGATAATGGTTGAACTCCACGAGAAGGAGGGAAAGGCCGTCATCAAGTGTTTCAACTGCGGGCTTGTTGAGGAGATCGAGATGAAGCCGGGAGAGACGAAGGTCGATGTCTACACCAGGTTCTTCGACTCGTACATAGAGAGGGCGGAGGGAGCCTGAGCTCATCCCTCTCCTATTACCTCAGGAACGAACTTAGGATTATCTATAACTTTGGTTTCCGCGTGTGCCCGCTTGAGGGCCTCCAGATTCACATCAGTGAGCCTCTTCATCATGGCCCTAACCGAGCTCGCGGCGCTCTCGAGACCCACTATGCCTGTAGCTTTCACTAAGGCTCCGACCATGGCCGAGTTAGGGACGGGGAGTCCAGCCACTTTCAATCCCAGTTCCATAGAGATGGCGGTAGCATCCACAGTAGCGAGCCTCTGCACCCTCTTGGGAAGGAATATCTCCGCGGGATCTTCGGGCACGTTCATCACGACTATCGTATCGTGTTTCACGCCCCTCCAAGCCACCTCCAGATTGAGGAACATGGGATCCAGCAAGACCAGTACGTCCGGCTCATATATCTGACTCCTCAGCCTTATGGGGGAGCTGGAGACTCTAGTGAACGCCATTACAGGAGCGCCTCTCCTCTCAGCTCCGAAGAATGGAAATGCTTGGGACCATTTGCCCTCCAAGAAGGCAGCTTTAGCCACGATTCTGGAAGCGAGAACGGCGCCCTGACCGCCCCTACCGTGCCACCTAATCTCGATGAGTTCGTCCCCCAAATCCGTTCCCCAAGTTCTACAGGTGTAAACTTTTTAAAACCGTATTGCACCTCACCCTGATGCCAGTGTTCCCTTTAAGGGGGTGCTTATTTGGTAGAGTCTGAGGATGTTCCAGTCGATATTGACCTAGATGAGGGATCCGATTCCCCCAATCCTAGTAAGGAGGCTAAATCTCCTGGGAAGAGGTCCTCAGGAAAGTCCTCCTCTAAGGCTAAGAAGACCGCGAAGACCAAGAAGGAGAAGACCCAGAAGAGGACCAAGACCACTAGAACCAAGAAGACAAAGAAGGCGATCAAGTATGATCCGACCGAGAACTTCATGGTGCCCAAGCATGAGATAGTCAGCGAGGATGAGAAGAGGGAATTGGAGAGGATGTATGGGTCCTTGGATTTGTTTCCCAAGATACTCGTGACTGACCCCATAGTGATGAAGTTGGGGGCGAAGGAGGGAGATCTGATCCGGATACATCGTGAGGAGGGCTTCTATTACAGGTACGTGGTTAGTAGGAGTTGATTTTACGATTATGTTGTGGGGGTTGTTTCCGTGTCGTCGACCGTGAATGTTGGGGATATGAATATCGATTTCTACCCTATAGTAAAGGCCTACTTCCGGGAGCGGAAGCTCTCGGATGTCCAGATAGAGTCCTTCAACAGGTTCTTGGAGAGGGGAATACAGGAGGTCATAGATGCGTTCAAAGAGTTGGAGCTAGTGGAGAACTACAAATTGGTGCTGAGCAGAGTCTACGTGGGCAGGCCCGAGGTGGAGGAGTACGATGGTTCATCGCTCCCGGCGATGCCTAATGAGATAAGGCTGAGGAACGCCAATTACCTCGCTCCGATAGAGCTGGAGATAAAGGTATACTCTGGAGGAATGGAGCTGAAGAGCGAGAGGGTGAGGATAGGCCACATACCCATAATGGTAAGGTCCAAGGGCTGCTATCTCTACAGGCTGGATGAGAAGAGGTTGATAGAGAAGGGAGAGGACCCTAGGGATCCCGGAGGTTACTTCATCATAAACGGATCGGAGAGGGTGCTCGTCATAAGGGATGATCTAGCGCCCAATAAGGTGATAGTTGAGCAGACCACAGCGGAGAATAAACCGTACTCGCATGTGGCCCAGATAGTGTCTGCTAAGGCTGGTTTGAGGACTAGGCTCTACTTAGAGTATTACACCCGGGA
Organism: Thermoproteota archaeon; assembly: GCA_026986575.1. Taxonomy (GTDB): domain Archaea; phylum Korarchaeota; class Korarchaeia; order Korarchaeales; family Korarchaeaceae; genus Korarchaeum. Next base: position 41,914 of record JALSOH010000004.1, read on the forward strand.
TGGGACGATAAAGGCCTCCACCGGGGCCATAAGGGGAGTCCCCGTTGCCATGCTGCTGAAGGCTCTCGGACTTGAGAGGGATGAGGACATAGTTGATGCCATATCCAGCGATGAGGAGATAAGGAATGAGTTCCTCTACAGCCTCGACGATGTCCAGAGACGGGCTGAAGAGGAGGGAACTGTTGGGATGCTCACTCAGGAGGAGGCTCTGGACTACATAGGCAGGAGGCTCGTGCAGGCGGTTCCCAAGGCAGACAGGGTGAGGTACGCGAAGGAATACCTGAAGAACAACCTGCTGCCTCACATCGGAAACAGCGAGGAGGACAACATGGTAAAGGCTTACTTCCTAGCCAAGATGATAGAGAAGCTGCTCAAGGTCGTCAGGGGTAAGATCGCTCCCGATGATAAGGATCACTTCTCTAACAAGAGGCTCAGACTGGCTGGAACATTGATGCAGGAGGTCTTTAGGGACGCATTTTATCAACTGGTGAGGAGGCTGAAGGAAAAGGCGGATGAGCAGCTCAGCAGTGGCGTCTATGACTTGGACGTCAGGAGGATCCTGATGAGCCAGAAGATGATCACTCAACGCATACTGAGGGCTGTAGCTACGGGAGCCTGGCCGGGAGGCGATCTGGGCGTTAGCCAGAACTTGGAGAGGACCAACTACATAGCTACGCTGCACCACCTGAGGAGGGTCAACTCGCCCCTACCAGCTGGGCTGCCCCTTCACGAGGCGAGACAGATCCACGGTACCTCCATAGGTAGATTATGTCCCCTTGAAACTCCAGAGGGAACGAACGTGGGGCTGGTCAGGAGCCTCGCCGTGTTCAGCGATGTGACCTTCGGGACCGATCCAGAGCCTGTTATAGAGATGGTTTTGGACTGGGGCGCCAAACCCGCGGTCCAGGCAACGCCTAAGGAGGTGGGGAGGCTAACCCCCGTATACGTGGATGGCAGGCTCATAGCGTTCACCGATAAGCCAGAGGATCTGATAGCCTTCCTCAGGGAGAGGAGGCCTGAGATGAGTCCGGAGGTTAACTTCACTTACAATAGGGAGGAGAATGCCGTCTACATAAACGCGGACGCTGGTAGGATGAGGAGGCCCCTCATACCCGTTGACAAGATAGAAGAGGCGATAAAGCTCCTGCCGGAGGTGGAGGCCGGCAACATAAGCTTCTCCGATCTCGTGAAGATGGGAGTTGTGGAGTTGCTGGATGTGGACGAGGAGGAGTCCGCGGTCATTGCCTACAGCCTCAAGGAGTTGAACGAGAGACACACCCACCTAGACTTCGCCCCCTACGCGATGTTCGGCGTAGCCGCCTCCCAGATACCCTACGCGGAGCATAACAACATACCTAGAGACATAATCGGCGCCAATATGGTCAGGCAGGGCTTAGGCGAGTATGTAGCGAACTGGAGGCTCCGGTTCGACTCCAGAGCATTCCTCATGTTCTACCCGCAGAGACCCATAGTGAAGACGCGGGGCTCCGAGATAACGGGTTACGATTATAGACCCTCCGGGCAGAACCTCGTCGTCGCTCTCATACCTATGGATGGGTACAACATGGACGACGCCTTAGTCATGTCGAAGGGCTCGATAGATAGGGGTGCCGCGAGGGCGGTCTTCTTCAGGACCTATGAGGCGGAGGCTAGGAGGCAAGCCATAATAGAGGGTGATCGGTTTGAGAACCCACTGCCGCTCAAGAAGGTATCTGGAAAGAAGGAGGAGCAGTACTACCAGAAGCTCGGGGAGGATGGCATAGTAGATCCCGAGACCTATGTTGAGGGAGGAGATGTCCTCATAGGTAAGACTAGCCCGCCCAGGTTCTCACCGGAGCTGTCCATCGGAGGGGGCTACCAGTACACCTTCGAGAGGAGGGACACCTCCATAGCTATGAGGGCATGGGAGAAGGGTGTGGTCACTGATGTCCTGCTGGCAACTAAGACGGGTGGAGAGAAGCTAGTCAGGGTCAAGGTCAGGGACACGAGGCCTCCCGAACTGGGAGACAAGTTCGCCACGAGACATGGTCAGAAAGGAGTGCTCGGCATGATATACAGGCAGGAGGATATGCCCTTCACTTCCGAGGGCATAGTGCCTGACATAGTTCTAGATCCGCACGCTATACCCTCTAGGATGACCATAGGCCAGCTCTACGAGATACTGGCGGGGAAGGTGGGTGCTCTGGAGGGCAGGTTCGTTGACGGCACTCCTTTCATGTCCGAGCCTGTGGAGGACCTCATGGAGGCCCTGAAGAAGCTCGGATTTGAGTATAGCGGTGAGGAGATAATGTACGATGGCAGGACCGGTCGGATGATAAAGGCTCCCATATTCATAGGCATCAGCTACTACCAGAGGCTCAAGCACATGGTCAGGGACAAGATACACGCCAGAGCAAGGGGACAGATGCAGCTCCTGACGAGGCAGCCGGTCGAGGGAAGGGCTAGAGGTGGCGGACTCAGGCTCGGTGAGATGGAGGGAGAGGTGCTCATCTCGCACGGAGCCGCTTCGGTAATGAGGGACAGGTACGTTGAGCAGTCGGATAAGACGATAATCTACGTCTGCAAGAATTGCGGCACAGTAGCGTTCTTCAACCAGAGGACCAACGAGTTCTTCTGTCCGAGGTGCCAGTCATCCGTTGAGGTGAAGCCGCTGATCACCAGTCACGCCTCGAAGCTGTTCATTGATGAGCTGATGAGCGGTCACATAGACGTTAGGCTAGATGTGAGGGAGGAGGTCTGAAGGAGGAGGTGATCTCATGGCGTTGATATGGGAACCGGTGGCCGATGAGGAAGCCATTCCCTACAGCCTCAGGAAGGTAATGTTCGGTCTCATCTCCCCGTCTGATGCCCGGAGAATAGGGTTCATCGAGATAACCGAGCCGACCGCCTACGATGAGGGCGGCCTACCAGTACAGGGAGGAGTGTTGGATCCCAGACTCGGAACGATAAATCCCAGGAAGAGGTGCCCCATCTGTGGGAACTATCCGAAGAACTGTCCCGGGCACTTCGGTAGGATAGAGTTAGCGATGCCCGTTGTTCACATAGGCTACGTTAAGAGGATAAAGGATGCCCTGAACACTGTCTGTCATAAGTGTGGTAAGGTCTTGCTCCCCGAGGAGGAAAGGGCTTACTTCATATCCCGGGCCAAGGAAGTGGCTGAGAGGAATCCTGAGAAGAAGATAGATGACGAGCTGGTCAGGCAGGTCAGGGAAGAGGTGAAGAAGTACACCAAGAAGCACAAGAAGTGCCCTCACTGTGGAGCTGACGTGCAGAGGGTGGAGCTGGAGGAGGTATATAAGTTTATAGTCAAGGAACCGGAGCCTAGGAGGCTATGGCCTACTGAGATAAGGGATATACTAGAGAGAGTTAGTGACGATGACTCTCTCCTTATAGGATTCAATCCTGAGAGGGCCAGGCCTGAATGGACCGTTCTCACCGTGCTACTAGTGCCTCCTCTCCCGGTCAGACCTTCAATATATCTAGAAACTGGTGAGAGATCCGAGGACGATCTCACTCACATTCTGGTGGAGATACTCAAGGTAAATAGAAAGCTCCATAACTCCAAGAGGCTGGGCGCTCCCAGCAGCATGGTCGAGAGCGAGTGGGACCTACTGCAGTACTGGGTGAGTGTGTTCTTCAATAACGCTGCCGCTAATATGCCCGTAGCTACGCAGAAGGGGACTAGGAGGCCCCTCAAATCCCTGTTCCAGAGGCTCAGCGGTAAGGAGGGAAGGCTTAGGAAGAACCTCATAGGCAAGAGGGTTAACTTCTCCAGCAGGACCGTGATCTCCCCCGATCCGATGATAGACATAGATGAGGTAGGAGTACCTGTGGAGATAGCCATGGTCCTCACCGTTCCGGAGTACGTCAACGAGAACAACATAGAGAAGCTCAAGGAGCTAGTCATGAGGGGGCCTGATGAGTATCCCGGCGCCAACACCGTGAGGAAGGGTGGGGCCACTCCATTGAGCCTGAAGATAATCCAGAGGAAGGGCAAGGAGGCGCTCAAAGAGGTCGCCGAGCAGCTGGAGCCCGGTGATGTGGTGGAGAGGCACCTGATGGATGGCGACTATGTAATATTCAACAGGCAACCGTCACTACACAAACTCTCCATGCTCGGGCATAGGGTGAAGGTGCTGCCCGGCGCTACATTCAGGCTTCACCCCGCCGTTTGCGTTCCCTACAACGCAGATTTCGATGGAGATGAGATGAACCTCCACGCGCCCCAGCTCCTCGATGGGGCTATCGAGGCTAAGGAGCTGATGGGCGTGAAGAACAACATGCTCTCCCCGAGGACTGGAGGTTCCATTGTGGGGGCTAGACAGGACTTCATAACTGCCCTGTACATGATAACGAAGAAGGACTCGCTCTTTGACAAGTCGGAGGCTACGCGGATCCTCGCTAGAGCTGGCATAACGGAGCTTCCCGAGCCGGCCATAAAGAAGCCAAAGGAACTCTGGACGGGGAAGCAGCTCATATCTGTGCTGCTCCCCAAGGATTTGGACTTCGAGTCTGTAGCCAAGTCAGCCAAGGGAGTGGAGTGCGTAGATCCCTCCTGCCCCGGAGACGGGTACGTATTGATAAGGAGAGGTCAGCTCCTTTCCGGAGTCTTGGATGACGACATCGTGGGAACCCTCGTTAAGGGGAAGCTCACGATAATAGATGTCCTCATAAGGGATTACGGTAATGAGATGGCCGCCGACTTCCTCAACAAGCTGTTGAAGATAGCTGCCAAGGAAGTCATGCTCTACGGAATAACCACCTCCCCCAAGGAGTTGATGATGCCTGAAGAGGCCTACAAGGAGATAGACGACATCTACTCACAGCTCAAGGAGGAGGTAATGGAGCTGATAAGGAGTAGGCCCATAGTCAGGAAGGCGGCCATTTACAGGACAAAAGAAGAGCTCCTCAGATTGATGAGAGAGGAGCAAATGCTAGAATTCGATATAGTTCAGACGATAGATAGCTTCTGGAGCAAGGTCAGCGATGTCGTCGCCAAGTACGTCGATCCGAAATCCAATGTAGCCATAATGGCCAAGACAGGAGCCAGGGGTTCGATAGCGAACCTGTCCCAGATAATGGGTCAGGTCGGGCAGCAGAAGATCAAGACGAGGATCGGATTCGTGCTAACCAGCGGTAGGCCTAGGAAAGGGTATAGAGACAGGGTGCTCTCCTATTTCGAGAGAGGCGACCTCAGCCCAGAGGCGAGGGGATTCGTGAGGAACAGTTACGTCAAGGGATTGAATCCCGTCGAATTCATATTCCACGCCATGTCCAGCAGGGAGTCCCTCATAGACAAGGGTAGGAGGACCGAGGACAGTGGGTACTTCTACAGAAGGGTAGCTAACTCGCTCAAGGATGTTTATGTGTCCTACGATGAGACGGTCAGGGACTCGCTGGGACACATCCTCCAGTTCAGGTTCGGCGGTGATGGATACGATCCGACCAAGTTGTTCAGGAACGAGCCCGTCAACATCAAGAGGATAATAGAGAAGCATGTGAAGGGTAAGAGGAAGAGGGGTGTTTCCAAGAGCAGGATAGAGGAGGCGCTGAAGGAGGCTGGACTCCCGACAGCCCTAGCGGAGAAGATACATGAGGCGAGGCCTAAGGAGTCCGAGCTCAGGGCAATAATAGAGGAGCTGAAAAGGGGCTTCGAACGGGCTAAGGTTGAGGTCCTGACCCCTATAGGCCTCATCAGCGCCCAGAGCATAGCGGAGCCAACCACTCAGATGGTTCTCAGGACCTTCCACGCGCCCGGACTGCTGGCCATGGATGTGACCCATGGGGTGGAGAGGTTCAAGGAACTCGTGTTCTACGCCTCTACGAGCACTCCCACCATGGAGATACATCTCAAGCCCGAGTGCCAAGACGATGAGGTGAAGATAAGGAAGGTGATAAGGAGCATCAGGGAACTGAGGATAAGGGACCTTATAGAGGAGTACGCCATAGACAACTTCGGCTATAGGCTCATATTGAAGCCCGACATGAGGGCTCTAGAGAGCAACCTGATCACCCTCGACAAGTTCGTGGGCTACATAAGAAGCGCCGTCAAAAACATGAAGGGAGAAGTCTCTCTAGAGGGCGATAAAGTCGTAGTAGAGCTCTTCGAGGCGGCTAAGAAGGATAAGCCTCTTCAAACCCTCAGATCTTGGTCTTACAGGGTGCTGGATAAGCTGGTCTCCGGTATAAAGGGGATAAAGAGGGCATGGGTAGAGACCGTAGAGGTGGATGGTAAGAAGGAGTACGTGATAAGGACTACGGGATCCAACTTGGCTGAGGTCCTCAACCTGAGCTGTGTCGACGTATCCAAGACGATAACCAACGATTGTAAGGAGATCGAGAAGGTTCTGGGTATAGAGGCTGCTAGGAACTGCATATTCAAAGAGCTGGCCCGTATATTGGAGGAACAGGGTCTGGAAGTTGATAGGAGGTACATCTCCTTGGTGGCTGATACGATGACCTACTCTGGCACCATAGAGGCCATAAGGTTGCAGGCTGCTGGGGTTGCATCAGGGTTCTTCAGCGAGATGAAGACCCCCCTCAGCAAGATGGCCTTCGAGTGGACCACCCACGTCATCCTGAATACTGCTAGGCGTGGTGAGGATAATCCGATAGTGGGACCACTAGACGCTTTAATAATGGGACAGACCCCGCCAATAGGGACGGGAAGGGTTTCGGTCAGGTGGGATCTCAGCCCGCCCGGTAGCAGTAGAGGTGATAATGAATGAGCAGTGAGGTTGAACCTGAGCTTTACCTAGCTCTCAAGTCCGGAAATGTGATACTGGGAGCTAGAAGGGTGATAAAGCAGCTGAAATCCGGAGAGAATCCCAAGTTGGTGATAGTCGCCAGCAACGCGCCGCAGGACATAAAGATGGAGGTCGAGTACTTGGCTAAGCTGGCCAACGTACCAGTCTACCAGTACCCCGGCAAATCTATCGACCTTGGAAGGGCCTTTAAGAAGCCCTTCTTCGTTTCAGTGGCAGCGGTAATGGAGGAGGGTGAGTCCAAAATCTTGGAGGTCTTAGGAGTGGAGTGATCTCTGGAGGTGTAGGGGGATTCCAGGTAGGAAGGTCATCATAACGCCTGAACAGTTCCGCTACATACAGCTCTTCCATAACATGCTCGGGGTCAGGCCCAAGGATGTCGTGGAGGATAAAGAGGAGAATAGGCTTATTTTCGTGGTGGAGAAGGGCGATCTAGGAAGGGCAGTAGGGAGGGGAGGTAGGAAGCTGAAGACCATGAGGCGCCTCCTGAGGGGAGACCTAGACATGTCCATAGAGGTCGTCGAGTTCGACGACACTCCGGAGGGATTCGTGACCAATCTGCTGAGCCCAGCCAGAGTACCCAAGGTCAGGATAGTGAAGCAGGGCGATGAGACCGTCGCTATCGCATACGTAGTCGAACAGGATAAGAGCATAGCAATAGGGAAGAACGGTAGGAGGATAAAGAGGGCTAGGATCCTAGCCAAGAGGTGGTACAGCATAGACAACATTAAAATAGCAACATGGACTACCCCTACCTCGTGAGGTGGTTGCATGGGTAAGAAATCTCCGCTGGGACTGTACGCCGCTCGAGGATTAGCTGAGAAGTACAAGGAGAAGAGGCTTCACAGCTGGAAGGTCAGGAGGAGACTGTACAGGCTGAAGGAAAAATTCGACCCTCTAGAGGGCGCGCCCATGGCTAGGGGCATAGTGCTGGAGAAGGTGGGTCTCGAGGCGAGGCAACCCCACTCCGGGTTGAGGAAGGCGGTCAAGGTCCAGTTAGCTAAAAACGGGGTCATAGTCACCGCGTTCGCGCCGGGAGATGGTGCTCTGAACGTGATCAATGAGCACGATGAGGTGATAATCGAGGGCATCGGCGGTTCTAGGGGCAGATCCATGGGAGACATACCCGGAGTCAGGTATAAGGTGATAAAGGTCAACGGCGTATCCCTGCAGGCGATACTGCAGGGTAAGAAGGAGAAGCCCAGCAGGTGATCGCATGAGCGAGGAGGTTGAGGCCAAGGAGAAGAACCCCAAGACCGGTGGTCCCGAGATAAAGCTATTCGGTAAGTGGAGCTACGAGGGAGTTGAGGTGAAGAACGTCGCCCTGAAGAGGGTGATCTCCCTCAAGCCCGTTTACCTTCCGCACACCGGCGGAAGGCACGAGCATAAGAGGTTCGGGAAGCTCGAGCTTCCCATCGTTGAGAGGCTGGTTAACAGGCTCATGAGTCAGGCTATCAATGCTGGTAGTAAGAAGGACCATGTGAACAGCAAGAATCCAGGGAAGAAGCTCAAGGCCCTGAGGACCGTTAAGTACGCGTTCCAGATCATCGAGTTGAGGACCGGCCGGAACCCCATACAGGTCTTCATAGACGCCATCGAGAACTCCATAATAAGGGAGGAGGTCACTAGGATCATGTACGGAGGAGTCAGCTACTTCCACGCCGTCGACACTTCACCGAGCAGGATGGTCGACCTCGCCATCAGGCACATAGCTCAGGGAGCGGCCATGAAGGCATTCAGGAGCCCGAGGAGCTTGGCCGAGGCCCTTGCTGATGAGATAATCGCTGCTGCCGAGTACGACAGGAACAAGAGCTTCGCCATAAGGAGGAAGGAGGAAATAGAGAGGATTGCCTTGAGCAGCAGGTGATCCCGTTCCATCCCATCCATTTATAATATGAGGAGTCTGGGTTTTGGTGATGAGTTATGAGTAGGGAGCTCCCGATATCGCATCTTAGGAAGGCCCATGGCGCCGAGATAACCGTCAGACTGAAGAACGGAAGTGAGATAAGAGGTAAGCTGCTGGTTTACGATGAGATGATGAACTTGGTCCTAGATTCAGCTAGGGAACTAGATCCCGACACGAAAGAAGTGAGGAGGAGTATGGGCACCCTCTTCATAAGGGGAAACAACGTACTCTTCATAACACTGGAGTGATTTTTCACTCCACAGTCACACTTTTAGCTAGGTTTCTGGGTTTGTCCGGATCTCTTCCAAGGATTACTGCTGTGTGGTATGCTATTAGCTGTAGTGGAACCGTGTAGATCAGTGGGGAGATGAGTTCATCCCAGGCATCCGTTTCCAAGCTCGCATCAGCCGGGATCTCCATACCTCTGGGCTGTATAGTTATGGTGAATGCTCCCCTAGATCTCACCTCCATGATATTGTATATCGTCTTCTTTCGGAGCTCCTCATTCACCGGAACCAGCATAATGGCAGGTGTGCCCTCCTCTATTAGGGCGAGCGGTCCGTGCTTGTACTCGCCAGCAGGATAGCCCTCAGCGTGTATGTAACTTATCTCCTTGAGCTTGAGCGCTCCCTCCAATGCTGTTGGGTAGTTTATTCCCCTCCCCAAGAAGAACACATGCTCCTTGTCCTTGAGGAGATCACTCATCTTCTTGGAGAACTCATCCAGAGAATCCATAGAACCCCTCAGTAGCTCCGATACCTCGGTAAGTTCCCTAGAAATTCCGCTTCTGCCGCTAATGAGGGAAGAGACGACGTAAAGGACAGCTACCTGGGCGGAGAAGGTCTTAGTTGCCGCGACCCCAATCTCTGGGCCCGCTTGTATGAAGATGGACTCGTCGGAAATCCTAGTGAGCGTGCTTCCCGGGACATTCACTATGGAAACCACCTTGGAGCCCTTCGACTTCGCTATTCTAACGGCCTCTAGCACGTCTGCGGTTTCACCCGATTGGCTGATGGCTAGAACGATGTCTCCCTGCCTCAGGTGGGAGGACCATTCCGGGAACTCTGAGGCCACTATGATCTCGGACCTGACGCCAGCTAGCTTAGATAAGAGGTACTTTCCGATCAGACCAGCATGATAGGAGGTCCCAGCAGCGACTATCGTGAGAGAGCCATCCCTAAGCAGGGAGTTCAGCCTCTCGGAGAACCTCGTATAGTAATCAATGCTCTCCGCAATCTTCCTGAGGATGTGAGGCTGCTCATGTATCTCCTTAAGCATGAAGTGATCGAACGCTCCCTTGTCCAGCAACTGAGGCGTCCATTCCACCTCTTCGGTCTCCTTATGGACCTTCTCCAGACTATCTCCATTCAACCTCCAGATCTCTACCTCAGAGGGGGTGAGTAGGGCTATCTCCCCGTCATCCATAAAGATGAACCTATTCGTCAGGTGGAGCAGTGCGGCCACATCCGATGCGCAGTAATTCCCATCCTCCCCTAGGCCTATAACCAATGGACTCTTGTTCCTAGCTAGAAAGAGGGCTCTCTCGCCCGATATGATGGATACTATGGCGTAGCTTCCCTTCAACTTTTTAATGGCCTTCACGAATGCTGAGAGGGGTTTGTCGCCCGACTTGAGGTTCCCCTCCACCAAGTGGGCCACGACCTCTGTATCTGTCTCGGAATGGAGCACATGCCCCTTGGCTATCAGCTCCCTCCTCATACCCTCAAAATCGTCGAGAGTCCCGTTGTGAACAACGGCCACCTCCCCATTACAGGAGAGGTGAGGGTGGGCGTTCTCGGGGCTCACTCCGCCGTGGGTGGCCCATCTAGTATGACCTATCCCTACGTATCCGTCTCTTATCTTCGCGTCTCCTACTACCGCTTCTATCGTGCCCACACCCTTAACTACCTCTATGTCCCCATCGGACATCACTGCTATCCCGGCTGAGTCATATCCTCTGTATTCCAGCTTTTTTAGGGATCTTATTAAGTCTCTGGCCACTCCCAAGCGTCTCCTTACTATGCCCACTATTCCGCACACTTCAGAAGCACCTCATTCCTTCATCAGCTGTGACTTCCACTTCCTCAAGATAATGGTTGCACCTGAAATCATCGCAACGAATATCAACGATACGGTCACGCCCGACAGGAGCCTTGCCTCCTCAGCAGCCTCCTCCCTAATGACCCTTATTCTCTCCCTCAAGGCGGATATCTCCCGCGACACGTTCGAGTATAAGTCCGGCGCGCTAGTCAGGTTCAGTCCGTCCGCACGGGAAGTTAAGTTGGCGAGAAGGCCTTTCATGGCTTTGTACTCCGTCTGATTTATGTTCCTCACCTCCTCTATCTCTTCCATGGCTCTGCCAATCATCTCGATTATCTTGTCCTTGTACGTCAGAAGAAGTTCCTCCTCCAGGCGCTCTATTGTGACAGATGACTGGTTGAGGAGCATCTTGACCCTGAGGATGTCCGCATAGGATATGTTCTCTCGATCTAGGAGGACCTCCGCCTCTCTGATTTTGGAGTCGATGATGGAGATGTTTATCAGCACATCCTCTGGTATGGGAAGTCCGGCCTCCACGGACCTCTCGTAAGCGCTCTGAAGTAGTCTCCTTTTGTCCTTTACCTCCTTCAGCGTTGCCCTTAGCTCCTCCTTGTTGTATCCCGAGATCACTCTCACGGTCCTCTTGACATTGACCTCGAAGCTCCTGTCGGTGCAGCCTATTCCGTAGCATAGGCTCACTATGAGGGTGTGATTCCCCTCACCCTCTACCGGTAGAGATAGACCTACCTCACCGGACGTGCCGTTGAGCTCTCTCTCCATGGTGAGCCTGCCATCTAAGTACACGGAAATCGTCGGACGGTAGTCCCGAGGGATTCCCTCCACTTCGTAGCTCACTTGGATTGAGAGTGGTTGACCCACGGTAATCTCTCTGGATTGCGGGATGACCACTAGGGTAGCGTTTATGCGTGGTTTAATCACCATAACGGACGAAGCGTTGCCCTCCACCAGCTTGAGGCCTACTTCTCCCTTCTTGAAGAACCTGACCACGGGCCTCACGAAGTTAGGGCCCTCCAAGGAGTTCCTATCCACATCAACTATTATGGGAACTATTACTGTGGTGTTCGGCCTGAGCTCCCTCAAACCCAAGTTCCTCGTGAAAGCTCCCCAAGGGGTGATCAGCTTCACATAATCGATGAGGATCATTCCATCCATGTTCATCACCGATACATTCACGGTGCAGGGGTATCCTGCTACGCAGGGATCCCTAGGTTCAACTGTGACGCTCAAATCGGCCTCCTGAGATTGAGCTAGTATTGTTGCCATGAAGCTCACAATTAGAAGCGTCGTCATGATGTAAAGGACGGCGGGGGCTGCTTTCATCAGCCCTTAGGGGGAGCTAAGCTTTATTAACCTAGTCGCATCAGGGTCATATCGAATGGACGATTTGGTGATAGCTGGAATAGACATAAGATCCGGTTCACCTAGATCAAAGAAGAGGCCTACTTACTCAGTGTCCATAGTAAGGGGGGAGAATGTCCTCTTTGAGTCCGAGGAGGTTACCCTAGATGAGGTCTTCTCCCTGATGAGGAGATATGGTGTCAAGATACTCGCTACGGACAACGTTTACGAGCTTGCGGAGGACATGAAGGGGCTCAGGCTCGTCATGGAGAAGATGTCCCCGGGTAGCAAGCTCATCCAGGTCACCGGATCTCCTCACGGGATAAGATCCCTCTCATCGATAGCAAAGGAGGCTGGTCTTCCGTCTCCCTCCCACAGGGATCCGCTCGGTACCGCTAGGATAGTTGCCAGGTTGGCGCAGAGAGGGGTGGGAATAGAGGTCATCGCAATGTATCCAGAGACTAGGGTACTCATAACGAAGAACAGGAGTATAAGGCAGGGAGGTTCGGGAAGCGACAGATGGAGGAGGTCTATAGAGGCCAGCATACTAAGTGAGGCCAATAAGATAGCCACGGAGCTCGATGCCGCAAATCTCGATTACGACCTGTATGTGGAGAGAGCTTCTGGGGGTCTGAGGAGGGCGGAGTTCATAATCTACGCAGGAATAGAAGATGTCCGGAGGATAGTGAAGGAGAGCAGTGAGTGGACGCCTTTGAGGGTGGTGGTGCGCCAGTCTTGGAGAAGTAAAATAAAGTTCCCCTCTAGTCGTCTCTCTCCTCTACCCAGATCTAGACCCATAATAGTCGGCATAGATCCGGGCATGTCCGTTGGTCTCGCTGTTATCGACCTGAACGGCAACTTATTGGCCTTAAGGACTATGAGAAGAGCGTCGAGATCCGAAATAGTTGAGGAGATACTTAATTATGGCTATCCGGTTATAATAGCGACAGATGTGAATCCTCCTCCCAAGAGCGTCGTGAGGATAGCTAGTATGTTCGACTCCAAGTTGATGGTGGCGAAGTACGACATGAAGGCCGACGAGAAAAAGAGGATAGTGGCCGACTACGAGGAACTCAAGGGTATTAGGGTAGAGAGCTCCCATGAGAGGGACTCTCTGGCTGCCGCTCTCAAGGTCTACTACAGAGTGAAGAATCTAGCCTCTAAGGCGAGGTTAAGGGCCAAGGAGGAGGGACTATCCAGCGAGATCGATCGCATCCTGACTAAGGTGCTCAAGGGAACTCCTATATCGGTGGCTATAGATGAAATATTAGCTGAAAGGGAAGAGGAGAGAGAAGTAAGGGAGCTTACCTACGCCGAGCTGAAGAAGGAGCTCAGGAGGCTCAATAAATACGTGAGGAGCCTTAACGAGAGGATTGGAGAGTTGAAAAGGGAGCTCGAGAAGAAGGACGCGTTGTTGATGGAGAAGGAGAGGGAGATAAACGAATTGAGGAGGAAGATAGAGGATCTTGAGGACAGGAGATCCAGGGAGTTGGAGATAGATAGGAGGATCTCCATTAGAGATGCGAGAATAAAGGAACTCGAGCAGGAACTGGAGAGGGAGAGATGGAGGAATGAGCTCCTCAAGTCCCAGATGAGGCAGCTCGTCAGCTCCCCTAAGGTGGTTAATGGTGTCAAATTGACCGTTTTACCATCCCTTTCCAAGGAGAGAATCGACGAGCTCGGGAATAAGGCCTCCGAAGGTGTACTGCTGGCTCTCGACGCCACCGGAGCCAGTACCAGCATCCTAAGGAGGTTGAAGGAGATTGGTATCAAGGCCGTCCTCTACCGCGGTAGTCCTCCGCCAAAGGAGTTCATAGAGAGAGCGGGGTTCGAGGGCATCACAGTAGCACCACTGGATCAGTTCAAGATCTCTTGGAAGGGACTGGATCCGGTCCTTCCATCAGAAGAGGCACTCAGATTACTGTCTACTGTGAGTACACAACAAGAATCAAAGGAAATCGATCGCAGGAGTGAGTTAGATGTTCTAAACATAATAAGGGACTACAGGATGGCTCTGCTCAGGGCGGTGAACGGCGGAGAGGAATCGACAGAGGAGGCTAACCTAGAGTAAGGTATATTAATCGGGCGGATCATATCACACCGGTGGTAAAATATGCCGAGAGGTACGCACGGTGCATTGAATAAGGCTGGGAAGGTTAGGTCCCTCACCCCGAAGGTTGAGGCTAGGCCTAGGAGGAGTCCTGTCCCTAGGGTGAGGATGAAGAGCATCTACCGCAAGAGGTTCATACTCGGAAGGAAGCCCGGACAGCACCCTATATAAGAGAGATTTTTTAGGACCTCAGTCCTACTTCGAAGGGAGATAGCTTGCGAGCATTCTTGGCCCTCCAGCCCTATGGAATCCTACTGCTTGATCACAAGGGCAAGGTTCTGAAGTCTTGGGGATTTCCCAAGGATCCCGAGAAGATCGCTAGCATACTCACTAACGAGGGCTTGTTAGAAGAGCCCCTCAGGAAACTGCTCGCCGGTTTGAAAGCTGATGAGCTTTTAGTAGACGATCAGATACTGAAGGACCTATTGGATAGAGAGGGCATTAAATCGATACTCTCGCCAGCCGAGGAGGTCTTCCTCCAGCTGAGAAGGACGCCTCACCGCTACGCCTCCCAGATATGGGGAGGGGTGAAGCAGAGGGAGTACTTCAGGATGCTCAATGAAATAGGAATAGAGCTTACGAGGATCAGGATAAAGAAACAGCTGAGCTCTCTGGATCAGCAGGTCATAAAGGCCATAGACTACATCGATCACGCTAACAAGGCATTGAATGTACTAGCCCCGGCCATCAGAGAGTGGTACTCCATTCACTTTCCAGAGCTGAATGATTTAGTGGAGGACCATCCGCTGTTCATGAGGGTTGTTTCCCTACAGCCTGACAGAAGAAAAATGACCTTGGAAATACTGAAGGAGGCTGGGTTAAGCGATGCCAAGGCTAGGCATGTTATGGAGGCCGCGAGCAATTCGATAGGGGCTGATTTCGATGAGAGAGACTTGGGAATATTGAGAAAAGTCGCTGAGAATTGGATGTCCCTTTATGAATCTAGAAAGATGGTAGAGGCCTTCATAGAGGACCTCATGAAACGCGCCGCCCCCAATCTCTCAGCGGTCGTTCATCCGCTTGTGGGGGCCAGACTCATAGCCGTAGCTGGGGGCCTAAGCAGGCTTGCAAGCTTACCAGCCAGTTCGATCCAGATATTGGGTGCCCATAAGGCCATCTTCATGCACTTGGTGAAGGGAGCCAAGCCCCCGAAGCATGGCATACTCTTCCAAGCCAAGGAGGTGAGGACCGCACCTAAGAAGCTGAGGGGGAAGGTCGCAAGACTGCTGGCAACCAAGATAGCCATAGCCGCTAGAGTGGATGCCTTTGGGGATGGCAGGTATATAGGAGACGAGCTAAGGAATGAGATAGACGAGAAGTTGAGGGAGATCTTGGGCGGGGGTGGTAGGAAATGAGGATTAAGGAGGACCAGAAGTTCCGCAACCTGTTTTGGATAGTGGATGGTAAGAAGCAGCTGGCCACCAAGAGCATAGCCCCGGGTCACAGGGTCTACGATGAGATTGTGAGGCAGATAAAGAGAGAGGAGTACAGGATATGGAATCCCTACAGGTCAAAGCTAGCGGCAGCTATATACAAGGGCTTGAAGAACTTTCCGTTCAGGAGGGGGACCAAGGTCCTGTACTTGGGCATCGCATCGGGAACGACTGCCTCTCATGTGAGCGACGTGATTGAGGATGATGGGATCATATTCGGTGTGGAGATAGCTCATAGGGTTCTCAGGGACCTTTTGGGAGTGGCTAAAGTGAGGAGGAACATCGTACCAATCATGGAAAGTGCTAGAAGGCCTCAAAGTTACTCTTGGATCGTCTCCGAGGTGGATGTGGTGTATGAGGATGTAGCGCAGCCAGATCAGGCTAGCATACTCGTGAAGAACGCGGATATCTTCCTAAGGAAGGGTGGTGTGGCTATGATAGCCGTCAAAGCCAGCAGCATAGATGTGACCCTCCCGCCCAAGAAGGTCTATAGGCTGGTCGAGAAGGAGGTCACCTCCACTGGGAGATATAAGTTGCTGGAGACCGTTGATCTCTCTCCCTACGACCCCAAGCATGCGATGATGGTCTTCAGGAAGCTGTGATCTCCTTAACTATTTCCTCAATCTCAGCCCTGCCCGCTGTCGTCTTTACTCCAAGAGGTTCTAAGTGTGTCCTAGCAGCGAAGTATCCTCTTTCCCTCAAGGTGGCGATAACATCGCTCACCTTGGGCATTTTAACGTGTAAGCTCGAGCAGATGTCGTCGAGCATGTAGTAGAAGGGAGGACCTCCGGACTCCTCCCTCAGGGCGTTCAGGAGGCGTTCAACTTCCTCATTGATCGGTGTCACCCCATCCAAGAATTGAGTATCCGTGATCTCATCCAGCCACAGGGGACCTAACAGTTCCCCGCATTTAGCATCGGGCAGATCTACCCCCTTATGGATCACGTGCTCCCCATCGCAGGTCTCCACCCAGCCCAGAGATTCCCTGAGCTGGCGGCTGGAGGCCGAAGGCCCCCTATCGATGGAGAAGAACACCCTGACGTAATGCTCCCTCCCGTAGGAGAGCAGGGGTCTGGCGATTAGGTCGAGCCTAGCCGCTACTCTGACGGTGAAGGAGATCAAAGCGCGTATCCCGAACTCCTTGTGAAAGGGGAGCTTCCTCCCCCACACCCCGTAGTACCTGAACAGCTTGTCCGGGTAGATGCCGAACAGGGGCGGGGTGTCCGTGGCCGTGACTCCCAACAGGCCACCCCTCCTGACGGCCCTCAGGAAGGAATCCATGTAGGGAGCTGGGGAACCGAAAGGGTCTAGATCCAAATAATGGGGTCTATTTCCCTCCCACGCGAGCTTCTCAGCTTCCAGCCTGGCGTCTGAGCAGGTCGCCCTGATCCTCACCCCGTTGAGCCTCGCATTCAGCTTTATCACATGGACTGCCAAGCAGTTGGAGTCGTTGGCCAGCACTTCATCGATGCCTCCCTCAACTGCCAGTCTGAGGGCCCTGACTCCCGACGCTGCCATGAGATCGGCGGCGCTCTTCATGTTCAAGGACCTGACGATTGAGATGGTGACGTCCCTGTTCAGTTTCATTCGCGGGTTGTAAAACACTGGCGCCTTCGTGTAGGACAGGCCCATCCTCTCCAAGTACTCCAAGTCAGTGGAGTAGAAGGTCACGCTTCCCTCCCTATATAGCTTGAGCGGTATGCTGAGCGAGGGTTCCATCATGGGGAGGGAGGGCAAGTATATTATAAGGGGTAAACCGGGATCTGGAAAATCCACAGCCGCTATGATGGTAAAGGAGCGTTTAGAGAACCTAGGAGTGAAGGTGGGAGGAATAAGGACCCCAGAGGTCAGGTCTGGAGGGAGGAGGATAGGATTTGAGGTGGAGGACCTACTGACTGGGGAGAGAGTCCTGTTCGCCTCTGTCAACTACAGGAATGGTCCTAGGATCTCCAAATACGGTGTCAGGATAGATCTCTTTGAGAAGGTGGCAATTCCTGCCTTGGAGAACTCGATGAGGGAATGCGACCTAGTCTTGGTTGATGAGATTGGCAAGATGGAACTGTTCTCTGATAGGTTCGTGGAGGTTGTGAGGGAGCTGTGGAGATCGGACAGGGCGGCTCTCGGCACAGCTCCCATCTCCAAAATCAAATTCGTTGAGGAGATATGCTCCCTATCGGAGGTCTTCTGGATAGAGAGGGGGATGGCTGAAAGAGTCGCGGAGAAGCTCGTAGAGAGGATCCTCAGGTATCTGGGTAGGTTATGAGCCTGCTCTCCTCCCTGCGCTCCACCAAGTACAGCCTCTTGCCCACGAACTCCTTAGCTTTGTCTAGAGGCACCACGACCTTCACCAGTGCGTATGGCTCGTGAACCGGCCCAATTACGTCACTGACCACCCCAACAAGGAGCAGATCCTCTGAGACGACCCTCTTGTCCTTAGGGTCTTCCTTGACCGGGGGCTTCATCTTCACCAAGAAGTTCCTAGACCTAGTCAGTTTCACAACCTCTCCCAGCACCCTCACTTCCTAGACCTCCTGATCACCTCAGCCACCTTCTTAAGGAGCTCCTCCTTGCTTCCTTGGTAGACCACCTTCACCCTCCCCTCGAACCTGTACCACCTCGAGGGCCTGTGCTTCTCCTCCACCTCGTATTCTAGGGAGAGATATCTCAGGGCGCTCACCACATCTTGGAGGGTCGGCTTCCTCACAGCCAAGGACCGAGGTACCCTCCTGCCCTCAGATCTGCTCAACCTAGAATCGAAATAGGAGGGGTATATTATCTTGCGGCCCTTACGAGGCAACCTCTTCCCTCAGTAGAACCCCGTTCAGGATCCCGTGCTGACCGGGTCTAGATGTTATCCTCACCAAGCCTAGCTCGGTCTTGACCAGCGCTCCTCTCGTTATTATCTTCCTCCTAGTCAGCACCTTGCTGGCCGGGTTCTCAACCACATCCAATATCTTCACCTTCTTCGTGGTGCCATCGCCCAGTGCGACATTGACCTCGTGGTCCGACACCAGTCTGAGCTTCCTTCCACCGCCCATTATCCTGATCGGCTTGAGCTTCCTAGCTCCAACTACAGTGAAGGCTGGCGGTCTACCGGCCTCTCTCTTCCTTTTCCCTCTACTCTTCCTTACCTTACCACCGGTAGGCTTCCTACCTCCGGGCATTACTGGACCGTGGTAGTAGTACGGCATGTTCCCACTTCACCTAGCTAGCTTGATCACTCCCATTAATAAGATTGGCTAGGGAGGCGAACACCACCGAGCCCGCTATGAGGGCCAAATCCAGTTGGCTGAATCCTATCTCGGCCCTCGTAATGAGTATAGGCCATATTATGCTGTATGAGAATAGATCATTGCCTCCCTCCATTGATAGTCGGTAGCTGTATCCCGAGAGGAACCCTACCAGCACGGAGAGGACCGTCATGCCTATCAGGCCCAGATCCACAAGTAAGCCGATGAACATGGTGGGCGTGATCCCGTAAGCCTTGCCGAAGATCCCCCTGCCCAAGGATTGCGATGGGTGCAGGGGTATGGATGAGAGCCAAAAGGGCCCGTATGGAGGTAGTGGTGTCAGGAAGTAGCTGCACAACTCTTTCGAGTAATAATAGGTAGTTGTGAGCCTGAAAGCAATCCTCTCATAGGTTGGCACGTGAACGTACGACCTCGCCTCCCCGACAACGATGAATAGCGCTAGGAGGATAACCATGAGTGCGAAGCCCTGGGGATCCCTCCTCCTGACCAGAAGCAGGAAGGTGGACAGGATCACCAAGAAGACATCCGCCCTGAATCCGTGGAGTATCATCAACCCGGAGGTCAGGGACAAGAAGGCCCAAGGAAGGAGTTTGCGTCTGCCTTCCATCAACCGCCACAACAGGCTCGGGTAGGAGATGAAGATCAGGAACATTCCGAAAGCTCCCTCGACGGGAGTCAGCGGTAGCTCCCTTATGACCTCCCAGTCTCCATATTGGAGGAATGAGTGCACGACGAAGAAGGTTCCAGAGGCGTAAACCAAGAGTTGGAAGACGGGTATCTCACCCTTGCTGTGTGCAATGATGTAGGCGGCCAAGTTGAGCGCGGCCACCCACGTCAGGGCTATTAGGGGGTAGAGAGGAGTTATTTCCCTGAAGGAAACTGCCAATACGGTGATCACTAGGGCTTCACCGATGACGAGTGATACCTTATGCAATTTCCTGTCGCCGACCTTGGAAGCACCGATAAGGCCAGACTGGAAGGCTAGAACGCCCAACCCGGATACCAACACCCACCCGTAATCCAGCCCGTAACTTCGAGAGCCCAGTAGGAGGATCGCCACTAGGATCGTGGATATGCCTATCGTGGGGTGCACTGAGACGAGGTATATCACCTCTCTGAGCGATCTCATTTCTCCGGCCTCAGGGAGGTGAGAAGGACCATCGCAGCGAGGAGGAGGTAGAGGTATATGTTGATGTCCAGTATTCCCGTCTCTATCCCGACGACCAAGTAGGCGAACAGCACCGAATAGGGACCAAGCAGGTAGTCTGCTTTCTTGGAGAACCTGTAAGCTAGGGCCAGTAGATAGGAGAAGATAAGGGAAGCTGCTACCGCTCCTAATATTCCCCAATCCAAGAGAGGCCCTCCTATCAAGGTCGCCGTAGTTGATACAGTCCTCCTACCTCCCACGTAGATGCTTATCAAGGTTCTAGGGCCGTAACGCGTACCCCTGATGAGTCCAAGGGAGGATAGAGCCGCTAGATGCACCCAACCACCGGTAACCGGTCTGAGGGCGTAGAGCCTGACTATCGTGTCAAGGGCCGCTATCGTGATGGTCGGCCTGTAGAGAACTGAGAGAAGTGGGTTTTGAGCCAATCCCGTGGTCAGCGATCTGATCGCACCTACTCCGAGGAAGAAAGCGGCAGCCACCAGCAGTCCCAAGAAAACTTGCTTGTAATTGACCATCTTCCTGTGATAAAGGACGGCGAGGGCCATCAGTATGTAAGCTATCATCTCAGTCCTGAAAGCTAAGAAAAACGAGGGGATAAACCCAATCAGGGTCAATGAGTAGGCCTCGCACTTTCTCAAATCCAACGAGGAGAGGAGGAACGCGGTGCCGGGAACGGTGGTCCAAGCGAGGTAGTTGAGGAGGGGAGACAGACCCCTCCTGAGCTCATCGTTCAAGAGAGGGAGGCCTCCCACCCTAGATATCTGCATGATGAAAGCTATGTAACCTAACAGGAACATGGCAGCACCGAGGAGGATAACTAACCCCCTGTTATCGATAACACGAAGGTCTTCCTCCTTGTAGGCTAGGAAGATCCCCGAAGCCATCACGAGTACGGTGAAATAGATTAGGATCATGGTTAAGGTCGAGACCCTGACCATTGACGACCAGAAGAACAGGAGAAAGCCTAAAGGGAGCATCCACGGGGAGAGCAGTATCTCCACCAACCTATCCAGAGGGAGACCTATCCTCCACCGCGGAGCTAGCTTGCCCACCCCTGAGGTGAGTGGATTGATGAGGTTGCAGGTCCTCCTAAGAGCTTTCAGGAAGATGGAGGATCGGGCAGCTGATGATAGGATTTCGTACGAGGTGACAAGGAGCCTGTAGGTTAGGCTGGTCCTGACTAATTTAGGTATACCGAGTCTCCTCCATATTCTCCCCAAGATGGAAGTGCTGAACGCTCTTAGTAGAAGGGAAATCAGCAAAGTGATCCCCCTATGGCTTGGGGATGAATGTCAGCCTAGTAACATCTATGGCGTCCGACAGGGGTCGCGCGTTATCTAGCAGGTTGGCATACACCGAGACTCCTGTAAGTGGTTCATCCGTGCCAATGTAAACGTAAGCAGCGTCCAGCATGGCGTTGGTGTAATTAACCCCCAGCTCCCTGAGTATCGAATCAATCTCCCTCAAATCATCGGATGTGAGGGCCACCTTCTGCGTGTAGTCGAATTTCATTGTTATGAAAGAGTCACCCAAGTAAACGTATATGAAGCCCCAAGGGATTCTCTCGTAGATCTTCCACTTAAGCTGAGTGTAAAGGTACGCGCTCGGTTTGAGGCCGGGCACGTCAATGACCAGTGAGGACCTAGCCTTCACAACCCTGACGCCGTACTCCCCCGCTACCTTTCCGCTTATTTCCTCAAGCTTGTCCGCTATCTTGCTAACACTGTCAGCCTTTATCGGATAGGTGTAGATCCTGATGACTGAGGGGGCGGTCGTCTTGAAGGTTATTTTCGAGGCTGCTATGTCCTCCACGTAAGCATTCGGACCCCCGATGGTTATCCTCTTACCTTTGTACCATCCAAAAAGTCTCGTCTCATAAGACCAAGTTATGAGGACATCATCATGGAACTCCGTCCCGTTGGTGGTCCACACGCCGTCTATCCTAGCCTCGACTATGTATCCCATGGTGGAAAGTCTGGTGAACTCCAAGGCCGCATTTCTGATATTGAGGCCGGAGTACGCGTTGACCTCCTGAGGTGGGGGAAGTAGGTTCTCATAGGCGTAATAGCCAGCGAATGCGACGATTATTAGAATTAAAAAAAGATCGAAGGCGTTAACGCCAAAGATCTTGCCGCTTTTCCTGTCTATTAGCCTCATCCCGCGTTTTCAGTCGAACTCAGATTTAAACTCACTGCCGCCCTCCTCTTCTCCTTCCTCGCCCTTACCTTTACCCTTCTCCTCGTAAGGCTTCGCCGCGATTATGTCGTCGGTCTTGATTATCAGTATAGCAGTCTCAGTAGCAGCAGCTATGGCGTTCTTGACTCCTCTGTAGGTGTCGACCACGCCCAGCTCCTTCATGTCGGCGATCTTGCTGTTCACCGCATCTATTCCGACGAATATGTTCCCGGACTTGTGGGCGTTCCTTATCTCCACTAACGCATCCACGGCATCCATTCCGGAGTTCTCAGCAAGTATCCTAGGTATGCTCTCCAACGCGTTGGCGAAGGCCTCCATGGCTAGCTGCTCCTTGCTCTTCTCGGTGTGAGCGTAGTCCTTCAGCCTGAGGGCCAGCTCGGCCTGTATGGAGCCGCCTCCGTAGAACACCTTGCCGTCCTCCACGACGTTCCTCACCACATACAGAGCGTCCTTCAGGCCCCTCTCGGCCTCATCCAGTATGGTATCGGCGCCCGCCCTGAGGAGTATGGTCACGGCCTTGGGGTTCTCGCACTCCTGTATGAAGATCATTCTATCATCTCCTATCTTCCTCTCCTCGACCAGGCCGGCGTGACCCAGCTCGGCCTCAGTGAGGTCGTCCAAGTTGTTCACTATCTTTCCACCGGTTGCCTTCTCTATCCTCTGCATGTCCTTCTCGCTGACCCTCCTCACGGCCATTATGCCGTGCTTCGCTAGGAAGTGCTGGGCCACCTCATCTATGCCCTTTTGGCAGAACACCACGTTCGCTCCGGTGGCAGCTATCTTCTCCACCTTCTCCCTGAGTATCCTAGTCTCCTGCTCTATGAACTCCCTGAGCTCCTGAGGCGAGGATATCTGGATCTCCAAGTCAATCTCGGGCTTCTTTATCTCCAAGGAGAGGTTGAGTATTGCTATCTTGGCGTCCTTCACCCTCTTGGGCATGTCCCTGTGTACTACCTCCTTATCGAGAACGACGCCCCTTATGAACTCGGTATCAGAGAGGCTCCCTCCCTTCTTCTTGACTATCTTGACGTTGTCTATGTCTACATATCTCTTGTCCCCTTTCCTCTCCTCAACAGCCTTGACAGCCTTGACGGCAATCTCGGCCAGCTTCTTCTTCTCGGCACTTATGAGCTTGCTGCTCATGGCGGTCTCAGCCACCTTCTTCAGCCACTCCTCGTCGTCTGGATTGACCTCTATGGCCAGCTTCTCCAGCTCCTGCTCCACGAACTTGAGGGCCTTCTCATATCCATCTATTATGATAGTCGGATGTATGTCCTTCTGGAGGAGGTTCTCGGCCTCAGTGAGGAGCTCCCCGGCTAGCACAACGCTGGTGGTGGTGCCGTCACCTACCTCCTTATCCTGAGCCTTGGCCAGATTGACCATAAGCTTCGCAGCGGGATGGGCTACCTCCATCTCCTGCAGAATGGTGGCTCCGTCGTTGCTTATGGTGATGTCCCCCAAGGAGTCGACTATCATCTTATCCATTCCCTTGGGCCCTAGGGTGGTCTTCACGGCATCCGCTATCGCGCGAGCGGCCATTATGTTTATCCTCCTAGCCTCCTCACCCCGGGTCCTAGTGGTTCCCTCCTTCAGTATCAGGACGGGTCTTCCTCCTATAGTCGCTAGGGCCATCAACAATCACCTCCTGTGCTATGCGACTTTACACTTGCCAAATACAGGCATGAGTCATGAACAACCATGAGTTATAAAAATTACCACATCCCGTAGAAAACAAAGGAGTGAAGAGAGGGCCCAGTATGGTGAGAGTGGGGATAATAGGGGGCAGTGGTATTTACAGGTTGTTGGAGAATCCAGTAAGGAGGGTACTGAGCACTCCCTTCGGTGAAGCAACAGTCTTCCTAGGGGAGTTCGGAGGGGAGGAGATAGCTTTCATACCCCGACACGGTGAGAAGCACGAGATCCCTCCCTTCAAAGTCAATTACAGAGCTAATCTCTACGCTCTGAACCTGTTAGGAGTTGAGAGGATCATGGCTACAAATGCTGTCGGGGCGATCAACCCGGAACTGGCTCCTGGGACCTTTGTCATTCCTGATGACTTCATAGATTTAACTAAATGTAGGGAAGTAACGTTCTATGATGGAAAAACAATTCTCAAAGTAAGGGGCAGAGAAGTGGGGGGTGTGGTCCACGTATCCATGACCCCCTATACCTACTGCCCGGAGATAAGGGGTGCATTAAAGGAGGCAGCTCAGGAGCTGGATTTGGAGATCGTAGACAGAGGTGTTTACGTATGCGCAGAGGGAAACCGGTTTGAGACACCAGCTGAGATAAGGGCTATGAGGATATTGGGCGGTGACATAGTCGGAATGACTGGATGCCCCGAAGCCGCGCTCGCTAGGGAGTTGGCCATGTGTTACGCTAGCATCTCCGTGGTGACTAACTATGCTGCTGGTGTCGGCGGCAGAGTCAAACTCACGCATGAAGAGGTCCTAGAGACATTCTCCAAGAGGATAAAAGATCTTTCAGAGATCCTCAAGAGGGCAGTAGGGAAGATACCGGTCAAGAGGTCCTGTCCGTGCGGTGAAGCATTGGACGAGTTCCTCGGTAAATGATTGTCAATATTTTTGACTAAATATGACGCGCGTGTAGTTCATACTATATGGATTTTTAATTTCTCACTGGCCGGGTTCCGAGATCAGGGGAACCACGAGGTGGCACTCTTGAGGACGAGAAAGGTCTTGACGCTGGACGATCTCTCTCTGGATGGCAAGAAGGTCTTTCTAAGGGCCGATATGAATGTCCCCATCGGGGAGAATGGGGAGATCATGAACAACGAGAAGATCAAGCAGGCCGCGAAGACCCTCAAGGAGCTCATAGAGAGGGGATCCTCCGTGGTTATCGGTACCCATCAGGGGAGACCCGGAAGTAGCGACTTCATAAGCACAGAACCTCACGCACAGGAGCTCAGCAAGGAGGTAGGTCTAGAGGTTAGATATGTAGATGGCGTCATATCCAAGGAGATAAGGGAGCAGATAAAGAAGCTAGAGCAAGGTGAGGTCCTCCTACTAGAGAACCTGAGGTTCATGGCGGAGGAGAACATAGAGGGGGATCCTCGGGATCTCATCAAGACGCACTTCGTCCAGAGACTCGCGCCTCTCTTCAATATATACATCAATGACGCCTTCCAAGCGGCACACAGGAGTCAGCCATCTCTGGTCGCGTTCCCTTACTTGATGCCAGCCGCGGCCGGAAGGAACATGCAGAAGATGATAGCTGAGATGGCGGAGATCGATGCGATTAGGGGAAGGAGGATCTTCATACTGGGGGGCGCCAAGGTCAGCGATAAGCTGAAGGTCATGGTCCACGCCATAAGGAACGGGAAGGCAGCGGAGGTCCTGACCGGCGGGCTCCTCGGTATCATTATCGCTCATGCGGCGGGCCACAAGCTCAATGGAGATCTTAAGAAGATAAGGGACTTGGACCTCCTCCTGCCCGCTGCTAGGGAGATACTTAGGCTGGGGGAGGGGAGGGTCTTCTACCCTGTGGACTTCGTCGTGAAGATGAGGGACGGCAGCTTGGAAAATGTGCCGGTTTACGCTGTGCCGGAGGACGGCAAGATAATAGATATAGGCTCGGGTACGATAGAGATATACAAGGAGAGATTGAAGGGAGCTGATTTGGCTGTGGCTAACGGGCCTATGGGCATCTTTGAGAGGCCAGAGTCCCGGAGGGGTACTCTGGAGATAGTCAAGGCCATGGAGAAGTACGCCAAGGAGTCCGTACTCTGCGGCGGGCACCTCAGTACCGCAGCTAACATGGCTGGAATAAAGGGTAGCAGGGTTTACACGGCTGGTGGGGCCGTGCTCTACGGGCTAGCAGGCCTCCCCCTGCCAGCAGTAGATGCTCTCAGGGAGAGTAGTAGGAGATGATGAGAGTAGGGATAGTGGGCCATGATCCCTACACTATTCCCATTGCTGATTGTCTGGAGAGGCAGCCGGACATTAAGGTAATTGGCGCCTATAACCACGATATAACTCCTTTCTCTCGACCGATTTCTAAAAGGCTGAATATTTACTGCAGTGAATCCAGCTTGGAGCTCTTCAAGGAGATGGGGATAAAGGTATCCGGTTTCTTGGACGACTTCATAGAGGGGACCGATGCCTTCTTGGAGTATAGTGTAAAGGAGTACTCCGTGAGAATCTCCTACGGCAGCTCAGGTATGATTGTAAAGCCCTACGAAGTACTGCTGGAGAGGTTATCTTTAGGTCTTCCCCTTCAGGACATCTCCATGGAGGAGATACGTGACGAACTTTTTTGCTGCCCGTACTTCAGGGCGTTTCGTTTA
Organism: Thermoproteota archaeon; assembly: GCA_026986575.1. GTDB lineage: Archaea > Korarchaeota > Korarchaeia > Korarchaeales > Korarchaeaceae > Korarchaeum. Next base: position 68,447 of record JALSOH010000004.1, read on the forward strand.
ACTGTGAAGTTGAGAGACGATCTAAGCTTGGGAGAGGTTAGAGAATCTCTCCTCAGGTCTTCCAGAGTGGTGGGCATCTCCGGCCGAGATCTATACCTGCAGGATCTGTGCGCCTTCCTCCCGGTATCCTTCCCTCACTCCATCTTCTCCGTGAATGCCCTCCTCAGCTCAGTGAAGGTGGCGGGGGAGGAGGTTGAGATGATCTCCCTGCTGGGATACCTGCTCCCCTTACCGGAGGTTGTGGATACCCTGAGGGAGTCGGAAGGTGTTAAGAGGGAGTTCTCCCGGTCGATGACCGATGAATACCTAAGTATTAAAGGCGGGCTGATCATCTAGAGTGTGAGAGGAGGGGATCTCCTTGGAGGAAATGCAGGAACGTAGTCCAACTGGAGGTGCGTTCACCTTCAGGTCTATAACTCTCTCCTTGGCCTTCGGCTTGTTCATGCTCTTCGCTCAGACGGTCATGAGGAGCGCGGCCGGTTACAGCTGGACCGGCGAGGCCGCTCTGGTGGTACTCACCGTGGCCTACGCCCTCTCCACTGTGAAGGGCAATCCCTTGTCTATCGGGGAAATGGGCGTCATATTCGGGTCCATAGAGGTCATCACCGTGCTGTTCGTTGGTTGGCAGTACATTCTGCCCTCTTGGGCCAGAGCTGGACTCGCTAAAGATTTCCCTTTGAGAGGAATACTGCCTGAGTTCTTAGTTCCCAAGGATCAGGAGGCCCTAAGAGCTCTACTGTTAGGTGGGAGGGTCAACTGGTCTGCTTGGATACTCCCCCTGACCTACGCCGTTCTCTTCGCTGTAATCCTGTCCCTATTCTCCTACCTTAACATCATACCCTTCAGGAGATTTTACTTGGAGAAGGAGAAGCTGATCTTTCCAGTGGCCACGGTCAGCGCCAAGTTCTCTCAACTGGTTAAGGAGAGAAGAGGGGGTCTCAGGTGGCTGTGGCTCGGCGTATTGGCTGGATTCAGCATCAGCCTCTTCCAGAAGGGACACCTGCTCCAAGCAATATGGGAGGACTTCCCGGCTGCCGAGCTAAGGATCGATCTAACACCTTGGCTCCAGCAGTTCTTCCCAGGAGGAGCCTTTGGCATGGATCCTGGGACTCAGATAACCCCAGATCTGCTGGCATGGGCGTTTCTCATACCCCTAGAGATTCAGGTGTCCATGTGGGCAACGGCCATCGTGGCCTTCCTCTTGGTTCCTCCCATCCTAGTGAGAATGGGTCTCCTGCCGTACGAACCAGGTCACGATTTCGCTTTTTACTCCTCAAATGCTGCAGTGAACGGCCCTCTTCCGTGGTACCACATATCAACGGGTCTCTACCTAGCTGTGGGACTCATCCCCCTTATACTCGGGTATAGGTACATCAGGGACAGTTGGAGGGCTTGGGAGGACGAGCCTCTAACGAGGAAGTGGCTCGTGATCGGATGGCTGCTCACCTTCGGCGCCAGTACTCTCATGATAATGGTTCTGGGGGTAAGCCCGCTCATAGCCTTGGTGCTCGTTATCCTACACCTCATGTACTGGCACGGCTACGTTTGGACGATAGGAATGGGCAACTGGATAATCCCCGTGGATTTGGGTATCAGGGGTATCGTGGACAACGCGTTCTTCGCTTCAGGCATGTTCCAGCGCGCCTCCTCGGATGCGTTCTTCTCAGGTGCGGCCTCAGCTATGATGACCGACGCGGCGTCGGCTCAACCCACTGCCTCGGCGGAGAGCTTCAAATACGCTAAGTCCATAGGGATGAGGGCTAGGGAGATGTTCAAAGCCCAGCTCATGGGACTACTATTTGGGGCGGTGGTGGGAGGCGTCTTGCTGCTGGTGTCGTTCCACGCATGGGGAGCGGCGAAGAAGCCCCTAGACATGGCCTCTCCCATCTATCCGAATGTGGGTCTCCTCTCAGTGATGGGCGATTTAGCTGGATGGAAGCTGGAGTACTTCTTGGAGGGTCTTGCAATAGGGGCTATCGTCTTCCTGCTGAAGGGAGGCATACCTTGGCTCGGTATAAGCGCCGTTGGAGTGCTGTTCGGTCTCTTGATACCCCAGTACGCCATCCTCTACATGATATCCAGCCTGTTCAGATATCTGACGAGGAGATATGGAGGCCAAGAGTTCTTCTGGGAGACTGCAGTCCCCTTCGTGGCGGGATTCGCCATAGGAGGAGTCCTCAACGTCATGGGGACGAGCTTAGTGGTGATTATGAGGTCGAGCCCGCTCGAGCCCCTGGCCAGCATAGTCGGCGTGATCATCCTGCTGACTGTGATCCTACCCTCCATTAGGGCCTACATGTCCTTCTCGCGTAAGGGGATTGAGGAGGAAATCGGGGAGGTGAGTGATTGACCCTCATATTCACACCCCTCGGCATAAGGGGGATTTTTGGAGATGGCATTGACTCGGCTGTAGTTGAGAGGATAGCTAACATCTTCGGTAGAGAGCTAGGAGAGGGAAGTTTGGTGGTCGTCGGGCGGGATACCAGGCCTAGCGGATACGTACTGGACAAGGCGGTCGTCTCGGGCCTGCTTTCGGCGGGGGTCAATGTGCTCAACATAGGCATAGCCCCTACCCCAACGATAGAGTGGGCCGTCGAGAGGTATGATGCGGATGGTGGAATCATCATATCGGCCAGTCATAACCCCCCTGAATGGAACGCCTTGAAGCTGATAGGGAAGAAGGGGCTGCTCCTCCATCCGGACGAAATGGAGAGGCTCAAGGATAGGTTCGAGAAGGAGGAATTCAGGTCGGTTCCTTGGAGCGATATAGGTATGGAGGAGGTCGTCGACGTAACTGGGGACTACTTGGAGGACCTGCTGAACTTTGTGAACATCGATGCGATCTCGGAAGCGGGTTTTAAGGTAGTACTGGACGTTAACGGAGGCGCCGGTGCTTACGTCACGCCCTACCTCCTCCAATCGCTGGGATGTAAGGTCAACACGCTGAACTCCTCGCCCGGAATATTCGTCAGGGAGATGGAACCTAGGCCCGATACTCTCCAAGACCTGTCCAAGGTCGTCGTATCTACAGGAGCGGATGTGGGTTTCGCCCATGATACCGACGCCGACAGGCTTACCCTCGTAACCGAAGAGGGAGAGGTGCTCTCCGAGGACATCACCCTCGCGCTGGTCGTCGATTATATCCTGGAGAAGAGAGGCAGAGGTTCCCTCGTGGTGAACGTAGCTTCCTCCAAGATGTTCGATGATATTGCGAGGAAGAGGGGGGCTAAGATATACAGGACCCCTGTAGGCGAGGCCTACGTGGCTCACAAGATGAGGGAGATCGGTGCCACGGTGGGCGGCGAGGGGAGCTGCGGAGGGGTCATACTGCCCGACTTCCACATGGGAAGGGATGGTCCTCTCGCCGCGGCGCTCATACTTGAGATAATGGCCTCCAAGGGGAGGAGCATAAGCGAACTTGTCTCTGAGCTCCCTAAGTATCACACGATAAGGGCTAACTTCCCGAGAAGGAGGGATTGGGATTCGCTGAAGAGGGACCTCATATCCCTCGGTGAGAGGAGGGGCATGGAGATCGATCTGACTGACGGGGTCCGACTCTCCGACTTGGAAGTCTGGGGGCTGATCCGTCCCTCCAAGACCGAACCTAAGATAAGGGTCCTTGTGGAATCGGACGATCGCTCCAAAGCTGAGGAGTTCTTGAGAGAAGTGAAGAGGGTCGTAGCTGTGTGAACGATCAGTCCTTCCCTTTCTTCTTCCCCTTCTTATCTTTGGAGGACTTGCCAGATCCTCCCTTAGGGATGACCAGCTTTCCAGTTATCTTGTCGGAGAACCTCTTCCAAGCTGATCCCAAGCCGCTGAGGGCTATTATCATGAAAGATAGTGCCGTGAAGGGCGCGTCCGGGTAGCCCACGAATATGGCCGATATGAAGCCCACTAGGGGTATCATCAGGCCGGAGTAGTAGGCAGCCTTCCTGTACAGAGCTCCTAACTCGCTCTCATTCAGATTCTCTGAGAACACTATCCTCCTCACGTATCTGTCGGACATTATGAAGAGGAAGAGGGCTATCACCATGAACAGGACACTCAGCATGGCTCCCAGTTCCCTACTCACTAGAGTGATCCTCAAGGATAGGAAGGTCGCTAGGAATACCATGAGAGCCGGGATAACCGCCATCCAAGCGGTGAATTCCCTGTAACCATTCAGAGCGGATTCGATCGGTTTCATGTTCGGCCCTCAGATTCGAGGGTTACGTTTAGGTTTAAAAATGCGCACAGTCATGGACCGGTAGAGATACCCGTAGGTGATAGGGTGATAAGATGGCCGAGAAGGAGCACGTGAACCTGATCTTCGTGGGACACGTCGACCACGGAAAGTCGACGCTGATAGGGAGGATGTTCTTCGATCTCCAGCTAGTGGAGGAGCTTCCTCCCGAGGAGCAGGCAGCTGACGCCCAGTTCGCTTGGCTCGTGGATAGGCTCAAGGAGGAGCGAGAGAGGGGTATGACCATCGACCTCTTCCATACCAAGATCGAGACGCCCCATAAGATGATAACCATTATAGACGCCCCTGGACACAGGGACTTCGTCAAGAACATGATCACCGGAGCCAGCCAGGCCGACGCCGCTATACTCGTGGTCTCCGCCAAGTCGGGAGAGGGCGTCCAGGCCCAGACCATAGAGCACGTCTTCCTGATCAAGACATTGGGAGTTAACCAGCTCGCCGTCGCCATATCCAAGATGGACGATCCGACCGTGAACTACAGTAAGGAGAGGTTCGAGGAGGTCAAGGCTCAGGTGGCTGAGCTCCTCAGGAAGGTGGGATACGACCCCGACAAGATACAGTTCATCCCTGTGAGCGGTCTGAAGGGAGATAACGTGGTCAGGAAGAGCGAGAATATGCCTTGGTACAACGGTCCGACTCTCTATGAGGTGCTCGATACGTTCTCCGCGCCGCCCAAGCCGGTGGACAAGCCCCTCAGGATACCCATACAGGATGTGTTCTCCATAACCGGAGTCGGTACCGTCGTGGTAGGTAGGGTGGAGACCGGCGTGATCAAGCCTGGCGACAGCATAATCATAGAGCCCCTCGGCAAGACCGCGGAGGTCAAGAGCATAGAGATGCACCACGAGAAGCTCGACAAGGCCGAGCCCGGTGACAACATAGGGATAAACATCAAAGGCATCGATAAGAAGGAGATCAAGAGGGGAGACGTTATAGGTCACCCTGACAACCCGCCCACCGTCGCCAAGGAGTTCACCGCCCAGATAGTGGTGCTGCAGCACCCGACCGCCATAGCTCCAGGTTACACGCCCGTTATACACGCTCACACCGGACACATGGCATGCAAGATGGTGTCCATAGAGAAGAAGATCGATCCGAGGAGCGGTCAGGTCATCGAGGAGAATCCGAGCTTCATAAGGAGGGGAGAGGCTGCCATAGTGAAGTTCCAGCCGCTGAAACCCTTCGTGATAGAGAAGTATAGCGACTTCCCGCCGCTCGGTAGGTTCGCGGTCAGGGACATGGGTATGACCGTCGCTGCTGGCATAGTGCTCGACGTGGTTCCGATGGAGAGGAAGAAGAAGTAAACCCTCCATCATTTTTATTTAGCAGTGAGATGTCCCGGTGAGTGGTGGTAAAATGCCCGAGGTACTGAGGATAGAGATGGTCAGCACCAATCCCAAGAGCTTGGACCAAGTAAGCAGGATGTTCAAGGAGATGGCCGAGAAGATGGGGGTCAGGGTTAAGGGCCCGATACCTCTGCCGACCAAGAGGCTCAGGGTTACCGCTCTCAGGAATCCCTCGGGTGAAGGGACGAACAGGTACGACAAGTACGAGCTGAGGATCCACAAGCGTATAATAGACATCCCTAACCCTGACGAGAGGTATATCAGGAGCATAATGGGTGTCACCATCCCCGAAGACGTCAAGATAAGCATAGTCATGCTGACTACCTGACCTCGGACAACTGTTTTAGGGGATCCTCCCCCTAGCCCCTGATGGATGTACTGATCCTAGCTGATGATTTAACTGGCGCTTTAGACACGGCCTCTCAGTTTGGGCGCGGTTCCTTCGTCGCCCTGAACCGGGAACTCGCCGGATACAAATGGAAGTACGTATCCCTGAGCACAGACACTAGGCTCGCCGCCCCTAAAGAGGCTGAAAGGAGAGTCAGAGAAATCTTAGAGGTCATTCTAGAATCCATCGGCCCGAGATACCTGTACAAGAAGGTAGATTCCACTATGAGAGGGAACGTAGGTGCCGAGCTGAGCCCCATAGTTTCGATGTTAGATTCTCCCTTGCCCTTCACCCCGGCTTATCCCGAGCAGGGAAGGACCGTGCTAAATGGTCGACTGTACATTCGGGGCGTTCCCCTAGAGGAAACGGAATACGTGAGAGAGCTGCCCATTGTCTCCTCTCTAATAGAGGAGATAGTGAGAGCCACATCTCCCGATCTGACGGTGGGTTACTGGGGAGAGGGTGATTCGGGTATTCTGATCGCCAAGGAGGTCCCCGACAGGAAGGCTTTGTCCCTCTTCTTCCGTGAGATTTACGACTATCGAGTGATGGGAGGTAGCGCAGGACTAGCTCTGGAGCTGGCCCGGTGGATAGGGGCTGAGAAAGGAGGGACCCCCAGGGCAAAAGGTCCCATCCTATTCGTGTCAGGATCGGAGAATGAGGTGGCGATCAGGCAGCTCGAAGCCCTCTCAAAGGAGATACCCGTTCTGGAGGCTGATGATTCCGGTATAGAGGAGGTCGCCCGAGTACTTAGGGAGGGAGGAGATGCGGCAATTCGCTTCAGCCTAGCCAAGGTGAAGCCCAGTACGCTTGAGAGGATCCGCCGTTTGCTCCATGAGATTGGGGGACTGGTAGTGGTAGGTGGGGAGACCCTCAAGAGATTGATAGAGGGAATGGGAATAGCAGGTGTGGAGATAGGGGAGCCTCCAGAAGAGGGGCTTGCTGCCGGATGGATAGTGGGTGGACCGATCGATGGTCTACCCATAGTAACTAAGGCGGGAGGGTTCGGAAAGGAGACCACGCTTATCAGGGTGAGGAGGTGGTTGCGTGAGGCAGATCTTGATAACTATGGGTGATCCCGCTGGGATAGGCCCCGAGGTCGTCGCGAAGTCCCTAGCTCGACTGAGTAGCGGGAGACCCATCACAGTAGTGGGGTGCAAGAGGTGTCTAGAGGAAATATCGGAGCTCTGCGGTTTGAAGTTGAGGTTCTCATCCGTAGATGAGCCGACGCACCTTGTGGACAGCGTTCCAGTGATAGATATGGGTGGCGAGGATGTCCCGAAGGGGAGGGCGACTCCTATGGGTGGTGCTTATTCATACAGTTATGTGGTGAGGGCGGCGGAGCTGGTGAAGGAGGGAAAGGCCAGCGCCTTGGTGACCGGACCCGTGAACAAGCTGGCCGTCAACATGGCTGGAATCAAGTTCACTGGTCACACCGAGTTACTCGCGGAGCTGGCCGGAGGTGCGAAAGTCAAGATGCTCTTGTATCTGGACGAATTGAGGGTGAGCCACGTCACCACGCATATCCCATTGAAGGATGTCCCCACCTCCATAAATGAGGAGGAAATTTCTCTGACCGTTCGACTGACGGCCTCCTTCCTGAGGAGGTTGGGTGAGGAGGTTAACATCGCGGTGGCAGGACTGAACCCCCACGCCGGGGATGGGGGTGTGATGGGAAGGGAGGAGATCGAAATTATAGGTCCGGCCGTTGAGGAGCTCAAGAGTCAAGGGATCGGGGTAGAAGGCCCTTTGCCACCTGACACTGTCTTCCTCAGAGCGTTGAAGGGAGAGTTCAATGCAGTCGTGGCCATGTACCACGATCAGGGTCACATACCAGCCAAGATGATAGGCTTCAATAGAGCGGTCAACGTGACTCTGGGACTGCCCTACGTGAGGACCTCCGTGGATCACGGGACGGCTTACGACATAGTTGGCAAGTGCGTGGCCGATGAAGGTAGCATGCTTAAGGCTTTAGAGCTGGCATTCAGGTTGGCTGAGTAGGATGGTTCTCTATTCCATCAGGTACGGGGAGAGTTACCTGAGCCTCCACCTCCCTGATGAGGTTCAGGTAGTTGGGATAGGTCCTAACGACGTTACTCCCTTGGAGGATGTAGGGGATGCGCTGCAACGCGCCCTGAGGGGTTTGGATGGGATCATTCGCCCGGGTAGGGGAGTGGCTATAATTGCCGACGATGTTACAAGACCGACTCCCACTGCAGACATCCTCCCACTCCTCCTAGACTACCTAAATTCAGCTGGTGTGAGCGATGATGACATTCTGCTGCTGGCCGCCTTGGGAACGCACAGACCCATGACTCAAGGGGAGTTGGAAAGGAAGTACGGAGAGGCGATGGAGAGGGTCGAGGTCGTTCAACCCGACTATAGGGATCCGGAAAAGCAGGTTATAGTCGGATCGATGCCTGACGGGTCTCCCATCGAGGTGAGCGACGTCCTAACGAAGGTGGATTTATCGATAGGCGTGGGGATGGTTACCCCTCACCACGTCTCCGGATTCTCAGGTGGATCGAAGATTGTCCTGCCCGGGGTGTCCGGTGAGAGGACGGTGGGAAACATGCACTTGCTAAGCGCTAGACTGAGGAGGAGTTTCTTGGGAGTGAAGGAAAACCCCGTGAGGGCTCTCATGGACTTGGTTGCAGAGAGGGCCAGACTGAGGGGGTTGGTGGAGGTAGTCGTCGATGGGATGGGGAGGCCCACTTGGGTGGGTGCGGGCGGTGTTAGGGAGGTCTTTTCCGAGGCGGTCGCCGAGGCTAGACGCGTGTATGAAGTTGAGACTCCCAGCAACCTCGATTTGGTGATCGCCAGCAGTTATCCAGCTGATATAGAGTTTTGGCAGGCCCACAAATCGTTATATCCGGCTGAGATGATCCTCAGGGACGGGGGAGTCCTCATACTCGCTACACCCTGCCCTGAGGGCGTGGCCGTCACTCATCCGGAGGTATTGGAGCTGGCTGGATTGAGCCCTGAAGAGATAGATGCCAAGGTCAGGAGGGGAGAGGTAGAGGACCCCGTGGGTGCTGCCAACTCCATGGTCTGGTCCAAGGTGAGATCTAGGATAAAGGTAGTCATAGTCTCCGATGGAATCTCCGAGGAAGAAGCCAGATCTATTGGCTTCTCTTGGTATGGGGATCTGCAAGAGGCCATAAATTCGGAATTGAAATCCTTGGGAGGTAAACCCAGAGTGGCCATCATGAGGAACGCTCCAGAGCTGCTCCCCAAGGTGTAGCGCCGGGGGAGGGATTCGAACCCTCGCGGCCCGGAGGGCCACCCGCTCTCAAGGCGGGCACCTTGGTCCTGGCTCGGCCACCCCGGCTCGAGCGATGCTCGCGGGCTCCGGGGTATAAATGCGAGGGGGAATAAAAAGGTGAATCACTTGAGCGGCACGAACTTGCTGGATCTGGTGGCTCCCTTACCGGGTTTACCGTGCCTCACTATCCTGTTGGTCATCGCGAACTCTCCCAAGTAGTGCCCTATCATCTCGGGGACTATGGTTATCTCGACGAACTCCTTCCCGTTGTGGACAGCTATCTTCGCCCCCACCATCTCGGGGAGGACGGGCATGTCCCTCCTGTGGGTCCTTATCACCTTATCTATGCCCTTGCTCCTGTACTTCCTGATCTTCTCCAAGAGCTTCTTGTTCTCAGGAGATAGACCTCTCTTCAGAGTCCTTCTGATTCTAGCTGGCATCACCTCTGCCAGCTCATCTAGAGTCATGCTCTGGAGCTGCTCCAGCGTATAACCCCTGTACCTGAATTCCTTGGAGGACATACATGTCACCAGCACTTACGCCATAAATAAAGGTTGGGCTCAGAGGCCAGCCCTCCTCTTGGCCCTACCGGTCTTCCTAGCGGCTATGTGTCCGACCTTCTGCCCTGGTGGGGCCGTCCTAGCCACGGTTGTTGGCTTGCCAGGCCTCTTGTGGGATCCGCCACCGTGCGGGTGGCTGACCGGGTTCATGGCCACGCCCCTGACCACGGGCCATCTCTTCGGGTGGGTCCTCTCGTGGTAGTACTTGAGACCGGCCTTCATGAATGGCTTCTCTATCCTGCCGCCACCAGCCACTATACCTATAGTGGCCCTGCATCTGGCGTCCACGAACTTCTCCTTTCTGGAGGGGAGCCTCAAGAGGACTCTGTCTCCCTCGTGAGAGAACACTAGAGCGTAGGTCCCACTCCTCCTAGCTATCTTTCCTCCGTCTCCCGGCCTTATCTCCACATTAGATACTAGGGTTCCATCAGGTATATCGGCTAGGGGAAGGACGTTTCCCGTCTTTATCTCGGCTCCAGGACCTATTTGTATCTCCTGACCCTCGTATACTCCTTCAGGAGGCACGTAGTAGAACTTGGTGCCATCCTCGAGCTCCACTAGGGAGATCGGAGTGTGCCTCCCTGGCTCGTGCAGTATCTCCTTTATGATCCCTCTCACGAGGTCACTCAGCCCTATCTGAGGCGGGTACTTCACGGGAGCTATCTTGAGATGATCCCTAGATCTGAACTGGATACCTCCCCTTCCCCTCCTCTGAACCAGTATACGCTTACCCATATCATCACCCTATTATGCCCAGCTTGGCAGCAACATCCGAGGCCCTATACTCGGGACTGAGCTTCACATATGCTTTCTTCCTGCCGTCTATGGTAATTATGGTCCACACCCTCTCTACTTTGACGTCTAAGGCTTCCTCGACAGCCCTTTTTATCTCCTTCTTGTTGGCCCTCCTGTCCACGAAGAAAGCCAGCTTGTTCTCCTCGTTGATCATCCTAACAACTTTCTCGGTGGAGATTGGGGCCTTCAGTATCTTGTAGGGATCGAAGTCGCTTATCTTAGGCAATACCCATCACCTCCTCCAAGGAACGGAGGGCTCCCTCCGTCCACAGGGTCAGCCTCCCCGGAACACCTCCCGGGGCCAAGTGGATCACGCTCAGGTTCCTGAGAGCAACGACATCAACTCCGGGTATGTTCCTAGCGGCTCTAGCTACCGGAGAGCCCTCGTTGAGGTATATTATGAGCGGACCCCTAGCTCTCTGTCTGACCCTTCCCCTCATCTTACCTCGTCCGGCCCTTATCTTCTTGAACCTCCTCTTGGTCCTGTCCAGCTCGTCCTTCAGGCCTAGCTTCAGCAACAGGGAGTAGAGTTCAGATGTCTTAGATATACCTTCCAGATCGTCCGTCACTACCAAGGGAACATGGTCCAAATCCACCCTATGCCGGGCCTTGACCAAGTCTATCCTCCCAGTCGCCGCTATGGCCGATAGGATGGCCAGTCTCCTCTCCTTCTTGTTCACTCTCTCCCAGATGACCTTCCAAGATCTGGGTGCCGTGGTCTTAGCGCCGCCCACGGTCATGACCGCTCTAGCCGCCCTGCTGGCAGCGGGATAGCCTCTACCCTTCACCCTAGGTACCCTAGCCACTCCGTGACCCGCGCCCCAAGATTCAGCCGACGTCCTGAGTCCAGCTAGGGGATCCCTACCTTGGGGCTGTATCCTAGCGGTCAGTTGAGATAGGTAGGTCCGCCTTATGGTGTCGGGCCTGACCTCCATGTCGAAGATGGAGGGGAGCTTCACCTCCCCTATCCTCTCACCGTTCAGATTGAACACTGGGACCGAGACCATGTAATCACCTCTTTAACCAGCCCACGGAGCTCACATAGCTTATCTCGGGCTCTGGGAGTTCCTCGTACTTGGGCCTTATCGGGTGCCTCATGAACACGAACCTCTTCGCTGGACCGGGTATCGATCCGGAGAGGACAACATACTGGCTCTTTAGGATCCCGTAATTCTTGAATCCACCCTTGGGTGTTACGTTCAGGGCTCCCTCCTCTGACAGGTCGGCCATCATCAGTATCCTCTTGTTGTACTCCGTCCTCTTGTGGTAACCAGTCTGGCCAGCCCTCGGGACCCTCCAAGTTACATAGGGCGGATGCCTAGATCCCAAGCTCCCGACCCTCCACCTGCCCTTACCGGCCTTATGCCTGAGCAGCTCGACTCCGAACCTCCTGACGACTCCCTGCCAACCATGCCCCTTGGTGACCGCGGTAACATCGACTAGTTGACCCACTTTGAAGACTTGGTTCACCTTGACCTTGGAGCCCACCAAGGACTGGGCGTACTCAAGCCTCTTATCCATCGATCCGCCCTTAATCGGAATCTCGAGGAATTCCGGTTTCTTCTTGTGTATTCCCGCCAGATCAGGTCTGGTGTAGGCTAAAATCCTAACCTCCTCTATCCTGTCCTTGTTAGCCTCCACCCTAGACAAGGCCTCGTCCCAGTTGTCAACTCCATCGCCTATGGTGAGAGTTCTGGAGATCAGATCATTCTGCTCGATTTTGAGGGCTGTGGTCACGGCCTTCAGCCCGTAGTAGGTTCCCACGTAGGGCCTGAAGCCGACCACCTCTATTGGAGGGGTCTCCACCACGGTGGAGGCTAGGGTCACGGGTTGACCTATGTTGAGCTTACCTGGCCTATCCTCCTTCATCATGACGTGAATCATGCCCACCTTATAGCCTGGGAAGGCCACTAGGGTCGGCTCCTCAAGGGGCAGTTCAGGGTAGGATCTGAAGACTGCCTTCTGAGTTCTAGCCCTCTTCCGAGGAGCGAACTGTAGCGAACCGTGTCTTCTGGGCATTACTAGCACCCCGTTAACTTTCCAACACAAGACAAGCTTGGGGTTTATTAAAGTTTGGTATGTCAGGAGGGCCCTCTCCTGTGAAGACAGCGAACTTCAGCGGCATGCTCGATGCCGTCCTTGTATATCATAGATCCAGAATAACCACGGCCCTCCAGAGGTCTCCCTCTTTCTCCACTTTGAGTTTGTAGTAGGTGACTGCTTTCACCTCGGTCTTGGGCTTGTGCCTCTCAGGATCCACTAGTTCGCCCCACGCCTTGCCCCTGAGCTTGGTACCTTGGATCATGACCTCAAACTTCGAGAACACCAAACCCTCCACATCCGTGATGAACAGAAGCTCTGACAGCCATGAATGGAGAAGTAGGGAGAGGTCCTCGGATTCCAATTCCAGCTCCTTCTCCACAACTGGATTAACGCTCTCGACATCCACCATTACCTCATACATGGCGAGGGCTGCCTCCTCGAAGAGGGAGTTCAGATCGCTAGCCCATACCTCGAACCCCACATCAGCCTCGACATCCACCAGCTTCCTGCCCACTATATCACCCCGGGGGCAGGACGACAACGTAACTATCATCTACCCTAGCCGTCCTAGTCTTCCAAAACGGTTTAACTGAGTCGAATACGAAGATATATCCTTCCTTCTCCTCTATTGAGCTTATGAAGGCTGAAACGGGGTAATCGGTGATCCTATCCCTCGTCGAGTTTATCTCTACGTCGAGGACGCCGGGAGCAGTGTGAGACACTTCCATTATGGTGGAGTTGTAGGTAAACTCCTTGGTCTCGCCGGGATTGAGCTTCAGAGTCCCATTTATGATGAGGGTCCCATTCATGAACATGGTTATGTTCCCCAATAGCTTGCTCATCCTCTCATAGTCTGATCCGATCGACAAATTGTAGACACCGGAGATGAGTATCTCCCCTTTAGATAGGGTTACCTCCGTGTGACCTAGTATGACTTTCGTTAGGTCTCCCATTTTGGCGTAAGAACCGATGTATATGTCCTCTATGTTGTGGTCCGTGAGCTTCAGGTAAACGGCATTGTATCCGGCTAGAGGTCTCTCGTCGGGACCAACGATTCGACCGTCTATCGTCTGTATGGGGTATATACCACCCCAAGATGCCCTCACAACGTAGATGGGAACTCCTGGACCCATCAGATTAATAACTAAGGTCCAGATCAGGAGGAGAGCTAAGAACGATGATCCCAAGGCCTCCCTGTATAGTTTCATCAGTCCCATGTCCTTCAGTTCGTCCCCCCAGAGTTTGAGGGAGAGGGGCGTAACGAGGAAGTAAGCAAGCAAGAAGAAGCTCAGTCCCTCCATCGGAGTGAGTCCAGCAATACCGCTCACTAGCCCGACTAGGGACGATAGAGCTACCCTGAAGTAGTAGACTTTGTGCTTTGGCTTCATCATGCCCCAGTAACCAATTGAATATATAAAGGGAGCTGACCTGAGAAAGGCTGTATGGGACGTAAGAGGAAGATCACTGGCTTGGATCTCAGGCATCTGGTCAGAGAGCTGCTCTCTCTGGAGGGTAAAATACTTAAGAAAGCGTACATGCTGGATGATGGTGTCTTTTCCCTCGTCTTCTATCCAGAAGTTGATGGGAGCAGAGAGCTCGTGATCGACCTGAGCGGCTTCATCTTTCTGACAGACCTCAAGTGGCCAAAACCTCGGAGCCCGCCGTCATTCATCATGGCCCTCAGGAAGCACTTAGAGGGTAGGAGGTTCACTGAGATATCCCAGATAGGAGTTGAGAGAATCCTCCGATTATCTTTCAGTGATATGCAGCTTGTAGTGGAGCTGTTTGGCGGAGGGAACCTCATACTCGCTCAGGAAGGTGAGATCCTTTTGCCACTCAAGAGGGTCGAGTTTAGGGGTAGATCCATCAAGCCCGGCGAGATCTACCGGCCACCAGCTGGTCCGGGGATTGAGCTGGATCCTAGAGACAGGGATGCCATACTAGCGCTCCTCAGGGAAGGTGTGAGGGAGAAACTGCCCCTGTGGAAGGTGTTGATAGGATCCTTCGGGGTGGGCCCCCCTTACACGGACGAGATCTCTCACCTGACGGGTGTGGATCTGAAGTCACCGCTACCCGAGACCGAGGTTCCCATCGATGAGATTGCTGATCTGATCCATTCATTCCTCAATAGGGAGACGGAACCCGTGATTTACGTTCAGGGCGATGAAGTGGTGAACTTCTCGGCCTTTCCGCTAACTCACCTCCAGATGGAGAGGAGAACCGTATCTAGTTTGTCTAGAGCGATTCAGCTCTATTATACCGCTAAGAGGCCTGAATACGAGGAAGACCCGAGGATAAGGTCGCTGGAGGTTGAGATTCAAAGGCAGGAAGAGCTGAAGAAGGAGTATGCGGAAAAGGCGGAGGAGTACAGGTCCATTGGCGATCTCATATATCTTCACTTGACCGAGGTTGATGAGGCGCTGAGGAAGGCTAGGAAGGGGGTTTCACCTCCCCCTATAGTTTCAGTCGACAGGAAGTCCGGCAAGGTCGTGTTGAATCTGGATGGTCGGGAGATCGAGCTAGACATGCTCAAATCAGCCACTGAGAACGCTTCCGAGTACTATAACAGGGCGAAGAAGTATCGAGAGAAGCATGAGAGGATAGATACCGCAATTTCGTCCCTGAAGGAGAAGCTGAACAGGCTCAGAAGTGAGGCTGAGGAGATGGCTTCCAGAAAGGTCCCGACTAGGAGACGGAAGCTCCGATGGTACGAGAGATTCAGGTGGTTCTACACGTCAGGGGGCTTCTTGGTGATAGGGGGAAGGGATTCCCAAACCAACGCCGAGATAGTGTCCAAGTATTTGGACGAGAACGATCTGTTCTTCCACGTTGACATGCCGGGGGGTTCAGTGGTGGTACTCAAGCTTGGTGGGAAGGAGCCGGATGAGGCATCAGTGAATCAAGCGGCCACCGCAGCGGGAGTGTTTTCTAGAGCGTGGAGAGAAGGTCTGACCTCAGTGGACGTTTACTACGTCAAGGGATCCCAAGTCTCGAAACACGCGCCTTCTGGACTGTATCTCCCGAAGGGGAGCTTTTACATAACTGGAAGGAGGAACTACCTGCGGGTGAGGCTCGAGGTCTGCGTGGGCTTTCAGGAGACCCCTGATGGGATCAAATTGACTGCAGCACCTCCGGGAGCTCCCTTCCTCTACTCCGTATGCCTTAGACCTGGATCCACCGGCAAGGAAGAGGCCGCAAAAGTGTTAAAGAATGTGCTGGAGAGCTGGCTGCAAGAAAACATTAAAATACGTGGGTACTCAGAACCCCCGGCGGAGCCTGTGGAAGTGAGTGTGGATAGTATAGTGAGGGCGTTGCCCCCCGGGAAAGTTACGATAGTGGAGTGATGGTTATGTGGTCTCTGCTCCCCGAGAAAGGTGAGGAACCCAAGTTCAGGCTGAAGGTATCCGAGATAATGAACAGGAACCTGATTACCGTGACCCCTCAGGATACGGTGTTCAAGGTAGCACAGCTCATGAGCGAGCACAATATAGGCTCCGTGGTCGTGATGGAGAAAGGGGTCCTGAGGGGTATAGTCACGGAGAGGGACCTGATTTCCCGGTACATAGCTAAGAAGGACGGAAGGAAACCTGAAGAGGTTAAGGTAGAGGAAGTCATGACTAAGGAGCCTGTCATAGTCAGGGACAACATAGATATTGATGAGGCCGCGAGGATCATGGTGGAGCACAACGTCAGAAGGCTGATAGTGGTGAACTCCAACAAGAAGGTGGTTGGGATAATCTCCTCCCGCGACATCCTGAAGGTGGCTCCGCACATATGGTTCATCCTGTCCGAGAGGTTGAGGCTAGCTAAGTCTAAGAAGGGTTGGAGCCTAGTATAGAGGGGGTACCCGATTTTGATGGCTAAGGTAAAGGATTATATGACCGATAGAGTTGTCACTGTGACCCCCCGAGATACCCTCGGTAGGGCCCGGAACCTCATGTTGGAGAGGAAGATAAGGCGTTTGGTTGTTGTGGAGGGAAATAGGGTAGTTGGGATAATTACCGCGACGGACATCGCCAAGGCCTTAGCTAGGAGGGGCGCTCCTTGGAGATGGAGGAATCCGGAGAACTCCCTAATCGATAGGTTCATGACGAGGAATCCCGTAACAATAGGGCCTGATGAGCTTGTCAGGACCGCCTCCAAGGTGATGGATGAGAGGGGCATAGGGGGCCTTCCAGTGGTGAAGGACTCATCCTTGGTGGGCATATTGACGGAGACAGATATCTCTAGGTTCTTCGCCGAGAATATGAGGGGCTCCTACAAGATAAGGGATTTGATGGATGAGAACTATCAGGTGATAGCCCCGAACACCAACTTAAAGAAGGTGGCCAAGCTGATAGCCAACGGAAACAGGGTCCTGATAGTTGGATCGGAGGGCAATTACTTAGGCATGATAACTGAGGGGGACATAGCCCTGTGGGAACCCAATCTCGCTAAGAAGTACGTTCTTATCCCATCGAGGACCGGAAGGATCAGCATGGACGTCCGGGTGAAGACCGCTAGGCATATAATGAAGGAGATAGGGATAAGGCTCAATCCCGAGGAAGATGCAGCCAAGGCTGCTAGGTACATGGTCGAGTGGGGAGTGAGTGCTATCCCCGTTTTCGATGGGAACGAGCTAGTGGGTGTGGTCGATAAGAAGGCCCTAGTGAGAGGTGTGGCAAATGCCTCGGATTGATGTTTCTAGGCTTATGAGGACTTCAGTCATCACGATCGATAAGGGGGAAACTGTAGAGGTCGCATTGGACCTCATGGAGAGGAACGACGTGAACCACTTGGTCGTCACCTCCGGAGATAGGGTCGTCGGCGTGCTCAGCATAAGGGACATAATGGAGGGCTTAGGCTCGTCTAGGTTCGAGAGGATACCGGCTAGGAGGATATACGTCAGCGCCCTGATGACCGAACCTCCAGTTACTATTGGTCCCAGAATGTCCATAGAGGAAGCAGTTTCCATTATGCTCAAAAACGGGATCGGATCGCTCCCAGTGGTGGAAGGAGATAGGTTGGTGGGTATAATTACCGAGACTGATCTGGTGAAGTCTCTAGATTATGATGGCGATATCGAGGTCTTGGTGAAGGGAGATCACCCGAGGATAATGCCCAATGAGAGGATAGTCCATGCGAGGAATGTGATGCTTGAGAGAGGCGCTAGGATACTCCCTGTGGTGGAGGGAGGGAAGCTTATAGGCATAGTTACTGAGAGGAATCTGGCAAGGGCTTTTCTAGACGTCAGGGAAAATGTGGATCCCGTACGCATGGACAACGTGGTCAGGAAGATCTTAGTGGAGGATGTGATGGTGGAGGCCCCAAGGAGGCTCATAGGATTCGTCCCGGTGAACGAGGCCAGGGACCTCTTCCTAGAATCTGGTCTACCAGCCCTTCCCGTGGTCGACGAAGACGATAAGGTGATCGGCGTCCTCGAGAGGAGAAGCCTCCTCAGGTTCCTCGGATGAGGGGATCCAGTAGCATCCCCATTATTCCGAGGAACATGGAGAGTTTCAGCATGCTGCTCAGTCTCTCAGCCTTAATCTCATCTATTTTGAGCGATTCTCTAGCGGAATAGAGTAATAGGGGAAGGGAGAGGACCACTGAGAGGAGGAAGTAGGCTGGTCCCGTCAGACCAGCTAGGAGAGGTATCAGCGTCAGGACGGATGTTACAAGGATCATCAGAGAGGCGTAAACGCCTGCTCCCCTAGGGCCCATCACCACCGCTACTGTCCTCAAGCCGTAAAGAGAATCACCTTTCAGGTCTTCCACGGTTTTCACTACCTCTCTAGCTAAGTTGGATGTGAAGGCTATCATAGAGAATAGGATCACCTTTCCATTGAGTCCATCAGCTGCCAAGGCTCCGAATATGAGGGTAAATGCGACCCCCAAGCTGACTAAGATGTTACCTACCAAACCCATCGCTTTGATCCATCGGGCATAGAGGTACCAAGAGAGGGCGAAGAGAGAGGCGATGATAAACTCTTCCACACCTAAGGGAATGCTCAAGGCTACCCCTATGAGGGACAAGACGATATAGGAAGTCATCGCTTCCCTAGGGGAGACCTCCCCGGATGGTATGGGTCTGTCTGGCTTATTCACCTTGTCTATGGGAGCGTCGAAGTAGTCGTTCACCGCATTACCGGCCATGAGGATGAGGGGCGGCACAACGCAAGCCAAGATCAGATTCGGAATGAGCTCAGGGAAAGCGGATGCGTTCACCCATCCGACAAGAACTCCTAAGATGGACATTAGGGCGTTCTTGGGACGGAAGAGTCTCAAATAGCCCCTGATGTCGCCGCCCCCCATGGACCCACACCGGTCCCTTTTTATGGGCTAAGAAATATACCTATCGGGATCGGATTTGCCTGTCAGAGTCGGTGTAGTAGGATGCGGGTGGTTCGGATCCGCCCACGCTAGGGTGTACAGGACCATAGGTGAGGCTCAACTAGTTGCTGTCATGGATATCGTTGAGGAAAACGCCAAGAGGTTGGCGGAGATTTACCATGTGAACCATTACACGTCGATAGAGGAGATGATCAGGAAGGAATCTTTGGATGCCGTGAGCATAGCTGTCACTCCGCAGTACCTCTTTCGAGCCACGAAAGAGGCTTTAGAGGCAGGTACATCCGTACTCGTCGAGAAACCGGTAGTTATCAGCAGGGAAGAGCTCTCGAATCTGGAATCCCTTGTTAAGAGAGCCGATGGCGTCTTCATGCCTGGGTTCATAGAACTCTTCAATCCGGCCGTATCCATGGCCAAATCGCTCTTAGATGATGAAAGAATAGGAAAACTGCTGTCTATATGGTCTAGGAGAGTAGGAAGACTCCCTAAAAAGAGTATCGGCTGGAGAATAGGTGTCTCCTTAGACTTAGCTATACATGAGATGTACGTGCAGCACCATATAGTGGGAGGGGCACCCTCAAGTGTGTCCTCCTACACGGCTAAGCTGCTGGAAGGTGAGGGAGGAGAGGACCTTGCGATATTCCTCGCTAGATTCCCAGATGGAATAGTTTCCACCATTGAAACGAATTGGCTCACTCCATCGGGGATAAGGGAAGCGCTGATAATGGGTGACGGGGGCAGCCTCATCGTGAACTACCCTGATCAAACGGTGAGGATAGAGTCCTCAGACAGGATCGAGCAGCCGAGGATAAGGAGGAAGGAGCCTCTGCAGGGAGAACTCGCATACTTCGTGGAGCATGTGAGGAAAGGGAGTGATCCCGACATCGGGATCGACTTGGCCAAGAATGTGCTGAACTCCTTATTCGAGGGATTGGAGAATAGGTTGGTTTTCTGAGGGTGCGGGAATGCCTGTAAAGGGAAGGCTCAGGAAAGGGATGGTATATGTGTCAGAGCAGGTCGACAGACTCTATAAGCAGGGATACGGTGAGATCGTTGGTAGCGAGCTCGAGCTTCATCCACTTGAGGCTGCATTCTTAGTTTGGAGGGGAAGGTTGAGGGTACTCGGCGAATGCGGTGAAGTCGGGCTGAGGGATCTTATGAGACTCTTCGTGGGCGATCCTAGGGCCTTTTTGAAGTACGTGGTGTACAGCGATCTAAGGAGAAAGGAAAGGCTCGTCGTGTACGAGAGGTCAACTGACTTCCTCAGGCTCTATCCAAAGGGAGCTAGAGTGGGAGAGGTTGCTGCCAAGGATCTGATCCTCCCTCTCTCCGAGGATCGGCCCATACCCCACAAGTACATCTTAGACACCGTTGAGAAGGTGGCCAAGCTAAGGAAAGGTCTGATATTGGCTGTCGTGGATGACGAGATGAATGTCACCTACTACAGGGCTCAAAACTTCCTACCCGATAAGAGAACCGGATACGATGTCGAAGAGTTGCCGGAGCTGATAGGTACCCTAGTGGGAGATAGGGTTATAGTGTTCGACGAGAGATCCGGAGATCTCTACGCTAAGGGATTTTGGGGTCATCCTCTCGGTGTGGATAAGCCCGAACCGTTCAAGCGGTACGAGGAGCCCTTGCAGCTCCCTCTAATAGAAGCTATATACCTCTCCTCTAAGGGCAAACTGAGAGTTGAAACCTACGATGGTAAGGACCTAGACCTAGAAAAGTTGAGAAGGATCTTTTCGGAGGTGAGAGAGGGATCGAGGATCAGAGAAAGGGTGTTCAGGTACTGGAGGGATTTGGGATATGTTCCTAAGGCTGGATCCAAGTATGGAGCTGACTTCTTGATATACGAGAGAGGTCCTGGTCTCGAACATGCACCTTACCTATGCGTAGCTGGATCAGTGGGAGATAAGGTGCGTCCCGTCGATCTGATAAGGTCTGGGAGGGTTGCTACATCGGTGAGAAAGGACCTCGTCGTATCGCTAGTTTCTGGAGAGCATGTGATCAGCTACAAGATGTCTTGGTTCAAGCCCTGATCACTCGGGCGAAGTCCTCTATCGACAGCCCCTTGGACCTCGCTGTCTCTATGTCTATGGCGATAGATCCTGATTTCAATTTCCTAGCTTCATCCATTTTCAGCAGGAAGAACTTACCTCTATCTGAGGAGAACTTCACCGCGAACCAGCACTCGCCCCCAAGCAGCTCTGCCAGCCTCCTCATAGAGGTCACCTCATCTGAGGGGATGTAAACGGTATCCTTAGATGTGGTCTTAACTTCGATTACGGCTATTCTTCCCTTGTATCCAGCGATCACATCGCTGGATGGATGACTGGTGGACCCACTTCCTGCTATTCTCACTGCCGCTATTCCGTGCTTCCATAACTTGTCCAAGAGATCCCTCTCTGCCCTAGTTCCCTTGGCCTTTCTCCTCAATCCCCCTCCCCCGTAAGCCTGAGGGGGCCATCTGCAGTCACGAGAACTGTGTCCTCGTATTGGGCGACCATCATGCCTGAGACCTCGACCAAGGGAGGGTAGGGTATGAGGATCCTCTTATCCACAAGTCTGGACAGAGCATGATTAACTCTGTGGCCGATCTCCCTGAATAACCATCTCTCGCAGAAGGGAAGTCCCTTGTAGTTCTTTTCCACTATCTTGAGAATTCTCCTCTCCATCTCATCGCGGGTCCTGCCCTTCTTCCTACCCAAGGAGAATATTAGGGGCTCCCCCAAAGGAACCACATACCCTCTGGCCTCCGGGAATGTTACGAAGGGCTCTATCGCGAAGATATCTCCATCCTTGATCCTGTAACCCATGCTTCTTCCGGTTGGGACGTTTGGAACCTCGACGCCAGCGTGGAGTTCGTATGCCCTCACCATATGGCCAGTGAGGTTGCGTATGGGCTTGTATCCTGCTGATACTATCGTGTCATATATCGCCTCGCTGACCTCCCTTATCTTACTCCCCGGAATCATCCTCTCTATCGCCCTATCGAGCGCCTCTCTGGCAACTTGAACCATCTCCTCGTACTTCTCATCGAGAGCGACGGATCTAGCCGCATCTACTATCCACCCTTCCAAGTGGGAGCCCATGTCCAGCTTTATCAAGCCGGTTTCCGGGATCCTCAATTCGTCTCCGGGAAAGGGAGTGTAGTGAGCTGCGACCTCGTTTATGGAGAGGTTAGTGGGGAAGGCCAGTGAGTATCCCCTCTCCCTGACCAGTCTCTCGGATTCTTCAACAAGATCCAAAACGCTTGCACCGGGTTCAATCTTTCTTCTCATCTGCTCTAGGATGTAAGAGTGCTCTTCACCCAGTTTCAAGTAAGATTCAAGCTGCTCATTATCCATATCCTATCGCTGGGACTCTCACGGGAGGATTATTAAATCGTTTCATCCCATTCGCCTTGTGAAGTGGCTGGACGTTAGGAGAGGGTGCGATGACGCCTGCGTCAGTGAAGTGGTGAGTGTGTGGTGGTCCGGAGGGCTAGTGGTCTACCCCACAGACACTGTGTATGGGCTGGGGGCAGATGCGGAGAACGAGGAAGCGGTGTTGAGGGTGTACGAGGTCAAGGGTAGGGAGAGAGACAAGCCACTGACTATAGCGGTCAGCGACTTTGACATGTTGGAGGGGTACGCCGTGTTGAACAAGGTGAGCAGGGAGTTGGTTAGGCACTTCCTACCGGGCAAGGTGACTTTCATACTGCCCAAGACCAAGAGAGTTCCGGATTCTGTGAATCCTAAGGCCATAGGTGTGAGGATCCCGAATCTGGATCTGACTCGTGACCTCATTAGATCCTTTGGTAGGGCCGTAACGGCCACCAGCGCGAACAGGTCGGGCTCACCCCCTAAGAGAGATCCGAGGGAGGTAGCTGAGGAGATTGAGGTGGATCTACTCCTTGACTACGGCGTCCTTCCACCCAGCAGACCATCTACTGTGGTTGACCTCACGGGTGAGAGACCTGTGCTAGTGAGGGAGGGGGATGTACCATTCGAGGAAATACTGAGGGTCTACGAGAGGGTGAGGTGATCTCCCTAGGTATAGAGTCGACGGCCCACACCTTCGGAGTGGGGATCGTAACCTCAGAGGGCGAGATACTCGCCAACGTGTGGGACTCCTACAAGTCTCCAGAGGGGGGCATGAGGCCGCATGAGTTAGCTGAACATCATTTCAATACTGCAGTGAAGGTGATGAGGGACGCCTTGAATCGGGCTGGCCTGACCCTCTCTGACATCTCCATCATCGGTTATTCCCGGGGACCCGGAATAGGACAAGCTCTGTTAATAGGGGCCTTCGTCGCCAGATCGCTGGCGCTGAAATATGAGAAGCCCCTAGTGGGTGTCAACCACCCCTTGGCCCACGTGGAGATAGGCAGGAAGGTCACCAAGAGCTATGATCCCGTTGTGCTCTATGTTTCCGGCGGCAACACTCAGGTGATCACTCACAACGGCAGGAGGTATGTCGTCCTAGGAGAGACCCTAGATGTGGGCTTGGGTAATGCTCAGGACAAATTGGGCAGAGAAATAGGACTGCCCTTTCCAGCTGGGCCGAAATTGGATAGGATGGTGGGTAAGTGGGTGGAGCTCCCCTACACCGTGAAGGGGATGGACCTTTCGTTCAGCGGCCTCCTCACCGAGGCATTGAGAAGGATAAAGTCGGGAGAGAGAGTCGAGGATGTCGTCTGGAGCTTCATGGAAGTGGCCTTTTCCATGACGATAGAAGTGGCCGAGAGGGCCTTGGCCCTGAGCGGTAAAGACGAGCTTTTATTGGTCGGAGGGGTCGCTGCCTCCCCTAGATTGAAGGAGAAAGCGGGGACTATGTGCCGCGAGAGGGGTGCCAAGCTCAAGGTGCCCCCCGTGGAGCTTGTGAGGGACAATGGGGCTATGATAGCCTGGACCGCGATACTCTCTTATAGGATAAGGGGGGCCGAACCCATTAAGGAGTCCTCCATAAAACCCCAGTGGAGGATAGATGAGATAGAGTGGCCACTGACCGACATCTGAGGGTGATCGATTGGGAAGGAAGAAGTTCAATGTGTGCCTATCGGGTCTCACCGGGAGCGGCAAGAGTACACTAGCTAGGAGGTTGGTTGAGAGGTACGGATTGAAGAGGATATCCGGCGGAGATATACTGAAGGAGATAATAGGGGGTAAGGAGAGCCTGAAGGATCCGGGCTGGTGGGAAAGGGAGGAGGCCAGCAGGGCGATGGCCGAGAGGATGTCCAATCCGGAGCTGGATAAGGAAGTGGACAGGAGGCTCATGTCCTTAGCCTCTGAGGGAGGCTATGTACTGGACTCTTGGACCATGGCCTACCTCTTGGAATCCGAGGACTGTATCAAGATTTTCCTGAAAGCAGATCTAGAAGTTAGGGCCCTCAGAGTAGCTAGAAGAGACAGGATAAGCTTTGATGAGGCGGTAAAGAGAATAAAATTGAAGGAAGAGGAGACTTATCGCATCTATAAGAGAATCTACGGCTTTGAGCTCGGCAAAGACCTCACCCCCTTCCATCTAGTGATAGACACCACGAGGTTAAATGCCAGCGAAGTATTCTCCATAGTAAGCAAGTTTATTGATAGTTGGCTAAAATAATTAGTTATTATATTTAGATTACCTTTCAGAGTATGGTTTCTTTTGTTACTAAGAAAGGCGGCGCTCGGCTCAACTTAATATTCGACGTTGGGCAAATATGCATGATAGGAGAGATGCTGGTAAAGGGGCTGCTGGATGAGGTAGAGGAGATAGGTCAGCGATATGGCATAGTAGGGAGACGAAAAGAGCTACTCAAGATGCTGGTCGCGGTCAAAAGCGGTAGACACATACTTTTGGAGGGACCGGTGGGTGTCGGCAAGACGCTCCTCGCCAGATCGATAGCCGAATACCTCTCTAGGGACTTCGTGAGGGTAGATGGTGATGAGAGACTTAACGAAACGAAGCTTATTGGATACTGGGACCCTCCTATGGTATTGAAGAAGGGATATGTCGAGGAGGCCTTCGTCCCAGGACCCCTCACTAGGGCTGCGACCAGCGGCTCTGTCCTCTTCATAAACGAGTTGAACAGACTCCCGGAATCGGCTCAGAACGCGCTTCTCCCCGTCATGGATGAGGGTCTCATCCACATACCCCACTTAGGGACCCTGAAAGCGAAGGAGGGGTTCCTCATAATAGCCACGCAGAATCCGGAGGAGGATGTAGGCGTGCTCAGGTTATCTGAGGCCTTGAAAGACAGGTTCGTTCTCGTTAAGCTGGGATATCCTAGGAGGGAGGAGGAGGTAGAGATAGTTAGGAGGCATGTGCCCGACATCGATGATGAAACCGCCGAGATCAGCGTGGATATAGTAAGGAGCACCAGAGAACACCCGAGCATCCTGAGGGGTGGTTCAATAAGATCGTCCATAGACTTGGCGAAGATAGCGCTGATGCTGAGGGGCGATGGGGATCGCTGGTATAATGCCGCTCTTATGGTCCTACCTCAGAGGATAGAGCTCAGGGATACAGCTGCTAGCAAGGAATCCCTGATAAGAGACATAGTTAGATCCGTACTTGGAGAGGGAGAGGGTTTTCTCGAATTGAGGAGCCGTTGAAGGCTCCGATGACAGATTATCCCCAAGTAAGGAAAATACCAAACCTTAGGGAACCTCTGGCAAGCGACTATGAGGTGCTGAGGAAAGCTGCGGAGTACTACCTGATGGAGGGTGATCTCCAAGGATTGCTGAGGATATCTAACTATAGCCAGATAGTGGTGGCTAAGGCCATATCCAAGGGCAACTTCACGCCCAAGATGATCTCTTCCCTAGAGAGAGATCCTGAGGCCGCTGTCAGGCTGTACAGGCAGGTCAGATGGAGGCTAAACGAGAGAGCTAGGAGGATGTTCAGGCGACTGGTAGCCAAGGCCGTGGTGAACTTGGTTGCAAAGGGGATGAGGGGTAATTTGGAGGAGGACAGGAGATCAGAAGCACCTTATGAAGTGGGAATGGATTTTGATGTCGAGAGGACCATCGAAGACCTAATCGAGAGGGGAAAGAAGATAGATGAGTTGGATTACAGCGATATCGTGGGTTTAGATAAGAGGAGAGGGGAGTACTCTGCTGTCGTCATAATAGATTCCAGTGGTTCCATGTCCGGCAGGAAGATACTGAGCGCTGCTACCATGGCCGCGCTGATATCTCACAAGATCAGAGGAGGTAAGTACTCCGTTATTGGATTCAACAGCGAGGCCTTTCCGATCAAGCATGCGAATGAGAGAAAGGAGTCCGTGGAGGTCGTGGAGGATATATTGGACTTGGTGCCCTTGGGTTACACCAATATAGCTGACGGCTTAATCAAGGCTCTGGAGGAGTCCAAGGGTCTGGTGAATCCGAGGTTCATATTGCTGACCGATGGAGAGTACAACGTGGGGGAAGATCCGAGAAAAGTGGTATCCCATATCAGGGGATTGCATGTAGTTTACGTAGGGAGGAGATCTTCCAGCAGAGGAGCTAAGTTCTGCAGGGACCTAGCTAGACTGGGTAACGGCAAGTTCCACGAATTGAGAGATCCGCAAGAGATACCCAGACTTATGAGGAGCATACTTAGTTAATTCTCGAGCGGGAATATAGTTAAATATCCTTGACACTCAGATAGAGAGCGGGCGGGGGTGGCCGAGATAGGTCCAAGGCGCCAGCCTTAGGAGCTGGTGGGCAGTAGGCCCGCGTGGGTTCGAATCCCACCCCCCGCACCAGTCAAGCCACATTCATCACGAATGCTAATCTGGCACTTAGTCCGCTGAGATACTATCGATCTAGACTCGATTGATCCACTTGGCTGGGCATTCCAAATCAGAATCTCGCACATTGTCCTATAAGCAGTTCAAGAATGGTGCGGCCGCCGGGATTTGAACCCGGGTCGCCGGCTTGGGGGGCCGGCATCCTATCCAGGCTAGACTACGGCCGCACATGGCGGGCCCGGGGGGACTCGAACCCCCGACCTGCGGCTTAGGAGGCCGCCGCTCTATCCTTGCTGAGCTACGGGCCCTACTCAGTAGTTGAGGGTCAACCCATTTATAACTTTGACTCGGAACAAAACTTATTACGGTGATCTCCCCATACAATGATGGGCCGGGTTGGCCGAGCGGTTCAGGCAGCGGGCTGCAGACCCGTAGACGGGGGTTCGAGTCCCCCACCCGGCTCTACCTCACTACCAGTCTTCCCTTCTTTACTCCCTTGCTCCTTCTGAGATGTTCGGTTTCGTAGAAGAGCTTCCTGAGAAGCTGCTCCTCGACCGGGTCAGGGTCCACGCCTCTGCGTGGAGCCATTCTCCTGTAGGTCCTGATGGCCGACTCGGGATCCAGCTCATAGAGGCCCCATCCTAGACTCCTAGCGTAAATGGTGAACGGAGGTACATCTTCATGTACTAGACCATGTAGGTGCGATGCGGGACCGATCCTGACTCCCGCGTACGTCAATGTCCCTATGGAGAGCTTGGCATGATCTCCTATGAATGCGCCCACTTTATTGAGGCCTGTCGGAACTCCTCCCACCTTGATCTCACCATAAGTGTTCTTCAAGTTGGAGGTTATGGATCCAGCTCCTATGTTCACCCACCTACCGACGTAGCTGTGTCCTAAGAATCCCAAATGATACTTGTTCGAATAGTCTGACACTATGCTAGTTGTTACCTCCCCGCCTATCCTCCCGTGCATCCCTATGTAGCTCCCAGCAACCCTAGAGCCAGTGACTATGACCGTATGCGGACCTATATAGAGAGGACCTTTGAGGTAAGCGTACGGCTCAATTTGAACGCCCTCACCGATGACTACAGGCCCCTCCCTAGCGTCTATCGTTACAGGCCCCATCAGATCTAGTTCTTCGGGTAGGTTGACGGGATAATTCCCTAGTACTCTGATTTCCCCGAACTCCCTGCTAGCGGGTGGTTTAAAGAACTCCATCAAGTCCTTGGACAGGTGAGTGATTACCGACGTCGGGGAGACATCCCAAGGCGAGGTGAGCAGGTGAGCATCGCACGGCCTCACTTTGAATGTACCCGCGTCCCCTTTGAAGATCATGAGACTGTCATCATAATCGAGTGAGTTGACCCTAGCGGCGACCACCTGCCCCTTGCTTACCAAGGCCTCACCGGGTTCCAGACCCCTGACCTTAGAAAGGACCTCAGGCGATATTAGACGAGAATTTAGAAGTAAAGCAGGATCTCCGAAATCGGGTTTTCTATCCTTGGGGACCTTCTCCTCATAGCCATTCCTCACGAGCCATCTCGTTCGAGTACCCAGCCACTTATCCATCCTCTCGAACTGCTTAACTCCACCAACTACGACCTCCTGCATCAGTGTGAGGTCGGTCAAGGGGGAGATGTCACCGACCCGCGTGTCTTCGAACAGCACAACTTGGATCATAGGCACCATGCTACACCTGATGGAGTTTTTTAAGTCGGATGCCATTCCACCTCTCGTAAGGGTGAAAAACTTTGTCCCTAACCTACGAGCGATACGAGTTCAAGAAGCTGATAAAAGAGCTGAAGGGTAAGAGGGGTAGAGGTACTGAGCTTATTTCCCTATATATCCCACCTGGAAGAAATGTTTATGATGTTATAAAGTACCTGAGGGACGAGTACGATCAAGCTAGCAATATCAAGGACAAGCTAACCAGGAAAAATGTCCAGAGCGCCATAGAGAGCATAATACAGAGGCTTAAACTGTACCGGAAGGTACCTGAGCACGGACTGGTCGTCTTCTGTGGGGCGATACCTCAGGGCAAGGATAGAGGGACTGAGAAGATCGAGATCTACGTGATAGAACCACCAGAACCCGTCAGATCCTTCCAGTACGTATGTGACCATGAGTTCTACGTGGAACCCCTAGAGGAGATGGCCAAGGAGAAGAAGGCCTACGGCCTCATAGTTATGGACAGGGGCGGTGGCGTCATAGCCGTGCTCAGGGGCCCCAACTATAAGATAGTGGACTGGGTCACCTCAGACATACCTCCAAAGCATAGTGCTGGAGGACAGTCCCAGAGGAGGTTCGAGAGGATAAGAGAGGAGAGAGTGCACGACTTCTTCAAGAGGCTGGGGAAGAGGGCGAACGAGGCTCTCCTGCCTTTAGAGGGTGAGCTAGAGGGGATAATAATTGGAGGACCTGGAGATGCTAGAGAGAAGTTCGAGGAGGGTAACTTCTTGGATTACAGATTGCAGAAGAAGATAATCGCTAATATACCCCTATCCTACACCGAGGAGCAGGGAGTCAGGGAGTTGGTGATGAAGGCAGAAGATCTCCTTAAGGAATCCTCTCTCTACAAAGAGAAGGCTCTGGTGGAGGAGGTCTTCCGGCTCTTGGCCAAGGAGCCGGGTAAAGTAGCTTACGGGATAAGCGAGGTCGAGAAGGCTCTGAAAGCCGGAGCTGCCGAGAAGGTCTTGGTGCTGGAAGACATACCAGTGAAGAAGGTGAGGATCAGGTGCCCTCAGTGCGGCTATGAGGAGCAGAGAATCATCAGAAAGGACAGGGAGGCTTCTCTATCTGGCTGGCAGTGCCCGAATTGCGGAGGAACGGTATACGAGGTGGAGGAGGTGGACATAATAGAGCACTTGGGAGAGATGGGAAAGCAGAGCGGAGCTGAGATCTACGTGATATCTTCGGGTACCGAATGGGGTATGCAGCTCAAAGCTCTAGGCGGCGTGGCGGCTGTTCTCCGATATGAACTAAGGGAATACTGATCCTTTGACTGTAAAATTTTATTTAGGGGAGTGGGTAGTTGGCATTGGGCCGGTGGCGCAGGTTGGTAGCGCGCCGCCTTCGCAAGGCGGAGGTCGGGGGTTCAAGTCCCCCCCGGTCCACTGGGCCCGTGGCTCAGACTGGTCAGAGCGCCCGGCTGATAACCGGGAGGTCGGGGGTTCAAGTCCCCCCGGGCCCATTCGGGTGGTCGATTTGAGGTACATCGTCTTGGACACTTCCTTCCTAATGGCCTTGGCGGAGCTCAGGTTCCTGAATCTGAGTGATCTGAGGAAGTTCTACCCCAATGCAAAACTAATTACCACAAAATCCGTGGTTAAGGAGCTGGAAAGTTTTCTTAAGGGGAAGAGGAGGATCGCTGCGAGTGTCGCCCTGCAGGTAATAGAGAAGCATGGCATCTCGGTAAGTGAGAGATACTGCAAGGAGGCCGATGACGATATAATGGCGTTGGCTAAGGAGCTAGGAGCCATTGTGGCCACTTTCGATCTGGAATTGAAGGAGAGGCTGTTGACGGAGGGTGTTCCCGTTATATACCTCAGGGCGGGGAAGAAATTAGTGCTCGATGATCCGTTAAGGTTAAGTAAGGAAAGCTGATCTCTGGAGTGGTAAGACCTCTCAGGGCTAGCGGGGGAATGGAAGAATTGTTTTATATAACAGAGATGAGTGATGTTGGTTTCATTAAGCCTGCTGATATAACTGGGGATATTAAATCCATACTGAGGGAGCAGTTCGGCTCTAAGTACATAGGACGCTATCTCAGGGATGTGGGCCTAGTTCTGGATGTGCTTGAGGTCACGGAACTAAGCCACGGTAAGTCCATCATAGGTAGCCCCAACATATACGTCAGGGCGAAGTTCAAGGTCCTAACCTACCTACCGCTTAAGGACGAGATAGTCGAGGGAGAGGTGGAGAACATCGTGGACTACGGGATGTTTGTCTCCATAGGTCCGATAAGCGGGTTCGTTCACATCTCCCAGCTGGGCGATGACGTCTTCATACACAGGGCGGGGGTGCTGCAGAGCAAGAAGGCGAAGATCACCTTTAGGAAGGGGGATAGGGTCAGAGCTAGGATAACCACGGTTAGTAAACCCAGTCCCGCGGCTCTCCTCAGAGGAGAGCCAATAGTCAGGGTCTCCTTGACGATGAGACAGCCGAAGCTCGGAAAGATAGAGGAGAAGGGGAAGGAAAAAGAGAGTCATGAGTAGGTGATCTTATGGCTAAATGGAAGGCCTGCAGGAATTGTAAGGCTCTCACCACCGAGAACAAATGTCCTGTATGCGGATCAGATGACCTAACCTATAACTGGGAGGGCATAGTTGCCATCACAGACCCTCTACGCTCCCAGCTCGCCAAGATGCTAGGTCACGAGAAGGTGGGTATGTACGCCTTGAGGGTGTGGTGAGGTAGAGGTTATATATTGGAGAAGTAAACGCAAGAAGGGAGGCGAAAATGGAGTTGGAGATCGTCAGGCGCAGGGAAAACCCGCTGCTGCAGAGGGAAGAGATCATCGCTAGGGTGCGGTTTGAGGGAGGCACTCCATCTAGGAAAGAGATAAGAGAGGCCCTAGCCAGAGAGCTCGGGAAACCGATTGGAAACCTCTTTATCAGGAGGATCATCACAGAGTATGGGAAGGAAGAGGCCGAGGTCGTGGCAATGGCCTATAGCAGCAGGGCTTTTGCCCTACTTATAGAGCCAGACCACATAATAAAGAGGAATGAGGGAGAGGAGGAGGGAGTATCCTCATGAAGCACAAGCCAGTTCAAGTGTGGAAGTACTACTCCATTGAGGGGGACAAGCTAGTCAGAAAAAAGAGAATGTGCCCGAGATGCGGCTCCTTCATGGCCGAGCACAGGGACAGGTACACCTGCGGTAAGTGCGGCTATACCGAGTTCAAGAAGAAGGAGGGTTGATCCCTCCGCTCCTACAGCGATTTTATATCGGACTCAGGGTATTAATCTCCGGGCCCGTAGCTCAGCATGGATAGAGCGCCGGCCTCCGGAGCCGGAGGTCGGGGGTTCGAGTCCCCCCGGGCCCGCTATTCGCTAGACGTCCTGGGAATGTGCTGAATTTTTGATATGGTTTATCGTCATTGCAGAAACGACTATTGACATCAATATTGTAGCCAGCATTTGGCATAACTAAATGCCTGTTAGTATCTGATGATAATTAATGTTATAAATGAGATGATACCGCACTCAATTATTATGAATGGAATGTCGACGAGAAGTCGTCCTTTTAATAATTCTATTAATGAAACCATCGAGTTTTTGACTTATCATTACCATAATTTCGTCATAGAGGACTTGTTATTTCGAACTCTTAGAGATTTTATTAAGAATCTAGTAGAGGAGCTTCAGAGAGAGTATTTCCCTTGCTGTGAGGAAACTATCAATGCCTTTGCCTGTAAGAGAGAAGTAAAGGAGTATCTCGATGTATTGTCGAAGACGCTTTACGCCACGAGCAATGAACCTGTCCGCCTCGGGGCTTTTAGAGTATTACTTCTTGAATCATATAAGCGTTTACTTGGTGATCTAGTTTTTAAGCCAAGCGGGGTTGTTGATCTTGCCCTACACGGCATTCTAAAGGAAGAATCAGTAATATTAACCAGTAGAAATCGTGCTATGTTGAAGTCATATCACTTCGGTATAGATTATATGCTCTTAGTTGAATACCCTATTCCAAATAGGAAGCATAAGGTTTTCGTTCCCCTGTTCGTCATAGCGAAGTCAAGCTTTGAAACCATTAAGGAGATAGATATTATAGAGGCTATAAGAGCCAAAATAGAAGAGCCACTAGAACGAAAGGATGGGCCTGACAATGTCACAGTGGCTTTGAGGAGTATCCCCAAGTTTACCAGAATAGTGTTAACTAGAGTAGCCACGTACAACGAAAAGATAATTGAAAAGCCCTGTGTTAATAGGGAGTATCAGAGCATACCTGTATACGGCGATCTAGCATGCGGCATTATTAGCTTAGTCTTAAAAGATTTACCGGATATGTATAAAATGGTCATTAGTAATGAGGAACTAGTCGGTATTACAATAAATGATTGGATCGTAGCACTGCTAAGTCTTGCTATACCTTTATTACAGGTAACCGTCGCGTCGGCAAATAGACCTCCTGATCCACCGGGGGGCGCGACTGTGGATGCCGTAGTTAGGAAGATACATCAAGAGACCCTTGAGAAGATAGGAAAGGAGATTCAGCAACAACTATTTGTTATGAGGAATCACACTCTACAAGATATAAGAAGAAGTGTAGAGAAGAAGTTGAACAGTATAATAGACCACTATAGGAACTACGGGAGCACTAGCACAATGGTAGAGATGAGCACTTAAGTAACCACCGCCGCCCTTTTATAGGACACTACTTTTAAGAACTAACCCACCAGAGGCAGAGGCTTAAGTTGAAGTTCTCTCGGGTTATTGATGAAGGAGGTGTTTCGGTTTGAAGGATGAAAAAGTTTGCGCAATAGAAGGTTGTAACGAACCGGCCTCGAAGGAGGTGGATAGGTCGTTTCTCCCCTTCATACAGGAGTTGAAGTTGAAGCTGAAGGAGGACACCGGGAAAAAGATACCCCTATGCAGGAAACACTACAAGATGGTGAAGCAGGTCAGGGGCGCTCAGCTCTCAGGCTTCTAGGTCTGAGCTCGATAACAATCAGCTCATGAAATGCTAGCTTCCTCCTACCTAGTATGTGGGAATCGAATCCCCTCTTTCTTCCCCATTCTAGAGTCAGACGTGGCTCGTTGTAGTCCGCGTGCAGTATTGCTGCCCTTCCACCCTCTTTAATAACACGAGGAAGATCTGAGAGGAAGCGATCGATGAGTTCCCTACCCATCAAACCTCCGACCCAAGATATGGAGAGCTTGACATTGCTCGGGGGTTCCGGGAGATATGGTGGGTTGAACGTTATGATGTCGAAGGAAGAATCCCTGAAATGATTCATCAGGTCACCTTGGGCGACATGGAGGTCTACACCATTTAGCTCGGCGTTTCTACGGGCTAATTCCACTGACTCTGAGGTTAGGTCCGTTGCGAAGGTCTCGCACCCCTTCCTAGCCATGAATATGGCCACTATACCCGTGCCTGTTCCCACATCCAGGCATTTTAATCCTCTAAGATCTCCCCACAGGTCTACGGAGTCGAGCATGAGCAGTGAGTCCTCTGCAGGCGTATAGACCTCCCTGTGAGTCTCAATCTCGAGATCCCTCACTCTGATCTTAGCTCTCTCAGCCAAAGTATCACCTCCAGCACCTCCTCTGGAGATAGGTGGTACGGTCTCCTATCCACATAGGGAGCTGATTCCACCTTTTCACCCACCAAGGGCCTCAGGACATTCCTGAGGGTTCTCTTCCTCCTAGAGAATATCGTCTTGGAGTACTCGAGAATAGCTTCTCTCACCTCAGGTTCAACATCCCTAGGCTCTATCACTACTATAGCCGATTCGACCTTAGGTGGGGGTTTGAAGGCCTTCTTCCCCACTACAGCCACGATCTTCACGCTGAAAAGGAGAGAGGATATCACCGTCAGGCTTCCATATTCTGGAGTCCCGGGGGAGGCGACCATCCTCTCGGCGAATTCCCTCTGGAAGGTCATCACCGCCCTCTCGAAATCGCTCCTCGTGAGACCAATTAGGATGGTTGAGGATAGGTAATAAGGTGGGTTGGCGGCTACCTTCTCATAACCCCTGATGGGTAGCACCTCTCTGATGTCCTTTTCAACTATTTCCACCCGGGGATCGGATGATAACCTAGACTTGAGATGCCATATCATGCTGGGATCCTTCTCCACCAATATAAGCCTCTTGGGACCTCTCTTCAGTATCTCCTCACTCAAATTTCCAGTTCCAGCCCCCAGCTCGACCACAGAATCGGTGGATCTTATTGAAAGTAGATCCGCCATGACACCGAGCCACTTCCTCGATATCATTATGTGCTGGCCCAAGCTCTTTTTAAGCCTCAGGAGAGATCACCGTCCTTTGAGAATGGGGTTAACAAGCTTATATATGGTTGCATAGGTTAGCTAACGGGTGAGGAAGCTTGGGTGTGGAGTCTCTCTTCAGAAAAATCGATGAAGTCAGATGGGAGCTTCCTAAAGGGTTTAAACCCGGAATGAGGGTTCCCGGGCTGGTCTTCGCCAGTGAGAAGCTGATGAGGCAGATAGAGAGGGGAGCTGTGGAGCAGCTGGCTAATGTAGCAACTCTCCCCGGCATTTACAAGTATTCGATAGCTATGCCAGACATACATGAGGGTTACGGGTTCCCCATAGGGGGGGTGGCCGCCTTCGACGCTTATGAAGGGGTAATAAGCCCCGGAGGCGTGGGCTTTGACATCAACTGCCTCTCCCCGGACTCGGAGATACTGACGGAGCATGGCTTCAGGATAAGGCTCTCGGACCTCCCCAAGAAGCCCCACGGCCTCAGGGTCTATGATGCCGAGGAGGGTCACAACGATTACTCGGACCTGCTCTTCGTGGCCGTGAGGGAGGCCGATGAGTTCGCGATCAGGCTGATCACTGAGTCGGGCCGCTCCCTCGAAGGCAGTGCAGATCACCCCATCCTGACCCCCGAAGGTTACAGGCAGATGGGGGAGCTGAGGGCCGGCGATTCCATCGTCGTGTACCCGTTCGAGGGCGTGGAGTACGAGGAGAGGAGCGGGGTGCTGCTCGATGAGAGCGTCTTCGAGGATCATCAGGTGAGGAGGTACCTGAGGGAGAGGGGCCTGATCCCGCTGCGCTGGGAGGACCCGAGGATCGGTACGATAGCGAGGCTGCTTGGCTTCGCGATGGGGGACGGCCACCTCGGGGAGATGTCAGGGAGGCTTCACATCTCCTTCTACGGCCTGAAGGATACGCTGGAGGAGGTGTGGAGGGATCTGAAGAGGCTGGGAGTGAGCGCGAGCCTTTACACGAGGAGGGGCGATAACTCGGAGCTCAGGGTGGCCAGCAGGTCCTTCGCCCTGCTGATGGAGAGGCTCGGGATGCCCAAGGGTAAGAAATCGGAGGTCCCCTTCTCGGTCCCGGAGTGGATAAGGGAGGCGCCCCTCTGGGTGAAGAGGAACTTTCTGGCTGGCCTCTTCGGGGCTGACGGTAGCGCACCCATCTTCAAGAGGTACACGCCCCTCCCGATACACCTCACCCAGCACAAGAGGTCCGGGCTTGAGGACAGCCTCCTGGGCTACCTGAAGGACGTAGCGGACCTGCTCAGGGAGTTCGGTATATCGAGCCTCATATACAGGATAGAAACTGTAGAGGGAAGCGTCTCATACAGGCTCGTGATAGAGGGGGACGAGAACATAAGGAACTTCCTAGGAAGGGTGGGCTACGAGTACGATCCGAGGAAGAAGGAGAGGGGTCTCTGGGCCTATGCATACCTCGTCAGAAAGGAAAGGGTGAAGGAGATCAGGCGTGAGGCGGCAGAGAGGGCCAGAGAGGTCCACAGGAGGACGGGAAGCCTGAAGAAAGCCTACGAATCCGTGAAGGGTATGGTGAACAGGAGGTTCGTCGAGCGCTCCCTCTACTACCCGGCGGGAGACGCTAGGCCCCCGAAGGGGTTCCCGACCTTCGAGGAGTTCGTCGATGCCTATGGGCTGAGGGGTGGCATGGTCATTGAGAGGGTCAAGAGGGTCGAGAGGATGAGGCCCTCCTACAGGGAGTTCTACGATGTCGGTGTCGAGCACAGGGCCCACAACTTCGTGGCCAACGGGATGATCGTCCATAACTGTGGGGTCAGGCTGATAAGGACTGATCTGAGCGAGAATGAGGTCAGGCCAAAGCTGAGGCAGTTGGTAGACACACTATTCGCTAATGTCCCCTCGGGATTGGGCAGCAGGGGCAAGTTAAGGTTGACTCCCCAGCAGCTCGACGAGGTCATCCTGATGGGAGCACGATGGGCTGTGGAACACGGTTATGGGTGGGAGAAGGACTTGGAGCACGCTGAGGAAGGGGGGATGATGGAGGGAGCCGATCCCTCCGTGATAAGTAGGAGGGCCAAGGAGAGAGGTGCCCCTCAGCTGGGAACGTTGGGGAGCGGTAACCACTTCTTGGAGGTTCAGGTGGTCGACAAGATATACGATCCGGAGGTGGCGAAGGTCATGGGCATAACCCACGAGGGGCAGATCACAGCCATGGTCCACACCGGAAGCAGGGGATTCGGGCATCAAGTGGCCGACGATTACCTCAGACTCATGCTCTCCAATATCAGGAACTTGGACTTCAGGCTCCCTGATAAGCAGCTGATATGCGCTTATGCCAACACTGAACTGGCTCAGAGGTACTTCAAGGCCATGAGGGGAGCGGCGAATTATGCCTGGGCTAACAGGCAGATGATAACCAACTGGGTCAGGGAATCCTTCGAAAAAGTTTTCGGGAGGAGCGCTGAGGATATGGGCATGTGGCTAGTCTATGATGTTGCCCACAACATAGCAAAGCTGGAGGAGCATGACGTAGATGGGAAAAGGGTGAAGGTCTACGTACACAGGAAAGGGGCTACCAGGTCCTTCCCGCCAGGTCATCCAGCGGTACCCAGCGACTACAGGGACATTGGCCAGCCGGTGCTCATTCCCGGATCTCAGGGAACGGCCTCCTATCTCATGGTGGGCACCCATCAGGCGATGAGCGAGTCCTTCGGGACCACCGCACACGGCGCTGGCAGGGTTATGAGCAGGGCAAGGGCTAAGAGGATATATAGGGGGACGCAGATAGTCCAGATGCTCGCTCAAAGGGGAATAATAGTCAAGCCAGCTTCCTTCGCAGTGGCTGCGGAGGAGGCACCGGGCGCGTACAAGGATGTGGATGAAGTAGTGAATGTCACCCATCGCGCCGGCATAGCCAAGCTCGTCGCGAGGCTCAGGCCCATAGGTGTCGTCAAAGGATAGATCAATTTATTATACTCCCACCCTTTTCTCTCCTTGGTGTTGGATTTGAGCGGTAAAGCGTTTCTCCTAGTGGATCTCACGGTAAAGGACGCGAGGGAGGGTAAGATATACCAGACGACTGTGGAGGAGACAGCCAAGGAGTCTGGAATATACGACGAGAGGTCTGTGTACCTGCCAGTACTTGTGATACCTGGAGAGGCTGACCTCTTCCCCAAGGTGATGGAAGCACTGAAAGATCTTAACGAAGGTGAGAGTTTCGAGGTCAAATTAAGTCCTGAAGATGCATACGGCCCCTACGACAGGGGAAAGGTCAGGGTGTTCTCGGTAAAGAGGCTGGAGAGGGAGGGTATCCAGCCTCAGATCGGGGCGACTGTCTACGTGGACGGGCAGAGAGGGGTAATTCAGTCAATTACCGGTGGGAGGGTGACCATAGACTTCAACCATCCCTTGGCGGGCAGGGAACTGGTGGTGTCCGGGAAGGTGGTCAGGAAGATAGAGAACGACTTGGAGAAGGTAAGGGCTATAGTGGCGGACTCCTTCGACGTGCCCTTAGAGGACATAAAAGTCGAGGAGGTGGAGGAGGGCGTGGTGACCGTAGAGCTTCCTTCCAAGGCATACGTGCTGAGGGATGCCTACTCTAGGAAGATAAGGTCCCTCTCCCTGATAATGAGACATGTCAAAAGTGTTAAGAAGGTCCGCTTCCTAGAGGAGTTCGAAATCCCCAAGAAGGAGTCGGAGGCTGAAGGGTCTCAAACTCGAGAGTCCTGATTGGAGGTTGAGATCACCTGACCTCAACCTCGTATATCTTGAAGCCAGCCACCTTTGAGCAACCGGATAGGGGGCCAACCTCTCTCACGATCTTTATTTTGTCTCCGGGCACGATCCCCTCCGGGTTGCAGTACGGATAATTCTTGCATGAGATATCCTCACACTCCATCCCTTTATACTGCATCGTGACGCCCTCTATGAGGCCAGAAGGTAGAGCGACGAGAATATGGGCCTTCCTCAGGGTAGCCAGCACAACTTCACCGTGTAGCGGGCAGGAGAACCTCTTCTTCCTGTTAACCTCCACGACCTCGTATATCCTGCCCATCTCCAATCCATCAACGCACGCTGACCTCAGCTTGCAGGTCTTACACGATTCTGATATCCCCTCGAAGGTGAATTTGAACCCTCTTTTAGCTAGAGAGGACGGTACCAAGCCCACTCTTTCCCCATCAGTCATTTAAGTGCACCGATGCTGATTCAGCGGAATCCTTTTAATTCGATTGCCCCCAGTGAAAGGGGATAGCTACTTAGCCTCACCTAAAGGTGGTTCTATGTTCCATGATGTTAGGACTGGAGGGGCACATGCTGATGTCCCCGAGCAGCTAGAGAAGCTGCTGAAGGGAACTACGACCGTTGGCGTCAAGTTCAGGGATGGGGTGATAATAGCCTCGGATAAGAGGGCTACGAGTGGTACCTTCGTCGCCAGCAAGAGCGCCGTCAAGACCATACAGTTGACTGACTACGCGGTCGCTACCATTTCAGGGCTGGTCGCTGACGGGCAGTACCTAGTCAATCACGTAAAGGCCATGGCTGAACTCTATCAGTTGGATATGGAGAGGCCGCTGAACTTGAAGGGCATGGCGAAGCTCCTATCTGTGATGTTGAGGAATTACAGACCGTATTTCCTAATGGCCCACTTAATAGTGGGGGGCATAGACAGGGAGGGCCCGCATCTATTCAATGTGGACTTCTTCGGGACTTTGACCGAGGAGGATTATCTAGCCACGGGTTCTGGATCTCCCGTCGCCATTTCAGTCATTGAGGAGGGGTACTCTCCGGATATGGATAAGGAGCGCGCACTAAAGCTCGTCATCTCTGGAATGATAGCTGCTCTCTCTAGGGACTCGGCTACCGGGGATGGAATTGACGTAGTAGTCATAGACAGAGGTGGCGTGAGGTTCCTCTCTAGGGAGGAGATCACTGAGTTGTGGAAGGAGCTTTCGGGATGAGGGTGTCTGATTGCAGCCCGTAGAGCAGCTGAAAAGGAGGGTGAGGGAATACCTCTCCCAGTACGCAAAGATAACCAAGGTCGATTTGGAGGGACCTTTCGTCGTCGTTTACGCGGAGGATCCTAGGGAGATATTGGATATACCTGACGCCATCACTAACGCCGCGAAGACCCTGAAGAAGAAGATCATAGTGCTGGCATCGAAACCCTTAAAGGACGAGAATGCCACCATAGAGTTCATAAGGAAGCTAGTTCCTCAGAAAGCTGAGATAATTGATATAAAATTTGTTCAGGAGACGAACGAGGTGTACATAATTGCTAAGCGGACGGGTTACGTCGTAGGGAAGGGCGGTTCTAACATACTGGAGATCCTGAAGGAGACTGGATGGAGACCCATCATAATAAGGGCTCCCACAATAAAATCGGCCTTCTTGGAGACTTTCTACAACATCTTGATCTCAGGATCTGTTGAGAGGAAGAGAATCCTCAAAAGGCTCTCCTCTAGGATATATAGGCCCCCAGTGGGAGCTGATAGGGGCCTGTTCATTACATTTTTGGGGGCGGCTAGGGAGGTGGGCAGAAGCGCCATCCTAGTTCACACGGATGAGAGCACCGTGCTCCTAGATAGTGGGATAAGTGTGGGTGGTAGAAATCCCTTCCCGAGATTCGACCTTCCCATATTCAGGCTGGAGGAACTCGATGCCGTGGTGGTGACCCACGCTCACCTCGATCATTCCGGAGCCCTGCCCCTCCTGTTCAAGTATGGATACAGGGGTCCAGTTTATCTGACGAAACCGACCAGAGACCTGATAATGCTCCTGCTCTATGATTACCTGAACCTCTCCCAGAAGATGGGGATAACACCCTTCTTCTCGTGGAGGGATGTTGTGAACCTGATGAACCACATGATTACCTTGGATTACGGGGAGACTGTCGACATATCCCCTGACATAAAACTCACCCTCTACAATGCTGGGCACATACTGGGTTCGAGCTTGGCCCACCTCAACATAGAGAGCTCCAAGCATAACATCCTCTACACCGGAGATTTCAGATACAGGGACACCAAGCTATTGGATAAGGCTATGAGGAGGTTCCCG
This sequence comes from Thermoproteota archaeon, assembly GCA_026986575.1. Classification (GTDB taxonomy): domain Archaea; phylum Korarchaeota; class Korarchaeia; order Korarchaeales; family Korarchaeaceae; genus Korarchaeum. The sequence continues at coordinate 109,104 of JALSOH010000004.1, forward strand.
AGGGTGGAAACCCTCATAATGGAGTGCACATACTGTGGGGAGAGGGATGTGCTGCCCAGCCTCAGGGAGGCCGAGGAAGCACTCTTTTCCATAATAAGGGAGACGGCTGAGAGAGGAGGGAAGGTTCTCATTCCCGCCTTGGCTGTGGGGAGGGCCCAGGAAATAATGCTCTCCTTAGTAGATGGGTTCCGCAGGGATGTACTCCCAGACATACCGGTTTACCTAGATGGTATGATCTATGACTCGACAGCGATCCATTCAGCCTATCCGGACTATCTCTCATCCTACGTCAGGAACAGGGTCTTCAAGGAGGACAGGGATCCCTTCACCGATCCCCATTTCAACTTCATCGGTGGGCCCGATGAGAGGCCCGATGTGACCACTGGCGGGCCTGCTGTGATTATAGCTCCGTCGGGAATGCTCACCGGAGGTCCCAGTGTCGAGTATCTGAGGCTCATGGCACCGAATGAGGATAACTCCATAGTGCTGGTGAGCTATCAGGCCGAGGGAACCTTGGGTAGGAGGATAAGGGACGGAGCTAGGGAGATCAGGGTGCCCAACGAGGAAGGTGAGATAGTCACGGTCGAGGTGAGGGCCAAGGTTCATGTCGTCGAGGGGTTCTCGGCTCATGCCGACAAGGTACAGCTCCTTACCTACCTGAATACAGTTGAGCCTAGACCGCACAGGGTCTTCCTAGTGCACGGAGAGGAGAGCAAAATAAGATCGTTCATCCCTCTAGCCCACAAGAGTATAGGCGGGATGAGGTTCTCCGCCCCCCACATAGGAGAGACGTTCAAACTGGCTTGAGCAACGCCTAAAAAGATGGAGTCACTCGGGACTGCGCCATATCTCCACGAACCTAGGGACTATCAGTATGGGAGGATAGCCCCTATCCCTTATCAGCACCAAGTCCCCACCCATCTCAAGAACCCTTTCCTTCAGCCTCTGTATGATGAACCTCAGCTTCTCCTCACCCTCAGCAGCCAAGTCATCGTATCTCAGAAGAATTATATTGCCCTCGCTTATCTCATTGAGAACCTGCTCTACGTCCTCAGCGTTTCTCAGGCTCATAGGCTTTACAGTTATCGCCTTCTCAGCTAGAACTTTGGCCTTCGCCGGTTCTACCTCATAATCTAGATCTTCGTACTCGATCTCCTCCTCATATCCCTCTTCAGGGTACTCTTCCTCGTACTCCTCCTCTCCCCTTCCGAAGAGCTTTCTGAAGAAACCCAAAGTACAACCCCCACGAACTTGCTTCGATAATCCCACCTCAACACATATTTAAAGACTACTCGACTGGGGGCATGAAAAGAGGATTTTCCTTTCCCCGATCGCTTTATATGGGGATAGGAGGGAATTTTCAACGGTGGTCCATTTACAGGGAGCTAATAGTACTGGCAAGTCCCGCGGATCCGATCTCGAATATCGCATCCAAAACCTATTTAAAAGGGAAATGCCCCCTTATTCAATGAACCAACGAGGGGAACTGACATGTCCAGCGCCATGAGATACCTCTCCAAGAGCGTTAACACAAACATCTTGGTATCCTTGAAGAATGGCATATTCGTTAGGGGGATATTGAGGGCCTACGACAACCATCTCAACCTCATCTTGGATAACGCTGAGGAGATATATACCACCCCCGATGGGGAGACTAAGCAAAACAGCATAGGTAAGAGGGTTTTAATAAGGGGAGACAACGTGATCGCCATATCCACACCGAAGATAGAGATGGAGTGAGGGGGGTACTGTTATGGTGAAGGGAACACCGTCAATGGGTAGAAGGGGCAGGGGCAAGACCCACATCAGGTGCAGGAGGTGCGGACGGCACTCGTACAATGTAAGAAAGGGTTACTGTGCAGCGTGTGGTTTTGGAAGGAGTAAGAGGATGAGAAGGTACGAGTGGGCCAACAAGGTGAGGTGGAAGGGCTTAAGGGTTGTATAACCCTCAATGACTGTTCAATCGGTTCACCCCTCTCTTGAGGGAGCGCCTCACGCGCAGAGAAAAGGTTAAAATTCCCATGCCATCCATGATGGTTCGGGGCCGGTGGCGCAGCTGGTAGCGCGCCCGCTTGGCATGCGGGAGGTCGGGGGTTCGAGTCCCCCCCGGTCCACCATTTAACTGCCGGGGTAGCTCAGGGGGAGAGCGTCCGGCTGAAGACCGGAAGGTCGAGGGTTCAAATCCCTCCCCCGGCACTCCTTAGGGATGGTAGTATGAGAAGAAATCGCGTCTCCGATTATCTCCTTAGTTCGCTGAAGAGCTACTTCGGCAGTGAAGTTGGGGAGAGACTAGCTGATCTACTCTCCAAGACGGGAATCACCTGCTTCGATGATCTGGCCGGAGATGTTCCCGAGGAGATATTGGAGCTTGCGGAGGTAGATAGGGCTTCTTTCATGGGATTTCTCGACGAGTACGGACCTCAGGCTATTATCAAATTGAAGAGTGAATTATCTGACCTGAGCTCTAAGATCAGCGATTTGGAATCTCAGCTCAAGTGGGCTCGGGAGAGGATATTGAGCGATGTGGGCACTAGGACTTCAAGGAGGGCTAACCTGAGGAGGGAGATAGAGGCGGCGATGGGCATATTGGACACACTAGCTGGATCTGTCAGATTATGCTGTGAGCCTCATAGCTCGATAGGGGAAGAGAGGGCAAGGAACTACGCCGAGGTGCTTGATGGGGTAATTCAAAGGTTGCGTAATATTTCGACTGATCTAGGAGAGCTGGAACCTATTCTAAGGGGCTTGGAGAACATAAAGTCGTTAATGGAGCAGCGACCAGTAGCTGATGATCTATACCACTTAATCTCTTACTCAGTGTCCTCCCTGTCGGATCTGATGAGACTTGTCGCGGAAGACAATTCGGAAAGTAAGGTGCTGTTATGGGAGAATATCCTCCTCAAGAGCGAATTAATCTCGGCGCTGTGCAGAAAAAGGGACCGTTAGTCCCTTATCCTCTCCAAGAGGCCGATTATTAGGAGGATCTCGGACCTAGTCGGGAAGGGCATGTTAATATCATTTACTATCTCATTCAGGATAGAAATGGCCTTATTGGCCCTTACCCCGTAGCTAAAGTTCTCATCTCTGAGAGCCTCGATTGCTTCGGTCGTAGCCCTCCTTATATTCCTTGGGACGCTTCTATCCTGAGAAATCTTATCAAGCCTTTGTATGGCCTCTGATAGGAACTGCTCATACTCCTTAATCTTCTGGGACTTCTTGGTGGCCATAACAATCACCTCCGAATCAAGCAGACTCCTGTAGGATCGCACCTCATCGACTTAAAAAATTATTACCTAAGCGATTAAGCTAAGGGGATCACTCGATGTCGGGGAGCCTGGGGCCGGAGGAGAGAAGTAGAAAGCTTGCGGAGGCTCTGCTTAAGGGATGGAAGATGCTCCCCGAGACCTGTCCCGTCTGCGGATCTCCTCTCTTCGAAACCCCCGGTGGAGAGGTTGTCTGTGCAGTATGTGGGACTAAGGTCATCTTGGTAAGTTCGGAAGAAGAGGTGAGGATAGAGGAACAGAGGTTAGTGATGGAGAGAATAATGAGGGATCTAATAAGGCATCTGGACAGGATAATCCATGAGGCAGGTGAGGAACTGAGTGACGACGACTTATTGAGGATAAATTCTCTACTGGAGGCGATCGAGAAGGCCAGCTCTATCTACAGGAGCTTATCTCGTCAGGAAAGGAGGCGTAAACTATCTTAGATTCCCAGCTAGACTCTTGGGCCTTTTCCATGATTTTAGAGATCAGTTCGTCGTACCCGATCCTAGATAAACCCTTCTCGAGTTTCAATGAGACCAACGCACCTCTCTCGACCCCCCGAACATTCATCAAATAGATGTCTCTCTTGAGGTGGATGGCCCTCCCCCCACTTATGTAATAGTATCCTAATGTCACCCTAAACCTGTGAGTCTCTCCTATGGGATCCTCAGGACCGTGGAGAATCTTTATGACATGTTTAACTGCGTTCCCACCTTGAAAGGGGGATGGTTTTCCTCCTTCTTCTAGTAGAACCACCTCGTAGGACACATAACCCTTCTTCACTTGGGGGGTAGAGCCTGACCAGAGCTCCCTCTCCTCGTGGGTCCCGTGAAGTCTCGATAGCCCTATCAGGGTCATTGACAGAACCTTCCTGCAGCTCTCTCCGCACACTAGGAACTCCTTACCTAATATGGGGAACCCCCGCTCTACAACTAAGCCTCTAAGTTAAAAATGGTTCCCGGCAACCCCGGCACATCAAAGTAGATCCTCGGGGCGTCGGTCTTTCAATATCTGTCTTACCCTATCCCTGTAAGGTGGCCATGTATAGACTCTCACCATCCTTGGTAGAAGGTTCCTCAGCCTACTTAAGACCGGAGAGGCCTCTAAGGGATCCAATAAAGAACCCTCCCTCCATAGGAGGGGGAGATCCGTGGATTTTATGAACTCTATACGGGGGGAGTCCACCACGAGATCGTCCTCGTTCAGGCCTGCGCGGTCCGCTATGTGAGATTTTAGGTCGGAAACCTCTTCCTCGGAAAGGGATGCGTTGTACCACTCCTTCGCCAGTTTGAGTATGTAGCGCCTCATCAGCCTATTCATTATCTCCCTGCTTCTCCCGTCTCTCCTGAGGATATCCCACATGGTGTAGTCATCTAGTTGAAGGAAGACCTCCGGATCGTCTAAGCACCTCGCGAGATTCAATCTGTCAATCACCGACAGCATCGCCCTCTCCAACATCAGTTGAACTGCTCTTGATGTTTTATGATAGTAGACTGTCCTGAAAGATAGTAATCGGGCCATTAGTAGGGATTCCACTGCTTCTAAAGCTCTGGCATTGATGACGAGGTCGCCGTTAATCTCTAACGAGTTAAGTGCGATCCTATGAATGTCGACGCTATAACCAGCTCCTGTGTGATAGGAATCCCTAACGGTATAGTCCATTTTATCTGCGTCCACCGAGGAGTTTATTATTCTCGAGAGGCTCCTCCTATGATGAACTCCCTCTATCAGGTCGGTTACCTCGTTAACCCCCACACCCCATCTCCCCAAGATGTCCGATATCTCAGTACTCTTTACGAGGTGGACGCTCATCTCCTCGTGAGTCATGCCCAGAGACCTTTTCAAGATAGGCTCAAAGGAGTGAGAGAAGGGGCCGTGGCCTATGTCGTGGAGTAGGCCAGATACCCTCAGGAGAGTTACTATATCCTCATCTCCGGATTGCTCGCTTATCCTCTTTCCCATGAGCCCTGCTAGATGCATCACACCGAGAGAATGCTCGAACCTCGTGTTCATTGCCCCAGGATAGACGTACTCCGATCCAGGGAGCTGCTTTATCCTCCTCAGCCTCTGAAGCGGCAAAGTGTCCACTATCTCAAGCTCGAGGCGAGTCAGCTCTATATACCCGTGGATAGGGTCCTTTATTGATTTGACGTACTTCCCCATCATCGGTGTTCCTCCAAGAGCCTCTCGTACTCTTCGGGTGAGAGGAGGTTCTTTATCTCCTTCTCAACCTCCGGCCCCATCTTTATAACGAGAATCCAACCCTCTCCGTAGGGATCCTCGGTTATTGTCTCCAAACCCATCGGAATTTCATCGCTTCCCTCCTCTACCACGCCGACCTCTCTGTTCAACTCGGAGATCTCGCCAGATAGTGGGGCATATATCTTCTCGGTGGTTTTACTGCTCTCCACCAATCCTACGGGCTCCCCTTGGCTGACCTTAGTTCCCACTGGTTTGACCTCGAGGTATGTAATATCGCCCAATTCCTCCACGGCATAGGAGGTCAGGCCCATTATAGCGGTGTCACCCTCCAGCTTAACCCACTCGTGGGTCTTGGTATAGTACCTGTCCCCAGGAACCTCGTGCATACGATCACCTAGTAGGATGACTCCTATTCCTTTTAATCCTTAGATGATTATCACGGGGATTCTAGGCCAAATTCGGTTATTTTGAAGGCTGCTTGACCTGGAGGCAGGTAAGAGGAGTCCTCCAAGGATACTATCACCAAGTTCTTCCTAGCCTTCCTGAAGTACAAGGTGTTGTGGGGGGTATGGCCAAGAACGAAACCGCCCTTCGAGGTGATCTCCTTACCCCATCTGACAGCGTGGACCGTGATCAGGACCACCGCGTCTAGTTCTGCGATCCTTCTAACGAGCATCAGCACCTCTTGGAGCTCTTCCTGCCTCTCTCTCAGGCCATCTAGCCCTTTATATCCCCTGAAAGGATAGGATATCGAATCCACGCAGACGAACCTGCTGGTACCCTCTTTGACGAAGTCAGAGGAAAGTTTGAGGGCTACCTTCAGTTGGGATACACCCGGGGCCGAGAATACCCTCACCCTAGATAGATCCCTGTCCGCGAGGCCGTTACTGTACAGGAATGTTTTCATTCTCCCCGGAACAAAAGTCCCCTCTGTATCCAAGAATACGGCCTCCTCAGAGGCTACACCCCCTTCATGCTCATTCAGTAGAGATCTAGCTGTCATATGGAGACAGAACTGCGTTTTACCCGAGGCTGGAGGTCCGAATATGGCATTTATTGTTCCTATTTGGAACCCCCCGGCCAGTAGGTCATCTAACCTTTTGATTCCAGTACTCAGGATGAGCTTCTCTTCCCTTAGGAGTTCATCGGCAGGTATGGGTTTGAGTAGAATTGAGGCAACTGTGTCCAATATCTCTCTAGCAACTTTCCTGTCGATAGCCAGCTCATCCGCAAGCTGCTTTTCGGAGATGATGAGCAGGTCTCTAACAGATATACCCCTTTCGATGAGCTTCTTCAGGTACTCATCAGGGATCCTCCCCCTGAGGAATGAGAGGTCTTCGGATCTCAATGATCGACCCCCTTCAATCCTAGCCTGTGCGCTATCACATTAGTGCCCTTATGGAGCGCGGGAGTCACTACCAAGAGGAATAGAATGGACCACATGTCTAGAGGTTCAACTGGATAAGAGAAAAGAATGGAAATTATTAGGAATCCCTCTTGATCGAGAAAGGGGGCAGAGCCACCGGCCTCTATTCCGATTCTCCTTTTTACGAACGAGCCTAGAGAATCCCCAAGCATTGCACCTAGGGAGAGGAGGAAGCCCGTTAGGGATCTTCCCTGTAGGCACCCCACTAACGTGCCAATCAGTATTCCGGAGGCGAAACCCTTGATGGTCTTGTGGTCTCCAAGTATCCTCCTTCCGTCTAGGAACTTCTTCCCCATGTCTAGGGGTCTTCCCCCTCCGAAAATGACCGGTGACATGTTAGCCATATATGAGGGTAGAATATACCAGAGGGATTTCAGGATCAGGAGCGTCAAATCTAGCATCATTTATCACCTAACGAAGGTCACCTTATCGAAAATCCTCATGAACTGGGCGTCTAACTGAGTAAACGATGTGTAGGCCCTCACGCGGAAGGGGATTTGTCTCTCGAGGAACCTTAGTAGATTCATGGCTATCAAAAATTTCCTTCTAGCGCTACCGAACTCATTAGAGATGCTCAAAGACACAGCGTAAGGTCCGTATACCTCGTCAATGAATCCATCATATCTCCCAAGCAGGTGAGCAAGCATTAGGAGTGGATCTATTCCCCCCGATAGGGTAGCATCTATTAGCAGGAGGTTTCTCTCCCGTCCGAAGACCTCTCCGAGCATTCGGAGTGTGTACCCCTCGAAGGATACCAAGGCTACTTTAGAACCCACCCTTAGAGATTCCTCAATATCTCTCCTTAAGAGGCTTCCCTTCAAGTGAGATGGTGCTGCTATTAACTCCATCGGGGGGCACCCTTGCATCCTCAGGTAAGTATCCGTTCGAGCTAAAGAACTCATCGGCTAACTGAGGTACATCTTCAAGGGATGCAACCTTGGTCATCGCCCTCAGCCACCTAGGGAACAGGTTCAGGCACAGCTTGAACCTACCATCCGCGAACACCACAAATCCTAAATCGTCGGACGACCTTACAGGTCTAGCTGCCGCTTGCGCCGCGGATCTACACGCTATTAGAAGCTCGGGATTGTCGAGTCTCGAATATCTTCTCCATAGAGAGAGTGTGAGGGACCTGACGATACCGGGTTTCATGAACTGCATCCCCACAATCACGGATGTGGACATGTATGGCCCTGGAAAATCCTCACCCTCGCTGTTCCTGCCTCCCTGAACCCCTAGAAGTATTGCCCCCTCTCTCCAAGACCTCTTGTATCTCTCGATGAGATACGCCCTCTCTGTCTCCCTCATTCCCTTTCTCTCAACGAAGATAGGTCTCTCAACGAGCTCCTCTAGGCCAGCGTCAAGCAGTCCCTGTAAGATGTCATACGAGGAAGCGAACACTCCTATGTTCCCGAATACTCTGTGAGACAAGTCCGCTAGAGCAGTAGCTAGCCTGTAATACTCATACCTGCTTCTCTCCTCGAATCTCGTGGTGAAGTCCCTCGTTATGTACGCCTCTAGACGGCCCCATCTAGACAAGGACACCCTTCTGTAGTTAGAATCCACTAAGAATTCTCCCCTAGATCCCCTTCCACCCCATGTCCCCGATATTAGAACGACCGATTTATACTTGCTGAATATCTCCTCTAGGGTGCCCTTGGGTCTCCTGAGTAGGATGAGTCCCTCGTCGGATAGAAAGACCTTTTCTGCTTCTAGAACCTCGTCTCTCATCCATATTAGGGTCTCTCTAATCTCTTTGGGGAAGGTTCCATCACAGGCCAAGGAGTAAGCCAGATACTTCTTGGGAAGAGCGATGTAGCTCAGCCTCGATCTCTTGAAGTAGGACAGTAAATCCCTTATCCTCCAGCAGTAGTATGATATCGGGCTGAGTAGGTCCCGCTCTATTGTGATAAAGTGGTTAGACAGCCACGCTTTTTTCAGGTTGTGACCCTCGTCTATTAGGATAGATCTTCTACCTCCGAGAGTCTCCTCCACGAACTTCAGTAAACCTTCATCCATGAGATACGCATAAGATGCGACTACCACATCGTAGTTCCCCTTAGCTATGGTCCTGAGGGATCCGTAATAGGGACATCCTTTTCCGCCCAAACCTAAGGGATCGAAACATCTCCCCGTATTTCTCTGGCTGTTTCTTGCGAAATAGGGGCACTTTCCTTCCTCTCTAAGCTCATCGCACCTCTTATTGAAGAGGTGATAGTTTGCGATGCGGTTGGCCCTCCAGTTCAAACACAGCTCCCTCTTACCCCTCAGGGCAGCTACCTTGACCATGCTGAACCTTCTACATTCATCCAACACGCGATCTATCTGGCTGTGGGTCCTGACGAGATACAAGAAAGTAGCTCCAATCCTTTGTGAGAGATATTCCATAGCAGTAAGGACGGTGGCTGTCTTACCTATTCCATTCGGGGCTTCTATGAGTGTCAGACCCCTTCCACTCAATGAACGACACAGGTAAGCCAAGAGCTCCCTCTGTCCTTGCCTGAACTCATCAAAGGGAAAATGACTTTCAATTCCCTCACACACCTTAAGATTGTGGGTGAGCGATATATACGAGAAAAGGCGCAAAATTGGGTTAATAGTAAACCCCATAGCCGGGCTCGGCGGTCCTCTCGGCAGGAAGGGCACGGATGATCATGAGACTGTTGCTGAGGCACTGAGAAGGGGGCTCAAGAAGACCTCCTTGGAGAGGGCTGCTAGGGCTTTGAAGTTCCTCAGGGATATCGACGTGATCGTATACGCTCCAAGAGGAGAGATGGGTGGGATTTCAGTTATTTCTGCTGGTTTAGGATCTGATTTCATCCCTCTAGAGTATACGCCCTCTAGTCCCAGCACGAGGGAGGATACACTGAGGGCAGCTGAGGAGATCATTAGGAAGGGCGTTGACCTTCTCTTGTTCTCAGGTGGAGACGGGACGGCAGCCGATGTGTTGAGAGTTGTGAATTGCAAGCTGGTGGTCTTGGGTATACCTTCAGGTGTCAAGGTGTTCTCGTCTGTGTTCGCAAAGACCCCAGAAGATGCTGGGAGAGTAGCGAGGGATTACTTAGAGGGAAAATTGGATGAGACAGTAGGAGAGGTCGTTGATATACCGGAGGAAGACTACAGGAGTGGCTCCTTCTCCCCCAAGGTTATCGGTACGTTGAGGATACCTCGCTCCCATTTGGTGCAGGGTAGCAAGAGCTTGGAGGCTCCAGATGAGATAGTGCTCGAGGGGATCTATAGGTACATCAGCAATAGATTGAAAGCGAGGGATTTGATCGTTCTAGGTCCGGGTAGAACTGTGAGCTTCATAGCCGCCAAGATGGGCTACAGGAAGAACCCTTCAACTGTGGATGTGATCATGGGATGGAAGTACTTGAAGGATGTGAATTACTTCGAGATGGAGTCCATCCTCGGGGGATCTCTGATCAGGCCATTAGTTGTTCTGACCCCAATAGGGGGGACCTCGTTCCTCCTTGGGAGGGGGAATCACCAGCTCGTACCCGCTATAAGGAGAGCCAATTGGAGAGAGGATGTCCTAGTAGTTTCAACTCCCTCCAAGATCAGGGGCATAGAGGAGCTGCTGGTGGATGTGGACGAGCCCCTCGAGAACGTCCCTGAATATACCAGGGTGATAATAGGTTACAGGGAGGAGAAAATAGTTAGAGTGAGGCTGACTCAGTAGAGCACGTAGGCTCTGCCTAAGGCGTCCTCTATCACGCTCACGGGATCGTACTGTCCGTCCACCGCCGTTATACCCGTGCTGATAACGGGCTGTATTGTTCCTATCTTCTCCGGTCCGAGGACATCAGGGGATTTTATACCCGTCAGCAGGAGTATCACCCTCACGCTGTCCCCAAGCTGCTCGTCCATGTCAGCTCCTATCTTAATTATAGCGTCGCTAGACATCCTAGATGCCACTATCTCGGTTATCTGGTGAACTTCCGTGAGTTTGAGGTTCTTCCCCCCGTATACTACTACCAAGGCCCCCTTGGCTCCATCCGGGGAGATCTCTATCAGCTGGTTCCTGAGGGCCATCTTGACCGCCTCCTCTGCCCTCCTCTTCGGATCACTGGATTCTCCTATTCCCACAGCCGCCACTCCTCCAGCAGACATGAGCGTCCTTATGTCGTTGAGATCCACATTCACCATGGTCCTCTTCCTGATGATCTCGGCTATTCCCTTCACCATTATAGCTAGGGTGTAGTCAGCCATCACGAAGGCTTTATCTATCGGGAGTTCGCCAGCAAGATGTAGGAGCTTGTCATTGGATATGAGTACGACTGTATCGGCCCATTTTCTAAGCTGTCTTATTCCCTCCTGAGCTATCTTGTATTTATGCCTCCCTTCAGTTTTGAAGGGGAGCGTCACGAAGCCTATTACCTTAGCCCCCTTGTCTTTAGCTATCTTCGCGACTATAGGGGCGGCACCCGTCCCGGTTCCACCCCCCATACCCGCCGCTATGAAGACCAGATCCGGTCTGCTTCCTAAGGCATCCGAGATCTTGTGAGAATCTTGCTCTGCGCAGGCTCTCGCTACCTCCGGTCTTCCGCCTGCACCCAGACCGTTGGTTATGTTTTCTCCTATGAGTATCTTATGGGGAACCTCTACGCCATCCAGATGTACCTTGTCCGTGTTTATGGCGACGAGCCTAACTCCCTCGACACCCAGCTTATTCAGGTTGTGAACGGTATTGGAACCGCATCCTCCCACCCCGACTATGACTATGTTACCAGCGGAGTAGTCCTCGCTCTTCACCGGAGTGTCTAAGGAGTCGATAGCCCTCGCGGCGTCCATCATCGGCATGCCGGATCCATCGTCGGCTGGACCATTGAAGATCCTCCTGAAGAGATCCACCATCTCCCTTCCTTGGGGAGATCCAGCCTCCTGCATCCCCTCGAACATCAGTAAGCTACACCTCCAGCGTTCCTTCTCTTATATTCCCTTATGAGGAGTCTTATAGCCTCCCTTATGGCCTCACTCTTGCTCGTGAAACCGACCTCCTGGACTAGTTTCTCCAGTTCCCTCATAAGGGAGTGAGGTATATGGAACGATACCACTACCATTATACCACCGAGATCAATGGAATATACGTGACCTTAAGGTATGGTTGAGATAATTGGGTAGGATGTCGTAGTGTTATTGTTAATATTTCCTTTATGAGTCCTTTATATAATAGTGTCACTTTTCGTAGTGACAAATCAATGTTTTCCGGAAGTAAGGGCCGCGAGCAGGTAATGTAGCGTAAGTTGAGGGAAAATAGCTCGTTGCATCCTAAAATTGACTTTCTACTTCGATTTATCTAGGGGTGTGACCGACAAGATGTGGTATGATCACTATCATTTCCACTCCGTGCTTATGACATGGAAGTGCCATAGTGTTAAGATAATCTGGGCAGTGTAATATCTGATGCCGATGCCTGCAGAGGGCTTGATACCCAATGCTTCAGATCCTATTATCTCTGAGATGCTGAATTATCTGGGCATTAATAAGTTAGAGGATCTGTTCTCCGATGTTCCCGGCTCCATCTTAATGAACGAGCCTACTGAAATCGGGAAACCTCTAACACAGTCCGAAGTGGAAGCTCTGTACAATGAAAAGCTAGAGAAGAATGTATCCGTTAAACTGAGCTTCATGGGGGGAGGGTTGGCTGATCACTACGTGCCTCCCCTGGTGGACGAATTAGTGACCAATCAAGAGTTCTACTCCTCGTATACACCCTATCAGCCCGAGATATCTCAGGGGATCCTACAGGCACTCTTTGAATACCAGTCGCTCATGGCGGAGCTGCTGGGCATGGATGTGGTGAATGCCTCCCTTTATGACTACGCCTCCGCATTGGGCGAGGCTGGGAGGTTCTCCGTTAGGGTCACTAAGAGGAAGAAGATTCTGCTGGCGTCGACCACCCATCCGGAGAGGAAGGCTGTATTGAAGACCTACATGGAACCCCTCGATGTCCAAATAGTTGAGATCAACCGAGAGGCTGGTGGAGAGATCTCTCTTGATGAATTATCGGCTAATATGGATGAGGACGTTGGTATGGTGTATCTGGAGACCCCAAATTTCTTCGGCGTTGTTGAGAGGAAAATTGAGGATGCGGCTGATATGGTGCATTCCAAAGAGGCACTTCTCGTCGTTGGAACCGACCCCCTACTGGCTGGTATAGTTAAGCCACCTGGAGAGCTGGGAGCGGACGTAGTGATTGGGGAAGGACAGCACTTGGGTGGATACATGAGCTATGGAGGTCCATCATTGGGAATATTTGCAGTGAAGAAGAGCTTCAGGCACATCAGACAGCTTCCTGGAAGGTTGATAGGGATGACCAAAACCGTTGATAAGATGTATCGCGGTTATACTATGGTTCTGCAGACAAGGGAGCAGCATATCAGGCAGGAGGAGGCTACTTCGAACATAACTACTAACTCTTCGTTGATGGCCGTGAGAGCAGCGATCTACCTAGCATTGCTTGGGCCTGATGGCATCAGGTCCGTCGCCGAGAAAATTCTATACAATACAGAGTACCTCAAGAGGAAGCTAGGCTCTCTTCCATGCTTCAACATCCAATTCAAGGGCTCCCTTCATTTCAAGGAGATTCCCGTCGTATCTGAAGTATCTTGGAGTGAAGTGAACAGCTGGCTGTTGAGGAACGGAATCCTAGGAGCCTTTCAAGTATCCAAGCTGTTCCCGGATGTTGATCCAACTGGAAAGCTGGGCCTGCTCTCGACAACGGAGAAACACCGGCTTGCTGACTTAGATCTGCTCTTGGGACTGATGAGGGAGGTGTGCTCATGAACAGGAGATACGTGCAGGCCAAGTGGCAACTCAGCGAGGGAGTCCTAGAACCCACCGTCTTCGAGTTAGGGGAAATTGAAAAGGGGGGTGTCGTAGTCGCTAAAGTGGAGGACGAGCTACGGAGAGAGGTGGGAGAGCTGGAGGATTTGATTCCCCGGGATCTCCAGAGAGGAGCTATAGGATTGCCTGGACTGACCGAGCCGGAGGTGGCCAGGCACTACAGTCATCTAGCTCAGATGAACTACGGGGTCGACAGCGGCCCTTACTGGTTAGGCTCGTGTACTATGAAGTACACGCCCAAGGTCGTGATGAAGCTGGAGTCCCATCAATCCCTCAGGAACGCACATCCCTATGCTCCCGAGGAGACTGTTCAGGGAATACTGGAGGTCCTCTACGAGCTTCAGAAGATGCTTTCCTCAATAACGGGATTGCCCAAGTTCACTCTACAGCCAGCAGCGGGAGCTCACGGTGAGCTAGTCGGGGCCCTGATCATAAGAAAGAGGTTTCTTGACCTAGGGGAAAGAAGAGATGAGATCCTCATCCCGGAATCTGCTCATGGATCCAACTTCGCCAGTGCAGCGATGGCAGGATTCAAGGTGGTCAGGATTCCGCCCTCCGAGGAAGGCACCGTGGACATGGGGGCATTGAGAGCGGCTATAAGCGAGAGAACTGCTGGAATGATGATAACCAACCCTAACACACTGGGCATATTCGAGAGCGATATACTGGAGATAGCAGATCTCCTACACTCCAATGGTAGCTACCTCTACTACGATGGAGCGAACCTGAACGCGATAATGGGGTGGGTACGCTTATCAGATATGGGGGTCGATCTAGCCCATCTTAACATACATAAGACCTTCAGCGCGCCTCATGGTGGGGGAGGCCCGGGTGCTGGAGCTGTTGGAGTTATAGAGGAGCTAGCCGATTATCTCCCCGTCCCCTTGATAGTGAGAGAAGGTGACACCTATCGCCTAGACTACGACCTCCCCAAGAGCATAGGGAGGGTCAGGATGTTTCACGGAAATATAGGTGTCCTCGTGAAGGCGTGGGGTTATCTAAAACTGCTAGGAAGCGAGGGTGTGAGGCTCTCATCGGGAATAGCTGTTCTTAATGCGAATTACGTCAGGAAGAGGCTCATGGACATGGGGTTTGAGGTTCCTTACGGGAAGGACAGGCCGTGTAAGCACGAGTTCGTTATATCTCTGTCCAAGTTCAGGAGGGAGTACGGGGTCAGGGCGCTCGACTTCGCCAAGGCGTTGATGGACAGAGGGGTGCATCCACCGACCATGTACTTCCCGCCCATAGTTCAGGAGGCATTCATGATGGAGCCCACGGAATCGGATAGCTTGGAAGAGCTGGATGCCTACGTGAATGCCATGGGTGAGCTCGCCGATCTGGCTAGGAGGGATCCAGATGATTTGCTTAGCGCTCCCAAGAACACAGCTATTGGTAGGATCGATGATTCATTCGCAAACAAGAGATTGTGGTTATCTTGGAAGATATATAAGGAGAGAGAGGACAGCTAATACAACCTCGATCCCGAGAATAACTTTCACCAGCTCGTACTCCCTATTAACCCCTATTTTGATGAGGAACCACGCCAGCGACTTATTTGGTGGAGGGATAAGGATCCCATCAGGTTCGACCCTAGCGGGGATCTTCTTCCCTGTTCTCCCCCAGCTTACGAGTTTCAGAAGGAAATCGAATCCGTGGGGAATGGTCATTATTATTAGGGGCCAATAAATTCCTCTTTGAGCTGAAATGAAGCCTATAAATCCTCCTAAGAGGAATGTCAGGATATTACCCGGAAACACTTTGGCGGGATACCAGTTGTAGGGAAGGAAGGCCAGTATAGCGGACAGTGAGATCAGCAGGATGATCCCGTAGGCGTCACCCCTTGCGAGTAATAGAATCGATAACGCTAGGTATATTATGAAGGAGGACCCTGCTTCGAGGCCGTTGAATCCAGCCAGAGTGTTGAAGGCGTTGGTCACGTAGATCCCGAATAGGGTCGCCGCAACTATCTGAAGGAACGGATCTTGGTGGAAGGGTGGGAATGGCTTCAGTGAGCTGTGAAACACGAGAAAGGGTACACCAGATAATACGATCTTCTCTATATTCCTAAGGCCGATAAAGTCGTCTATAAGTCCCATTGAGGCGGAAAAGACTGCAACAGTAATCAAAGGGTAAGCTTCGATTGAAGGAATTATGGATGTTGCTGGTAAGACCCCTATTAAGGTGAATGCCGCTGGTAACCCCCCTATCTTGGCTCCCCACTTTTCACGAGGTTTATGGAGATCCCTCGAAACGAGTTTCCTCCTCCTAGAGATCTTCTCCCAAGTCCCGGTAAGTAGGTAGGTGACTGTGAAGCTTGACAATATCAGACATACGCTGGCGATGATGCTGACGATCGGATCGGCTGGAAGCATCTTTTTATCGGTGCTCATCGGTTGGCTAATGATAAAAATGCTTACTTGGATCTCCCTAACAACGCTTGCGATGGTGCTATCCCTCGTCACGTCCGAGCTGTTTCATCGGACTTTGATACCTAGGCTGGTGAGCAGGGGATATGTTTCCGAAGATGTCCACAAACCGAGTAGGCCTAAGATCCCGGAGCCAGCGGGACCCGCGGTCTATTTGTCCTTCGCCATATCTATGATGGTTGTATCGCATCTGGCTGGCAGCGTGGCACTTGAAGGAGTTGTCGCCTCAACCGGGTTGGCCTTCCTCATTGGGCTGCTGGATGATCTGTCCCCTCTAGGTCCCAAGACTAAACCTCTACTCCTGATCGTGCCTGCCCTCCTATTAGCGGTAAGTGGAGAGATAGTTCCTAGGCCCTACTTGCCCATACTAGGTAGAGCGAGGCTTTACTACATCTACTGGATCGTGCTAGCCATCATGTTCACCGTTTTCTCCAATGGTGTTAACATGATGGATGCGCTCAACGGGATGATGCCCTCCTCTGTCTTCGCTTCTACCCTGCCCCTATTGCCTGTGCTGATCACACTGGGCAGCCACACGGGCCTGCTATCGCTCACCACCCTGTATGGATCCCTGATACCCTACTACATAAGGAACAGGTACCCAGCCAAGGCATTTGGTGGCGACTCCAATTCCCTTTTCGTCGGAGCCGCTCTCGCCTCGGTAGCGGCAATATCCAACACCGAGGCCTTCTTCGCCATATCGCTACTCCCATTCATGGTTTCGGGTTTCTCCATTCTGGCCTCGATAGGGGGGTTGCTGGAGAGGAGGGATATAAGGGTCCGGCCCGTCATTGTGGAAGGAGGGGTTATAAGAGCAAATCCCAGTAAAGAGGCACCAATCTCCCTCATAGCCATACTGACGAGTTACGAGGGTAAAGTTGAACCTCGTATAGTTAAGGAGGTCGTCGTGATATCACTGATCTCAGGGCTGCTTTCATGCTTCACATTCTTCTTCCTCACCCCGAGGTGAGGATCGTGGATAAGGGGTTTCTCCTAGCCATCTATAGCGTTGTATCTGGATGGGTACTCATCTTGATGTCACTATCCTTGATTAAAGTGCTGATCACGACTTTGGGGACTAAGGGGTTCCTCATCGCCCTAACAGAGGCCGTAGTTGGCTTCCTAGCTCTAGGAGGGGCTCTCTATCTGTGGTATCTCACGCTCAGAGCACTGTTCCTAAAGGTAAAATCAACACTGGAGGAGGGCAATGGTGGGCCCGGGGGGACTTGAACCCCCGACCTCCCGCTTCTCCTCTGGGGTCCCTGTAGCGGGAGCCGCCATATAAGGCGGGCGCTCTATCCAGTCTGAGCCACGGGCCCCAGCCCTGATCGATAAGGCACTGGACCTATATATAAGGATTAGCTAGGCTTCATAGAGATGGCATGAGTTCGACTACCTCGGAACCCGCCCATAAAGTGTGGATAGAGGAGCTCAGAGAGGGCAGATTCGAGGATATATCGATCAATCAGGTGCGCTACTTCCGATTATCTTGGGGGAGCGTCTCTAAGGTGAGAGTGATGGGATTGGTCATCAATTCATGGATGAATGACGATGGCACCTTCGCGTGGATAGAGGTACACGATGGTAGCGGAAGCATTCAAGTTAAGGCTTGGGAGGAGGATATAGATAGGATCACAGATCCTGACACTGGTAAGTTGTTGGGAACCGGTTCCTTGGTCGATGTTATAGGCAGGATAAGGAGCTGGAGGGACACCCTCTACCTCTATCCCATCCTCGTGATCAAGATAAAGGATCCTAATGCCATTTTTCTCAGAGAATTAGAGGTTTTACGGCGGAAATTGAGGTATCAGACTCCCCCTAGAGGCGTTTCTACGGCGGAAGCCCCTAACTTAAGGACCATAATTAAGCTGCTCAAGGAGATAGGCCCCCTAGATAGTAGGGAGATGGCCGATCTCCTCAAGGTTGATGAGAGTCAGCTCATCGTCCAGCTCCATGAGCTGGAGGACTTAGGTTTAATATACAAAGATAACGGAAAATACGTGTACGTTGGATGGGGTGATAAACATGTCAAGCAAAGAGGAGTACCTAGAGATGCTTAGGGAAGCTAGGGAGCAGTTACCTGCCGTCGTGGTTAGCGGGGAGAGGTTCACACCTCCTAAGCCCATAATTGCGATAGAAGGCAAGCAAACTCACATAGTCAATTTCAAGGAGATAACCACCGCCTTAAACAGGGATCCCAAGCTCCTAGCTAGATATCTGTCCAAAGAATTGGGCTCTCCCTACTTCCTAACCGAGGATGGTAGGAAACTCATACTGAGTAGGAGGATAGATCCCAGACAGGTGGAGAACAGGGTAGAGAGATTCATTAGAACTTACGTGATATGCCCTCACTGCGGGAGGCCAGACACGGTCATAGTGAAGATCAAGAAGGCTTGGGTCCTCAGGTGCCAGGCTTGCGGTGCGGAGACCCCGATACCTAAGATTTGAGGGGGGATCATTTGCCCAAGAAGAAGGCTGCCAAGAAGAAGAAAGGGAGCGACATCGAGAGATCCTTAGATGCCGAGATGGAGGAGCTCCTTCCCGTCGAGGAGGAGCTCGAGATCTTCGGTAGGGTACTGGAGCCACTGGGGAAGGGACACTTCAGAGTGGAGTGCGCAGACGGGGCCATCAGGGTGTGCAGGGTAAGAGGCAAACTTAGAGGGAGGAGATCTTGGATAAAGAGGGGAGACATCGTACTCGTGTCAATATGGCCCTTCAGGAAGGATAGGGGTGACATAGTGGTAAGATACACACACCAACAGGTTCAGTGGCTGGTGGAGAAGGGATACATACCCGAGGACTGGGCGCTCTATAAGGAGGGCTGATTCGAGGGAGATTTCAGCTTGTCCGACAGGTTCGAGGAGCTGGAGGAGAGGATAGAAGAACTGCTGGAGAAGGATCGCGGCAAGAAGAGGATTAAAGATGAAGAGTATTTCAAGGTAAGGCAATTGGCCTTCGATAACAGGACGATAAGGTCCCTCCTGAAGCTGTTCAATAAGGGAGTGCTGGACGATCTGACATGGGTCATCAGCGCTGGAAAGGAATCCCTTGTCTTGGCCGGAAGGGGACCCGAGGGCGAGCTAGCGATCAAAATATACAGGATCTATACAGCTAATTTCAGGAAGTACTTGGACTACATCATAGGAGACCATAGATTTCCTCCTGTCAAGGATCGAGACAAAATCATACCCCTGTGGGCGAAGAAGGAGTTTAGAAACCTCAAGAGACTGAGGGATGTGGGAGTGAGGGTGCCCAAGCCCGTAGATGTTGTAGGGAACGTACTGGTGATGGGGTTCATAGGCAGAGAGGGGGTACCTGCCCCTCTCCTGAAGGACACTGATCTAGAGGATCCTGAGAGATACCTCAAGGAGATACTTGAGGATATAAGGAAGTCTTACGTAAAGGCTGACCTAGTGCACGGGGATCTCAGCGAGTATAACGTGATGGTGTGGGAGGACCATCCTTGGATCATAGATGTGTCCCAAGCGGTGGTCACAGTGCACCCTTTATCCTTCTCATTGCTCCTAAGGGACTTGGAGAGGGTCACCTCATTTTTTAAAAAGCGATACCGGATAGATGTCCCGGACCCTTACAAGCTTGCCGAGGAGCTTGCTAGGACTAAGGAAGTTTGAGAGGGGGTCTTACTCTTGCAGGAGATCAGGGTCAGGATACCAAAAGACAGGATAGGAGTTCTGATAGGCAAGAGGGGTTCCACCAAGGCCATGATAGAGGAGCTCACCGGAGCCGAGATTGTGGTCGACAGCGGGACTGGAGAGGTCCTAATAAGGTTCCCTGATATTCCGGAGGATCCTCTAATGCCGATGAAGCTCGAATCTGTGATAAGGGCGATAGGCAGAGGTTTCAATCCTGAGATAGCGCTGAAGCTCCTGCAGGACGACTATGTGCTCGAGATCATAGATATAAGGAGGTTTGTTGGTGCTAGGAAGAATGCTTTGAAGAGAATGAGAGGGAGGCTAATCGGAGAGAAGGGGAAGGCTCGTTCCTACATAGAGAGCAGGACCAACACACATATATCGGTTTACGGGCATACTGTCTCCATAATCGGAAGGACGTACGACGTCGTAGCCGCTAGAGAAGCGGTGTTCTCGCTGCTGGAGGGATCTATGCACTCCACGGCCTACAGGGCCATGGAGAAGAAGATAGCTGAAATGAGTAAGAGGGCAATGCTCGATGAGAGTCTGCTGAGGAAGGCCCTCAAGGAGACTATGAACGAGGAGAAGTGAGAGGTGTTTCTATGTCCGAGGATGTGAGGCTCGAGGAGATAAGTGCTGCGGATTTCTTCTACAGAAATAAATCCTTAGCCGGGTTCGACAATCCTGTCAGAGCTACTTATACGATAGTCAGAGAGCTGGTGGAGAATGCTCTAGATGCGGCGGAGATGGCGGAAAATCCTCCGAAGATACAGGTAGTGATGGCTGGGTACAAGGAGAGGGACATGGGGTCCCTGCCCTGGTATAGGATAGTTGTCGCAGACAACGGAATAGGGTTAGGGCCAGATGAGATACCTAGAGCCTTCGGCAGAGTCTTCGTCAGTTCCAAATACAGGCTGATCCAGAGCAGAGGTACCTTCGGTCTCGGAGGAACTATGGCCCTCCTTTACGGGCAGATAACTACGAATATGCCGTTCAAGGTAACGTCAGCTAAGAAGGGAGAGCCCGTTTATGAGATAACCATGATGATAGACATTCAGAAGAACGAGCCTGTGGTACTGGACAGGAGGGTCTTAAAGGGCATATCTAGGGCTTCCTTCACTGTAGTGGAATCCTACTTCGAGGGTAATTACCCCAGGGCCAAGAGGAAGATAATAGATTACCTGCACCAGACGGCCATAGTCGTCCCCTACGCGGACATCACCTTCATGGACCCGGAAGGGAACTTCTACGTATTCCCCCGAAGTACTGACAGGCTGCCTCCCCGACCAAAGGAGGCGCTATATCATCCAAAGGGAGTGGATTTAGAGCTATTACAGAGGCTGCTGCAGGCAACGAAGGCACGCACCCTCAAGTCGTTCTTGACTAGGCACTTCCAGAGGGTAGGGGGTAAGACCGCCAGCGAGGTCCTGAAGATAGCTGGCTTGCCTCCAGATAAGAAGCCCTCCAAACTCACGAAGGAGGAGATAGAGAGGCTGTTTCGTGCGTTGAAGAGTTACGACAAGTTCCTCCCTCCCGACCCCAGCGTCCTATCTCCCCTAGGAGCGGACCTATTCGAGTCGGGTATAAAGAAGGAGTTGCGGCCTGAGTTCGTCAAAGCAGTTCAGAGACCGCCTTCAGTTTACGAGGCTCACCCTTTCATAGTAGAGACCGCCATAGCCTATGGAGGGCAAATAAGACCTACGGGGGAGATACAGCTGTATAGGTACGCCAACAGGATACCCCTCCTCTACGACGTTTCAAGCGATGTATCATACCAGATAATTAAGAGAATAGACTGGAGTAATTACGGCATAAAGAGTCCCGAGGATGAGCCGATCGTCTTCTTCGTTCACATAGTCTCCACTAAGGTTCCGTTTAAGACCGTAGGTAAGGAGTTCATAGCTAACGTACCTGAGGTGGCCAAGGAGATCGAGCTGGGGCTGAGAAACTGTGCTAGAGACCTGAGGATCTTCCTGAGTCGTAAGAGAAGGAAGGAGATGCTAAGAAGGAGGTACGAGTTGTTCAGGATGTACTACCAGATAATAGCGGAGACCTTGGAGGAATTGCTCGGTGAGCGCCCTCCCGTGGAGAATCTGCTGGATAAGTTGAGGGTTAAAGTAGGTGATGAGGATGGAGGAGATGGAGGTCAAGAAGAGAGCCCTTGAGCTAGCCAAGGAGATTGCCGAGAGGATAAAGCAGGGAGAGTTCCCCGAGATAGAATATCCCCCGAACAGTCAGAAGAACATACTGTTCGATGAGGACATAGGCTACATATTCAGCCCCAAGACCTACAGTAAGATAAGAGGTTCTAGAGTGAAGAGTCTCAAGACTCTGGCTGGCGTCCTGTACGGACTGAGCAGGGCGCTAGATCACCTAGAGAACGGACTTACCATGACAAAAAGGGATTTCTACTATGTGCATAAAGTGGAGAGGCTCAAGGGAACTCTCTTTCCCGAGGATCAGAGGGAAACTGATGCCAGAATAGTGCTTATGGAACTCATACTCGGAATGCCTAGGGAGGCCTTTTCCATAACAAGCGATCCCAGGGGATGGATCTACGGAGATATAGAGCTCATTGACAGATCAGGAAGAATCCTGAGAGCCGATCAGGTGGGAGAGATGGGGTATTCCGTACCACCGAGGCCTGAGAACATAAAGTTCAAGAGGATTGGTGTCAAGGCAGTCGTCGCCATAGAGAAGGTGGGTCCTGCCAAGAACATGATCGAGTTAGGTATCCCCGAGGAGAGAAAGATCGCCATCGCGATTTTACAGGGACAGGCTTCTAGGAGCATGAGGAGATTCCTGAGGATGCTATCTGATGAAGGGGTCCCAATTGCTATACTCACGGACTTGTCCCCTTGGTCCCTCAGGATAGCGGCCACCGTGATATACAACAGCATAAATTCCGCCCACATACCTTATCTAGCGTCTCCTGAGGCTAGATTCATTGGCATACTCACGAAGGATGTAGAGGTGGGGTTCTTCAGGGATTATCAGTTCGCCCTCGAACCCCTCACTCCCGCGGATCTCAAGGCCGCTCAGGACAATCAGTTCCTTCCCAACCTCCAGAACGAGTTCTGGCAGAGGGAGAATAGGTGGTTCTTGGAGAAAAAGAAGAAGGCAGAGATAGAGATATTTAAGGCCATGAGTCCCACTGCCAAGAAGCTGAAGGAACTATTCGTCGAGTACTTGAGGGAGAAGCTGGATGAACACTTGGGAATAAGTATCTGATCCTCACTCTCCTATCTTCAATTCGAGAATTAGGGTCTCTCCTCGACGAGGGGCCTCATAACATTTTTATTGGGGTTATACTTATAGGTGGATTGGGCTCCGGTGGTGTAGCCCGGTCAAGCATAGGGGCCTTTCGAGCCCCAGACCCGGGTTCAAATCCCGGCCGGAGCACCAGCGGGGGTAGCCAAGCCAGGTCCAAGGCGCCGGATTCAGGGTCCGGTGGGCGTCAGGCCCGCGTGGGTTCGAATCCCACCCCCCGCACCACTTGTGATCAAATTTTATAGGGAGGATGATAACTAACCTGTCGAAGCCCCGTGGTGTAGCGGCCAAGCACGCCGGGCTTTGAACCCGGAGACCCCGGTTCGAATCCGGGCGGGGCTACCACCTCCCCCTTCCCTTCCTCCAACCATCCTAAGTGAGTGGTATGGATGTGCGACGCCAAGTTCCTTGTTGACTCAATGGGCGGGAAACTAGCGAAGTGGCTGAGACTACTGGGATGTGACACCGAGTATGTGGATCCCAGAGAGGAGGACTCCTTGATACTTAGGTCTTCAATCGGCAGGATACTGGTCACTAGGGATAGGGAACTTGTCAAGAGGGCGATTAACTACGGAATTAAGGTGGTAAATGTCCCTGAGCGATTGGAAGAGGCTCTGGCCATTCTATCAGCGAGCGCAGGGGTGAGGTTGAGGATCAATCCCAAGGAGAGCAGGTGCCCGTTCTGCAACACCAAGTTAGATATCATCAAGAGGGCTCAAGTGGTCAAGGAGCTACCTAGGGAGGTCCTCCGCTCCCACATTAAGTTTCTAGTATGCCCGTCATGTGGAAATGTCTTCTGGTTCGGGACGCATTACTGGAATATGCTCAAGACCCTATCCAAGGTAAAGAAGAAAAGGCGTTCCCTCCAATAGTCTAGGGGACCGGTGATGACAGGTGACGGCAATGATTCGTGAGAAAACTGACCTACTCTGAGGTCCTCCCATACAATTCGAGTCAGACCAAAGGAATTTATGTAGCTCTCCTCTCCCCCTCGGGGTGATATCACGGATAGACTATCGCTAGTGCTAAGGGGCGTGGCGGAGCCGCTGGATGAGTTCGTCATGACTCTGGATGAGATAAAGGAGTTGCTCAAGACGGGACGGCATAACACATACGTGGGTTATGAGCCATCCGGCCCGATCCATTTAGGTACGCTCATCACGCTCTATAAGCTGAAGGATATGGTAGAAGCGGGATTTCACGCAATAGCTTTAATGGCGGATATCCATGCGATCCTCAATTTGAAGGGGCCTAGAGAGCTTATAGAGGAGGTTTCGATGACCTACTGGAAGACGGTGTTCCATGAGCTTGGCTCTCCAGAAATAGAGATAAAACTCGGTAGTAGCTTCGAACTGTCTCCCGACTATGTTTTAGACCTCCTATCGCTATCTCAGAGGGTAACTGCTAGAAGGGCCTGGAGGGCCATGTCGATAATAGCTAGAGAGCAGGAGGACCCCCTAGTATCCCACCACATCTATCCTTTGATGCAGGCCCTTGACATCCTGTACCTCCGGGTCAAGGTGGCCATCGGAGGGACAGATCAGAGAAAAATACATGCCCTAGCTAGGGACATATTCTCGACGAATGTTCCCCTCAGGGTTGAGAAATACGTACCGTCAGCCATACACACCCCGCTGCTGACGGGGCTGACGGGGGGTAAGATGAGTAGCAGCATTCCCAAGTCGCACATAGCCGTTCACGATCCACCTGAGATCATAAGGGAGAAGATAAAGCACGCTTACTGCCCTCCCGGATCTGAAGACCAATATGATGAGGAGGGCAGATTGAAGAACCCGATACTGGGCATAATGAGGTATATAATACTTCCAAGATCCGGAAGCGTCATCCTGCCGAAGTCTAAGGCCGCTGGTGGTGGAGAGATCGAGATTTCCAGCTATGAAGAGTTGGAGAGCAGTTACAGGAGAGGCGAGATACATCCGCTGGACTTGAAGAACTTTGTGGCTGAGTATCTGGTGGACGAATTCGCTGGATTGAGGGAGAAGTTGGTGTCCGATAGTGGGTTGATAGAGCCTCTCTACAGGCTGCAGAAGTGGCAGAAAGAGAGAGGTTTGTTCGGGGACTTGGAGTGGAAGGAGGTCCTCAGATCATACCGCCCCTACTTGGGAGACTCTATCTCATAAGGGGGATTCCCCCGAAATTTTTAGGGGAGATATGGTCAGAAGAGGGGGCTGTGATGATAGCTCCACAGACGGATTATCACGAAAATGAGGAGACTCTCCGCTCCTGAGCCCCCTTGATCGAGAAAATTGAGGGGTCGAGGAGATAGGTCAGGAGACCTTCTCCTGCAGGGCCTTGGCGGCAGCCGCCGCCCTCCTTATCAGCAGAGGTATGGTCTTGTCGCTGAGCCACGCAGCCTCTAGGGCCAGAGCTAAAGCCCTCGCGACAGCCCTCTCCGTGAGAGGTCTCACTGTGTGCCTGTTTATCTCGCCCATCTCCAAGGCCAAGTTCAGGGCGGCAGAGTGGGCCCTGACGACCATCTCTATTATGTCCTCCTTGGTGATCGAGAGGAGTTCCGGTAGGTAGAGAAGCCCGTCCTCGTCTATAGCCGCGGTCACCTTGAAACCGACCTTCAGGGGCTTTATGTTGAGGTTCCTGAGTAAGTCAGCAACCTGTGGGGAGGCGGTCTCACCTTTCTTAAGTATCGTAAAGTCCTCTGATATCGCTATCTTGCCCCCCTGTATCTTAGTGGGTATCCCCATGGCTCTTAGATCTGTGAGAATAGGTCCAGGAGCTATGTCCGTGGGTCCCTTAGGTATGATTACGTCCTCCTCAGCTACGTCGCCGGGTTTGAGGAAGACCTCTGCCTTTCTCTCGGTTACTAGCCTGTAGGTCTCGAACGGGTCTTTCTTGCTGAAAATAGCGACTAAGCTCATCGGCATTCTCTTGACTAACTCTTGGATGCCCTTCCTGTCCATTTTCTCGGCTGCCTTCTGAACAAGCCTCTTCTTTATCACGAAGAACTTTATGTCAGGAGCCAGCTCTTTTCTCACCCGCTGAAAATGATCAGCTGGCACCCTAGCGAAGTCAGCCAGCATTATAGTGGGGTACTCCTTGGCTAGCTCTATGAACCTCTCCATCATCTTAGCTTTCCTTATCCTCTGAGGACTCTGCTTCCTCCTTACCTCTCCAGTAACGGTTGACATGGGGATCACCTCCTCTTAGTGTAGGATATAGGGAGCTCGTACGCTGGACCCATCGTCGTCTTCACATACACCTTGGCTATCTTGGAGGGATCCTCGTATTTCCTCTCTATCACGGATAGTACCGCCTTTATATTTTCCAGTAGTTCCTCGGGAGTCATGTTCCTAGATCCCACCTTCACATGAACCACGGGCTGATCCTTCATCCTTATCCTCACGGACCTCCTCAGCTTCTCTATCATGGCAGGTAGCTGAGATACCGCCGCTGCTGGGAGATTAACCGGCATCTTGTTTCTAGGACCGAAGACGGGACCTATGTACCTGACTATCCTAGGCAGGATGTCGGCTTGAGCTATGAAGAATTCGTACTCATTTGCTAGCTTTTTCAGTGCCCTCTTGTTACCGGCTAGTGTCTCTATCTCCTCCGGCTCAATTACCCTATCTGCTCCAGCCTCTTTAGCCTTGACCGCGAACTCCCCTTTCCCTATCACAGCTACCTTGATGGGCCTGTTCCTCGGCGGGTGAGGCAGCTCTACTATCTCGTTTATCTTCGCATTGGGATTCCTCTTGAGGTCTATTCCCCTGAGGAGGACCACTATATCAACAGCCTCGGTGAACCTCCTCTTAGGACTTTTCTCAAGCATTTCAGAGATTACCTTCAACACCTCGTCTTCAATCAACACCTGAGACATCTCAACCACCTATTACCTCATCCCAAGCTCCAGAATCTATTTCTCTCTGAATCTCACGGGGGTCCTTCCCTTCCACGGTTACGCCCATAGATAGAGCCGTCCCCAATACCTGCTTCACCATCTTTTTGAGATCACTCGTATTAGCGTTCTCTAGTTTGGTCCTGGCTATCTTCACCACCTGATCCATCTTGAGATCTCCAATCCTCTTGGAGCCCGGATCGGAAGATCCCTTCTCCGCTCCCAATTCCCTGAGGATGAGCATGGAGGTAGGGGGAGTTCCTACCCTGACTTCGAACTCCTTACTCTCTAGGTCGATCTCTATCTCCACCGGAACCTTCATGCCAGCGTACTCCTTGGTCTTATCGTTTATCTCCTTGACCACGAGCCCCATGTTGAGGCCTAGACCTCCCAACGCGGGACCCAGTGGAGGACCGGGTGTGGCCTTTCCACCCTCTATCATAACCTTAACTACCTTCTTAGGCACTCTGAGCACCTCCCTCAGCCTCTTCTCCCTTCTTCTCTACCAGTTTCACGTTTGTTAGGGGCATTTTTATCTCCCAGTCCCTGTCTATGTCCAACAACTTCAGGGTGAGCATCTTTCCCCTGCCACCCTCAGGGACCGAGAGCACGACGGCCCTATAGCCTTTGAAATTCCCTTTAATAATCTTCACTATATCCCCAGGCTCTATCTCTATAGCAGCCGTTTCGGAGGCAATCAAGTTCTCTATCTCTTGGAGTGGAATGGGGCTCGTTGATGCGAGTTTAACCTTGGTAAGGCCCCTAATTAGCCTCCTAACCTCGTACTCCCTGTCTGACTCGATGAACAGATACCCCTTGAACTTCGGTATGAAGAGAATGGACTTTACCTTGGCTCCCGTAGAGGATACCCTCGCCATGAGCAGGCGTATTATGTTTATTTCTTTTCCTGAAACTATTCTGACTGGAAAAAAGAGTGCCTGGGATTGCTGGCTCTCCATCCTAGCCACCCACTAGGTAGAGCGCCGCTAGCTGGAACAGGAAGCCTATTACACCGACTATAAGGAAGCCCGTCACGGTCACCTTGAACGTGCTCCACACCTCTTCCCAGCTCGGTTTCTCCGCGACCTTGAGCGTCTGGACTATGTAATCCCACAGTCCAGACCTGCTTTTGGTGGGCTGCTTACCTCTCTGATCCCTCTTCCTAGGCATGGGACATCCCTCACAACTCATCCAGACCCAAGTCCCTTTCCGGTCCCCTTACCTCTCTAGCTAGAGGTACAGTCCTCCTATCTGAGACTATTCTCCTCGGAGCCGTGGGCCTCTCTACTCTCACCCTAGTGGCCCTCTCAGCGGTCGCCTCGGCGACCTCACCTTGGAGGGCAGCCTCAACACTAGGAGATGCTACTCCGGTAACCACCAAGAGAACTTGAACTACTCCCTTGAGGGACTCGTCTATCCTAGCCCCCCATATGACATTGGCGGTCGGGTCCAAAGATCCCACTATGGTTTCCACGATCTGTTCCATCTCCTCGAGGGAGAAGTCCGGCCCTGATGTGATGTTTATGATGGCCGCCTTACCACCTGAGATATCGGCCTCGAGTAAGGGGTTACCTAGAGCATCCTCAACGGCCTCTATTGCCCTGTTCTCTCCATCGCTCTCTCCGAATGAGAGAACTGCCGGGCCTCCATTCTCCAAGACGTTTCTGAGGTCGGCCAAGTCTACGTTTATCAGACCGGGCTTCATCACAAGCTCGACCATGCCCTTGACGGCCCTAGCTACAATTTCGTCCGAAATGAAGAACGCTTGATGCAGAGGAAGCTCTTTTGCTATATCCAGTATCCTATCGTTGTTAACCACCACTATAGTATCCGAGGATTCCGCCAGTTTGGCAAGTCCCTTCATGGCTATCTCCTTCTTCTTAGTTCCTTCCGCTGAGAATGGCAGTGTAACGACGGAAACCACAACGGCTCCTACCCTCTTCCCGACCTCAGCTATCACAGGGGAAGCGCCCGTGCCAGTTCCCCCTCCCAGCCCGGCCATTATGAAGAGTACATCGGTACCCCTGAGGAACTGCTCTAGCTCCTCCATGCTCTCCCTAGCGGCCTCTTCACCTATATGCGGGTCACCACCTGATCCATTCCCGCCGCATAGCTCTTTACCCAAGAGGAATTTTCTATCGGCAATGGTGGTCAGGAGGTGCTGGGCGTCAGTGTTGACGGCCACTGTCTCCACAGAATCGACGCCTATCGCGTTAAGTCTGGTGATTGTATTACTCCCAGCCCCACCTACGCCCATTATTACTATCCTAGCTTTAACTCTCTCCACGAAGTCCTTCAAAGCAGAATCTTCTGGGGATACCTTCTGGGGGATCTCCCGTACCTCCTCCTCAACTCTGCGTGTAGCAGATCTCACTATGGACTTCAATACACATCCCCTTCTCGCTCTTATTTCTCTCTTAGGATGGTGTCAATTCCCTATTTAAAGTAAGGCATATGGTTCGACGATGCGCTTCCATGCGATTGATTGAATTGAGCACCTAACCGGAGATGATTCCGGTCACATGTGGGACAATGTTTATTAAACCTTCAGTGGCTCCCTACGATTGGGCCCGTAGCTCAGATGGTAGAGCGCCGGCTTTGCAAGCCGGAGGTCCCGGGTTCGAGTCCCGGCGGGTCCACCAACCTTAACTTCCTGAAAAGAGCCCTACCGCCTTATGTCGATATCTCATCATGTAGAGCCAACCGGCCTATCGAGGGCGAGCAGTCAGAATGGGGCCGGGGCCGGGATTTGAACCCGGGTTAAGGGCTCCACAGGCCCCCAGGTTACCAGGCTACCTCACCCCGGCAAGTAGTGGTGCGGCCGCCGGGATTTGAACCCGGGTCTGGGGCGTGGCAGGCCCCCATCCTGTCCAGGCTAGACTACGGCCGCCAGCCCTATAGCAAGCGATCGTGTATTTAAGCATTAATTCCTCGAGATGGGAGATGATCAGGGTATTTTTGGTGGAATCATCTTTAACAAAAATCCCGGAAGAGTTAAAGAACGATAGGATAAGGAGGTCATATACCAAAGTGTATGGGAAGTTCTACGATGTCTTGGACATCCAAGCGCTGCCTCCCCAAGCTAGAGTCGGCATGGGACCCAAGGAGGGCAGACCGGACATAGTCCACAGATCTGTGCTTTCAGTAACCGATCATCCCCTCTTCCTTATGGGACAAATCGAGTTCTACATGCACACCTTGGATGGTAGGATATTCCGCTTCTCCAAGGAGGTCAGGCCCCCTCGCAACTACATAAGGTTCCTCGGTTTGATGAGTAAATTGCTCGACGAGGGGTGGGTGGGTCCGAGCGAGGATGAACCACTCATATGGGAGGTGAACGAGAGATTAGGAGATTTGGTAAGTGACCAGGCAATACTCCTAGAGGAAGGTGGAGAGTTCAGAGATCCCTTAGCCTACTTGAGAGACTTAGTGAAGAGGGGAGACGTATCGATTATGGTTGGCGGGTTCCCTCAGGGATCTTTTTCTGATGATGTCATATCGCTCGCTAGAGGCATATTCAGCCTATATAGGGGAGTGTTGTCCTCTTCAACGGCTCTCTCCATGGTGCTCACCTACCTCTACTACTTGGAGGTATGGAGATGAGGAGGAAAGCCAAGGAAAGGGAGAAGGACCTTGCTAAGCAAAGGATAACGAGGTTGCTCAGGTTGGCCGATGAGGTATACCCTAGCGAACCTGAACTCGGACTCCGGTATGGAGAGCTGGCCAGAAGGTTGGCTCTAAGAACAAAAGCGAGGATACCCGAGCAATGGAAGTGGAGGTACTGCAGGAGATGTGGGTCCTTCCTTTACCCTGGAATAAGCGCTGATATTAGGACGAGAGATCGCAGGCTTCCTCACCTAGTGATCAGATGTCAGTTATGCGGTGAGATGAGGAGAATCCCCTATCTAAGGGAGAAGAGGGCCAAGAGAGCGGCATCTCGTTGAGTAGGGGGGTCATGCGAGGACACCTTGGTAGGCCTCAACTTCCCTAATGGTTTTATATGCCACGCCTGCAGTAGCTTGTTGAAGGTCTAACGGAGAAAAGGGTGATGAGCTTGCCTACAGCTAGGGATGTAAGGGCTGACCTGCTGATAGACCGCCTCAAGGAGGAGCTTAAGAAGTTCGAATCGATAAGGCCACCTGAATGGGCTTTCTACACGAAAACGGGAGTGCATAAGGAGAGACCCCCGGTCCAAGAGGACTGGTGGTACATTAGGGCTGCCTCCATATTAAGGACCCTTTACATGAGGGGAGGAAGGCCTGTCGGTGTAGAGAGGCTCAGAACAAAGTATGGAGGCAGGAAAGATAGGGGAGTAAGACCAGAGAGGTTCGTTAAGGGAAGTGGGCATGTGATACGGCTCATTCTCCAGCAGCTGGAGGCTGCTGATCTAGTAGAGAAGGTGGAAAGGAAGGGTAGGAGGATAACGCCGAAGGGAGTCTCTCTCTTGGATAAGACAGCCGCCGGAATAATCAAGGAGATTGAGTTGATTCCAGGAAAGGTGGAAGCGCCATGAGTGCCGAGGATAGGGCGCTTAAGGAGATACAGGAGAAGTTGATGGCCGAGATGGCGGCTAAGCAGAGTAAAGAGGAGGAAGTAGCCAAGGAACTCCAGAAGATAGATGCTCTCGTTAAGCAACTCCTGACCAATGAGGCTTGGCAGAGGCTCAAGAGGGTGGAGCTAGTTAAACCCGACCTAGCCAATGAGGTAAAGTTATATTTGGTTCAACTTTATACCGCCGGTCGGCTAGCTAGGAGACTGACCGACGATGAGTTGAAGGCCCTGCTGGCCCAGCTCTCGGAGAGGGCCAAGAGGGATTTCAACATAAGGATAGTGTAAGTAAGTATAGGTGATAACTATGGCGACTAATAGGCCTCTGGGGAGTAAGCTGAGATATGCTAGGGCCCTCAAGAGTAATAAGAGGGTTCCTGCTTGGGTCTACGCGAGGACTAACAGGAAGGTCAGGGCCAGACCCCTCAGGAACTGGAGGAGGAGCAGGCTCCAACTGTGAGGTGATCTTCTATGGCTGAGGTGAAGGAAGTGGCCTTCAACATAAATATGGGGATCCTCATAAGGGCGAAGTATCCTCCCAAGAAGAGAGCGGCGAGGGCCGTGAAGTTCATCAAGGCCTTCGTCAGGAGGCATGCGAGAATCCCTGAAGAATACGAGATAAAGGTCAGACCGGAATTAAACGAGCTCCTGTGGTCTAGAGGAGCTGGAAATCCACCTGGTAAGGTGAGAGTGCGCGTTGTATTGGACGAGGATGAGAAAACAGCTGTCATATGGCCGGCTTAGGGATTTAGATGGTGGTTTTCAGGGTAAAGATCTTCGGCAGCTACAACTTAGGGGTTTACTTGAGGGCGGTGGGCCCTTACCTGCTGGCCCCGCCCAACGCCTCGCAGGTGATTGGCGAGGAGGTAGAGGAGATAGGTCTGAGGATAGTCGAGACCTCGATTTATGATAGTAGGATGTTGGGTATATTCTTGACTGGGAATAGCAGGTCCCTGCTGGTCCCTCCCATAGTATCAGAAGGCGAGATAAGATACCTCAGGGAGAAGTTGAATTTGGAAGTTCATGTGCTTCCCTCGGCCAGACTGACTGCCTTGGGAAATGATATAGTGGTGAACGATTACGGGGCCCTAGTGCACCCCCTCTTCACGGACGACGAGGTGGATCTCATAAGCAAGTTCCTTGGAGTCAAGGCGATCAAGGGGAGGATAGGTGGTGTCCCCGTGGTCGGCTCCCTGGTGGTGGTCAATAACAAGGGATGCCTGATCTCCCCCTCAGCCGATGATGCCGAGCTGAGGGGCGCCTCCGAGATCCTAGGCGTGGAGTGCCTCAGGGGCACAGTCAACGATGGCGTTGGCTATATAAGGCTGGGACTAGTGGCCAGCGACTCTGGTGCCTTGGTTGGCTATCCCACCACCCCTATGGAGATAGAGAACCTAGCGGAAGCTCTTAATATTGAACCATGAGCCTATCAGTGAGGTGCGAAGATTGAGCCAAGAGAGAGCTGCCGACCTGAACTTCCTCCAAACGCTCTATAGATACCTGCTGGACGAGTACAACAGGTTGAACCTTCTCAAGACAGACTTAGAGAGGACAATAGAGACTCTGAAGGCCCTTAATAAGGCGCAGGAGGAAGAAGTTGGTCCTCTGATAATTCCCGTTTCGTCTTTCCTGTCCCTCCTAGTGGACGGGGTTAAGGCCAAGGAGACGCTCGTTCTCATGGGCGGCAACATATATGCTAAAATGGGGCCCGAGGAGGCATTGAAGCAGGCCCAAGAGAGGCTGGAAGAGGTCAACAAGGGCCTTCAGGAGGTGGGCATGAACCTCACTAAGGTCCAACTCGAGATAGAGAACCTGCAGAGGGGGACCTCGAGACGTGCTAGGTAGGCTCGTAGACGAATTAACCTCCAGAGGAATTGTGAGGAAAAAGTGGAGTAGGAAGGATGTTTTCAGGGTATTTGACTCCTTGGAGTTGGAGCTGGTGGCCCAAGGGATCCCCCCTTCCCTAGTGGACAGCCTCAGGGAGGAGGTGGCCAAGAAGCTGGATGGGGTGGAGACCAAGGGGGATCCAAAGGGGATCGTGAGGAACGCGATCAAATCCGCGATAAGGGGATTGCTCCCTCCTCAAATGAGATTGGATGATGTTATCGGGATCAAAGGACTCTATAAGGTCGTGTTCTTCGGGTTCAACGGCGTGGGAAAGTCACTGAGCATCGTCAAGATGGCCAAACACTTGCAGAGTAAGGGGAAGAGGGTCCTTGTCATCTCGGCCGATACGTACAGGGCTGCAGCGGGCGACCAGCTCGAGGGTTACTGCAGATCTGCCGGCGTTCCAATGTTCAAGGGTCCAAGGGGCGCCGACCCCGCGGCTGTCGCGTACGACGGTCTCAATATGGCCTCCTCCAAGGGGTACGAGTTCGTCCTCATCGACACGGCCGGGAGGAACTACCTGAACAAGAACCTCACGGAGGAGCTGAGGAAGGTGGTGAGGATCGTCCAACCGGATCTCAAGGTCTTGGTGGTGGACGGCATGGCTGGGAATGATGTCCTCAATCAGTGCGATTCCTTCGAGGAGGCTGTCGGTATAGATGCCCTAGTGGTCACTAAGGTGGATGGCTCAGGCCCAGCCACCCCGCTTGTAGCTTCTCTCCACTCCGGTAAGCCCGTGCTCTTCCTAGGGACCGGCCAGTCCTTCAACGATCTCAGGGATTTCGACCCCGAGGAGGCAATAGATTATATCCTCGCATGACCCCTTATCCCGGTGTCAATCAATGGCCTCGGTGCTGAGGAGGCTCAAGGGAAAGGACTTCCTCACTCTTCTGGATTTCACGCCTCTAGAGTTCAAGGCGCTGATCGTCAGATCTAGGGAGCACAAGTGGGGTCTGGTGAGGGGAGACCCCTTAAAGGGCAAGTACGTCGCTGGCATCTTCGAGAAGCCGTCCACTAGGACTAGGGTCTCCATGTCTGTAGCTACGTTCGATCTGGGAGGAGTGTTCCTAGAGCTCCCCACATCCAGCCTTCAGGTATCAAGAGGAGAGACCTTAAGGGACACGGCTCAGGTGCTGAGCAGGTTCGTGAACGCCATAGCTGCTAGGGTGAAGTCCCATTCCACCCTAGAGGAACTCGCTAAGTGGGCCGACGTACCAGTGATCAACATGCTGAGCGACAAGTTCCACCCCCTTCAAGCCCTGACCGATGTGTTCACCATGATTGAGTTCTTCGGGGAGAGGAAGTTGAAGGTCGTCTTCCTAGGAGATGGGGCTGCCAACACGAACCACAGCCTCATGATAGCCTCAGCATTGGTGGGATACGACTATGTCGTGGGAGCGCCTCAGGAGTACTGGCCGGACAAGGGCATAGTGTCTAAGGTAGAGGAGATCATGGAGGAAACAGGGGGCGCATTGAGGGTGGTGGAGGATCCTGTCGAGGCCGTTAGGGAGGCCGACGTGATCTACACGGACACATGGTTCTCCATGGGTGTGAAGGACATAGAGAGGAGGAAGAATGTATTCCCGCCCTATCAGGTGAACTCCAAGCTACTGAGCCACGCTGCTCCTCATGTAAAGGTGATGCATTGCCAGCCTTGGTTCTTGGGACAGGAGATAACCGAAGAAGTCGCCTATGGGCCTCATTCCATAGCGTTCGAGCAGGCGGAGAACAGGCTCCACACGGCGAAAGCCGTGCTGGAGGCTCTCCTCATATAAATCTTTCTCAGTCAACTTTATATAGCTACGTGACCACTAATCTGATTGGCCACGGTTGACCCGGTGGCGGTCCCGAGGAGATGAAGGGGGAGACCCCGATCGGGTGAGGGATCGTCTTTCCGACCGTGGCGACAGTGTGCGTACGTTGTGTACGGTCATGTGAGCACGAGGAAACGTCAGATCCCTCGCGCTCAAGAGAGTCCGGATGTCCCCACGAATGGTGGGTGGCGGTTTTGGGAGGCCTTGCGGCCGTATGCGAGACCGGTTGATCCTGCCGGAGGGGACCCCTATCGGGCTCGGACTAAGCCATGCGAGTCGGCTGGGGGCCCTTGCCCCTGGAGGCGCACGGCTCAGTAATACACGGTCAACCTGCCCTGGGGACCGGAATAACCTCGGGAAACTGAGGCTAATCCCGGATAGGGGTGGATTCCTGGAATGGGTCCACCCCCAAAGTAGGCGGGGGAACGGCCCCGCTGAGGCCCCAGGATGGGACCGTGGCCCATCAGGTAGTAGGTGGGGTAACGGCCCACCTAGCCTAAGACGGGTGCGGGCGGTGGGAGCCGGAGCCCGGAGATGGGCACTGAGACAAGGGCCTAGGCCCTACGGGGCGCAGCAGGCGCGAAACTTCCCCAATGCGCGCAAGCGTGAGGGAGTGAGCCCGAGTGCCGCCCGCTGAGGGCGGCTGTTCCCGGGTGTAAACAGCCCGGGGTAGGAAGGGGAGGGTAAGGCTGGTGCCAGCCGCCGCGGTAAAACCAGCTCCTCGAGGGGTCCCCACGCATACTGGGCCTAAAGCGTCCGTAGCCGGCCCCGTAAGTCCCCGGTTAAATCCACCGGAAGACCGGTGGGCCGCCGGGGATACTACGGGGCTAGGGAGCGGGAGGGGCCGAGGGTATTCCGGGGGATAGCGGTAAAATGCGTAGATCCCCGGAGGACCACCAGTGGCGAAGGCGCTCGGCTGGAACGCGTCCGACGGTGAGGGACGAAAGCTGGGGGAGCAAACCGGATTAGATACCCGGGTAGTCCCAGCCGTAAACGATGCCGGCTAGGTGCCGGCCGAGGTTTCGGCCTCGGCCGGTGTCGAAGCGAAGGCGTTAAGCCGGCCGCCTGAGGAGTACGGCCGCAAGGCTGAAACTTGAAGGAATTGACGGGGGGGCACCACAAGGGGTGAATGCCTGCGGCTCAATTGGACTCAACGCCGGGAATCTTACCGGGGGCGACAGCAGGATGAAGGTCAGGCTGAAGACCTTACCTGACGCGCTGAGGGGTGGTGCATGGCCGTCGCCAGCTCGTGCCGTGAGGTGTCCTGTTAAGTCAGGCAACGAGCGAGACCCCCGCCCCTAGTTGCCAGCGGGGCCCTTCGGGGCTGTCTGGGCAAACTAGGGGGACCGCCGGCGAAGAGCCGGAGGAAGGAGGGGGCCACGGCAGGTCAGTATGCCCCTAATCCCCCGGGCCGCACGCGGGCTGCAATGGGCGGGACAGCGGGATGCGACCCCGAGAGGGGGAGCAAATCCCTGAAACCCGCCCGTAGTCGGGATCGAGGGCTGCAACTCGCCCTCGTGAACCCGGAATCCCTAGTAACCGCGGTTCTCCATACCGCGGTGAATACGTCCCTGCCCCTTGTACACACCGCCCGTCAACCCACCCGAGTGGGGCTGGGGCGAGGCCGGCCTACCCTTCGGGGTAGACCGGTCGAGCCTTGGCCCCGCGAGGGGGGGTAAGTCGTAACAAGGTAGCCGTAGGGGAACCTGCGGCTGGATCACCTCCCATTATAATACCAATACCAAGGCCTTCTGGGCCACCCACCCGTGATAGGGACATCCGGACTCTCAGTCGGATGATGCTCCGGAGGCGCCACCTCCGGAGTTGAGGCGCAAATCCCGTTAGTTGCCCGCTAACGGGAAATGTGCGCCCCGCATAGTTGGCGACGCTACAGGCTGGCGCTAGGTCGTTCGCTGCTACGCCGCCTGGTGGATGGCTCGGCTCGGGCGCCGAGGAAGGGGGTGGCAAGCTGCCAAAAGCCCCGGGGAGCCGCACGCAGGCTTAGATCCGGGGATCCCCGAATGGGACCTCCTGCCAGGGGTAAACCCCTGGCGCTCCCGGCAGGGAGCGGGAACCCCCCGAATTGAAGCATCTCAGTAGGGGGAGGAAGAGAAACCAAACGGGATGCCCTGAGTACCGGCGAGGGAAAGGGGCAGAGTTCAAACCGAACGCCTCCCCGCGAGGGGAGGCGGATGTGGGGTTGAGGGGGTGGCCCAATGCCTCCCGGTGAGGAAGCCGAAGTGGCCTGGAACGGCCCGCCATAGAGGGTGAGAGCCCCGTAGGCGTAACTCACTGGGAGGTGGGCCACTTCCCGAGTACCGTGGGTTGGAATACCCGCGGGAAGTCGGGGGTCATCGACCTCCAAAACTAAACACGTCCCGAGACCGATAGCGGACTAAGTACCGTGAGGGAAAGCTGAAAAGCACCGCTGTCGCGGGGTGAAAAGAGCCTGAAACCAGGCGGTTATAGGAGTGGCGGCCCGAAAGGGTTGAAACCCCCGGAAGGAAACGGCGGCGACGCCGGAGTACGACGGGGGTGGACCAGGGTCGCCCCGTACGTCTTGAAACACGCGCCGGGGAGTTCACGGGCGTGGCGAGCCTAAGGGGTTCAACCCCGAAGGCGTAGCGAAAGCGAGGGCCCCGCAGCCCTTACGGGCGAGGGAGCCGCCTCTGAAAGGGGGTTCAGTCACGCTCGTGAGACCGGAAGCCGGGCGATCTACTCCTGGGCAGGGCGAAGCCGGGTCGCAAGCCCGGTGGAGGCCCGATAGGGGTGGTGAGGTGCAAATCCCTCCCGTGACCTGGGAGTAGGGGCAAAAGACCAATCTAGCCCGGCAATAGCCGGTTCCCGCCGAAGCCTCTCGCAGGAGGGCCTCCGCGGAGAGGGGAGGCGCGGTAGGGCAACGATTGGGTGGGTAAGGGGGCTCCGCCTCCGCCACCCTCTCGAACCCCGAATGCGCCTCCCTCGTAGAAGCGGGGAGCCGGGCGGCGGGGGGAAGCTCCGTCGCCGAGAGGGGAACAACCCAGACCGGGGTTAAGGCCCCCAAGTCCTGGCTAAGTGCCGAAATCCGAAGGGCGTCTCCCTCCTAAGACAGCGGGGAGGTAGGCTTAGAAGCAGCCATCCTTTAAAGAGTGCGTAAAAGCTCACCCGCCGAGGAGGGGGGCCCCGAAAATGAGTCGGGGCTGAAGCCAGGCGCCGATACCCCGGCGGTGTCCTCGGAGGAGGGCACCGGGTAGGCGGGCGCGCACACCGGGCAGAAGCCGGGGCGTGAGCTCCGGTGGACCGGTGTGTGTTGCAGATCCCGGCGGTAGTAGCAGCGAAGTGGGGTGAGAATCCCCACGGCCGAAAGCGCCAGGGTTCGCCGGCAATGCTTCGTCAGCCGGCGGTTAGCCGGTCCTAAGGCGGCACCCAACTGGTAGCCGCCGAATGGGAAGCCGGTTAATATTCCGGCGCCACCGGGGTAGGCGGCAACGCAAGCCCCACCCCTGACGCCTCGGGCTAGGCCGAGCGGGGGAGGGCTGAGGTCCTCGACCTGTCCAAGCACTGAAGGCCGCGGAGAACCGTAATGGTGAGAAGCGGCTGAAGGTGTGATGGGGGTCCCTATTAGGGGCCTTCGGCTGATGCCTGGGGACCTTGAAAAGGGGGTGGGGAGCGACCCCCGGTGACCGTACCGAGAACCGACACAGGTGCGCTGGCTGAGAAGGCCAAGGCCTGTCGGTCCTAACGCGGGAGAGGGAACTCGGCAAATTGGCCCCGTAACTTCGGGAGAGGGGGTGCCTGCGTTCCTGGGCGAAAGCCTGGGTCCGCAGGTCGCAGTGACAAGGGGTGCCCGACTGTTTAACAAAAACATAGTTCCCCGCGAGCCCGCAAGGGTGTGTACGGGGGATGAGGCCTGGCCAATGCCGGTACCTGAAGCCCGGGTCCAACCGGGTGAAGGGCCGGTGAAAGCCGGGAGTAACTCTGACTCTCTTAAGGTAGCCATATGCCTTGCCGAATAAAAATCGGCGTGCATGAATGGCTTAACGAGGTGCCCGCTGTCCCCTCCCGCGGGCCGGTGAACCCGCATCCCGGTGCACAGACCGGGACGCCCCAGCGGGGAGAGAAGACCCTGTGGAGCTTCACTGCAGCCTGGCCTTGCGGTACAGCCGGGGATGCAGAGGGTAGGCGGGAGCGATGTGGCGGTCCTCCTGGGGGCCGCCGAAGCGCCGATGGAACACCGCCCTTCCTCGGCTGTGCCGCTGACCGCTCCGGCGGGACAGGGCTAGGTGGGCAGTTTGGCTGGGGTGGCACGCCCCTGCAAAGGTATCAGGGGCGCCCAAAGGCGGGCTCAGGCGGGACAGAAACCCGCCGTAGAGGGCAAGGCCAAAAGCCCGCCTGACTGGATCCCTAAACGCGTGGGATCCAGGGGTGAAAGCCGGGCCTAGCGAACACTCGCGCCCTCTCGATGAGGGCCGGGTACGACAAAAAAGTTACCCCAGGGGTAACGGAGCTGTGGCGGGCGAGAGTCCCCATCGGCCCCGCCGCTTGCTTCCCCGACGTCGGCACTGCCCATCCTGGGGGTGCAGCAGCCTCCAAGGGTGGGGATGTTCGCCCATTAAAGGGGAACGTGAGCTGGGTTCAGAACGTCGCGAGCCAGTTCGGTTTCTCCCTGCTGGGGCTGCAAGGCCGCCTGAGGGGAAGGGACCCTCAGTACGAAAGGAACAGGGTGCCGGGGCCTCTGGTGTACCGGTCGTCCGCAAGGGCGGCGCCGGGTAGCCACGCCCCAGGCCGATAAGGGCTGAAAGCATCTAAGCCCGAAGCGGCCCCCGAAAATAGGCGGCCTCGCCCCTCGTGGGGTTAGGGCGCGGGTAGAAGACCCGTTTGATGGGGGGGTGGTGTAAGGCAGGAGGGGCTTTGCCCCGGACTGCCTCAGCCTACCCCTCCCAAAGCCCGAGCGCGACCGACCTAGCGCCAGCCGGCGTAATCGCCAACTATGCGGGGCGCGTTCGTTTTCACACATATATCCATGGAAAACTTTCCTTTCCTAGAGTCTAGGGTCTTTCTAAAAGCTGTTTCGAGCTTTACCCATTTCGTTAACTTCAAGGATTTATTTCATTATTATCTCATAATTAAAGGGAAACTTATATTTCTCCCCCCCCCCAGAATCAGGGTGATCATATTGAAGATATATGGGATTGAAAGAGAGGTATTTGCACTTTCTCTCGCAATCCTGTTAATACTGCCGTTAGTAGCCAGTATACCAAACTCCATGGGTGTCTGGATAGGGACCTATGTAAGAACGTGGTCTGTGAAGCGTGCTCACAGGATGGCTAGCTGGGCGCTTGATCAGATTACCGATCCCATCGGATGGGCAATAGGACACCATACTTGGTACACACGCCTCGCATCTATCGCACTCATAGCTTATACTGGCATTGGACCTTATTACGCGGCATTCACGATAGGATTCACTGTAGGGTGACAGAAATTATTAGAACATCCTGTTTACCCGAGTTTTTTATTCTAATCATTTATCTATCATCGTTTGTTGTAGGTACATGGCACACCTTTAACGAAAATGGCGCTCGGGATGGATCCTTCCATCTGAAGGATGTTAAAAATATTAATATAGATTACCTCGATTTCTTCAGGATGGTATTGTTAAATAATTTAGTGGCAGGTATCTTAATCATTGTGGGAGGATGGTTGTTCTGCATACCGACTCTCTTAGTCCCCATAGCTTCGGGTTACTTTGCTGGGCTTTACTTTGGAGCTGCTTACAGAGCTTATGGACTCTTCATTTCCTTAATTTTGTACATTCCCATGCCCTTGGAGATAGCCGCCATAGTTATCCTAGGTCATGTATCCTTCAAGCTATGTAAGGAGAATCTCAGGAGATTAAGGGGAAACGACTCGGATGCTCCTTTGCTCAG
This sequence comes from Thermoproteota archaeon, assembly GCA_026986575.1. GTDB lineage: Archaea > Korarchaeota > Korarchaeia > Korarchaeales > Korarchaeaceae > Korarchaeum. Next base: position 150,225 of record JALSOH010000004.1, read on the forward strand.
AGGCCATATTAAATCTATCACATACGGTATTTTCCTCATAGTTGTAGGTGCTGTGATCGAGACAGTTATTCAATTCTACATCGGTTAAATTCATGAATGAGATCGCCGAGGGAGATTTATGAGGCTATTCTTTTCCTTCATGCTAGTGCTTCTCACGGGAATCATGGTACACCTTTACTTCACTATGCCGTTCTTAAAGCCTAGTACCTCCACATACGCCGAAATGGATGTCCGCATTATAAGGGGATCTTTCCTACTCACTCCGGTATTTTCCAGCCTCATAGTCGTCCTGATATGGGCTGTGGAATCTTCTTTAGCCTCGCTCGTCATCAGAAGATCGGTGAGAGGGGCGGAAAGGTCCCACATAAATTTAGGCGTCATAATGAGCGAATTTTCCTTGGGATACGTTCCTGAATTTATCTTCCTCCTCATAATAGTCCCGCTCGTATGGTTCAACCTCCCTGAATACACAGTGACCTCTGTGAAGGAGCTTATTAACGCATCTAAGAGCCTAGGAGAGTCTCCATTATACGTAAACGGGATGCTCGCTCTGATTGCTGTATCCATATCTCGCTATCCCATATACGCAGCCATACTCAGATACAGATTGGATATAGGATGGAGGGAGACCCTCACTATCATCGCCCTGCTTATCATTGTTGATACACTCATAGCTTTGTGGGGAGGAGGGTTCGACTTAGGTAGGGGGTGAGTTAGGCATGAGAACTGAAGATAACCTCATCTTAGAGGTTAAAAGGATAAGTAAAAGGCTCGGGAAGAGACAGGTGTTAGCAGATGTGAGCTTCGACGTGAGGAATGGAGAGGTAGTCCTCATAAGGGGGCCCAATGGGTCGGGAAAGACGACGCTTCTAAGAACCATTGCTGGGGTGTTTAGACCAGATTCCGGTCGAGTACTCCTATTGGGAAGGGATATTCACGAGGATATGGGTGTGAGGAGAGAAATCAGCTACTGTCCTGAGAGGCTAGGCCTTCTTGGGGATTACACAATCGAGGATAACATGATGTTCTTTACCAAAGTGTTCGGGAGATCGTTCGACGAGCACAGATTTAGAGACTACGTGAAAGGGTTTCGGCTCGAGGGATACTCGGATGACAAGATATCCAAGCTCTCGGCTGGGACTAGGAAGAAGGTGGCTATCATCAGGACTCTCGTCTTCCCGGCTAGGCTGTACCTGCTTGACGAACCACTAGCTAACCTAGACGAGGAGAGCGTGAGCTTTTTAATTGAGGAAATTAGGAGAATGGCCGATCTAGGATCTTCCTTCCTGATATCTTCTCACATAGAGTTCCCGGCTGCTGATCGTGAATTAGAGATGAGAGGTGGGGGACTTGTCGAGGTTAGGTGACCTAATAGCGGGTCACCTCTACCTAATGGGTGGATTGACCAATGTCAGGGAGATCTTCGTGTTCTTGAGCCCACAGATCCTGTTTTTGGCACTAGCTGAGGTCATAGCAGGATCCAGGACGTATACAGAATTATTGATGGTTACTTCGTTGCTTGAGAGTTTTTCCTTAGTCATTACGTATATTCTCCTTGGTATCGTGGTGCCGGGGAGGCTAATCAGATTAAGCTACTCGATGAGAGATGCCGGAATGATGGAGATATTCCTGAATCAGGGGGTTGGATTGGATCAGGTATTGCTGTCTCTCTGGATCGGTTCGTCCCTAAAATACTCCTTATACGTGATTGCAGGAAGCCTGATAGCCCTGCTCTCTTTATACCTAGCTGGATGGATGACAGTAGTCGAATTCCTAACGGCATTGGGCGTGATCGCCGTCATGGTCACACTCTTCTCGGCAATTTGCATTACCCTATCTCTTATCCTTCCTCCCAGTGAAGCTCAATACTGGTCTCAATTAGTCTTTTTCCTGATCTTCGGATATTTATACTTAGGTTTCCTCAATCCCCGGAATTACAATGATATCGTGAGGCTCTTCTTGGGCGGATACTTAAACCCCATGTCGCTGGGTGGAGGGGCCATAGCAACCTTTCTCGTAATAGTTTTACTGATAGGATTATCTGAGGAGAGGGGGGATATTATTGAAATTGATGAGGTTAAATAATCTAAATGCCCAAATCACCTTGGAATTGACTTTGCTTGTAAGGGGTAGGGGAAAGAGGATCGGGTGGTTAATTAGGGTACTCGTGGTCTCCATGGCTGTGCTGTCGCTGGGTCTGCTAAGCTCACTGGAGTTGGGTAATCTCAAAAACATTTACCTATCACTCCCGGGTGTATGGCTCCTGTCTTCGGCCTTGATGATGGATAATACGGTCGAGATAAAGAATAGCGGTCTTGCTGAGATTTTGCTCCAGACATATGGGCCTTCATATTTGGGTGTGAGGTATCTCCTATATACTGTGGTAACGATACTCCTATCAATATCCTTTATTTTGCTGGGAGGCTCTGTAGTTTCACTGATGGTTGGGATAGGATTATCGGGTTTGGATGCCATTTCCTTGCTATCTCTCTCCGTCATAGGTTCAACGGCTTTAATGACCGTTACAGTCTTATTATCGGTGAAAATTGGTGGCCTGAGGTTATTAGACACCTTTTCCCTAGCAAGTGGCGGACTTACCCTCCTCCTGATCATTTCCATGCCTTCTATATTGGAGGCGCTTAATCAAGAGTTGTTTGTTTGTATGTTGCTCGCTGGGACATTCTCCATAGCTGTTCTGACTATAGTGTACCTTAAGAGGCATGACTTTCCGGCATTATTAACAATCTAGTGTCTCGATATTTCCCCTCATGTTCTTCCCTTCATCTTATATTAGGTTAAAGCATCCGAAGGGCTTGAGAAATTAGAAAATTCGAAGAGATTAGGACTTCTAAGGATCCAATCAAGTATAATTTGAGGAGAACCCTTAGTCGGAGTGACAGTCAAGAACTCAGTATTGTTCTCCTCACCTGAATTCTCTGGAGATTGTTTCGGCAGTACTGTAAATATTTTAACCGGTTTAAGCCTAATTAGGCGTCCAAGTGAATATTAGGTGGTTAAGGATCATGAGCGAGATGATGATCTTCTATCCTCTCACTTCGATCCTAACAGCATTGTTCGTAGAACAGAGGCCGCTTGATAATTTTTTATGTTTTTTTATTACTTTTTAGACGATACTATGCGAAGAAATCAAATTATGCGCGTGGTAAAATAATTAAAAAAGAAATCTTATTTCTTCAGACTTTTTGGAAAAATTACTTCTAAAGAAAATGCCAAAAAATGTGTTAAAAATTAGATACCTTCAACATCTCTTCTTTAGGAGCAGAGGTGCTTCTCGCCCCAAACACCTAATTTGCATCGATAATACCTTTTTAAGTGGCCTAGGCAGCCACTTGCTTAGTCGAGAATATGCTTTTTATTTTGCACCATTTTTTGGTGATGCGTTGCGATAGCGCATATACACTATGTCACCACCTACTATTGGACCTACCCGCATTAGTTACTAATGCGAGCTGGTAGAGCTCTCGGTGTTTCAGCAAAATTGTTGTATATAGCTCGAGGATCCTTTGGGCCGTTAATCTTGCTAGAGAAGCACTATAATTTACAAAGTTGATGTCCTTCAGATGGCTTCAGCCAAATATGTCGAGTCAGAAAGGCTCTTAGCCAAGGATGGGGCTGCATGAGTGGCTACCAATAAAGGGATTAACTAACGAATGCAAGCCTCCGTCTCCGAAGGCCGAGGATACGAAAACTGTGTTTCCAGTAGAAACCATCAAATGGAAGCCACCACACAAATGATAATCTTCTAGATATCAACATTGATAACTTGGAAGCTTCCTACTAGGAAAAGGCTAATTGGCTCATAAAGCCATATTTGACATGGGTGTAGGGATTGTCTAAAGCCATATGGGTGAAGTATGAGAAGGGGGTATTGAAGCCTCTGGAGGAGCTAGACCTCCCTGAGGGCGAGGTATTGCTTGTAAAGTTAATTGGGACACAATTGGCAGAGAAGGTATTTGGTTCCATAAAGGTCGATAAGGAGAGGCTCGAGCACTTTCTGAGGGAAGCTGAAGATGAGTTCGGTGTTTATTGATAGTAATGTATTCATTAAATACTTTGCTGGTGACATAGAGGCTAGGAGGCTCTTAGAACCGATAATTTACGGAGATATGCAGGGCTACATTAATAACGTAATTTTCTCAGAAGTACTCTTCATTTCAGTAAAGCTTCTCACGGGAAGGAAAGCTTACGAATTAAAGAAGAATCCGGAAATAATCAAGAATATATTCGATAAAATAACGGATTACGTTCTCTTCCTACGGCAATACTTCAAAGAGTTAGAGATAAATGAAGAGATAAAGCAATCGGCGTATGAAATAATCAGAGACTACGGGCTACTACCCAACGACTCCTTAATCGCGGCAACATGCAAACACTACGGCATAGATACCATAGTGACTTTTGATGTAGATTTCAGGCGTATACCGTGGCTCAACGTAGTTCCCTAGGTTTAGGTTTAGCTGATGAGTCCTAAGCTAGGAGGATATGCGGGAATGAGGCGGTGCAATGAGCACGTCCTGCCTCTTTTATTAGTGTGGTTATGGATGTTCATCGGTTTTGTTGTCACCAGCATTTTGTTAGCTATATTAAAAGGGTGTAGTTCACTTCAGAGCGTATCATCGAATTGTATAGCAATGAGCCCTACTTAGCGGTTTACGGCGAGATAACTAGTATGGGAGGGTTACCTCTCCCATCTCAATCCTATGTGGAGACAGTTTCACGATGTATGGTTTTAGAAGGCAGGGAATGCTCTGAGGAGCTTAGGGTTATTATCTATATTTGCCATTGTCATGTCAACATTGAGAACCATGCGGAGCGACTGATCCTTTGAGAGCTTTAACCTAAAGTTCCCCCTTAATGTTTGGTATGCAGTATTGGGTGTCTTAGCTTACGGTTCTCTAGAGATTTTCTTTGTGGTATGGCTTATAGTAAATGTCTATAGGGTACCTAATAAGTGTGGAAGGTTATTATCTCATGAGCTACTCATCACTGCTACAATACTTAGTTTGTCGCATTTGGTACTATCCCCTGCAGGTGGAGATCAACGAGAAGGCTGGTGGGAAGGATTACCCCGTAAGTTATGGTCTACTCCCTTCTCCTCAGCCCACTTGATCAGCGATAATGCAAGCTTTTCTATGTCACTGTAGAGCTTATCCTCCAAGATTTTCCTCACGATATAAAGATCCACAGACTAATACTGATTGATCACAACGTTCCTGAATCTTATGATCTTCCTGAACAGCTCAGCCTCGGGATCGCTCAGGCAGCTCTCCCGTTTCAGGATCTGAGGGATTCCTATAACTCTAGGGGACAGCAGCTCCAACCTTCGAGGCTGTATGAGCCGTCAGAGCTATGAACGCTTGAGATGCTAACTGGAGGGCGTGTAGAGCTGATAGAAGGAGAAACTTATCCTTTAAAATAGCGATTCCGTGTCTCTGAATCCCCTCATCCAGTAACTCGGTGCCCTCCCTGATGACTTATAGGAGCCTCTCGTTTCTCATCTCAGATCCCTCTCCGCGGCCTTTAAGAACTTCCTCCTGAGGTCCAACTTCTCCCTGAAGACGAGGTAGTCTAGGTATTGGGAGAGGATCCTTCTCTTATTACTCGCTGCAGAGCTGGGGATCCGAGGATCAGAGCGGGATCTCAGATTACAGCGTCGTACAGGAGGCGCGCGCATTCATGCGATAACCCATATGGATCCTCTGCTTTTACCCTTCAGCTGAACTCTCTCCGCTTTCTTCACCGCTCCTCTTCTCCTTCCAAGGTTCTCTTAGTTCTCCTGGCTCTGAGAGCTTATCACCGTACTTGTAGAACAATATGTAGATGAAATAGCTCCCTGCCACTAAGAAGGCAAAGTCACGAAGCTCTTTGCCGGGAATTAAGTCTGAGCTAATCCCCAGTCTGATGAGCGTATACGGATAAAGCACTACCATCATAACGTAGAAGGTTATCAGAGAGAAGAAGACGTATATGAGAGCATATCTCGTTCTCCTTACTTCCAGCATGTAGTAGTCGATCGCACCGATCAGCCCGAAGCTGGTAATTACTATGAGCACTCCTTCTATAAAAGGTAGATACCTGTTATTCTTACTGGCAACCGGAAAGTATGTAATGAAATGATAGATTAGCATGGCAAAAAGCATAAATATAGTAAATAATATCCTCTCTTTGGATGATTTATTTGAACCTCCTACATCTTGAGGCCTTAAGGTACGCATTGACATACCGTACCTACCTCGCTACAACATCCGCCATACAGGGTAAATACTAAGCAAAAGGGACACCAGACTATCAAGCATTCCCAGAATGCCGGAACATTTCTACAGCTAGCGCAGCAATTGAGAAGACATGAGATATTCCATCTACAGCAGTACGCGGAGCAACTGCAGTAGTCCCCACATGAATCATATCCTGGATATGCTGTGCAATTATGAGCGCAACTGCTCAAATTTATATATGAACCATTGATGATTCTAGCATCAATTGATATATAGTCTTTATGAGAGCTGAGAATCAACGCTATACTTCTAATTTCATTGACTAATTTAGTGCCCTTCATATAAATTAAATACTTTCTTTCCTTAAGTGGGATTAGAAGCAGTACTGCTGTGACTATATCTCCATCGACCGAAAATCTAATGAGCGAGCCTTTAGGTTGAGATGCCTTAAGATCATTTACATTAAGTGCGCCCCTCTCTATAAGAGAAATCACATCATTTGATTTTAAAGCCTCTGTAACGAAATTTTTGAGCTCTGCTCCCTCCAGTTTCATGTGATCCAATTCAACAAAATAGGGTTCATTTCTTAATCCTTTGTTCGCCTTTATTTTGAGATCTCCTGTACAAGTAATTGATACTATGCTGAGAAGAGATGCCTTTAATGCTTCTTTAATAAACCTCCTTCTGCTCAAATTAATTCTCCATAGGCGCATGAGCGTAATAGACATTCCTGAAATATAAATTCTACGTTCTATTCCTATGCATTCTTTCCTTGAGAATCTCACCTTACCCTCTACATTTCCGCCCTCAGGCCATATCGCGTTTAGGGCTTCCTTGAATCCTAGATCCGCTGATCTGAACAGTCTGATCGCAAGTTCCTTGAGGTAGAGACCAATTTGCCTCCTTTAACTTGGCCTTTATTAACTCTTTGTTCTTTCTCGCTTTTGTCTCCTTTATTCTCGTCTCTACGATTCTTCTGAGCTTCTCAGCGCGCGAATAGGATTATTAAAGTTCATCACAGATCTTCGGGAATTCGTTAAATACTTCCCGAAGATTTAATGCTTGGAACCCTCATGAGGGACGAAGCCAGAAGGTGGTTCTCTGAGGCGAGATGGAACTTGGAGACCGCTAGGATATTGCATGATAGGGGAAGATACAACGCCGCTTGCTTTTACGCTCATAGCCGCGGAGATGGCTGTCAAAGCCCTCTTGATAAGCAGGAACGAGCCTCCTTGGAGCCACGGCGTGAGGGCCCTGCTCGAGAGGTATTCGGAGATCAGTGGTGAGGACGTGTCCCTCCTCTTACCTCACGCCAGGGAGCTGGACAGGCACTACATCCCCTCCAGATATCCGAACGCCCATCCATACGGGACGCCCCACGAGGCTTACGACAAGCCAACCTCCATAAAGGCCATCGGAAGCGCGGAACTAATATTGGGTTACGTGGAGGATAGGTTGGATGGATCTCAGGAAGCTGGTGAATAGGATAAGGGAGAGGTATAGGGTCTACGCGATCATACTCTTCGGCTCACGGGCCAGGGGAGACTGGCTCCCTCACAGTGATTACGATCTTCTCGTCGTGGCCGAATTCAAAGAGCCCTTCCTAGACAGGATCTACGAGCTCTCCGGATTGGCTAAGGGCCCTGTGGAATTCCATCCCTACACCCTCTACGAGGTGAGGGAATTACTGAGGAGGGGCGTTCCATCGATCGTTGATGCCCTCGAGGAGGGCATCGTCCTCTACGAGGGGGAGGAGTTCAGGGAGGTGAGGGAGCTTTTCGAGGAGATGAAGAGGAAGGGGCTCAGGAGGAGCGGTGTATCGATCATATTGCCCGGAGGTGATCAGCCGTAGGTCTCTTCCACGCCCCCACCCAGCCGGGGATCTGGTGTTCCCGAGTTTTATCGACCCTTCACCCTTCAATACGCTTCTAACGTCGGATATGAAGATCTGAGGTGTGTTGCAAGATCCCAAGCATCCGCAGTAGCTGTAGTAGGGACATGGATCCCTTTTCGTGTGGGTCATCATGTAGCTGACGAACATGATACCTCCCAGATCCCTCAGCTCCAGCCCGCACGTCCCGTTAACTAGCGTGTTGGCGGAGCCGCACGACCCCCCGCAGTTCGCTGCTGGTTCACTGCCCGATAGGGTGATCAGCGCTACGCCCTCACCCATGCCCAAGAACCTCGCTCTGAAGATCATGTGAACGTCGCATGCCGTGCGAGGTGGTTTCTGTCTCGTGCACCCACTCGCCCTGCCATGTTCGTAGTAAAACCACCAGACATTCCCCTCGGGGTGCATGAGCCCGTGATATATCTCGTTGCACCTCCACATACCATCTCCGTAACCCTCTGATGGTCCGCTCAGCCTCCTCCACCCCTTCTCCTCCCTAATCCAGAGATCCGCGACCCCTCTCAGGGGGTCCAGTAGGGTGGGCGGTAAGTCGGCGAAGATCCTAGAAGGCACGCTGCTAAGGGCTAGCTCTGATGCCAGCATCTCGATATAGTGGATGTCGTGACTCCCGTTGAGGGACCATATTATAACGAACGGGAGGGTCCTGTTGATTCGCTCGGCGTAATCGAGCAGCTTCCTTATCTCTAACCTGTTAAACCTGAGTGGAGGGACGACGAGGGCGAGAGAACCTAGCCTCCTCCCGTATCTCTCGAATACCTCCTTCTCCTTGGCGTAATATTCAACGTCAGGGAGGGATTTGAGGAACATCTCCTTCACGGAATTCCCCCTAGGAGCTAAGCTTAAGACAAGTCCGCCGATGAGTAGGATAAGGAATAGAGAATTAAGAGCCCTCCTATCGACCGTGGGATCCATGCATCCTTTCCTATGTCGTACCGGGTGCAATGTTATAAGATCTGATGCGCTGCCCTCGAGTCAGTTTTTAATTTCGAGGGGAGCAATAAATTGGGGGAGAGGAGGCCGGGGGTTACGGCCGTAAGGCTGAGGAAGGTCCGCCCACGCCCCCAGCACCGCCTCCCCGTAAGGGGATGCCCCGAGAGGGGCAGGAAGGCCCACAGAAACGACACGTCCCTCGGGGCATGGCGATGATGCCGGTGAGGCAGAGGACCCCGAGGGGACCGGTGAAACGGGGCCCCGGCGGTGTGCAAGCCAGTCCCCGCAATGAGCAGCTGGGGCGAGCGGGGGGTAGGCGCTCAGCCGAATCCCCCAAGTACAGAAGGCGGACTATGGCCTCCACTCCCCCCCCAACGAGATCCCACTCCCCCTAACTGAAATGGGGGTGCGGGAAGATCATGACCATATAGCGCAGGAGAGACGGCTCCAAGCCAAAAGAGGAGAGAATAGCCTTCCACCGCTTGGGAAATCTTTAAATATGGGAAATTCAGGTATAGGATGGCGGGGCGAAGCAGCGGGGTGGGGCAGCCTGGTAGCCCGCCGGGCTCATAACCCGGAGGTCGGTGGTTCAAATCCACCCCCCGCTACTTGAAAAGTTTTGACATTATTTCGTGTTTTCTGATGTATATTTTCCTATAAATCCGAGTTATTGAATAAAACCATCTATAACATCCCCTTCAAAAATTCAGTCCCCTGTCTCACAACTCTCATTGACGTGATTTTGAATAAGTCCGGGCACTTAGCACCTATTAGATAGTCGCTATGAGGAATCTCTCTCCGCATTTCGGCCAATGCTGGGTCTCGCACCACCCTCCTCAACTCTCTTAGCTAGATCTATTAGCCTCCTTATTATATCATCGTAGGTTTCTCCCTTCCTCCCAAGACTCTTGAGCATCTCTCTGGTCTCTTTTGATATCTGAATGGTCGTTAGATCTCTTCTAGATTTAGGCATCGTCGTTATGGGTAGTTTATGCATTTTAAACTTAATTATGCATCACATATAATTGCACATAATAATTATATAATTCTACCTCCGAAATTATGGGGTGCACATGGTAAGCGAGAAAGTACGGAGTCAGAAAGTTACTCCTAGGGGAAGACGCATCCCTCATGACCTCAGAATGGAACTCTACTTTTTAGTTAGAGAGCCCCGCGATAGAGGGATGAGTTATCGTGAGATTCAGAGAATTGTGGAAAGGGAGCGCGGTATCAAAATAAGCAGGTCTCACATATCCTACTGGATTCACGGCCTTCATACCCCGCTAAACGAGCCCTACAATCATGTCGATACTTCCAAGAAGGGTGAGCTGGCTTGGATAGCAGGGATGTTCGTAGGGGATGGTTCCGTGAAGATCAACAGGAAGGGTCGCTTCTTGGTGCTGAAAGTTAAGGATAGGGAGCTAGCGGAGGCTGCCGCTAATAAACTGGCAGTTGTTCTGGGAAAGGGAGAGAGGTACGCGGTAAACAGGATGGGGGACGGTAGGTACTACGTACAGGTCCAGTCGAGGGAACTAGTCGACCACTTGAGAGCGTGGGAGAACATTCTCTCGCATCTAGAGAGAAGCCCTAGAGAGTTCATTCAGGCACTCTTCGATTGTGAGGGCGGACCTATAGGACACGTTAGTGCATCTGGCAGGTTCTTCGCCAGAATAGATGTAGGTAATACCAATAGAGAGTTGCTCGAGGATGTATCCCTGAAGCTCTCTGACATGGGGATTCCAATCAACCGTTTCGATGCATTATCCCAAGGGAAAGGTTTTCGTAACTAGGAAGGGGAGATCCGTGGCTAGAAGAGACTGTTACTTCTTAAGGATATATCGGCAGGGGGGCATCATTAGGTACCGGGATGAGGTTGGATTTGTCACTTCAAGGAAGCAGGAGAAGCTAGAGGACATAGTTTACATCCTCTCTAATCTCGGATCTGGACGGGAAGCTGCCGTGGAGTGGATTAGGAGATACGAATACAAGAGAGGGATGGGCCGCCAGAGGTGGTTCAGGAGGGAGAGGTTCCTTGAATGGGAGGATGCTGTTAAGGAGTATGAGAGGTTCTTAGCCAGGAGATCGGCGATTAATCGTTATTATAGGTCACAGCATTCCCCTCTTTCTGCAGGCCTCTAGCGCCTTTTCCCACCTGTCTCTCCTCCTGTAACTCTCGAGCTCCTCGAATACCCTCATTAGTAGCTCTCCTCTAAGACCGGAGCTCCTATCACGTCTGAAATCGGTTTAGATTCTTACCGTCTAAATAGGCTAGCTATCGTGGTTTCTTAACGCAATTCGTGGAGGCCTTGACCGGCTCCCCGGAACCCACCTCTACCCTCCGCGCGGGGTGTCCCTTCACTCACCTCAGTTATCTCTTATAGAGCACCAGGTATTCCTGCGCTGTGGTTTTCAAGCCTGAACTATCTTAGAGATACCGCACGGGATCCTAAGGAGGATTATGGCGTTTACACCCACGAATCCAAGCGATAATATGAGACGGGATGCGAACTCTCCGTATTGTAAGCCGAGCCCCCTATTATCCTCTGGCGAACAGGAGAACGAGAAACGCATTTAATATAGGTGTGGCGGGCCCGCCGGGATTTGAACCCAGGACCTCCGGCTCCGAAGGCTGGCACTTAAATACCTCTGTCCTAGGGTTTGATAATAGACCAAGACAGGCAGTTACAATAAACATTCATACTCATTACCTAGTACATGGGACAGCCAATCTGAGAGCTTAGCTTTGTTAATGCTATGGCTTCGGAGAGGTGATCAAAGGCAATCAATTATACTAATTATAACTGTTAATGTCCCATTGAGAGAAATTATGTTATTAGGTTCTCATTGAAGCTTTATCATAAACACCGGATTATATTCATAGTAATATTTCATCCCTTTAGGGATAGGAGAAGCTAAGTGTAATGGGAAATCGCATTATATCATTTTCAACTTCATACGGTAGCCCAGTTTTCTACTGTTTGGAGAGTATATGTGCGAAATCTGTGTCACGAGTGACTAGTTCTTCATCGCGGTTGATAGCTATAGCGGCCACTAGTAGGTCTGCAAATGCTTTTGCTTCCTCATCCTCAATTAGCTCAAGCTGTATTCTATGAGCTAGAATGAAATTGTCTCTGAGGGGAAATATTACTCCACCGTAGAAGCGCTCATAGAAAATGATCCTGGATACTCTACGAAGGTTACAGCCGTTATATCCTCTTGGATGGGCTTCTTCTCTCTAATCCTATCAATAACGATACCTGTATCCAGTATGGTCAAGACAGCCTCCCCTTCTCCCTGCGCCTCAGCTCCCCCACATCATAGACCTCTATGTCCTCAGTCAACTCCTCCGATCTAATACCAAGCATCTCCCTAACCTCAGCTACATCAACACGGCCACCAAGCCTCGCTAAAACGGCCTCTATGACCTCCTTCACCTCCTCCTCAGAGAGCCATGGGGGAATCCTCACTACCACACTCTTAGACATCCACGCATCCCCAAGACTGTATGAGGCCTAAGGAACCTATAATCCTGTTTCGACGATCTATAGCAGGTACCTCAGGGGTTTTAATCTATGGCGGCCCGTCGGGACTTGAACCCGGGACCTCCGGCTCCGAAGGCTGGCACTTAAATACCTCTGTCTAACTAATTGATAGTAAGCGGGACAGATAGGTACAGTTTTATACTTATTATTCGGTGTATAGGACAGTAGTCTAGAAATTTAGCGCTATTAAGAACATGTTTTGAGAGAATAGGGATAGTCTCCTATGGATATTAATGTCTTTAATGGATAATGGATAAAGAGGTGAGATCTAATATGCTTACATGTGATTAGTGAGCTGATAGAACCAATATATGAGGCTCTTGATTAAGAGAAAGTTAAGCCACTGGATGATACTGCCCCTATTCCGATTCTTCCCCCTGCGAGCTCCATAACTTTTCCTTGGCTCAAAAAAGATTAGAGGGTTGAAGGGTCAACCTCAGCCATTGGATATACTCCTCCCAGGGGGAACTGGGCCTCGTTCAATATCCTCCTTATGGATTCCGCGTCCGGGGACTCCCAGCAGCAGTAAATCCTCTCGATTAAGCCTTCCTCTGTTAGTTGGACCCATGTGTTAATCAATCTGACCTCTTGGGTGGTGAGGTCCCTCACCTTCTTCCCCATAGCGGAGGCTACCTCAACGGATACCGGCTCAGCCATATCGTGCACAGCCAAGAACTTTGGGACATCCACGCGCGATATCAAACGCCTTTCATCGGTAAATCCTCTAACGAATCCTTGGAGACAACTGTTCATGGTGGATCCTACCTAAAAACCATGCCGCAGAGTGAGCGATATCGGATGGGTCTCTTGCTCACTCTCCCTCCTTAATATGATCGAACCAAAGGGTGCCTTAGGGATAGAGTGCGTGATTTTTTAATAACTGCTGGGCAGCAATCTTCGGATAATATATTCTCAGCACTATGTCCGTCAAAAGAAGCATGAGTATCATTGCTACGTCGTCCACCCTCTTCATCCCATATCTATGATTGAAAACACGATAGAAGTAGATGAAGGATAGAGTCGAGAAGGAAGTATCGATTAGCGCCTTGATTGATGAGTATAGCTCGATACTAGATGCTCCTATAATGGGAAGAAGCACTAGATCCGTTACTAGTGATATAGACGAAAAGAGGAAGTAAAAGGATACAACACTCAGTATTGGGGAGAGCGGACCCTTATACACGCTTCTATAAAACAAGAAGAGGTAAGTTAGTGCTCCCAGCAGGCCCCAAAGTAGGGCTCCGGTGAAGCTGCTTCCTAACAATACAAAATATGCGATAACATATGGGGGAATGGATTGATTGGCTACACCCAGCTCGTTCAAGACGATCATTAGGTACAAGGATTGAGTACCCGTGTAGAGCAAGTATAGGAGAAGGGGCCTTCTCCTATTGGATGGAGGGCTATTGTTAAGCAGATCCGGATTTTCTTCTCTTCTACATATGGCCATTTAACTTCACCAAGATGCAAGGTATTGAGAGATAATATTCTATAACTGATGATAATATTATCATAATTAAACTTAATAACGCCAATTTTGTTAAATAAACTAACTGATCTCTGGAGAGGTCATAGTGATCCCCGCCATGGATGACCGTTACGGCGCTCGAAAGACCTACGGATGAGGAGATGAGGATAGAAGTGATCTCCAGCGGCCCGTGGAATAGAAAGCAGGGGAGTGCACCTGTCAAGTTTTCTCTGAGAATTTCCCTGACGATGCTACCTACCACCATGCCGTTGAAGCTAAGGGAGAGAGCCGTGAGCGTTCCAAGTGTCACATATCCTATGGAAAGAATCAGGATAACGGAACTGTTCAAGAGTATAAGTCCGCGTAAATCATAATGTCCATTAAAGGAATGAGGAACGAAAACTCCACCTAACCCTTCTGTGTAAGATTGATCTGGGATCAGGAAACTTCCTAAGATCCCGGCCGCATAGAAAAGCGATGCTAAGATCAGTCCCTCACCCACCCTTGGGCCTTGTTTCGTCCCTACCATGGCTCATCCTCCTGATGATCTCTATTCTCTTCTCCAAGCTAGGATGCGTTGGAAGTAGGGAGGGGGTTTCCTTCATTCCATATATTTTGATCAGAGCGTTTATCAGATCCTCTGGATTTGAGTAAGATGCTGCAATGAGATCGGCCTTGACCTCCCTCCTCCTTATCAGGATTAAGAAGACCGACAACGCTGCCAAGAAGCCAGCCACCACTAGCAGGAAGATTACGGGATCGCGTTTCGTTACTGCCCCCGTTAGGGAGGAGGGTACTTCGCCTACAAGGAGTAGCATCGCGTACATCAGTAGTGTGTAGCCCAGATACCTGGCGATGTCTCCTTCTTTATAATGGGCGAGTTCGTGGGCCAGTACGCTCTTGATCTCTCCATTAGACAGCACCTTAAGCAGATCCTCATTTATGAAGACAGTCGGTTGAACGATCCCGCCAAGAAGCGCGGTTTTCATTAGAGAGGATCTGAATAATCGGAGCCTTATATTCTTCCTGATCTCCATCTTTCCCTTAAGATCCTCGAAAACCCTCTTCAGATCGTCCGGGGGGTCTCTCCCCTGACCAATCTTATCGAAGATTATAGGAACCAGATTAACTGTGACGAACAGTACTACGAGAAGAGTGGAGAATTCCACTAGGATGCTGTGGTTGGGAAGTGAGGAGATCACAGCAGCGTAGATGAAGATCAAATATAAATCGAAATAATTGAGCAGGAGATCCTTGAATAATCTCCTGGCTCCCGGGCTTTCCTTACGAAGAATGGGGTCTACAAGGGAGAGAATTATAGCAGCTAGTATCAAGATGAAAAATCCTGTGATAAGGGGGTTAAGCCTGTACTCCACCACGAGGATTACGGTAAGAGACATCATAGCTACTGTTATGAGAGCCATCACTAAATTGTAAAGAGAAAAAAATGGAGAGTTAGTTCCCAATGTAGATCCCTTATCCTATTAAAAAGCTCCCTACTGCTACAAGGGCGCCAGTGAGACCCGTAATTGGAGTACTGCATGCTGCTATTTTTGCTAGGGCTAAGAAATACCCTCCAAGTGCTACCGCAGCTGCTCCATAGTTACCTTTTGCAAGTAGATAGCCTATTCCCAACTGAGTGGCTGCAGGTGTTAATATAGGAACCACTAGTATTGCTATATTGAGGGCGAGGAGGGCTAGGGCTTTCTTTTCTGTCTTCATACCATCGCCCCCGTTCTCCTAACTATTAGAGAATTATAGAATAATGAGAATAATTATAAAAATCTTGCGCGAAATCTACTCTTTTTTTCACTAAAAAAAGAAAAACTGAAAAATTTGAAGATAACGGCGTCCTTGAGGTAGAATCGTCTACCTAGATTCCCACGGAGCAGATATGCATAAATTATACTAAGCAAAGAGGTTATATTTTATAGAGGCTTTGAGGAAGACTCTTATATAGCATTTAAGCTAAAGTTATTGTCAGTCCAGCGGGAGAAGTTTATGCTGACTTTTGATCACAATTAATTAGTTCGGTTTAGACCCTTCTTACCGGACTCGATCTCTATCCTCACCCCCTCAATAGTTAGATCGATGTCTGTCCTTCTATTCACACTCAGTCCAAGTTTTTCGAGTTAGGATGACCATCTCCTCGATCATCAACATGTGAAGACGGATCTTTGAATTGGATGGGGGCTTACAATATACAAGATTCTTTCCATGATAGTCAATGGGTTCAGCCTTAACTAACTAGCGCGAGATCTGGAGAACAAAGCCAGTATCTTAGGAGGAGGCTCTACCATGCCGGCATGTTTGATTGGATTACATAGAGTGGGTGGTCAGCATTCCCCCTCTGATAACCTCCTTCTTTTCCTCCTTGGAGAGTGTTTCAAGGTATAACTCTGCTGCTTCCTGACATTCCTAATCGCCTCATCTAGGCTATCGCCCTGTGTATGGCATCTCGGGAGTTCCCGGACGATCGCGACGTAGCCTCCGCCTTCATCCTCTAGTGTAATAACACTAAACTCACGCATACTCCTGTCCATTTAATAACCCCCTTAAAGTAAACAGTAATTACCTCTCCAAGACGGCCCTAGGGGCTAACTTCTAATAAAGTTATATAATGCTTACGTGTTTTCCTGCTCTCGCGCGATTTATTTAAAGATAAGCGTCTCTACAGTAGAATTGTTTATCTAGATACGCGTGAAATAAAATATGCTTAGATTGCATCAAGTGGGGGGAAGGATCACTGAGGACTCTTATGGAAAATTTAAGCTAGATCATTGCCGCCAAGCTAGCAGGAGAAGTTTTATTATTTAGAATTTCTCATTGATCACGAATCGCGCACTGCATTAGTTCAAACTTATATCTGAGACTACTTTTTAATCCTTCTAACCGTCATCTACCGATGGCCGAGATCCCAAGTAGACCATCCCTCTTCAAGGCTGAGTGTGGCTTCATATTGGTCGCTGGGCTGCTTCCCAGCGATAAGCTGCCTCTATCAGCCCTACCCGACAGAATAGCCCTAGTCCCCGTCGAGTTAGTGGCTTCCCTGAGGCATATAGTCATGGCAGCTTTCAGAGCATGCAGGGCCCTTAACACGGGAAGGAATGTGGCCGAAGCATTCGCCTACGAGCTGGGAGCGTGCCTCACGGGTATGAGAGAGGTATCTAAGGTAAGAAAAGCCCTCTCATCTTTAGGCCCCAAGGTGTTCGTCTCCATCTGCGAGGATGTGGGTGACTGTCTGGGACCGTTGATGGCCATGTTGGCTTGGGGTTCTCGCCTCACCGACGTCGAGCCCAGATACAAGCCGGACGACCTGCCCTCCTGTTCCGGCAATGTTGAGGCCCTGGCGATGGAAGAAGGCGCCATGTTGGAGCTGGATCGGTGAGGTGGAGTGATGCGAAAGCGGAGGGAAGGGAGAGAGGGGAATGGGATACCTTTTAAAGAGTAGTAGTTAGAAGCGGAGGAGATGGAGATGTCTTCCGAGGATTTCCTGCAGGCTAAGGCGGAGGAGCTGCTCAACGAGCTGAATCAGGTGGTCACCCAGATATCCACTCTGAAGGCTGAGCTCGCCTCGGTGGAGGAAGCGCTCAAGAGGTTGGAGAAGCTGAGCGATGTGGAGGAGGTCTTCGAGAGGATCGGGGTGGTCTACGTCAAGAGGGATAGGGAGTCCGTGATAGTCGAGTTGAAGGCCACCAAGGAGGCCCTCGAGACCACCATAGGATCGCTGGAGAAGAGGGAGAAGGACCTCAGAGAGACCTTGAACAGGATGTTGCAGCCCTCCCAAGGTGGTTAAGCCCTAGACCGATCTGAAAGGGAGGGTAGCGCTTTCCAACTTTCATTATTTCACCTCCCCTCAGATCCCTGATAGATGCAGGTTTTAGCTGAGATGTATTCACTCGAAGTATTTGAGAAGTGTCGATTCGAAAGCCTTCTTCCCTTCCCTAGGTATCTGGGCTCCAGCGGCCATCTGATGACCGCCACCTGTCCCACCGGCCTCCTTAGATGCCGTCCTGATGAGCTCGTCGAGGTCTATCCGCTTGGAGCTTCCCTTCCCAGTCAGCCTAGCTGACACCTTTATCATGCCCTCATCGGTATGCGCGTACCCCACTACTATGTCCGCTTCTCTAAGGGATTTGCTGAGTATCGACGTGACCGTGCCTATCATGGTGTCCTCGGCCAAGCCCTCATCTATGAAAGCCACTCTGCCTACTATTCTGGGCCTGGCGCTCCTCAGTACTTGGGCGAGAACCCTCTTGTAGGACTGTTGCAGCTCTAGCGCTTTCCTCAGGACCTCTCCTCTTAGGCCGGAAGCTAGCAGGGCTCCCACATGACCGCCCCCCATTCGCCCGCAGGCGTTGAGTATCGTGGCGAAGCTGCCCAGATCCCTGAGAGGGGAACCCTTGGGCTCCTTCAGATATATGTAGACGTTTCCCACCAAAGATTTAGCTTTCTCTAAGCTCTCCATCCTCTTGACCAGCTCGTTGGTCAGGTCCCTCTTCTGCTCCTCCGACAGGTCAGAGAGGGTGATCCACCTCTCCCCCACCTTTATGGGTATCCCCAAGGACTCAACGAGTGCCAACGCCCCGGCTGAGTTGTTGGACACTCCCTCTATGAAGGGATCCACCGTCCTCTCCAGCGATGCTACCAAGGGGTAATCCGGACCTCCAAAGAGCCTGAGGTCCGGCATGACCTCTACCAATCCTGATTCCACGGCCAGCTTCAGTATCTCGGCGTTGAGGCCCCGGAAACCATCGTTCTCCTGGACGTCGCCCAGCGCCCCGGTTATGGCCATCGGGGCCATGTCGGGATCATCCAGCATCTCGTAATACAGCAGGAAGGCCACCCCAGCACCGCTGATCTCCCTGTCTCCGTCTATCCCGGCAAGGAACGGATTGAGGATCCTCGCCTTTCCAACATCCCCCTCCGGGCGGTGATGGTCCACTATGAAGATCTTCTTCCCCAGTGAGGATATGATTTGGAGGTCGCCGGAACCCAGATCTGAGAATAGATATACCTCGTAGGGCTCTCTCCTCAGTTCCTCCACGAGAGACTCGCTGACGTACTTGACGATCGTCAGGTGGAAGGGGACGTTCAGCCTTCTGAGGAGGGAGATCAATATACCTGCTGAACTCAGGCCATCGGCATCGAGGTGGCTTATCAACCTTACCGTACCCTCAAAGGAGTTGTATAGGTCCCGGGCGAAGGACCTGACGTGATCCCGGAACCGGCCTAGGTCCAAGGGAACCCCTTCTATGACGCGTAGAGCTCGGCCAGCTCGGGACTGTAGCGCCAGTCCGGTGGGAGCTTACCCACCCTCTTGTAGTACTTGACCAGCCTGCTTATCTTGGACTCCGTGAGTATGAGACCCCTCTTGGCGTGGAAGTCCTTCCTATGCTCCTCTAGATGCTTCCTGATCTTGTATGCCTTGCTTATCAGCGCCAGTAGATCCTCGGGTATGGGCGGCGCTGCATCGTGCTCCTCCAGTATCTGGGTTATCTTCTTACCGACGACCCTCTTCACTAGAGGTACTCCGTACTCGTCCCTAAGTATCATGCCTATCTGGCTGGGGGAGACTCCTCTCTTGCCAAGCTTAACCACCAGCTCCTCTATCTCCTCCTTGGACAGGGGGACCCAGTCTAGGGGGGTCTCTCTGGGGGGCCTAGTCGACTCGGACTTGCCCTTCTTCCTGCTGTGCATCCTAGCCATTTGTTCACCCTTCAGCTCCCCATGACCCAAGCTCGTTTTTAAACAATTGCGCCCCCCTCGCCCGAAGGAAACGCCGGAGTTCCCTCACCGCTGCTCCCCTATGCGAGAATACGTCCTTCTCTTCTCCCAGCTCACCGAAGGTCCTGCCTCCTGATCCCTCGGGAATGAAAATGGGGTCAAAACCCCAGCCCCCTCCCCTAGGTTCGGTGGATATCCGGCCCCTCGACCTGCCCACGAAGGTCAGTAGCTCCCTCCCCGTGTGTAGCGCTATGACTGAGATGAACTCCGCTTCCCTATCATCGATACCGGACATTAGTTTTAGCAGGCCCTCATTTCCCAGCTTCGAGAACACGTAAGAGGAGAACGGCCCTGGGAAGCCCCCCAGCGAGTGTATGAACAGACCGGCGTCCTCCAAGAAGAAGGGCTTAGGCAGGTGGTCTGCCAGCCACAGGGCCGAAGTGAGCGCCACTTCCTCGAGATCGTCGCTCTGCGGTTCGAGATATTCTATTTGGATCCATTGGACCTTCACTATGTCGGAGAGCATCCTCCTGAACTCCTCATACTTGTGCCTGTTAGAGGACGCCAGATAGATCATTTGTATCTCCCTCTAGCCTCCACCTTGACCAGCCTGGCCAGCACCCTGTCAGAGAGTTCACCGCACTTCCGATATCCGCGGAGGAAGGATTGCCAGAGCGGCTCCCAATCGTCTCTGAGGGACTTGAGGGACCTCTTGAGCACGTAAAGGTCGACGGCATAGTCCTCAACGTCGTGGGTGTACTCAGCGAGGCCGAAGTCTATGAGGCATATTCCAGAGGGAGTCACCAGCGCGTTGTAGAGGGTAAGGTCGTTGTGGGCTATGTGGGACGAGTGGAGCTTGCAGGCCATGTCCCCGAAGATCTCCATCCTCTCGGGAGTGAGCTCCTCTGCAAGCCTCACGCCTTCTATGAACTCCATCATCAGTGAGTCCTTCCACACATCCAACACGGCCGGAACGCTCACCCCTCCCAGTCTAGCCCTCCTCATTAACCTAGCCTCCTTCCTAGTCCTCCCTCTCCTCAGGTGGATGTCCAAGTCGGGGTGCCTGTACCCCTTCCTGATCCTCCTCTTCACCACCACGGGGAGACCCATGAATTCGGTCCTGTAGAGCTCCGCCTCAGCTCCCCTGTATATCAGCTCCATCCCATTAACTCACCTCCAACCGAACTTACCCCTCAAGGGGACGAAGGCCACATCCGTGACCCTCTTGGTGACCATTCTCCCCTCAACCTTCTCGACTAGGAGGAGTTCCTGGCCCCAGAGACCCGGGGTCCCAACTGGGATGACCATCTTGCCGCCCTCCTTGAGCATTTCGAAGAGGGGTTTTGGAATGTCGGGCGCAGCGGCGGTCACTAGTATCCTATCGACCTTCACCCTCAGGGGAACCCCGGCGCCGCCATCCATGTTGAGCACATGGACTCTACAGGAGTACCCTGCGGCCATCAGATTGTAACGCGCGAGAGTGGCCAAGTGGGGATTTATCTCGACACTCACCACGACTCCCCAAGTGTGGGGCGGCTCCTCCAATGGGGCCACTATCTCGGCCACAGTAGCTGCGTGGTATCCGCTGCCCGCCCCCACCTCAAGCACCACCTGGCCCACTTCCAAGTCCAAGAGCTCGTTCATCATGAAGACCATGTGGAGCGCGCTTATGGTCTGCCCCTCCCCTATAGGGAGGGGCGTGTCGGCGTAGACCACATCCTTATAGCTTTTGGGGACGAACATCTCCCTCTTGACCCTTTCAGCGGCTCTCCTGACCTTCTCGCTCCTTATAATTCCGAGTCTCACCAGCCTATCCACTAACGATTTATGAGTGTCCATTCGGGGAAACTTATGCTGGAGGAAATAATAGCTTACGGGCACCCCAACATAACTGCCAAGCACAGGACCACGCTCCAAGTGACCAAGGACGAGGAGATAACCCCGAGGGCAGACTGCATCATAGGGGTCAGGGCCGATAAGGCGGTGAGGGACCTCTCGCAGGAGCTTAAGTCCCACCTGATCGAAGGAGGGTCCGTGAGTATCACCATTTCGGTGGGAGGAATGGAGTTCCGCCTGGAGGCGGTGGGAGATCCGAGACTCAGGCTCACTCACGCTAGGGATGCGGTCGTGAGGAGATCCGACTTCGTTGATGACAGGACCCTAGTCATCAGGTCCAGCGCCGCGGCTAGAGATCTGCCTAGGGAGATGGTGAGGGTCATGAGGAGGGCTGACGAGGTAGTGGTCATGGAGATAATCTTCTGACGATCAGTGAAACCCCTGAGCCACTGGATCCTTAGGTTTGATGATCTCCCTCAGGAAGGAGGTTGCGTAAGTCCCCCTATCGAGGAAGAAGGACAGGATTAGGTTATTCTCTCTCCAAAGCGACGCTAGGGACTTGACCCTCGCCAGCGCCGCTCTGAGGTCTCCCAAGGCGCTTATCTCTGGAAGTTCCCTGAACAGGAACAGGTCCAATGATACGCTCTCCTCACTCAGCAAGTCCCTCAGCGCCTCAGACGCCCATCCCCTCACTCTAGTGTAGGCCCCAGGAATGGGTAGCACCAACTCGCCATCTTCGGGGTAGAGGGCCACCTCACCGTTCTCCTTGATGACGAGATCTCCCTCCCTGGGGTTGAGGCCCTCAAGCAACCTCTTTGATAGGAGCACGTTGAAGAGGTAGGATTGGTAGGAGTGAACGTAGAACCTGAGCAGCTCAACTCCCACCTCGCTAGCCAACTGCCTCAGGCTCCTACCTTGGGTCTCGTACCCCTGCTCCGCCATCATCGATGTGGCTGACCTGAGGTCCCTGAGGATGAGGGCCCTTCCTATTTCATGATTGAAGGGGGGCCTCACCCCGAACCTCTGGTAGGAGAAGAAGTTGGGGAACCTGTCGGGTATTGAGGGGGTTAACGCGCCCCCCCGAACAACTACGGTGAAGTGGTTACCGTCGTTCCTCCCCTTAGATAGGGGTTCGTGGAGCCGTCCCACTGGCCTGATCCACACGCCATTTCTGACCTCTCTGAGCCTGAATCTCCCCTCCAGCGAGAAGAACTGGAAGGCAATGGCTCTGGCATCCTTCAGTCCTGCGTACCTGACTCGACCACCCAGTTCCCTGTTGATGAGGGAGGCGAGCTCCCTAGTCCCCATTTTGGTGAATTTGGCGGCCACCACATAGTGGCAGGGTCCCTCCGACGGGAAGTCCTCCACCCCTAGGAGGACCCGAGATGCCCTCCTTCTCATGAGGACTTCGTCCACTATGAAATCGCTGAGCCTCTCTTTTATCCTCCCGCCGATTCCATCACCTTCAGTGAGGTAAGTCAGCATCCCCAACCTCTCGTCCAGTTCGGGCACTCTCACCTGTACAGCCTCAGCCTCCCGGTGACCCTATCGATCCTCTCGCTCTCGTGGGGCCCTATCCCAACGGCCGTGGGGGTTCCGGGTTCCAGCTCGGTCAGGCCAGCATCCCTTATCAGGACAGCAGGCAGGCCCTTCTCCAGAGCCTCCCGGTAGACATCCATGAGCTCATCCTCGCTCCCCACCTGAACGACCACCTTCTTAGCCCCTTCATCCCTCCACATCCTGTACACATCCGGCATCCTCTTTCTCACCACTTCCGCTGCCTCAAGTGATGCGTGGGCTACCTGAACCGCAAGTTTGCCGCAGCTCATTCCCAGATCCTTCCTCACCACTATGACCTGCTTGTACCTCACGAGAACACCCTCCCAAGCAATCTCAAGTAGTCGAGGGCCACATGTCTCCACGTCCTAGATAGGGCCTTATCCCTTCCTCTCTCACCCATCTCCTTCCTGAGATCGTCGTTCAGTAGGAGGAAGGCCACTCTGTCTGCCATCTTCTCGGCATTCCTCTCCTCGATGTAACCATTCACCCCGTCCTCCACGAGGTCCCTAGCCCCACCCACATCGGTGGTGATCACTGGAGTGCCAGCAGCCATCGCCTCCCTTATAACCAATCCGTAGCCTTCGAATCTGGCTGGATGAAGGAGGAGATCAGCTGCTCTATAATATTTGACCGTCTCCTCGAACTTCTTACGGCCTAGGAGGATGATACGGTCCCTCACGCCTAGACGAGCGGCTTTCTCCTCTATGATCCTTCTGAGGGGACCTTCCCCAATTAGTAAAAAATTCGCAACGACCTCCTTCTTCATCAGGAAGGCTGCTATCTCCGGGACCATGTCGAACCCCTTAGCCTCAATCAGGGCTCCAACCGATAAAACCAGCTTGTTTCCGGGATCCAAACCCAAATCCTCTCTCACCTCCTCCCTAGGAGGGAGTGCTAGAAAGGGATCTGGATCTATCCCTCCCGGTATGACATCGCTTACCTCTATGCCCGAATCTTCGAGGCGCTCGGCCAACCAACTACTCACTGAGATCACAGCTTCAGCCCTAGAGGATGCAATTCTAGAGAGGCGGGGCGAGATCCTGAGATCACTGCCGTGAAACGTGACTGTATAGGGTACTCCGAGGAAGCTTGCGAGCCAGGCAGCGACACCGGAGGTTATGGCGTATTGGGCTAGGGCTACATCCGGTTCCTCCCTAACTAGTGAGAACGCCGAATAGGTCATGAACGCGAGCCCCCTCAGACCCCGAATCCTCACATTAGGGGACCTCCTCACCTGCTCCCCCCACCTAGATCTGGCGTAGTAATAGGAGACGACGACCACGTTGTGTCCCAAAGAAGCGAGTTCTCCCGCCAAGTACGTGGTGTATATCTGCACGCCGCCCATATCTGGGTGGTAGGGCCCCACGAGCGCTATCCTCATCTGGAGGAGTTGACAGTTCGACTTGATAAAGACCAAGGTTTAATTCGAGGGAGCGGCGGAATAACTGTGACCTCCCATGGGGGTCAAGATAGGTGATCTGATAATCAAGAAGGTGGAGCTCAGGCTGAAGGACCTATCTGGAAGGAGGTTGGCCCTCGATGCGTTCAACGCTATGTATCAGTTCCTCGCCAAGATAAGGCAGCCCGACGGCACGCCCCTAATGACTAGCAGGGGGGAGATAACCAGTGTCCACTCTGGGATCTTCTACAGGACCGCGAACCTGTTGAAGGAAGGGATAATTCCCGTCTACGTTTTCGATGGGGAGCCACCGGAGTTCAAGGCCGAGACAGTTGAGGAGCGCATAAGGGCTAGGGAGGAGGCTGGAGAGAGGTGGAAGGAAGCCCTCCAGAAGGGAGATCTGGAGGAGGCTAGGAAGTACGCCCAAGCAGCGTTGATGGTTACGGATGAGATGGTGGAGGATGCCAAGCAGATACTCCGACTGATGGGCGTTCCAGTCGTGCAAGCGCTAAGTGAGGGTGAAGCCCAAGCTGCCCATATGGCCGCCAAAGGGGATGTCTGGGCAGCCGCCTCCCAAGATTACGACTCCCTCTTGTTCGGCGCGCCAAAGCTCGTTAGAAATGTTACGATCACAGGCAAGAGGAAGCTCCCCGGGAAGAACATATACATTGATGTGCATCCCGAGTTAATAGAGTTAAAGGATGTTTTGAATGCTCACGGGATCACTAGGGAGCAGCTGATACTCATAGGCATCTTAGTGGGGACCGACTACAACCCCGGTGGTGTCAGGGGGATAGGGGTAAAGAGGGCACTGGAGCTTGTGAAGAGATTCCCGAAGCCCGAGATCCTCTTCTCCAAGGTGAATTGGGAGTTCGATGTGGATCCCCAAAGCATATTAGAGTTCTTCCTGAATCCACCCACCACCGACGACTACGACATCAACCTGAGGAGACCCGACAGGGAAGGATTGCTTAAGTTCATGGTTGAGGAGCACGAATTCTCGGAGGACAGGGTGAGAAAGGTGATAGATGAGGTAGAGGAGGCATACAAGATGTTGGCAGGAGGAGGATTGGAGGCCTGGTTCTGAGCCGCTCACTCCTCGTCCGGTGTCAGATATCTCCTCTCACCGGCTATTTCGATGAGCAGCTCTCCCTTCTTACCGCTCGCTGATGTGACGACTTTGCCCATTACCTCCAGCTTAAGTAGGGCCTCCTCTATCTGTGAGAGCGATACTCCCGGTATTTTGGAGGAGACCAGCTCGTACAGGTCCCTGTCGTTTATTACCTTCTTGCTCCTGACCACATCGTAGACTACTGTGAGGAGGGGTAGGTTCCGGGACATTCAGCCCGCCCTGCTCACTCTCTCAAGTTCAGCGCTGCTCACTCCTTCGATGCCCTGTATGACCTCCATTATCCTGTCGGTTATTCCGTCCTCCTCTGGGGCGGTGAGCACCACGCTGAGGGCCGTTATCCCAAAGCCGATGGGTTTCTCCTCGTAGCTCTCTAGACTACTCCCGATTGAGGAGAGGGCCTTCCTGAGGTCCTCAACGATCTTGGCCGATTCTACGCTCCCATCGAGGAGCACCCTCACTAGAGCCATTATCCTAGCCATTCAGACCACCTCACGGACCGACGAATCCGCAGTTGGGACAGACATACTCGTTGGCCTGCTTCCTGCAGACCTTGCACCTTATTATGATAGCCTCTCCGCAGTTAGGGCAGCGGAAGGCCACGAACCCCTGCTCGTAAGTGACCTTCTTACCGCATGAGGTGCAGTAAACATCCTCGTCGGGAGGTATTAGGGTGAAGACTAGGCTCTCGCTGGACACTTCATCACACCGGTAAGGGCCCCGCCCCACGGTAATTTAAAGATGTCCCTAACTGGTCTGCGACCTGAACCTCTCAGTTAGGGTCACCAAGTAGGTCTTGCCGTACTTCTTCCTCTCCACGACCTTCCTATCGACTAGATCCTTCAATAGTCTGCTTATCTTTGGTTTGGAGAACCCGGTCAGCTCGGGGAGCTCCTCCTGCGACACCTCGCCTCTCTCCATGACGACCTCTATGAGCTTCCTCTCATCCACGGTGAAGAAATCCATTATGTCGGAGGGACCCGGCTTGGGCCTCAGCCTGTAGATCAGGATCGCTACTGCCAGGCCGGCAAGCAGACCCGTGAGGAGGGGGAGGGGTTTGAGGATCTCCCTTATTATGAACGAGGGTGACCATCCGCCTGAGAAGGGTTTGCTACCTCCTATCTCTCCGATGACCTCCACATTATAACCATGAGATGTGAACTTAGCTGCCTCCTCCCTATCTAGGCTACTACCTATCACCACCAAACTCTTCACATCCTTGAGGTGCTCCTTCAGGGCCGCTTCAAAGCCCTCGGGAGGCCTGCCGTTCATCGTGTAGATTATCGGGGCGTTCCTCTCCACGGCAACAGAGAGTGCCACCATGTAGTAGGAGGAATTGAGCCCGTCAGCCAGCACCACTGAATCGCAGTCGTTCCAGTAGTACATAGCTAGGAGGAGGGATGTGTCGAGCCTAGTCGCCCCCCCTATCCTGCTGACGGTCGCCCCCATTCTCCGCAGCTTTTCCTCGAATTCAATAGGGACGGCGTTAGGGGCACCTATTATGAGGATGCTCATGCCCTTACGGAACCTCATGAACCCGGAGAGGAGGTTGAGCACCTCTCCCTCGTTGTCTGCCGTTAGATGCATGACCCAAGATCCGTGGGTTATACCGTAGGCCATGGCCACTGCCCAATCGGTGTATATGTCTCCCCTCACGATTACGGCGTCGAAACGAGCTTGCTGTCCCGAGAGGGGGATCAGGGGTATGATCAGAATGATCAGCAGGAGGATGGCGGGCCCGCCGGGACTTGAACCCGGGACCTCCGGCTCCGCAGGCCGGCGCTCTGATCCTTGCTGAGCTACGGGCCCGCTCATTTGAAACCCTCCAAGTGAGAGGAGTTTGTGGATTGAAAAAGGTTAATGGATCACTTCCTCACGAGCTTGGTCTTCTTCAGCCGGAGGTTCTTGCTCCTGCACCTCCTGCATCTAGTAGCGCTTAGGGGATTCCTAGCGCCGCATTTCCTGCATATCTTGTATCCCAGCAGGGCTTTCATAGCCACACTCCTTTTGAACGGGTCTTCTATCGGCATTTCGATCTCCCAGCTAGGGGCATCGCACGGCTTGATAAAACTTTATGCTTGTGGATCGTGGGATAGATCATGGGCTCGGGATTGAGGGAAAGGGTGCTCAGGGAGCTTAGTGGGCCGGAGGTTCTCCATCTCAGGGAGCTCTTGAGGAAGCTGGATGTCTCCATCTCCGAACTCAAGCCTGTACTGGAGGAGATGGTGAGAGAAGGACTGGTAGAGAAGTTCTCTCATGGAGGATACACTTTCTACAGGATAACTAGTGAGGGTAAGGGGTTCCTGCTTCAGATGGAGGCCGAATCCCAACTCACAAATGAGGGGATGGGGATAGAGGCGGAAGTGGATGAGGATTCAGAAAGAAGTACTGAAGAAGGTGAAAGTGAGGATACAGAGGGTGGAGGTCAGGTGGACGATTCGATGGCTTAGGCTAACCCCCTTTCCTTCATCGCTTTCTCCAGTAAGGAAGCTATTTCGAACGGTGTCTTGGCCACTGGCACCCCGGCTTCCCTGAATGCCGCTTCCTTGCTCTTCACGGTACCTTGTCCCCCAGTTATTATTGCTCCCGCGTGTCCCATCCTCTTGCCGGGAGGTGCGGTCCTTCCAGCCACGTACGCCACCACCGGCTTTGGATAGTTCGTCTCCTTTATGTAACGAGCGGCCCTCTCCTCAGCATCCCCTCCGATTTCTCCTACCAAGACAACTGCCTTCGTTTCTGGATCCTTCTTAAACATCTCCAGCACCTCTATGAAGTTCAGTCCAGTTATCGGATCCCCGCCTATGCCTATGGTCGTGCTTGATCCGTAGCCGTCCTCCTTGAGTGAGATAGAGATCTCATAGGTTAGTGTTCCGCTCCTCGATACTATCCCGACCGGCCCGGGAGTGAAGGCATCAGCGGGCATTATCCCTATCTTCACCCTGCCTGGCGCGATTATACCGGGGCAGTTGGGTCCTATTATTGTGGCTCCCTTGCTTTTCGCGTAACTCACGAACTTGGCCGTGTCATGGACGGGTATGCCCTCGGTTATCACCACCACTAGAGGTATTCCGTTATCGACGGCCTCGACGACCGCATCCAAGGCGAAGGGAGCTGGCACGAATATTATGGAGGCGTCTATCGATCCTACCTCCTTAATCGCTTCCTCTACCGTGTCGAAGACCGGAACACCGTGCACCTCCGTCCCCGCCTTTCCTGGAGTAACTCCAGCGACCACGTTCGTTCCATAATCAAGCATGAGCTTCGTGTGGATTGTTCCCTGCCTTCCAGTAATGCCCTGAACGAGCACCTTCATGCCCTCGCGTACCAGTATCGCCATCCGATCACCGGGTCCAATCGGCGGTGTAATGATTAAAATTATCGATGGAAGGATTGCCCTATGAGATTGCTCGAGTACGAGTCAAAGGAGGCGCTTGCTTCAAAGGGAGTGCCAATCCCCCTGGGTGAAGTCGCCAGAACTCCGGAGGAGGCTGCCGCTATAACCGAGAAGCTGGGTGGTAGGGCTGTTTTGAAGATACAGATCCCCCACGGGCAGAGGGGAAAGGCCGGAGGGATAAAGGTAGTCAGCTCACCTGAGGAAGCTAGGCAGGTGGCCAGCGAGCTGCTCTCCAAGACGTTCTACAGCTACAAGCCCGAGTCCTTGCTGGTTGAGGAGCCTATAAAGGTCAAGACCGAGATTTACGTGGGTGCAATTGCCGACAGGAATGCGAGGAGCATGACCTTCATCACCACCCCCTATGGGGGAATGGAGGTCGAGGAGATCGCTGCGGAGCATCCCGAGTCCATAGAGAAGAGGTCCGTCCACCCCTTGCTTGGGATGGTTCCCTACATTGCCAGGGCTTTGGCCAAGAACGCCTCCATGAACGTGCCTGACAAGCTGAAGGAGATCCAGAAAGTTGTTATGGCCCTATGGGAGGTCGCCAGGGACTACGATGCCATGATGCTCGAGATAAACCCCCTAGCGGTTACGGAGGACGGCAGGCTACTGGCCCTAGATGCCAGGATAGAGGTGGATGACAACGCCCTTTTCAGGCATAAGGAGTTCGAGAAGCGCTACTATGCAGTGGGCAATCCGAGGGAGGCGGAGGCTAAGAAGAAGGGAATAGCCTACGTGGAGCTTGAGGGTAACGTGGGCACGATGGCCAACGGAGCTGGGCTGGCGATGGCGACGATGGACCTGGTCTACACCTTCGGAGGGAAGCCCGCCAACTTCTGCGACGTGGGAGGTGGTGCCTCAGCTGACAGGGTCGCCGAGGCTCTGGAGCTGGTGGTGAGCAATCCCAACGTGAAGGTGGTCCTGATAAACACGCTGTGCGGGATAACCAGCTGCGTGGATGTGGCTGAGGGCGTGAGGAAGGTTCACGAGAAGGGCCTCCTCAAAGTGCCCGTGGTGGTCAGGATGTCCGGCAACAGGGCCGAGGAGGGCAAGAGCATCCTGTCGGAGCTCGGAATAAAGGCGACGGAGAAGGCCGTGGAGGCAGTGAAGCACGCCACCGAGCTGGCCAAGTGAGGGAACTTTTTTATATCCCTCTAATCCCTATAGGTGGTGGGGCCCGTAGCTCAGAATGGTAGAGCGCCCGGCTCTTAACCGGGAGGTCGGGGGTTCGAAGCCCCCCGGGCCCGCTATATCGTCTCAAAATCCTATAATCGGATTGCTAGAGGATATACTCCTGAAGAAAGCCATAAAATCTCACTGCAAGGCCTCGTTCTGCTGTTTCAACAGCTTTCTGTTTAATTTTCTCCTTAGTAGGTATTTCCTCCGCTAGAAGCGTTTCTACCGTATTTAGCAAGCTTTCTGCAAGCGATTCAAGAAACCGAGAAAACGAATGTAATGACTCTTGCATAGTGTCAATCACTTCGTGGCGATCTCTGTTATAAAGGGACGATACATCTATATTACATGTGCCCTGAATAATATTAAAAATAGTCCTGAGGAGCTCTTCCGGCACATAAACTCTAACTGGAGATAATGAAGCTCTATATTCCCTTGTCCTCTTTACTTCCTCCGATATGTGCCATCTGATGTCCAATAAAGACCTAGATCTTCTTTCTACCTCGTCGTAAAGCAGAGGCTCCTCTATAATTCCGGAACTCACCAAGGGAATAGTTTCGAGGTCAAAGATTACTGGTTTTCTGTCTGGGTTTAGAAGCTCGTCCCATTGCATGGGATGTATTCTATTAAGGAGGTGGAGAAGTACTTTGGTTGTCTCTTTTTCTTTTTCATATATTAATGGAAGCATAGTTACCTTAGACTTTGCAGGATCCCACCCGATATCTTTTGCCGAAATTCTAAAGGGAATCTCGTTGTAGACTTTTCTCTTCATTATTCTTTCTGCCACTTCTTGTGGAAGAGAGCCGCTACCCCTCATTTCTATCAATAGTTCTTCGTCAGTCATTGTGAGTATCTCTCTTAGATTTCTATTCTGAAATCTGATCATATTATACACCGCTCTTATGATCAACTCCTGATACGCTCTGTGTATTGGATGAAAGTAAACGCTAGTATACATTAAGTCCCTAGACCTACTCAAGCTCTCCAGAGCATCCGAATACTTCAGATCTATCCTAAGTCTAACGGTTTCTTCACCATCATCGGTTGGTTCCCTAATAAGCATTACTCCATTAACTAAAGCCCATATATCTGTGTAACCCGTCTCAACGCCTGTAAATAAGGCATCCCTTCTAAGATAATCCATCCTATCTGCGTCGAAACCGACGCTGATTATATCGCTAAGAAATTGAAACTCTCGAGCTTGCTCCAGTATACAACCTGATTCAATTAGGCTCTTTGAATTTTTAATTCGTTCCTTCATTTTAGAGTCTTCCCAAGGATACCTACAACCATTTTGATGATCAGATGGTTTTTGGGGAGACTCGCCTATTGAGATGTTCGCTATATTTAAAGGATCCAAGAGCCACCAGAATTTCATTTCTCTATCTATGGCTCTATTACGTAACCTCGTTATGAATTCGTTCACCTCTATCATCTGTGGATCTTTTCCTAATATTATCTCGTAGGTTCTATACTTATCTTTCAACTCCTCTCCGTAACCAGCCCTCCTTCCAAACATGTCCATAGTATGAGAAAAAGGCCCATGACCGATATCATGGAATATAGCACTTATCTCAGCAGCTAATCTTGCGATAGATGGTATATTATTGTCTCTGCTGGGCCTTTCTTCAAGTACATCTAGTATCCTGCTCGTTAAGTAGAACACTCCAAGGGTGTGAGCGAATCTTGTATGGGTTGCTCCTGGGTAGACTAGGTCCACCGTTGCTAACTGTTTTATCCTACGTAATCTTTGGACCGGCCATAAGTCAAAGGCCCTCCTATGGAGAGAGGAAGATGGTACAAAACCATATAGGGGGTCATAGAATGTACCTATCTCATACGCGCTCGACATATGTCCCATCTCACAGAAAAACGTCGAAAGTCGGAGTGCACCTCATGGCCTAGTGGATAGGAGGATATGTAATGCTTGTCTAGCGGTGCTTCTCAGGGATCTTAACGTTTCTGTCTCATTTAATGAGCCTATCTCATTAAAGAGCCCTTCAGCGAATTCCTTAGTCTCCTTATAAAGGTCCTCAGCTTGCCTAAGCTCTTTACGGAAAATCTCTATAACCAGCCAACCTCTATCCGTTGGTGTTATGGGGCTTCCCCAAGTCAGCAATTCGGCTGATCTAAGGTTCCTTAGATCTTGATCTAAAAGTCTACTGTGAAGGGCTGTAGAGAAAGAATAGTCGAGTGGTACACCTCTGGACTTAGCGATTAGTGCTATATAATGTGCTGTGTTTATGGTAAACATCTCTTTCATACGTGTTTCGTTTACGCCTCCGGAGAATAGAAGGAATTTCTCTCTTCGTGGTATGAAACCCTTAGGGAGCGCTTCTATGAACTCTCTTATAACTTCCTCCAGATGGGGCACGTTCCCACCTATACTCATATATGTGCTATGGGACCCAAAGTAATAATAAAAAGTTAGGTTAACCCTAACCCTCAGTTGTTGTTAAAGAATAGATCTTCGATCTATTAAGAAATTATGTTTTATGGTAGCCCCGCCCGGATTCGAACCGGGGTCTCCGGGTCCAGAGCCCGGCGTGCTTGGCCGCTACACCACGGGGCTCCGAGGTGATCATCGTCATGATACGTTCATAAGCTTTGCGGTGAAGTCCTCGCTGTCCCCTAGAAAGACCAACTACATCACTGATCTGCTGAGGATTTATTTTATGTGTATCGGGCACGAACACGTAACTTTTTGAGCATTTAAGATGAGAGTATCCAACTAATGGAGCGTCCAACTGGCAGAGTCCCTCGTCGAGGTGTACAATCTGATCAAGAGTCATGGCAGGGGTGACGGCGCTCAGAGAACTCTCCTTTGAGGTGCAAGAGGGGGAAATTTGCGGACTCTTAGGACCTAATGGCGCGGGTAAGACCACGACCCTCAAGATGCTGGTGGGTCTGCTCACTCCCCGAGGTAGTAGGGCGCACATAACTGGGACATGACATCGTGCGTGAGAGAGTGGCCGCCCTGAAGTACGTGGGTTACATACAGAGAATCCCGTCCTCTTCAGAAATATAACAGTGAGAGAATTTTTGGAAATGATCGCGAGTGGTAACTTGGTGGCCTTAGTGTCCTACCCGCGATAGCTCTGATAGGAGATTACCGAGCTGGGTACTCGGGATGTCCGGTGATCCTAAGTTTCTGAAATCGGTAGGTGCGATGATCATCTTCATCCTCGCTCCCTCCATCATGACATCGATTTGGAGATTGTGTGGGTGGTAGGTCTGTGAATCTACCGCGTCTACTCGATAGAGATGAGGCCTTTCGGGGAGCTCTCATTCTCAAGTACTTCTATAGGATGACGGTCCCTCTGGCTGTATTGTCGGCATTCATCTTCGGCTTTACGAGGAGTCCAGTATCCTTACGGCTCCTCTGTGTCTTCTCGCCCGTCGCGATCGTAGCTGTCTTTATGACGACTCTTCCTATAGTCTACTTCCTCCCTAGGAGGAGGGTGTGGAGGGTTGTCAGGTAGAACCCCCCTGGCTATTACTCGTTGGATTGGCTGGTGACGATCTTGGCGATCGCATCGATCTCGATGGTAGTCATAGGCTTCTTCTTAGCTATCTACTTCACCATCGTCAGCTGGGAGATTATACTGCTGGCCTCCGCCTCCTCTCCCTTAATGTCAGCGTTCCTGATAAGGTTCCTAGGGGGATCAGTTGGGCGATATGCTCTATTTCGCGGACCTAGCAGGTTAGCTTCTGGAGGTCTTCTCCTTTAGGGATCTTACTTTCTCCTCTACGTTGCCGCCTTCCTCTATATGAGTTCCCACCACCACTATGTCGGCGCCTGCCCTGACTCTCTCCTCCACCTGGTAGGGGGACTTTAACCCCCCTCCCACTATTATCCTGAGTCCCGTCCTCGCTCGAACTGTAGCCACCATCTCGACTGGAACTGGCTCCTCAGCACCGCTACCCGCCTCGAGATACACCCACCTCATGCCCAACAGCTCAGCCGCCATGGCATAGGCCAGCACTATCTCCGGCTTCTTCCTAGGAATGGGATTCACCCATCCGACCCATCCCGCAGCGCTAGTGTGTCCGGGTTCGACTATGAGGTATGCGGTGGGCATGACCTCTATTCCCAGTCTCTTGACGACCGGCGCCGCCAAGGCTTGGGCCTGGATTATCCAGTAGGGGTTGGACGAGTTCAGGAGGGACATGAAGAGTATCGCGTCGGCGTAGGGGGAGACCCCGTCCACGTTACCAGGGAAGAGTATCACAGGGAGGTCGGATCCCTCCTTGGCTCCCAGTATGGTATCATTGAGCCCGAAGGCCGCGCCAACCGAGCCACCAACGAATATGAGATCGGCCCCACCTCTCTCGGCCTGGGAGGCTATTAGACGCGCCTGATCCCTATTGAGGTTTGCGGGATCCAATAGCACGGCGAGAAGGGCCTCCTCCCTTGACTTCTCCCTTATCCTATCCTCTATGGACATCTCTCTTTGGGAGGGAGGAGACAATATAAGGAGGGGTGTTAGCCATCTGTCCTTAGCTCAGCCAACCTAGCCAGCCTGGCAGATAGATCTTTGAGCCTCTTCCTGCTATCCGCATCCAAATCCATGCGCTCCAGCTCAGAGACTATGCTCTCCAGGTAGTCCAGCAACCTCTGGTGGCCCTCTCCAACCAGACCACGGAGCTGGAAGCCCTGAAG
Organism: Thermoproteota archaeon; assembly: GCA_026986575.1. Lineage (GTDB taxonomy): Archaea > Korarchaeota > Korarchaeia > Korarchaeales > Korarchaeaceae > Korarchaeum. The sequence goes on from JALSOH010000004.1 coordinate 185,197, forward strand.
GGGAGTCACCCTAGAGTAGAGCTTCGGGCCCAAGTAGCACCTCCTCTTCCTCCACCTGCCTCCCTCCTTGTACATGTGAACCGCGTAGAAGTACACCTGCTTGGATCCCTTGACTGTCCTTCTCTCGATGTAGCTGTAGGGCTGACCGCAGCGTGGACATACCTTCTCGCTCATTACCCACAAATTTATGGGTAAAAATATAACCTTTGCCCCTAAATTTATGGGAGACTGGAGGCGAGTGACCTGATGAAGAGAGGAATCAGGATACTCGCTATGGACGATGCTCCCTTCAATAAATGGTCGGATGAGAAAGCATTCCTCGTCGGGCTTCTCTTTAGAGAGTTAACTCTTGAGGTGGCCTTGAGGGAGATTGTGAGCGTCGATGGCGATGACTCGACCTCAGCCCTTATCAGGATGGTGAGGCATCCAAAGGTAAGAGAGGAGGTGAAGGTGGTCTTCACTCACGGGACGACGTTCGCGGGCCTCAACCTGCTCAATATGCGATCCTTCTACGAGGAGACCGGCGTGCCGGTGATAGCCGTCACCTCAAAGGAACCTACTGATGAGATAAGGGATGCGCTCAGGGCCGCAAAGCAGGAATGGAAGGAGGAGATTCTAGGGAGGAACCCGCCCTATAAGGCGCTCGAGACCCCACATGGAACCTGCTACTACTCCCACCTTGGATTGGGAAGGGATGAGGTTGAAGAGTTGCTGAGGAGGTACTCCATAGAGTCCAAGCTACCTGAGCAGCTTAGAGTGACTGACCTAGTAGCGAGGCTGCTCGAGGGCCTTGCCCCCTAAACTATTTATTGACGGAGGGGATCATCAGGAGAGCTGAAGGAAAGGAGGGATCCCTTTGTCTAGACGAGAGCCCAGACTCAAGGAAAAGCACTGGTCTCCCGATATGGAGCTCGAGATGCAGAAGGTGTGGGAGGAGGAGGACACTTATCGCTTCAATCCGGACTCTGATAGGCCTCTCTTCTCAATAGATACGCCCCCTCCCTACGCTAGCGGTAAGTGGCACATAGCTGCGGCCATCCATTATTCTCAGATCGACATGATCGCGAGGACCCAGAGGATGAGGGGTTACGAGGTCTACTTCCCCTTCGGGGTGGACAGGAACGGCCTCCCGGTTGAGGTGGAGACTGAGAAGAGGTACGAGATCAAGATGTTCGAATATCCTAGAGAGGAGTTCCTCAGGCTGTGTAGGGAGTTCTTGGATGAAGCTGAGCAGGACATCCTCTCGATAGTCAAGAGGCTGGGTATTAGCGCAGACACCAAGAACTACTTCCAGACTGATAGTGAGAAGTGGAGGGCTGTGACTCAAGCCACCTTTATCGATGCCTGGAATAAGGGGTACATCTACGAGGACTACAGGCCGAACATATACTGCCCGAGGTGCAGGACCACTCTAGCAGATGCGGAGGTCGAGTACAAGGAGCTCCCCACCAGACTCGTGTACCTCAAGTTCAAGGTGGAGGGGAGTGAAGAGGAGGTGGTCGTGGCCACTACCAGGCCGGAGCTCCTCCCAGCATGTAAGGCGGTCATATACAATCCCGACGATGAGAGGTACAAGTGGCTGAGGGGGAAGAGGGTGGTCACGCCCCTAGGGGATGCCATACCCGTTATGGAACACCCGTATGCCGATCCCGAGTTCGGGACCGGCTTGGTGATGATATGTTCCTATGGTGACAAGATGGATGTCCAACTCTTCAGGGAGCTCGGTCTGGAGCCGAAAATAGTGGTCAATGAGGACGGCGCCCTCAATGAGAACGCTGGGGAGTACGCGGGCCTCACCATACAGGAGGCGAGGGAGAGGATAATAAGGGATTTAGAGCGGAAGGGGTTTGTTGAGAGGATCGAGACCATCATGCACAGGACTCCCGTGTGCTGGCGCTGCAAGACTCCTCTGGAGATAGTCCCGATGAGGGAGTACTACCTAAAGCAGGTTGATCTGATTCATGAACTCGAGGAATACCTTGATGTGGTGAGATTCTACCCGGAGTGGGCGTCCAACTACTGGAGGGACTGGTTGAAGTCCGTGAGTTCCGACTGGCCCATATCCAGGAGGAGGTACTACGCCACGGAGATACCGGTATGGTACTGCAAGAGCTGCGGAAAGCCCGTGTTACCGCCTCCCGGCAAGTACTACCAGCCTTGGAAGGAGGATCCGCCCTACGACAAGTGCCCGCACTGTGGTTCAACGGCTGGCTTCGAGGGGGAGAAGAGGGTCTTCGATACGTGGATGGACTCCTCCATCTCGCCCCTAGTCTACAACGGATTCGGTTGGGACGACGAGTTCTTCAGTAAGCTAGGATCGAGCGATTTGAGGCCTCAGGGCAAGGACATAGTGAGAACTTGGCTCCATTACACCTTCCTGAGGGTGCATCAGGTGCTCGGGAAGCCAGCCTTCAAGCACGTCTGGATATCGGGGATGGGGCTGGATGCGAAAGGCAGGGCTATGCACAAGAGCTTGGGTAACATAATATACCCGTGGCCCTTGTTTGAGAAGTACGGGGCCGATGCTGTGAGGTTCTTCGGTGCGGCAGAGGCGCATCACGGTTCCGACTTCAGGATATCTGAGAGGAAGATAGAGGGCGCCTATAAGTTCCTGCAGAAACTGTGGAACGTGGCCAGGTTCATCTCACAATTCGAGGAACCCAAGGGGATGCCTGAGCTGGAACCCTCTGATCTCTGGATACTGGGGGAGCTGAACAAGTCTATAAGGAGGGCCCTGTCGGGTTATGAGAGGTTCGACTTCTTTGACCCGGCTAACGAGGTCAGGATCTTCATCTGGGATGTGTTCGCCCCCCACTACATAGAGCTCGTCAAGGGAAGGGCCTACGGTGATTGTGTAGATGAAGGGAAGTCGGCGGCAGCGAGGTGGACCCTCCACTACGTCCTGAGGGCCGTACTTAGATTAGCGGCTCCCGTCATCCCCCACATCACTGACTACATATGGAGGAGCATCTACGGAGGAACGGTCCACAGGGAGCTCTTTCCCGAGGTAAGGGAGGAGTGGGACACGGAGTACTTGGAGCTCGGAAGGAAAGTGATGGAATTCAACAGCCTAGTCTGGAAGACCAAGAAAGAAAGGGGCATGAGGATGAAGGATCCGATAGAGATGAAGATCCCTGAGGACCTCAAGCCCTTCGAGGAGGATCTGAGAAAACTTCACAACATAAAGTAAGTGGCGCCGGGGGTGGGATTCGAACCCACGAGGCCCGTGAGGGCCACCGGATCTCGAGTCCGGCCCCTTGCTTCGCCGGGCGCCTGGGCCCTCTGGCTAGGGTACCCCGGCACTACCCCGCCACTTTCTCCCTGATCTCTGGGGCTATAAATGTTGGGGGTGATAAGATGGATGCTGCCCTCGTCTTAGGGACCGCTGGATCCGGTAAGACCACCTTCACTGCGAGCTATTCGGAATGGTTAAGGAGGAGGTTCATGCCGCTCCGGAGTTGCACAGCCAACTTGGATCCGGGAGTGCTGAGCCTGCCGTACAAACCCGATTACGATGTTAGGGAGCTGATCAGCGTACAAGATATAATGGGGAAGGAGATACTGGGTCCTAACGGCGCTCTGGTGAGGGCTGCGGAGATCATGGTGGCTAAGATGGGTGAGATAGTCGAATCCCTATGCTCCCTCAGCTGCGACCATTTAGTGATAGACACGCCCGGTCAAATGGAGATCTTCGCCTTCAGGCCCTTGGGGAGGGTGCTGTGTGAGAGGCTCTCTTCATGCCTAAATCTGGCTGCCGTCTTTTTGGGAGATCACGAGCCGGGAAGGGAGATGGAGGACATCGTCACCTCGGCCCTGCTAGCCAAGATACTGGAACTGAAGCTTGGAGTGACTGTGATCCCCCTGCTCAACAAGATGGATATCTGGCGGGGCGAGGGAGTCGAGAAGGTATGGGAGAGGGTGCTGAGGGGGGAGGTGGATGGGCTCGATGCTGGCGAGGGTACCCTGTCGGACGCATTGCTGGAGCTCGTGAGGGCCGTTTCCTCTTTTAAATCACCGGTCAGGGTGGTACCCATCTCGGCTAGGGAGGGAATTAACTACCAAGAGGTTTTCGATCTTCTAAGCGAGGTATGGTGCTCTTGCGGAGATATGACCTGATTGGTATCGACCTGGCCGTTAGGAAACCCTCCTCCCTAGCGGGTTACTCAAAGGGGAGCAAGATAGAGATATGGAGGATGACCCCCTGTGAGCTACTAGAGGAGGGGTTGGAAACCGAGCTCGTCGTTATAGACGCGTCCCTCTCCCTTCCTAAGGAGGGGGCCTTCAGGGACTTCGAAAGGGAGGTGTTATCGAGGGGATACAAGCTCCTACCCGTAAAGAAGGGGCCGATGAGGGATCTAGCGATCATGGGCTCCCAGCTGAAGCTCAAGTTGGAAAGTAAAGGGGTTAAGGTGTTGGAGACACATCCATCCTCAGCCCTGAAGGCGATCGGAATGACTAGGTATCATGTGGTCTCCCTCCTGTCGAAGGTGGGCTTCACCCCGAGCCCGCCTGTGAGTGAAGATGATGAAGATGCCCTTATATGCCTGCTAGTTGGGATGCTCTACCTGAAGGGAGGAGTGGAGATCTTCGAGGGTGAGGAGGGGTCGATGGTCCTGCCCAAGCTGGGATTGAGGCTCAGGGATTTGGATCTCACTTGAAGGAACTGAGATCACCTTTTTAGTAGTGATGGGGTAACTGACCCAGATGGCACAGCAAGTGGAGATCGTCAGGAGAGTCCTAAGTAGAGGCTATAACATATCTCCAGAGGCTTTGGCCCTCTTAATGGAGCGGGATATCGGGGAGGTAGACTCCTTACTAGATTTAATTCCTGATAAACCCGTAATAGAATTGCATGACTTGGAAGAGGCCTTAAGAAGGATGAGGAGGCGCGTGGAGAGGCAATCCTCTTATGCGACTGGAGAGGTCGTGGAAGGAGTAAGCGTCATTAAGGCTCCCACAAATTTGGGGGTAAAAGGAAGCTCGGAGGAGTTCGTGGAACTCATGAGGAAAAGGTTTCAGTTCCTGAAGTCTGTTCTCATGAGTAAGAGCGAGATAGATCCCATCCCCATATCTAATCTTCTGAATTCTACGTCTAGAAATGGAGATAGAGTGCTCGTGGTTGGGATGGTCTTGGAGAAGCGAGTACTGAGAGACTTCTCCATAAGGATGGAAATAGATGACGAGAGCGGGTCGATCCCCGTCATATTCAAGAAGGGGAGTAGATATTGGGATAAGGCCGACAAGATTCCTGTAGATAGCGTGATAGCTGTCAGGGGAACCTTCATCAATGGAAAACTTTACGCCGACACTTTCAGGATCCCAGATCTCGATGGCAAGCTGGTGAAGCCGGGCTCGGCATCTGGAAGAGTTGCTCTCGTGAGCGACATCCATATGGGAAGTAAGTACTTTAACGAGGAGGCCTTCGAGAGGTTCGTGAGGTGGTTGAACAGCGATCAGGCAAGAGATGTGAAGTATTTGATGATCTGCGGCGACTTAGTCGACGGTATTGGTGTATATCCTAATCAGGAGGAGGAGTTGAAGATATCAGATGTGTACAAGCAGTTCCAGCTGGCATCAGGGTTCTTGGAGAGGATCCCCAAGGACATCAAGGTAATCTATATACCCGGTAATCACGAGCCGGTCAGGCAGGCGGAGCCTCAACCAGTCGTCCCAGAGGAGTATTTGGATCACCTGTTGGAGGTTAGACCAGATCTCATAGCCCTTCCCAATCCGGCGATGATAGGTATAGGCGATGTACGTGTCCTGATCTATCACGGACGAAGTTTGAACGCCATCTTCAAGCACATACCTGGATTGCAGCCCATAAGGCCCGAGACCGTCGTTGAAGCCATGAGATGGATCCTCAGGCTAAGGCACTTAGCTCCTATCTACGGAGAGCATCCAATATCGCCAGAGAGTGAGGACTGGCTTCTAGTGGATCAGATACCCCATGTCCTCCATGTCGGCCATATTCACGTCTACGGAGTAGGGGAGTACAATGGGGTGAAGATAGTCAATTCTGGGACTTTTGAGAACGAGACTCCATACATAAAGAGTTTGGGGATTGAGGTGACTGTGGGGAAGGCCCCAATACTGGATCTAAAGAGTATGGAGATTGAGGTGAAGGATTTCTCCTCATAGCCGTTACCTTATGCCCATCTGGGCTAAGAGGTTCCTCATCTGCCTGAGGGGGAGGGCCATTTTCTTCACCACTTTTGTGTTCCCCCTAGCCCCCCCATATTGCATCTCTATCTCGACGAGACCTTGGGACTCCAGCTCCCTCAATATACCCGAGACCCTCCTCATAGTCAGCGGCTTCACCCCGTACAAACTAGCCCTCTGTTCGTACGCCCGGTAGATGGTACCAGTTCCAGCCCTGACCACCGGTCGTTCGAGCACATCGGCGATGGCTGCTAGTATGAGCCTGTGGTGGAGAGGCAGGGTCCTGACAGTTATTGAGACCTCCTCCTCGTTGACCGTATCCACCGCCATGATAGCGTGCTTCTTCGTCAGTTTCTCAGCCCTCTCGTTCTCCGCTAGCTCAGCAGCCATCCTCAGAATGTCTATAGCCCTCCTAGCATCACCAGACTCTTGGGCTACCCTGCTAGCTATGTACTGCAAGGCTTCGTCCTCCCAAGTGCCGACCTTGAGCCCCAGATCCGCCCTCTGCCTGAGTATCTGATACAGCTGAGGATGGTTGTAGGGTGGGAACTGCAACCTGTTTGGTTCGAAGCTGCTCCTCTCCCTAGGATCTAACCTCTCAAGGAAGTCCATTGTGTTGCTGATGACCACCAAGCTTATGCTCAACTCCTCAGGGAGGTCGTAGTTCAGCCTAGTGAGGGCGTACAGTAGCCTCCCTCCATCCCTCTTAACCAGCAAATCCACCTCGTCGAGGACTATCACCAGCCTAGAGCTTGAGGTCGTGTAGGCATCGACGAATTTGTCCCAGAGGACATCGAAGGGATAGCCTGACGGTGGAACTAGAACTCCCATGGACCGATTCAATTGATAGAGTACCCTGTAGGCCGTGGTGGCTTGGCTGCAGTTCACATATGCGAATTTAGCCCTGAGGTTCGGATACTCATTCCTGTACTTCTTGATCACGTGCTTCACTACGGCTGTTTTACCCGTACCAGGCTTCCCAATGAAAGCTACATCGCTTGGGGGTTGATCCACGAGTAGATCGGAGAGTATCCTTGAGAATTGGAATATTTGCTCCTCCCTACCGGGCAGGGTATCAGGGATATAAGAGTCCCGAAGGACCCGCTTATCTTTAATTATGGTGTAGGACATGTAAGAAGTATCGATAAACGCCTCATCCAATGGCATCTAACCACTTCCCCTCCGCCCGGACCTGAATAAGTTGTATTGCCTTTGGAGGATTTAAAGTTGGTGCCTTTTTAAAGAGGAAAGGTTCTAATGATAAGATGATAAGTTCTAAGTAATACAACCTTATTATAATGGAATGCGCATCATTTCCATTCCATCAACTCCGGAGAGAGTCTCCCCAGTGGTTCAACTCCTTCAACTCCAATGGGCAGGTAACGGATCGGAAATACAGGGATTTCAGCTCCACCACCCTAACATCGGAATGGAAGGAGTTGAAATTGTGGTGTGAGTGTCCCCACCACCAGCCCTATGGTGATCACAATTATGGCGTAGATTAGGAGGATCCAATCGCCTCTCCCATACTCGTAAACCACGTAGCTACTCCTCCTCTCTATAGCCCCAAAAGCCTTTGTCTCTAGGGCCTCTGCCAGCTGGTGACCTCTTCTTATCGCTATTATTATCATGGGAATCAGTATAGGGATCAACCTCTTTACCTTCTCTAGGAACCCTCCTCTCTCCAACTCGTAACCTCTGCTAACTTGGGATGTGATGATCATTACCACGTCATCCGCCAAAACAGGTATGAACCTTAGAGCTATCACAAAGGAGAAGGTTATCTGAAGAGGGACCTTGAGCTTAGTCAGGAGATCTCCTATCTCCGCCGGGCTGGTGCCCGTCATGAATATTGCGGATGCTATTATCATACTTACCAGCCTCAGCACCATTGCGAGGCTGAACTCTAGACTATGGGTAGTGAGGTAGTTTAGCACCACCAGTACTACGATGAACAGAAGGGACGCCTTGAGGGATCTCTTCACCCTTCTCTCAGATCTTGATAAGATTATTAGTGGTACTTGGGCTATAAGGGAGAATATCTGTATTGGGAGCGAGGCGCTGATGAGAGGAAGGGCTATGAAGGAGGCGAAGAGTATGAATTTTGTGGAGGGATTGAGCCTGGAGTATGGTGTCTCCCCCACTTGAGTCCTGAAAATCTCCACCATTCCCATGGGATCGAGCACTTAACCCACCTCCAGCAAAGAATCGACTATGTATCTGTAGGGAGGTATGAGGCCGTTAGTAGCGAGATTCCTTATATCCGAGAAGATCTCTTTAGGATCTCCTCTATTGATTACGACTCCATAGCGGAGCACGAATACCACATCAGGGCCGAGCTCGTCCAACCACTCCAAGTCGTGGGTGACGATCACGACACCCTTACCCTCCCCCCTCATCCTCTTGAATATCTCCGATAACGACTCCTTTGAAAGACTGTCCTGTCCTATTGTGGGCTCGTCTACTGCTAGGAACTCCGGCTTCATGGACAAGATACATGCTATCGAGAGTCTCTTCATCTCACCACCGCTTAGTGACCAAGGACTCCTCTCTCTCAACTCCCAGAGACCTACTTCCTCCAATGCCCACCTAACAGACTCCTTAATTTCTTCTGGATCCATGCCTATTGATTTAGGGCCGAAAGATACCTCCTCATATACGGTCTCTGAGAAGAACATATGCTCCGGATTCTGAAAGACCAACCCGACCTTCTTGGACAGCTGCGCGACGCTGGCCTCTCTCGTGTCCACCCCATCCACAAGGACCCTCCCCTTCATCTCCCCCCTGTAGAAGTGCGGTATCAGCCCGTTCAGGAGCCTCAAGAGGGTGGACTTGCCCGAGCCATTCGGACCAACGACACCGTAGATTTTACCCCTCTCCAGCTCTAGACTGACATCTCTGAGGGCATTCATTCCACTTCCCTCATACTTGAACGTTACCCCCTCAACTTCGATCAATCCTGACACCCCTCCTCAGAGCTACTATGAGCTCTCCCACTGCGAGCGGCTGGGCTCCCACTACCCCATACTTCCTAGCGAGCTTGACCACGCTGGGGGGTCTGACCCCATGCAGCGAGATGTCTCCTCTGTAGAGCAACTCCCTAGGATGGCCCTCCCTCACTATCCTCCCATTGGACATCACTATCATCCTATTAGCCTTAGGGGCGAACAGGTCGAGCCTGTGCTCAGCAACCACCACAGTCACACCCTCCCTGTTCAAGTTTCCCAACACCTTAGCGATCCGCGCTGAGCTGAATGGATCCAACTCGCTTGTGGGTTCATCTAGCACGATAACATCGGGCTTCATTGCTAAAACGGAGGCGATGGCCACGAGTTGCTTCTCCCCACCGCTCAGCTCAGCTGTGCCCCTCTTCCTCAAGTGCTCTATCCCTAACTTCTTGAGGACCTCATTTATCCTCTCAATAATTTCCTCCCTAGGCAACCCCAGATTCTCGAGACCGAATGCTATCTCCCTATCCACTCTGAGTGTGACGATCTGATTATCCGGATTCTGAAAGACCAACCCGACCTTCTTGGACAGCTGCGCGACGCTGGCCTCTCTCGTGTCCACCCCATCCACGAGGACCCTCCCCTTCATCTCCCCCCTGTAGAAGTGCGGTATCAGTCCGTTCAGGAGCCTCAAGAGGGTGGACTTGCCCGAGCCGCTGAGTCCGGCTATCAGGAGAAACTCACCTCTATCTATCTCCAAGCTGACCTCGGACAGCGCTGGTCTCTTACTGCCCTCGTAACGGAATGTCACGTTTTCTATTTTCAGCATCGGGGCCACATGCTCACACTGTCAAAAAAGATTATAATACCTCCCACTGCCATCCAGCTGAGGGATCCAAATGCCTAGGAGGAGAGCGCGCAGAAAGGGACCGGCCAAGACGTGGTACCAAGTATATGCTGTGGATGTCTTTCCGAACCAGTGGATCGGCGAGACTCCGGCCAGCGACCCCGAGAAGCTCATGGACCGGAATGTGGAGGTGGTGGTGAGGGACGTCACAGGGGACTTCATGCACGAGAAGTACAAACTGTGGTTCAGGATCTTCAAGGTTGATGGCAACAAGGCCTATGCCCGCTTTGTGAAGGAGATGCTGAATAGGGACTACATGAGATCCATAGTCCAGAGGAGGAGCTCTAGGATAGACGTACAATCTGAAGGGGTGGCCAAGGATGGTAATGAAGTCCGAATCTTCACCCTCATCGTCACATCGGTGAGGATCAGGAGCAGTCAGAAGAGTGCCGTAAGGAAGAGGGTCGACGAGTATGTGAGGAGCCTCATCCCAGAGTACACGGTGGAGGAATTGGTCAAGTCGTATATATTCGGTGAGCCGGTGCCCGTGGTCTCTGAGATCCAGAGGATAGCCTCTAAGGTCGCTCCAATAAAGTACGTGGAGCTCAGGAAGATGGTCATACTGAAACCTGCTGAGGTTCCAGAGATACCGGCAGGGGTGGAGCAGGAGGTTGAAAGCAGCACTACTGGCAGCGGGGAAGGGTAAGAGGTTACGACCAGTCACAGAAGCGAGGCCAAAGCCCCTCCTACCTATAGCTGGTTCCACTCTTTTTGAGTACAACTTCTCCCTGATTTCCGATCTACAGGTATATGCGGTCGTTAGCTACAGGAAGGAACTATTCATTGACCTGTCCCAGCGCCTCAATTTCAAGATCGTGGACCAAGGCAAACCCATGGGAACGGGTCACGCGGTGATGAAGCTCAGAGATGAGATAAGGGATGACATCCTACTCATTTACGCCGACATCTACCTCCCACCTGACTCTGTCGAGAGGATCCTGTCCTACCGCGACAGGTACGACCATGTGGTGGCAGTTACTCCGGTGGAGAGGCCTTGGGAGTTCGGGGTGGTGGAGCTATCCTCGGGTCTTCTTAGGAGGATAGTGGAGAAGCCTAAAAAGGGTGAAGAGCCCTCGAACCTAATAGTGGCTGGAGCCTTCTTCCTCTCCCAATCAATCTTCGATCACCTGATGGATGTGACCCTATCGCCTAGGGGAGAGATAGAGTTGACAGACGCCCTTACGCTAGCTGCTTCGCGAGGGGAAAGGGTTGGAGTAGTCACCATCTCACCTTGGGTGGACGCGGGAAGACCGTCAGACTTCTTGCTAGCCCAGAAGTATCTGATGAACGACGTGATCAGTGGCGAAAGGTCACCTCCGGAGGGGTACGTCTTGGAGGGGGACATACTCATATCGAGCACGGGGGTTATTGAGAGCTCGGAGCTGGAAGGACCTTCGGTGGTGGCGGGGCTGCTGAGAGAATCGACCTTAGGCCCTTACTCATATCTGGAAGCTGATTCTCGCGTCACGAACTCGAAGATCCTCAACTCCATAGTAATGAGGGGCTCATCGATCCTCAAATCTGAGGTGGCGGATTCTCTAATCGCAGACGATGGGGTGGTCGAGGGGAGTACCTTGACAAGCTCGGTTACCGCACCATCTTCTCACATCGTCAATTGCAAGATAGAAGGGGAGAAGGTATGGGAGAGTAGGGCGTGTGTCACCTAGCGGCCACTATCTTCACGACGTCTCTGTGTCTCAATACGTAGTCTAGAGATATCCTCCTCTTCTCCCTAACATCTATCCCGTAAAGGGCCTTCTTAGCTATCTCACTGTGGATCTTCTCAGCCAGATCCCTGACCGTACCACCCTTGGGCAGCAGTATGGCATCCGGAAGGACGTTCCCATCTTTATCCGACAGCTTAGTCTCATTCTCAACTGGGAAAACGACCTTCATACCGAGCACGTCATAAACAGCGGATTCCAGCGTCTCCTGAACCCCTGTACTCCCGTATCTCTTCAACACCCTCTCCCTAATGGCCTCCAGAGCCCTCAGCTGAGCTCTAGTGAGTCTGGACTCATCCATCACATCGAAGTCGGGATCTCCTGGCTCGTACCTGATGAGTCCCGCCTTCGCCGCTTTCCTCAGGATAAGCTCGGCTTCAGCCGACACCGGAATTACGTGCTCCTCCAAAACTTCTCTCATCCTCTTTATATTATCCTCTGCTTCCGATACATCTACCTTGTTAGCTGCCACTACAAAGGGCTTCCCCCTTCTCAAGATCTCCCTCGAGAATTCGATCAGGTCCTCATCTCTCCAGTCTAGAGGAGATTTCTCCAGCGACAGTTCCCTCAACACAACCTTGATGATTCCACTATCTATATCCAGTCCCGAGAGGACCTCGTGTAGCGCCGCATCAACCGAGGAGCCAGCCACGACCCTTCCCCTGATCTTACTTTTGGATCTCTCTATGATAGATGCCACCCAGAGAGCGAACTCCTCTTTTACAATTGTAACATCCTCTATGGGATCGTGACTGGATGGAGGTACGGGATTGCCCTCTTCATCGGTGGAGCCAGAGGCGTCCACCACGATCACGTTCACGCTGGCCCTCCTCAAATCATCTAGGAACTTGTTTCCGAGTCCCCTTCCCTTAGACGCACCCTTCACCAACCCAGCAACGTCCAATAGCTTCACCGGAACGTATCTGTACCTACCATTGCACCAACCGTACTTCGGATCGCACTTCACCCCGAACTCAGTGCACACGGACTTGACCCTCACATACCCCACGCCCTCATTCGGATTTATCGTGACGAAAGGTCGATTTTCCCTCTCTGCCTCCACTAGGGTAGCAGCTGAGAAGAAAGTGGTCTTACCGACGTTCGTCTTCCCGACCAAGCCTATTAGCATCCTGCCTTCTTGAACTATCAAATTTTAAAATCCACCAGTGGAGGGCCTGAGTGCAGGGTGTAAACTTGGTAGTCGCAGGAAGGTACATGGAGAAACTGGTCTGGAGGAGACGCAAGGAGGATCCGGACTTGGTCAAGCTCTGGAAGGATAGACTGATACGGTGGAGAAGGGAGCCAGCGATAGTCAGAGTGGAGAGACCCACCAGAATAGATAGGGCAAGGACTCTAGGGTACAGGGCCAAACAAGGATTCGTAGTGGTGAGAGTCAGGGTCAGGAAAGGTGGTAGAAGGAAGGGAAGGCCGAGATCCGGCAGGAAGCCTGCGGGACTGGGCATCCTCAAGCTGACCCCTAGTAAGAGCATAAGGTGGATAGCTGAGGAGAGGGCTGCGAGAAAGTTCCCCAACTTGGAGGTCCTCAACTCTTACTATGTCGCCGAGGACGGCAAGTACTATTGGTACGAGGTGATAATGGTAGATCCTCATCACCCGGTCATAAAGGCCGATCCTAGGATCAACTGGATACTCAACCCCGCCAACAAGAGGAGGGTATTCAGGGGACTCACGAGCGCCGGTAAGAAATCTAGGGGTTTAAGGGCTTCTAGAGGAATACCCGACATAGTCAAGAGGTTCAAGCGCAAGAGGAGGCTGGCTAAGAGGCCGGGAGCCTGAGCGATTTGTGGCCCCTCATCCTCTCCTCCGCGGAGATCACCACAATAGTATATCCCACGGAATTGGAGGAGAGGGTGAGAGATCTCCTACTCACACTTGCAGAAGGGGAAGGTGACCTCAAGCTTGAGGAGGAGAAATTCACGAGCCATTACGGCTACTCTTTCAAGATACTAACGATTAAACTCGGAAAGAGAGCAGCGGAATTCCTCCTGAAGCGTGTTATCTGCTTCTTAGAGGAGTTCGACTTCCTCTCCCTAATGAGTACGCTGGAAAGTCATGTGGACGGGAGGGATCTCTACCTAAGACTCGATAAACAGGAGCTAGCCTTGGGTAGGTACATGTTATTCTCGGGGGGTCCAGGGGGGTACGTGAGGATCAAGCTGACGTTCAGGAAGAAAGTGAACGACTTAGAATCCTTGCTCAGAGAGGTGAGGGAAGACCAGTGCCCCGCTACATAGATATAATAGCACCTGAGAGTGAGGAACAGCTCGAACTGATGGTGAGTAGGGCAATTTCACTTGGGTTCGGTGCGGTAGGGATTGTCGGAGACTTTCCTGATCTTCCCAACGGAACCTTCAGGGTCTCCATAGTGGGACCATCCTCCATTCCTCAAGAAGCGAGGAAGATAAGGAGTAAGGTGAGACTTCTTCTATCCTCACCCAAGACCCTCGAAGAGTCAAGAAAGGTCACTTTCAGCAAGCTCGTAGATGGTGTCGTTGCGAGCTACGACACTGGTAGGCCCAATTTCGATTACGTATCAGCGAAGCTGCTCAAGAGGAATGAAGGGACCCTCTTAGTTCCGGTGGCATGGATGATCAGGAAAATGCTCGAGGAACCACATGTTATCAGGAACGTTCGGCTGGAGGTCAGGATTGCTCTCAAAGCGGGATTATATCCCGTGATTGCCTCGATGGCCCGAGATGTCAGAGAGATAGTGCCTCCCCGTTTACTCGTCTCCTTTGGCGAGTTCATTTTGGATCTGAGGAGGGATCAGGCTAAATCCATGGTTAAGGACTTCCCATCTTATCTCATCAGCGAGGAGAGGAAGCTCAGAACCAAGGGAGTTGCCTTAGATGAAGTTCAGGGTTCCCATTGAACTCAAAGAGAGGAGGAGGTATATCTGCGTGTACGCGCCGGTTTCCAAGTCCGATCTGAATAAGGCCCTCAAGAGGAGATTGAGGGAGTTATCGGGGATTAAGGGGAGCGGTATCTATAGATTCACTCTGCTCCCTTTGGGGAATGCCAACTTCCTAGTTAGGACAACCGAAGCCTCCTTAGCAGCCTTGCTCACGGCCCTCCTCATAAACAGATACAAGGATATCCCCTCACTGGAGGTTAGAGGTATCTCGGGCACCCTAAGGAAGGCGAAGGAGTTATGCGCCGTTCCTCCCACTGTCAAGCGACGTAGTTGATCGTGATCACGGAGGGAAAACTCTTTATGTCCTAGGACTTTTCAATGACTGAACATCCTAGTGGGGTGGACAAATGTTTCCACAGGTTACAGGGTATGATAGAGCGATTACAGTCTTCAGTCCTGATGGCAGACTTCTCCAAGTGGAGTACGCCCTTTCTGCCACTAAAAGGACCCCTCTGGCCTTGGGTATAAAATGCAAGGACGGAGTAGTCCTCCTAGCCGTGAGGAAGTACATCTCTCCGTTGGCTACCCCTCCCGAGAAGATATACAAGATAGACAACCACATAGGCGCGATTGCTGCTGGTCTGGTGGGTGACGGCCTCGTCCTCATAGAGAGAGGAAGGCTCGAGGCCCAGTACAACAGGCTCATCTATGGTGAACCAATAACCGTGAAGAACTTGGCTAAGAGGATTGCCGTCCACAAGCAGCAGTTTACCCAGTATGCCGGTCTAAGACCGTTCGGCGTCATGATGATGATAGGAGGCATAGATGAGGAGCCTGAACTCTACGTGACCCATCCGGGAGGGGCCTTCTACGACTACGCGGCCTTCGCGGTTGGGAAGAACTCCGACAAGGTGAACGAGACCCTGAAGCAGACATATAATGAGGGTATGTCCCTAGACGAGTGCTTGAAGTACGCTATAAAGCTGATAATGGAGGCAGAGGAGGGTGAGGTGACCGCGGACTCGTTAGAGGTTGCAGTCATAGACAGAGAGACGAGGAAGTTCAGAAAGCTGTCCAGAGATGAGCTTGAAGAGTATGTAAAGGCCGCGAAGGGGTGATTTAGGTGCCCGAGCCAGTAATAGCGAGGATTACTCGGGCCGGAAAGAGGTTCGAGATATATGTGTATCCGGAGAAGGCCTATCAGTTCAGGGAAGGCAGACCAGTAGATGTGAGGAGTATTCTGGCAGTGGAGAACGTGTTCACGGACGCCAGAAAGGCCCTGAAGGCCTCCTCAGCTGATCTCAAGAAGGCCTTCGGAACTACCGATCCTTACGAGATAGCCGAGATCATTCTTAAGGAGGGAGAGGTTCAGCTGACTGCGGAGTATAGAAAGAAGCTTCAGGAGGAGAAGACCCGCTGGATAGTCAACTACATACACAAGAACTTCGTCGATCCACAGACCAACCTCCCACATCCAGTATCTAGGATACAGAAGGCCATGAAGGAGGCCAAAGTGAAGATAGATCCAATGAAGGAGCCCGAGCAACAGGTCAAGGAGGTAGTGGAGCAGCTTAGGAAGATACTCCCCCTAAAGAGCGGTCAGGTTAGGATGACTGTGATCGTTCCCGCTTCGGTGTGGGCCAAGGCGAGATCTCTCTTGGCTGGTCAAGGGAGCATACTGTCGGAGAAGTGGTCTGACGATGGGACCCAAGTCACCTTTAAGGTGGAGCTCCCTATAGGGGCCCAGATGCTCGTCTTGGAGAGAATAGGAGAGATGGGAGGCCAGGCGAAAGTTGAGTGAAAGTGCGATACTCGTAAAGAACAGGGAGGTTGTCGTTCCTGGGCAGCCCCTAGCTAGGGGGAGGTTCAAGCTAGGTAGGGACGTTTTCCGGGACGAATCTGGCATCATCAGGGCCAAGAAGCTGGGATTAGCCGATATAAAGGAAGATACTGTGTCAGTAGTTCCGCTTTCCGGCGCTTATATCCCCAAGGAGGGGGACATAGTCATAGGGATAATCTCTAGGATAAGCGGGTCCACCATAATAGTGGACATAAGATCTCCCTATCAAGGCGTGATCCCCATACCCAGGGGGAGGGCTACCGAGAGGGTGGATATGAGGAAGTACAACCTGAAGCTGGGCGATGTGATACTGGCGAAGGTCAAGGCGTTTGATGGATCATCATCCCTCCTCCTCACGATAGACATGGAGGGCTTGGGGAAACTGGAGGGAGGCTACATACTCGAGGTGGAACCTGCCAAAGTGCCTAGGGTCATAGGGAAGAGGCAGTCCATGCTGACGATCCTCAAGGAGAAGACTAGGAGTGATATAATCGTTGGGAACAACGGTAGGATATGGGTGCGCTCCCCCTCCTTGAGGGAGTTACTTGCTCTGGAGAAGGCATTAAGGAAAATAGAGACAGAATCTCACGTCTCAGGACTCAGCGATAGAGTATCTTCTTTCTTGACCCAGGAACTCTCTGATTGAGGAGGTGTAAGGTCATGCCCTTGTATGTCGAGAAGAAGCCCGAGGTCCTGATAACAGAGGATGGTGTGAGGACTGATGGGAGAAAGCCCTATGAAATGAGGCCTGTTAGAATGACCGTCGGCATATTGGACAAGGCCGACGGATCGGCATTCATTGAGTGGGGCGGTAATAAGATACTGGCTGCAGTTTTCGGTCCGAGAGAGGTGCATCCCAAGCACCTAGTCCTGCCTGATAAGGCGCTGGTGAGAACCAGATATAACATGGCGCCCTTCTCCACTCCGGAGAGGAAGAGGCCTGGACCGGACAGGAGAAGTGTGGAACTCTCCAAGGTGATAAGGGAAGCCCTGAAACCAGCCATTTTCGTGGAAAATTACCCAGGATCCGTGATCGACATATTCATAGAGGTGTTGAGATCCGACGCTGGCACTAGAGTAGCTGGAGTAAACGCCGCATCCCTTGCCCTAGCTAACGCGGGGATAGCGATGAGAGGTCTCGTGGCTGCCTGCGCGGTGGGCAGGGTGGGGGATTTCGTGGTTTGCGACCCTAATCATGATGAGGACATGTGGGGGGACGCTGACATGCCGATGGCCATGCTCATGGAGGCAGAGGAGATAACCCTGCTTCAAACCGACGGTCCAATGACGGAGGAGCAGTTCAGGGAGGCGCTCAAGCTGGGAAGGAACTCCATCCGCTTCCTCTATGAGATGCAGAAGGAGGCCCTGAAGAGGCCCTACCAAGTTGTGGAGAGATCCGTCAGGGGTGTTGTGTGATGTTTGAATCCGAGATGCTCACCCACAACCTGCTCAAGGATTACGTTAAGGATCTGGTATCGAAGGGCCAGAGGATCGATGGTAGGGGGTTCCAAGACTACAGACCAATAGAGGTGAAGGAGGGGACATTTACCAAGGCTGAGGGCGAGGCTTGGATAAAACTGGGGAACACTCAAGTACTGGTCGGCGTGAAAGCCGATGTGGGAGAACCCTTCCCCGACACGCCAGACAAGGGGGTACTAGTGTCCAACACAGAGCTGCTTCCACTGGCTTCACCAACGTTCGAGCCAGGTCCTCCCAATGAGAACGCCATCGAAGTTGCGAGAGTAGTGGACAGGGCTATAAGGAGCGCTGATGCGGTTGACATGTCCTCCCTCGTGATAGTGGAGGGTAAGCTCGTCTACATGCTCTTCCTTGACATGTATGTCCTGGATTACGACGGGAATTTAGAGGACGCCCTGACCATCGCTAGCCTCATAGCTCTCGGAAGGGCCGAGATCCCCAAGGTGGAGATAAAGGACGACGGTGAGATAGAGGTCAAAGAGGAAAAGTGGAAGGTGAACCTGAAAGACCTCCCCATAAACTTCACGTTCGTCAAGATAGGGGACCAGCTGCTTTTGGATCCGGTGCTCGAGGAGGAGCAGGTCTCCGACGCGGCCATAACCTTGGCAATAGACAAGGAGGGCAGGGTCTGCTCGATCCAGAAAAAGCACGGCAAGTTCACCATGGAAGAGATTTTAAATGCCACCAGCATAGCCCGTAGCAAGTGGCCTGAGATAGCAGAGAGGGTGAGGGAGGCAATCTGATATGACCGGCGCGCCTAGAGCCAAGCTGAGGACCCCCAGATACGGTCTAAAGATCAGGAGGAGGGTTGAACACATCCTCCAGAAGTCCAAGAGAACGTGCAAGTGCCCCTACTGTGGTGCCAATGCCGTCACGAGGGTCAGACTAGGTGTCTGGGCCTGCAAGAAGTGCGGTAAGGTGTTCACCGGAGGTGCTTGGGAACCCTTCACTGCCGTGGCCAGGAGCGCAGAATTAGCAAGGGAGAGGGCTTGATCCTAATAACTACTACGAGAAGGCCCTCTCGCCGTACCCGTTCTTTTGTTCGGGACCTATACCATGTCCTTCCAAACGCGATCAGGAGAAATAGGGGAAAGATGTCCTTAGAGGATTTAAATGAACTGGCTCTTCAGTCAGGAGCCGAGAGGGTGCTCGTCGTAGGTACTTCTAGGGGTAACCCCTCCTTCTTATCCTTTTATGAGCCTCACCCATCAGCAATAAGGCCCATCTCGATAATACACCTGAGAGGGGTTTCCTTAAGGAGGGAGATAACTGAGAGAAGAGCCCCTCACTCGAAGGACCTCTGCATCATGTACTCTCGCCCGGATTTAGCACACTTAGCTCAAGTACTCTCCCTTTCCTTCGATGTGGGAGAGCCCATCCTAGCGCCGCTCGAACAGCTGACTCAAGTGGAAGTATGCGACCTCGCACTTCACCTGTCGCAGGGATCGGGCGACATAATCAACTCATCCTTCTACAGGACCAGACCACCTTGGGAGGTGGGCCCTAGGATGAGGATGGGGGGGTTCCAGGAGTTTGAAGGTGGAAGTGGATCTGAGAGTGAGAGTAACGTTCGAGAGTAGCAATGAAGCTTCTCGCTTCTACAGAGCCCTACTCCCAGACTTCTCCGATGTGAAGATAAGTCTAGAGGAGGATTCGGTGGTAATCGACCTCGCCAGCCTTCCCCCATCCAGAGCCAGAGCTCTAGCTAATAGCCTCTTGAGAACGGTTCAACTCTACCAGAAGATGTTCGAGACCCTTAAGTAATCTTGGGATAGGCTTCAAATGGCTTCTCCATCAGGAGAACCGAGAGCCCATTATACACCAAGTAAAAGAGGGACTCGCCCAAACCTCTCTTCCTAACTCGCCTAGCTGAGGTATAAACGACCATCTCTGGGACGAATTTTATCTTACCTATCCTAGATGCGGCCATGGAGAGTAAAGCATCCTCAGAGACCGTCACATCCTCCCTGAATCCGCCCAGCTTCAGTAACACGTCCTTCCTGAAGGCCGAATTGAATCCCATTAGGTGGGGCCGTCCCATGAAGATGGTGAACCTCACCATCAGGTCGTAGGAGAGAATGTACGCGGCCTTGAGTAGACCTTCTCCATCCTCTAGGGGATAAGCAGGCCCGCCCAAACCGACCACCCCCTCCTCCTCGAATCCCTTAATGAGCGCGGCCCTCCACCCTTTAGCCACGACCGTGTCGGCGTCAACGAACGCTACCATGTCTCCAGAGGATAATCTAATCCCAGCATTCCTGGCCTTGGCAGGTGAATCGTATTCAGTTGAACTTCTCACGATATCCGCATATCTCTCGGCTATTTCAACTGTGCCATCCTCACTCCCTCCGTCGATCACCACTATCTCATCGACATCCTCATTCCTCAGGGCTATCAAAGTTCTCTCAATGTAACTGGCTTCTCTGTAAGTCGGGATCACCACAGAAACCTTCATAGAACGACACCTGTGGCGGTGGAGATGAGGGCGACCACGCCAGTAGATATCAGGTTCACTGCGTGGTTGTCCAACCATTTCAATCCTCTGACAGGCCTTGCACTCCCATTACACAGAGAAGGGTCCTCAACTATCCTATCCTCTTCAACGCACCTGTACCTGACCTGCAATAGGGCCCCAAGCAGACTATCTATCAGGCTACAGGAGAAACCTAAAGATACGGCCAAGAGCAGCTGGTTTGGCCCTATCATGGAGAAAGAAAACGCCTCAATGGCTATCAGAAGAGCGCCTATCAGGCTTGCGAGTGTCCCTAACGGAGAAATGGCACCTGATGTGCCCGGTGGTACCCTCCTCAAGGTGTGGATCATGATCGGCGGATCCGTGCTTAGCACCCCTATCTCGCTCCCCAGAGTGTCTGAGAGCGCCCCAGCTAATGAGGACACGAAGGCCAGCATGGCCGGCTCCCAAGAGGTCAATGAGTAGAGTAGGAGCATGGATGTGGGGAAGAGCAGATTGGCTGCAACGTTCTTCCATGTCCTAGCGCCGCCCTTAAGCTCCGCAGCACCCAACTCCTCCTTCAAACCGTACTTGTACTTGGTGAATGCCGATCCCACCAGAAAGAACGTGATTAACATGAAAGTCGCGGGCAACCCGCCACCTAACACGAACACGATACCCACGAGCAGACCAGCTACGAATCCCGACCTGTCTATGGATCTATTGAAGTATCCAGCGGATCCTACGGTCAGGACCACTGCAAGGCCGGCTAATGTGCTCACTAGATCGGCGGTCATCTCCCCAATCCAGCCAAGGGATCGGGTAATCGTTTAAAAATGAAGGCAGTTACACAGCGATGGGGGCCGTGGTCTAGCTAGGTAGGATGCCAGCCTGGGGCGCTGGTGGTCCCGGGTTCAAATCCCGGCGGCCCCACCAGCTTAAGAACTTCCCCTCCTTACCGGCACGCCCTCAACCAGTCTATCCGAGAGGACCCTGATGATCTTGACCTCGAGCACCTTTCCGACCTTGGGCCTTCTACTCACTCTCAACTTGACAACCGGGCCGCCAGCTAGGGGATAGGCGTAGCTCTCCTTTCCTACAGAGGGGGCGATGATTACCTTGATTACGGCTCCCAAAAGCTCCCTCTTTCTCATCCTGTTGAGCTCGATCGCCTTTTCCGCTATCATTTTGGATCCACGATCCGAGATCACGTCATAACCTTCGAAGGCCGTTCCCGGAAGTGGTCTGAACCTGTAAACCGTTATCTTCTCCGCACCGTACCTGTAGGCCAGCTCCATCGACTTCAGGGTCATCTTGACCACCCTATCATTCTGTCCAGGCAGGCTGTGTATGAAGTAGGCGTAGGGCCTGAGTCCCACCTCTCTCAGTTTCCTTATTGCCCCCATCGATTCATCAGGCCCACAGGGCCTACCCAGTAGGTCCGCATGCTCCGGATCTCCCGTCTCCACCCCTATGTGTACTGGTGTCCCCTTGAGGTATCTCCCCAATACCTCGGCAACTTTGTCGTTGACCAGGCAGGGTTTCACATTCTCAACCTCGAAGAAAAAGCGGTATTCCCGGGAAAGCTCCTTGATGGCCTTCAGCAACTCCTCTATAGCGTTCACATTGGGTCCTGGATCGTAGGGATGCGTGAGAGGTCCATTGACCAGCTGTTCCCTACCATACTCTAGGAAGTCGGCGCCACTGAGCACTATCCTCCTGACCCCCATCTCAGCCAGACCCCTGACCTCCTCTATGATGGAGTCCTTATCCTTGGACTTCGGCGGCCCGTAAAGAGCTGGAATAGAACAGTAGCCACAGCCAGGAGGGATGCCCTGAGGACATAATAACCTCTTCCTCAGATCACGCTCATAACAAGCTCTGCAGAGATCGCACATTTCCTTAGAAGCCCCTATCTTCGGTCTATTGAAGTTAGAGCAGCTCCTCACGACCTCAACGTAGACCCTGCTGCTTCTGTAGTGGGGTACGGTCCTGTAAAACCTGACAGCAGATACGGAGGGCCGGAACCTCCTGAGATCCTCCGCTGACAAGTTAGAGACACGGGTCAACATCCCGTCCCCAGTTATCAGGTTAGGAATGTCCTCCAAATCTTGAGGAATCTCGCCCTCAGAGAGGCCTCTCCCCAGGAGGGACTCGAGAGCGACCTCTCCCTCACCCCACACTCCCAAGTGAAAGCCCAATCTAGGTACGACGCTGGGATCGGAGGTTATCGGCCCACCTATGACCTTAATACCCCCGAATCTGCTCACAGCCCTTCGAACAGCCGGCTCATCCATGCTCATAGCGCTGACCAAGAGGACATCGAACTCACTTGCCCCCTTCCTAAGGTAGTCCTCCACCCTGTAGATCCTATACTCTAGGTCAAACATCTCCAGTATTCCTGCTATCGCCCTGGGACCTGCCCCTATAACGTCTAGGGATGATAATCTCTTTCTTTCACCGGCGGCCAGCGCATCCAATATTAGAAACATCCAGTAGTAAGACTTGATGTCAGGTAAATCTTTTCCCTTCTCGGAGTGTGGAACCCTCCTATCAGACTTGGTACTGAGGGAAGAAGCGAGAGAGATGGTAGCAGAAGCGAAAGGGAATCTTATTACATCCATCGAGGAGGTACCTGACGCTCCCTTAGTGTCAGTAGGTGACAGAGTCACTTACTTACTGCTAGAGAATGGTAGAAGGCCTGAGGTCGCAATAATAGATCTCATGGAGAGGAGGTCTAGGGAAGCGTTTGCTGTGTATCGGCTGAACGGATACCTCATCCTGTCCTCGAGTAACCCCCCGGGTAGAATAAATAGAGAATCCTGGAACGCTGTTAGGCTCGCTATAGATATGGCGTCCCACGGATTCAGGGTTGTCTTGATCGTGGATGGTGAAGAGGACCTATTGGGCTTCCCTGTCACTCTGCTGGCACCCTCCGGCTGGTACATGCTCTACGGCCAGCCAGGCATGGGAATGATCTTAGTAGAGATCAACGATAAGGTGAAGAAGGAGGCAGAGAACCTGCTCATTAGAGCATTTAAACCTCTCTAGGAATTTTATGCCTCCTAATAAGTATGAATGGATGATTCTCATCGAAATCCCTGTATTCTTGACCTGATAGAACCGCCTTACCTGTAGCCAACAACTCATCCCTCGAGTTCACAACGAGCACTTCGCTCTTGGGCCTTATCTGGGGATCTGCCCAGTCCACGAACTTCACGAAGACAGTAGTTCCCCTAGCAACCGTCTCCTCAAACCTCTTCTTCACGCACACCCTTGACCTAGGTGAGGGGAGGAGTTTAATCATCTGCTCCGCCCCCTGCAGCGTGGGAACGAACATCCCGTCGCTTGGCCTGATGAATCCAAGGGTAATCCCGTCTCTCATCACCTCCCTAGGCATGCCCGTCCTCTTGGACCTCCTTATTCGGACACCCTCACCGAGCTCTCTCAGGGAAGAGTGGAACTGATAGGAGAGCAAGGATGAGACCAGTTCCTCATCGGAGGGTTCATCCATCACGTCCTCCTCATAGGGGAAGACCGTCTGACCGAATGGGTACGCGTACTTCAACCCTAGGGGGACCCTCCCGTAGAGCCTCCTCGTGATGTGCCTCCCAAACACGATGTCCTTGACCCTATCCCGGGCTCTGACCACTTCGGGCCTGAAAAATGTCTCTGGACCCGAGTACAATAGACCTGATGATTTGGAGAAGGGCTCTCTGATTTCAAGAAGATCTTTCCAATTCTTTAAAACGTATTCGAGCGCCATATACAGCTTGGGGTGGAACCTAGCTCTCTCCTGCACGAGCTCCCACAGCCACTCGCCCCTTATGGCCTCCCTCACCTTCCTGATTTCGGCAATCGACACGTATAGGTTGTGTTTCGCTATTAATCGAACCCTCTCCTCTCTAGGAAGCTCTCTAACCTCCTTTGGGGTATATCTCGTGCATACCGGACATGAACACGGGAACTCGTCGATATCATCCAGCTGAAGAGTTCCGTGAGGGGTCATGTACCTTCCTTGCTCAGCGTACAACACGTACGCTGCCGAATCGAAGGAATCCGCACCTAGGGCTGCGAAGAAAGCAAAGGTGGAAGGGTGGCCTATCCCCCAGAAGTGGAAGGGCTTTCCTGACTTGAGGATGGACCTCACGAGCAGAAAGTGCTTGGCTTGTAGGGTGAAATCATATCTCTCTAGAGCAATCTTGAGGGAGCCCACCCCGTTATATTCGAAATCTAATTCCCTTATTCGTCTGGAGCTGTACTCCACTAGATCGGTGTGGATAGATCCCTGAGGTGTTCCCACCCACAGAGTTCCCTTCAAATTTTCCCTCAGCTCTGACCACTCCTTCGCGTTCTCCAATGTCCTCATGACTCCTTTTTCCGCCTCTCTCCTGCTGATCTCCGATGACATTGGGACGTCCAGTATGGACCCGATGTCCGATCCTATGGCGTGCTGGAACTCCAGTATCTCCCTGTTGGATATCCCGACATCCCCATACCTGTAAATCTGGTAAGCGCCGGAGTCGGTCATCACGATCCCATCAAATCCCAAGAAGGAGTGGATTCCCCGCTCTAGAGCCCTATCCCTCAATTCTCCTGACTTGTATATTATGTAGGAATTCGTTATCAGGGACCTAATCCCCATCTCCTTCATTTCCTTGGGAGTTACCACGGGCTTGTTTGGGTTATATACCGGAAAGAACTCCGGCAGAGTAAGCGTACCGCTCTTGGTCTTGAGGTCAGATAGCCTAGCTGAGGCGTCGCTCTTCCTGACCCTGAAGATCAGATCCATGAGGAGAGCCCTAAACCCCTTCTCACACCAAAATAATAAAAAGGAAGGCTGATGGTTCAGGAGATACCATTTCCCTCGCTTTTCAGTAGGTTAAGCCCCTTAGGAGTTATGAAGACTCGCTCCCCCCTGAACCTCCTCCTCCTCGTAATAAGGCCCTTGTTGGCGAGGTACTTCAGGACAAACTCCCTAGCTACCCTGTCGGGAATAAGTTCAGATGCAACGATACCGTCATTTCCCGCTTTCTCTAGTTTACGTAGGATCCTTAAATGCGCATCCATTAGAACCCTCAATTTATTCACCTTTCGCCGTCATCCGGCATCAGCCGGAGGGATGACGACGTGGGAGGGCCTGGCCCCCCCCAACTAACACTTAGGTAACATTTCTGTCTATAAAACTTTACCTATCTGCCTTGCCGTTCCACCACTATTTACGTCGATTGGTTAAGCGAGATCCCTACGTGAAAACGCTGAAATAGGGTCGGGGTTAGAAGTTCAGGTGCCACTATGGAATGGGATGTCATAATAGTCGGCGGTGGACCCGCTGGCCTATCCGCAGCGAGGTTTTCCTCTGAACTAGGGCTTAAAACCCTGCTCTTCGAGGCCTATTCTGACATCAAGGCTTGGAAGCCTTGTGGTGAGGGAGTGAGCAAGGAGACCTTCGAAACCGCTGGGATAGAGCCCAAACCCGGTATAGTTGCAAACGAGCTCAGCATGAGGGTATACGCCCCATCGGGCAAGTATGTCGAGATCCCGCTCCATGGCTTCGCGATAAACAAGGACCTGTTCCTCCAAGAGATGGGTAAGGAGGCACTAAAGGCAGGTGCCGAATTCAGGATAGGGGAGAGAGTGGAAGGCGTCGTCAAGGAGGGCGGCAAGGTCATAGGCGTCAAGACCTCTAGGGGTGAGGTGGTCAAGGGGAAGGTAGTCATAGGTGCGGACGGTTACAACTCGGTTGTCGCCAAGACAGCCGGTCTCGATAACACTACAGAGCTGATCCCCGTTTACCAGTACAAGATGGTCGGTGTGGAACTGGACTCCCACACAACCGGCCACATATATGTAGGCTCTATGGCTCCCGGGGGATACGCTTGGATATTCCCAAAGGATGAGGAGATAGCCAACGTTGGTATTGGAGTGCGACCAGGAGCACCCAAGCCCTATCTGGATAAATTCATAAAGGACAGGCCAGAACTCTTCAGAAAAGCCAAGATAATGGGGGTTGGAGGAGCGGCAGTCCCAATTGGGGGAATGGCTAAGGAGTACATCGCGGACAACCTCATACTCCTAGGAGACGCGGCGGGAATGGTCATTCCTTTCACAGGCGCCGGTATCCACTCCTCCATAGCTGCAGGCAAGGTGGCTAGCAAGGTCATAAAGGAGGCCATAGATAGGGGAGATACCTCGGCTAGATCCCTCAAAGCCTTCGAGAAGGAGTACGAACATTGGATAAAGAGAATAAACGATAGTCTGAAGGCTATGAGGGTCTTTGAGAAACTGAGCGATGATGACCTCAACCAACTGGCGGATGTACTGGATTACGAGGATGTGATAAACTTGGCAAACGGGATGAATTTGGGTAAAGTGGCCATGAAGCTAATGAAGCATCCGATCCTAGCCACCAAGGTGGCTAAGGCTCTCCTGTAGGAGGTGTCTCTTTGCCTATAAAGGAGGGCGACACTGCCCTCCTAGTTGTTTACAGCAAGAAGGGAAGAGCCAAGAAGTTCCTAGTTAGGATCAAGGAAGGTAAGAGGGTTCACACCCATAAAGGATATGTAGATCTCTCCCTACTGATCGGGAAGGATTGGGGATCGGTTGTTCAAACTAATAAGGGCATTCCAGTCGAGGTGCACAGGCCAACACTATCGGATATCATCGAGAAGCTAGGCAGAGCCACCCAGATAATATATCCCAAGGACTCGGGGTTCATCCTACTGAAATCAGGGATCAAGCCAGGAGATAAGGTGGTCGAGATAGGAACGGGATCCGGAGCTCTGACCATAGTGCTCGCCACATTTCTGGGTCCCGAGGGGAAGGTGTATAGCTACGATGTTAGGGAGTCGTCACTCAAGATGGCGGAGAGGAATTTGAAGGCCCTGCAACTGACCAACGTCGTCCTGAAACTGAAGGACGCGAAGCAAGGGATAGATGAGGAGGACGTGGATGCGGTGTTCGTAGATATACCCGATCCTTGGGAACTCCTCCCTATGATCCACGAGAGGCTGAAGCCCAACGGCATCTTCATAGCCTTCGTTCCCTCCTGTGAACAGATAAGCAAAACCGTAGTGAGGGCTAGGGAAGTAGGGTTCAGCATGGTGGAGGTTCACGAGATATTGGATAGGGAGTATGAAAGCGATGAGAGGAGGACCAGGCCCCATCCTAGAATGATAGCGCACACGGGCTTCATAATAATCGGTAGGAAGATTAATCCGCCCTCCTCCTCATCCTGAACACTATCTCGTACTCCCCTGGCTCCAGCTCCGCGACAGCCACCTCCTCGGTGATCGTCCTAGAGAGATCGATTTCCCATTCTCCCTCCGATACTTTCCTCAGGAAGGCCTCCTCTATCAGTAATGGGACCCCGCCTTCAGGGGCCTCGCGTTCGACCTCCCCTTCAGGCTCTTCGCTAACCCTGTAGACGACGAACTCCAGATCTCTCGAACCGCAGGATGGGCAGATCTCTGGAAGGGTCTCATCCGCCCCCTCCAAATCCTTCCGAAACCCGCAGGACCTGCAAACTAACACTACCTTCAACAAGGTCCTACACCCGAAATGAGGACGGAGCCCCTCCTCTTAGACAGCCTTACCCCCCCAGGGTGAATGAGATAAGGACCCCCCTCAGAGAGCTTCTCTATCTCCATCCCAGATGATTCGCCCTCATGTCTAGAGAGTAGGGATTCTAGGGCAGAGACTACCGCCTTAGGATCTATAGTCTTCGTTATGACGACACCTCCCTCCATCAAGAGGCTGACCACTTCCTCAACACTATCCTCAGAGAGTTCCTCTAGGAACAGGATGTTCATCCACTGGCTACCTCCGCTATGGCCTCATAGAGGCTCTCAATATTGTCTCCCCTTAAAGCCGATATCTTCACGACCAGATCCTCCGAGAAGGCCTTCTCCACCCTGTTAGGCCTGGAATACGGGAGGTCGATCTTATTAGCCACCACTATGTACGGTATCCCCCTAGCCTTAAGATTTCCAGCTATCACCCAGTTAACTTGCGATGTTGGATCCTTGGTGGAGTCCAACACTATCAAGGCCACATCAACCCTCTCCATCGACTTTATGGCCTCAACGACTCCCTTAGCCGCCTCAGCAGCTCTCTCCAGAGCTTCCTCTTTCTTAAAACCGTATCTAAGGAAACTCCTGTAAGTGACCCTCATCGCTATTCCTGGCGTATCAACGACATCCATCACCAAGGAAGAACCATTTCTTAACTTGAGGGAGACGTTCTCCATCACGCTGACGGTTCTGGTCTCGTGAGGCACTCTGCTCACGGTCCCGAGCTTCTCCCCCACGAAGTCCATACAGATCTTATTGGCTAGAGTTGTCTTCCCAGAGTTGACAGGGCCATAAATACCCAGTATTATCCTCTTCCTCCTACGGAACAGCCTAGAAAATATCCTAGAAAGGAATCCGCCACTCTGCTTCGGCTCGACGAGTCTGGCCAGCATTTTCCCATATAAACTGGTTCCATTGCCGTTATAAAGGGCCTAACTGGGATGTAATGCGCCATAAATATCTAACTCCTAGCTCAGCTGGACTATCTCTCCCAGCTTGGGGATATACGTCCTGATTCTCCTCTTCTCCAACTTTCTCCTCAACTGACGCATCTTGTCCGGCTCTCCATGGACCAGAATAACTTCTTTCAGCCCGCTCTCGCTCAACTTGGATACGAAATTGATAAGGTTTGGTTGGTCAGCGTGAGCGGAGAAGTCGGCGAACTTGACATCCGCCTCTATACGTATCGTGCTGCCATCGGGCATGGGTATGTCCCTCTCGCCATCCATCAGCAGTCTGCCCCTAGTTCCCCTAACTTGGTATCCAGTCAGATAGATCAGGTTTCCCTTCTTCGTCCCGAAGTGCTTTAAGTAGGTGAGAACCGGGCCTCCTTGGAGCATTCCAGATGTAGTTACCACTATGAAGGGCTCACTGAGATCCAATATCTCATCCCTGCTCCAGACCTCCTCTATCGCCCTGTGATCGAACAGACCTTTCTTGCTCTCCCTCACCCTCCTCTGCAGCTCAGGTCTAAGCCAAGACCAGTAAATGGTATAGAATTTGGAGACCTCCCTGATCATGCCATCAACGAATATCGGGACCTCGGGGAGGAACCCAGACTCCATATAGTGGATGAGCGTCAGAAGAACCTCCTGGGCTCTCCCTAATGCGAAAG
Organism: Thermoproteota archaeon; assembly: GCA_026986575.1. GTDB lineage: Archaea > Korarchaeota > Korarchaeia > Korarchaeales > Korarchaeaceae > Korarchaeum. The sequence continues at coordinate 214,770 of JALSOH010000004.1, forward strand.
CTGGGACGATCGTCACGCCACCGGACTGAATCACGGACCTTATGTCCTCAACGAACTTCCTCTCCACCTTCTTCCTAGAGGGGTGGACATCTTGGTCTCCTCCATACGTACTCTCTATCACGAGGTAATTCACCTCCGGAAGGTTTACATTTGCGCCCCTGAGCGTCCTAGTATTTGATGTGTTCAGATCTCCCGTGTACAGGAGGGAAATCCCGTCAGGCGATCTCAGGTATATCATCGCGGAACCCAGTACATGTCCCGCATTGAATGGGATGACCTCCCAGCCGTCCACTTGAGTGGACATGCCGAATCTGATAGACCTCTCCCTCTTCTTCAGCAACCCTATATCCTGATTAGTAAAGGGCTTCGGTTCGTCTTCAGGAAATAGATTAAGGAAATCCCTCAGTAGGATCTCGGACACATCTACAGTGGGAGGGGTAGCTAGGAAGTCGCATTCCCATTTGGATACTACGGCGGGGGCATACCCCGAGTGATCTAGATGAGCATGGGTCAGCACTAGGGAGCTGACATCATGCTGAGGATCCAAGGGGAATTTGTCCCTGCCCCTTCCCCCGAAATCAACGCCAGAATCAAGTATGATCGATCCTTCCTTCTCGATCACCTCTAAGCTGGACCTTCCCACCCTCTCGGCGGCCCCCAAGAACCTGAGCTTAATCCCGCTCGTTCTTACGCACCTCCTCAATTAGTCTTTTAGCTCTCTCAAATTCCAGACTGGCTATCTCATGCCCAGCCCCGATATATGTGTTCGGATCTCTCAGGGCCTCAACCTCCTCGGGAGTTAAGAGGCTGCTTATGGTTGGGTCTTCCAAGGCGATCTTGAATAGGGACTCTCCCCGTTCGTAGGATGCCATCGCTACCCTCCTCACCAGCTCGTGGGACTCCTGTCTTCCTAAACCCTTCTTCACTAGGGCTATCATCAACCTCTCACTCAGAGCTAGGTCAGAGTACCTTGCGAGGTTCTCTCTTATCCGGTCCTCATTGATCATCAGATTTTTCATCACATCGGTAAGAGAGATGAATTGCTCTTCCAGCAGCAGGAAAGCTTCGGGCAGAAAACACCTTTCTGCAGAACTATTCGTCAGATCTCTCTCATGCTCGAGCACTATGTTCTCAAGCGCCGCTATTGCGAGAGATCTCACCACCTTCGCTAGCCCACAGACCTTCTCGCTCTTTATGGGGTTCCTCTTGTGAGGCATGGTGCTGGATCCAACCTGAGTGGCGGATTCGAAGTACTCTTGGATCTCTCCTATCTCCGTCCTGTGGAGGTTCCTTATCTCGTTGGCTATGGCATCTAAGGAGGAGGACATTGCCGATATCGATATGATTAACCGGGCTAACCTATCCCTAGGTACTACCTGAGTGCTTATCTCTGCAGCTTTGAGGCCGAGCCTACCCAACACATCCTCTTGAAATTTTATGGGATCTTCGACGCCTAGCTCCACAAGCGCGGCCATTGTCCCAACAGCGCCAGCTATCTTGCCGACTGTAGCATCATTTAAGGCCTCTAATAAGCTTTCCAAACCCTTCCTCACGAAATACGACCACAGCGCGAACTTCATTGAGAGAGGGATCGGGTCCGCTATGACACCGTGCGTCCTACCTAGGGCCACTATCCCCTTCTTCTCTACCTCCTCTCCTCTCCTGACGATTTCCTCTAGGAGGTTTACGGCCCTCCTCACGAGCAGAGATCCAGCCTCTCTGATTTGCAGGGCCATCACCGTATCAAGCACGTCGTTGGAGGTTATCCCGAGGTGCACATGCATTCCGCTCCTCCCCGCCTTCCTAGCCAGCACCCTGACTAGGGCCATCGTCTCATGCTTCGTGGTCTTTTCTTCCTCCCTCACCTCATCCCAGCTTACGGACTCAGCTGCCCTCCTCACATCCTCGACCGCTTCTCTGGGCACTATCCCTCTGTCCGCGAGCGCCTCGACTAGGGCGACCTCCACTCGGGCCATGAGCCTCACTCTGTTTTCAGGTTCGAAGACGCGCCTCATCTCGCTTGATCCATATCTGTAATCAATCGGATGAACCGGCATGGATCATTGACCTCGCCTGTTCTATTATCTCCTTGGACAGGCGCCTTCCTATCCCCGGCAACCTCTCAAGATCCCTTGGAGTCGCCTCAGCTATATCCTTAACGGTTCTGTACCCTGCCTCAAAGAGGACCTTGGCCCTTATCCTACCCACCCCTCTTATTGAGACGAGTTGGAGCATCTCCTCCGGTATGCCATATTTCAACCTCATGGACAGGGTGCTCAACCAATCAGCAAGCGTTCTCTTCCTCAATAATCTGGCTATCTCCGAGAAAGCGTAACAGAGCCAGGCACCTGTCTCAGCCAATCCTCTCAGATCGCCCGGTTCTATTCCAAGTCTCTCCTCGATATCTCCTTCAGCAAAACCCTCAATCCAAAGTTTCAAGGAGAGAGCAGCCTTGGTAATTTGAAGGAGCTCGTTCATTGAGGAGACGGGGATCTCTTCAATGGGAAGGAGGAGATCCATCCCCTCCAGTACCTCCTCCAACAGGGTTCTTCCGCCACGCTGGAGAGAAACCCTCGGCATGTCGGGAACCATTGAGATGAGATGTAGGACGGGTAGCTCTACGGAATCACCGGAGCTGAATCTACGATCAAGCTCGTCCAAGGATTGGATCATTAGGTGAGCCGACGACGGGTCTACATAGAGCTCAGAGACCCTCTTGCCAACTGGAGTGGCCTCATAACCGTCATACTCACTCACCAAGAATCCTTCTCTTTCTAGAGACGACAGGACGTAGGGTAAGGATCTCTCTAGGAGCCTACTCCCGCCTTGGATGTAAAGGAGTGTCTTCCTAAAGATTTCATATAGATCCGACTTACTCATATATCCCCATGAAGCTACAAGCGCCAAGACGTGGTTCCTGAGCTGAGAGATATCGTAAAGCGACGAGGTTATCGGCTCAGGCTCAGAGGAGAGGTATCTCTTGAAAACTCTCTCGGCATCCCTTTCACTTCCGACGACCACAAAGGCTTCGCCATAGGGGTCGTATCGGGGTCGACCGGCTCTCCCAACCATCTGCCAGAATTCCATCACCGAAATAGGGGCCATCCTACCCAGTCTCCTGTCGAACCTCCTGTAGGAGCTTATGATGACGGTCCTAGCCGGTAAGTTCACTCCCGCCGCCAAGGTTGGAGTCGCAGTTATCACCCTGATCTTTCCAAAGCGAAAAGCGTTTTCTACAGCTTTTCTCAACTCGAAGGGTAATCCAGCATGATGGAAGGCGACCCCCCTCCTCATGAAGAGGGTGAGCTTCTCCACGAGCTTGGAGGAGCTGTATCCATCCAGACCCCCCTCAACCAACTCTTCTAATTCAACTCCTTCCAGATTCAACTTTGATGATAGCTTCTCAGCCCAAGAGACAGCATCTATCCTCCTGTTGTAGAATATTATAACTTGGCCGCCGCTCTCCAAGCTCCTCACGACTAGAGGAAGGACTCCCTCCCCGGGCAACGGTTCGATCTCTCCATCCCGAAATATCAGGTGTCCAGCGTGATACATTGCCACCCTCAAGGGAACAGGTCTCCAGTTAACTCTTAGAGGAGTAGCACCCAGCCAGGATGCAATTTCCTCCAAGTTAGTGATGGTCGCGCTGAGAGCAATTCTCCTCGCATCGTCGTTATCGTACATGAACTTGGAGACGGCCATCTCGAGAGTAGGTCCCCTATAGGGATCGCCGACGTAGTGAACCTCGTCTAGCACTAGGAGGGTCAGCTGCCCTAACCAACCGGCCCCATGCCTCTGAACCGAATCGAACTTCTCATACGTCATCACTATGAGATCGTACTGGGCTAGGGGCTCTTCGGACGAGTCGTAGTCACCTATCGAGATCCTTACTCTATGACCGCTGAACACCTGAGAGAACTCCTCGTACTTCTCATAGGCCAAAGAACGCAAAGGTACTAGGTATAGGACCTTTCCTCCCTTTTCTAGCTCCTCATTCATGACCATCTCTGCTGATAGCGTCTTTCCAGCTGCCGTGGGGGCGGCTAAAACAAAGTTCCCTTCCTCAAGCAGATTCCCCTCTAGAACCACCCGCTGCGTCGGGTAAAGCTCAGTCACACCCAAGCGATCGAGAAGATCCTCTAGCCCCATTCTTTCATCCTTCTAACAGGCTGATTTTATCCAGCTTGGGGAATATTATCAGACCGTCCTCGTTGAGCTTTTTCAGGATGTCCTCTATCACGTACTCCTTCCCCCTCAGATTGAGCTTCTCAGCGGCTAGCCTCACCACCACATCCCTATCAACGGTACCGTCCTCGGATTCCTCCACCAGCTGCTTGATCAGCGAGTAGACTATCTCCCTCCTCTTAACCATCGTATAGGAGACACCGGTCATGAGCCCGGTGATATCTCTTATCCCAGATACGACGTCATGAGCGGCTCCCTCCAGCATTATATTCACCAACTTGATCGCCATCTCGGCGTCCTCGGCCATCACCTCCTTCCTGAGGTGCATCCTAGCCCTAGCCTCGCTGAGCCTTATGAGAGCCTCCAATTGCCTTGGGGTTATTGCGATGGTCTCAAAGAGGATATCCCCCCCTTCCTCGTCCCTAGCTATACCCTTCTTCCTCATCTCGACGTAAAATTCCTTGATCCTCCTAGCGGCCTCGTCAGTTAGCGTTGGATCTATGTTCTGCTTCGCGTACGCTATGTACTTCTTCAACAGAGTAGGATCTATCGGGGGCCTGGCTTCGGGGTTCCTCCCCATTCTAGTGATGAGGATATGCTCAGCTACCATGCTGTCGGCTTCGAGGCTCGGCCTGTCCTTCATTATGAACACCAAGTCGAACCTGGAGAGGATCGTTGGAGGGAGGTTTATGTTCTCGGTTATGGAGACGTAGTCGTCATACCTTCCCTTCTTCGGGTTAGCTGCAGCGATTATGGTGGTCCGTGCGTTAAGTGTAGCCACTATCCCTGCCTTAGCTATCGAAATGGTCTGCTGCTCCATGGCCTCATGTATAGATCTCCTGTCGTCCTCATTCATCTTGTCGAACTCGTCAATGCAAGCGACTCCTCTGTCCGCCAACACCAGCGCGCCAGCTTCAAGGGTCCATCCACCTGTTGCAGAGTCCCTAACAACCGCAGCGGTCAGGCCTGCTGCGGTCGATCCCTTTCCCGTCGTGTATAGGCCTCGGGGCGCTAACTGCGCAGCATATTTGAGAAGTTGACTCTTGGCAACTCCCGGATCTCCCACCATGAGGATGTTTATCTCTCCTCTTACCTTAGAGCCGTCGGCCAGTATCTTGGTACTACCTCCGAAAAGGGCGTATGCTATCGCCCTCTTTACCTCTATCCAGCCGAACACGGAGGGGGCAATGGACTTGACGATGAGATCCTCTAGATCTTCCCTCTCAGCCAGCCTCCAGATCTCCTCCTCGTCCTCTGGAGTTATCTCAAGCTTCTCGTAGATCCTATTTGGAACCTCAACGTGCAATATCTCCAAATAACGCTTATAGATCGGGCCTTGCCCCCTTCCCTCGTCCCTTCTAGCTGGCTTGATCCTTATTATTCCCGTGATCTTGACCCTATCTCCCGGCTTGACCTCATCCACTATATCATCCAAAAGGACCCCGTCTATGTGCTCGGGCATCATACCTGGAGGGAGGTCCTCGGGCCTCTCTTGGATCCTTATAGTCCTCCATCGCACAAATTTGCTTAGTTCGGGCGAAAACTTCATAGGAGCGTCATGCTTCGGGCATCTTTCCGGAGGCTTAACTTTACCCCCATTAATATCCAAGATCACTATATCTTGTTGATCCTCAGGGCATACATAAACCGCTTGCAAGAGTTTATCATAAATATCAGAGACTCTAGTTACTATTCCCTCTATCTCTATCAATCTCCCTATAGAGAACTTGGTCACATCCCTCAGGGACGCTTTTGTGGGAATGTTGTAAAATCTTAGGTGGAAATCCCCTTCACTGTAAATCCTATATTTCTCCTCTCCGATCAAATCACCTAAGAGCTCGCTTACAAGCTCCTTCAGAGCTCTGGAGGCTGCCTCTAAATGGAAAGTCGGGTGAACTATGATATCCTCGGCTATCTCCCTGAATTCGGGGTTAAAATTGTAAAGATGAACCCAGTTAACCTCTAGGGATCTCCTTTGATCCTCTATCATCTGAGCTAATGCGTTGCTATAGATGGGCTCGCTGTCCTCATCCAAGTAGAACCGTATGAACTCCTTATACTTCTCGGCGAGCTCATCGGGAGATAGAAGAGGGGCCCTCTCCACCATTATTCATCATCCCTTACTCCTAGGAAGACGCTCATCCACCCATCTACAACTGCCCTCAGGGCATTATAAAGGATGAGTTCTTCAGGCAGAAGATTTTTGGGAGTTCTTTTACTCGTTAATGCTATCGAGGTCCTTATATGATTCAAGATCTTGGAAATCCTCTTATTTACTAGGGAAATCGCATCCCTACGTATAAGAGAATCTTCAGGGGACCGCTCCAATATCTCCCGGATCAGTGGATATGTGTAAGGAGGGAGTTCTAGGGGCATCAAGGACACTTTCTCCTTGTAAAGCTTCTCACTGATGATCTTCCAGTCCACCTCCTCGACCTCAGCGAACCCCTCCTCCGCTAGAATATCAGCCAACCACTTGGGTACTTCCACTTCCACATCCTTGAACAACCTAATTCCAAGCCTCTCCAAGCTCAAATCCCTTTTAGGTGCGATCTTAACCTGCTGTATCTCTTCTAAGACGCGAGCCATTCTCTTAGATATCACGGGAGGGCACCCACCTATTCCAGAAAGTATGTTAAATAAGCACGACTCCAAATTCATGCGATGCTGGTAAAGGGCTCTCCAGCGAGCAGCGTAACGCTGATATACAATGACGGCAAGAAAAAGACGTTAAAACTGGCCAAAAGGCTTGAGAGTCTACTTAAAGAGTCTAAAATAAGGGTTGTGGAACTGGAAGATGGTCCGGACGTGGTCGTGGTGATTGGTGGGGATGGGACGCTCCTCAGGGCCTTCCATCAGACCTTGGGTGGGGTACCGATATTGGGAGTGAAGGACGGGACGTACGGAACATTGCTGGAGGTCGATCCAGACGAGATAGAGTATATACCAGATATATTATCGAGAGGAATGTACTGGCTCGAGGAGGCGTCGACCATTGAAACTAGGGGTAACGTCAGACTCATAGCATTAAACGAGTTCTTGATAAGGAGTGGAAAGCTAGGTAAGTCGTCTAGGCTTGGAATAGCAGTTGACGGGATTCCAATTGGGGAGTGCATATGTGACGGAGTCATAATATCTACTCCAACTGGCTCCCTAGCTTATTCGCTTGCGGCTGGCGGTCCTCTAGTTGATCCCAGATCCAAGGACATGGTCGTGTCCTACGTAGCCCCGTGGCCACCTAGCCTCACCCTCGCAGTCAAGTCCTTCGTACTCCCTTTGGAGTCGGAGGTGGAGATATGGTCCCCAGACCCCCAAGCCTACATTGTAGCTGATGGTCTTACTCCACTAAAGATGAGACCTCCGATCAGAGTTTCAGGCTCGGATATCAAAGGTGTCTTCGTCCGATTGTCTTCAAACCCAGCCGACTTCTACAAGAGGATAGTCAAGAGGATGGTTCCAAGGAGGCTAACGGGCATAATGGACTACTTAGAAACAGGCATACTCCCACAAAACCTTTAAATTCCTGAGAATGAGAAGACATGAATGCGGGGCGGGGGTGGCCGAGCCAGGTCCAAGGCGACGGACTCAAGATCCGTTGGGCGTCAGGCCCGCGTGGGTTCGAATCCCACCCCCCGCATTCAACCTCACGGTTCCCCGTACTCTTTGAATATCTCCATGAGAACCGGGTTTATCTCAACTATCTTCGTCTTACCCACCGAGGTTCTCCTCACTACACCTGCCGAGTCCAATCGCTTCAAAATTCTAGATACCTTGCTCTTAGAGAAGCCCGTAAGCTCGGGGAGATCTTTCTGCTCGATTTTCCCTCCTCTCTCTAATATTATATCAAGTATACTGCGTTCATCCCTGTCAAGCCTCTCCACCAGCTCTCTGTATTGCTCCACTGTCTCATCATCTAAAACTATCTCCTCAGGCGAGGAACCAGACCATCCCTCCACTCTGGGTCTCCTTGATGCTCTCCTGTAGAGCATGAAGGCTATCCCTCCCGTTATGACGTTCGATCCTAGAATGACTAGCAGTAACTCCGTGAGGGGTAGCCCCCCCTCCACACCGTTTAACGGTGTAGTATTGGTGACGACTATTGTGGTCTCTTCGCTCTTAGGGGGCAGAGCTTCTCCCTCCACTCTAAATACTATGCTGAAGTCCCATGCGTTTCCTCTCGGTAGAGGGAAGGGTTTCCACAATGCTGTCAGCCTCTCAGAGAGAGGATCCATCTCCACTGCACCGGAAGTCCCTATCTTAGTTATGGCAGCTCCGTATGGAAGTAATATCCTCATCGTGGACCTGTTATATTCTACGGTAGCATTGGGCATGTAAAAGCGATATACTAGCCTATACGTGTTGTCTTTAAGCCTGACCAGTATGGTGTTCGGCTTGAACATGAAGGAGAATGTAATATTCCTTACATCACCGGGACCCATCTCCTTTCCGAATCTGACCAGTATGACGTCGGCATAGGACTCCGTTTCTATCTTACTCACGGAGATGTCCCCCGATAGCGGCCTCAGATTCTCTATGCCTTTATACGGGTTCTCCATGACTATACCTACCGGTAGTATTGGGAACATCAGGGAGTTAACGCTACCATTGTACTCTTCACTGACAACGATCTCAGCGGTGATCGTTACCTTAACAGACGTATTCTCATAAAGCTCCGTACTAACATTCATTTTATTTATAGTCACGCCAGCGACGGGTCCCCCGACGGAGTGGAAACTCAACTGGGCTATTATGAGTAGAAGTATTCCCGCTAGTATCGTTGCGTTTTGTTTCATAAGCTCTTCACCTTTTTATAGCTACCTAAGGGGAAACCTAGGAAAACATTATTAAACTATCACGGCTCTAGTCGATGGGAGACCTGACTTGAAGACAAATCCCCTCCTTTTTCAGTACGTAGTAAACTGGGTTAGGAAATTGAACTCACGAGCGTCCTTTTCTGATGTAGAGGTTATAGTAGAGGGCCCGAATGATGAAGCTGCTTTAGAGGACATAGGTGTTCATGCTACCTTCACGCACGCCTCTTGGCTGATTAGGGACATCAGAGAGCTGGGGGGGATTAGAGTAATAGGCAGGACTTTTATCATACTTACGGATTTTGATACGGAAGGCTCAGCTTTACACGATAGATTGAAGAGAATAATCACAGAAATGGGAGGAAAAGTAGATGAGTTTTCCAGAAGTTACTATAAGTCTATAGGTCTTCCCCCTTTGGTGGAGGAGGTAAACGGCTTCCTGAAGAGGAGGGTCGTGGATTGGAGCATACCTACCGAAGATTGGCGATCAGAGTAACACTGGTAGCTGAAGTCTACCCGACTGAAGACATCAAAAGGGTTCTCCAAGCTATGAACACTATAATCCCGTTCAGCGAGGAGGTCGACGATGTCGATATAGAGGAGGAAGGACAAAGGAAGCTGATAAGGGTGAGGAAGGAGGGTTATGAGGCACTAATTAAACTGAGATCGGCATTCAGAAATAACAGAATATTAGATACTGCGAGAAGTCTGCTAATGACGAGGAGAGGTAACCTGAGAGCTTTGAGATTCCACAAACAGGCAGCATACGTCGGTAAGGTGAGACTTTGCGATGAAGACGAGATGTCCCCCTTGGGTGTGATATCACTCATCATAGATTACGAAGGGGATGCCCAAATACTGGCCGACTGGCTCGCCCCCAAAACGGAGAGAGGAAGGCCCATTAGAGAGGCCACCACTCATGAACTGCTCTACGGAAGGACTAACCCATCAGAGATCGACAGCTAGAAAATCCCGAGCAGCAATAACTTGTCCACCATAAGCTTTAGCGGCCTCCTCTTCGAACCTAACTAGATCCCCCCCCCTATATCTAGCGCTGAAGTGCGTCAGGATTAACTTCTTGACGCCAGCAGCCTCCGCAATCTTACCAGCCTCCAGTGCGGTGCTATGTCCGGTAGCTACAGCCCTATCCCTCAACTCATCGAGGTAAGTGGCCTCGTGTATCAGGGCATCAGCTCCCTTTGCCGCAGATATGACCGATTCGGTAGGCCTAGTATCGGATGAGTATACGAGGATGGCTCCCCTGCGGGGCGGGCCCATAACGTCTTGAGGCCTCACAATTCTACCATCGGGCAGCTTTACAGAGAATCCCCTCTGGAGAACGCTTCTTAATACTAAAGGAACGCCGAGCTCATCCGCCTTCATGGGATCGAATTTTCCCGGCCTATCCCTCTCTCTGATCCTGACTCCATAGGTCTCGAATCCAGCATGGTCGACGGGAAAGAACTCTACGGTGAACTTACCTAGTTCTATGGCCTTGGAGGTCTCTATCTCTCTGAACACCACTTTGAACTGCGGTTTAGAGCCGGTCTTCTCCTCAACCTGCTCCAGTATATAACGCAAATCCTTAGGTCCGATTACTAGGAGCTCAGAGCCCTTCCGCAGTATGCTCAGGGACTGGATCATAGGCATGAGCCCGAAAAAGTGATCCCCATGGAGATGAGTTATGATCACCTTGTTTATCTTCATTAAGCTCTCCTTGGCCCTGATCAGCTGCCTCTGGGTGCCTTCACCGCAGTCCAATAGAAGAGAATCCCCTGATGTCTTCACAAGGATGGCAGGCAACCCCCTGTCGTCAGTAGGTACCGCTGAACTCGTTCCGAGGAACCTCACCCTCACTCTCTCAGCCTCACTACCCATATCCTCCTAGTGAGGGACCTGTGCTCCCTCACATCAAAATATTCAACTACCTCAAATCCGCTACAGCTGAAATCGTCCTCGCTTAGATGATCCACGGGGACCGAGATCGCCATCCATCCGTTCTCCTTCAGGTATACTGGGGCCTTTCTTACAAAATCTTTGGCCAAATCTTCAGGCGATCTACCTACTGCCGAGCTCATCCGCCCATAGGGCGGATCCGTAACTATACGATCAGCTCTCTCCTCCAACTGAAGGCTTAACGCATCTCCGACCATCAGCTTGAAACCATCTAGAAAACCATAGGCTACGAGGTTGTTCTTGGCCTCTATAACTCTACTCTCGCTTATATCGGCACCCACCAAGCGGGCACCAACAGATAATACTTCAAGAGCTATGCCCCCAACCCCCAAGAAAGGATCCAGTACCAGATCTCCCTCACGAGTCCTCGCTAGATTCACCATAGCTCTAGCTAGAGTAGGTCTCATGGAAGCCGGATGGACGAAAGGTCGCGCAGCAACCTCCTTTATCTTGAAAGATGTTCTGTCCACCTCAACCTCCTTAACGTAGATCACTAGCAGCCCAGAGGTCATCACTATCACTACCTCGGAATTGGGATTGGTAAGGTCAACCTTGGAATGGGGATTCCCCCTCAGCACCCAACCGCCGACCTCCCTCTCCACCTCCACCCGTTTTAGTTCACTGCAACATCCCCTTACTCTAATGGCGGTAGCTCTGAACCTCCCACCGACTTTGGGCGGGTCGAATCCTTTCAACCCCTGTGGAAAGTCGGCTGGGTTGAGAGCTGCTAGGAACCTCCCCATGGATCTAGTGTATGCGAGTCTAGAGGCCGCCTTCCTCATGAGTGAGCTAAAGAGACCGCTCACCTCTAAGACCAGCACTGAGTCCAAGTCCAGATATGTCTCGAATCCAACTTCTAATGACTCTAGAACGGCCTTGACTTCGGCCTTAGGGAGGGACGGGTGCTCACCCGATAAGTGAAACGCTATCTTCAATCTGCCTCCCTCCTAGCTTTGATCCGACGATTCTCAGCAGTTTTTCTATACCGAAACCGCTCTCTGCGGATATCTCCACGAATTCGGCTCCTTCTCTTTCTAAGAAGTTTCTGATCTCTGAGAACTTAGCTGTATAGTCTTTTTCCAGATCCCTCTTGTTGATCACGGCTATGATCTCCTCGGAGAAGTTAGTCACGATCTCCTTGAACAGGGATCTCTGCTCCTCCAGCGTATAACCACAAGTCTCGGTGGGATCGAGCAAGTACAGGACTAGGCCACCTACATGCTTGAGGGCCGCTATAGCCTGCATCTCTATCCTATTCCTCTTGGAGATGGGTCTATCCAGCAAGCCAGGAGTGTCAATGAACTGGACCTTCCCAATACCCTCTAGGTCCCGGTGTCCTATTATAATGCCTTTGGTGGTGAAGGGGTAGGGAGCTATCTCGGGTTCCTTGGTGGTAATCTTGGAGAGAAGAGTGCTTTTTCCCGTATTGGGCATACCAGCTATTATTACAGAGGGGAGAGTGGGATCCAAATCCGGCAAATTCCTGAGCTTAGGTACTACCTCCCTCAAGAAGTCCACTTCTGGTCTAACCCTCTTCAATACGGATGATATCCTACCCGCCGCCTCTCTCCTGAGGGTCGCCATGCGTTTAGGGTCTTCTGTCCAATTTATCTTAGAGATATAGGATCTGGAGATCCTCGAGATCGTCTTAGAGGCCCATTTAACGGCGCCTAGAGCGTGCCTTACTTGATCCACATCAGCTAAGACGTTCAAAAGTTCTCTATAGAAGGGATCTAACCTTTCAACGCTGGGAAAGGATTTCACCACCCTATCCAGCCTGCTGACCACTGTGTCAGAGATCGTCTGGATTCTGGATATTTCCCTAGATCTGTAGATCACTATCCTGTCTCCCCTCCTCGACACAGGCTTGGGTTTCTTGAAAGCCCTCCTGAAGGAGATGTCTAGCAGTTCATCCACGTCTAGAGGGACTACGGCCCTCCTGAAGGGGTTAGGCAATTCTATCAACTCAGGAAGAATAGAAGGACATTGTATATCAGCATTAGCGCGATAGGTGCTGACACGGCCCATGTTAGCTTGCGGGCCATCTCCTCATCGCCCAAGTACATGGTAAGTATCTCTGAGAGGACCAACCCTCCATCCAAAGGTAACATGGGCAGGGCATTGAGGCCAGCCAGTCCCAGATTGAACATTATCAGGAACCCGAATAGCTCTATCAGTTGGATCGCTATCCCGGTCGGCATAGGGACTATGGGGTCGAAGTAAGGCACCCTCGATAGCATCACCCCCAAGAAGGGTGAGCTTTGGTTGTCAGGCCTAGATCCCAGCCTCACCCTGTAGGTGCCTCTATCAGTGACGACATCCACCTCCTGACCGGGTCTCAGCTTTTCAAGTGCCTTCACCAAACCCGCGAAATCCCTAACCCTGTAACCATCTATCTGCCTTATGACAACTCCATCCGGGAGTATTCCGTAGGATGGCCCACCTTCTATAACCTCCTGAACATACACCCCAGAAGGATGGGACATCCCTGGGAATATCGAGAAACCCGGGAATATTATCATGGCTAGAAGTAGGGCCACGAAGAATGTAGTGAAGTTCATGAAGATCCCCGCCGAATAAACACCCATCCTCTTAAGAGGCTCCAGCTTCTTGATTATCTCCTCATCTGGCTCGACAAAAGCACCTAACAGGACAAATAGAACGAAAAAAGCTATCTTCTTGATAGGAACCCCGAAGTACCAGCTAGCAGCGGCATGTCCAAATTCATGCACGGCTAGTATCACGAATATGGAGATCAGGAGAGGAGCGGATATGTCGAAGGTGACCCCTGGTATCACAGGGGCTATCTGGGCGACCTTCGGACCGAATAAAGTGTCTATGGTTATTTTGACGAGAAATATAAGAAATAACATGGAGGAGATCAGGAGAGCGCCGATCCCGACCTTGTATAGAGGACCGACGAACCTAGCCAGTCCTCCTATGATTCCTCTGAAGCTTTCTGGCTTGAAAGACAACTCCAAGTAGAAGACGCCTATCTTAGCCTTCTCTCCCCCGAGATAACGGTTCAATAAGAGGCCAACAACGTAGGCCACAGCCCAAAATATGAGGAAGTTCACTAGGAAACCTTGGGATATCAAGACGGATCAACCTTTCAAGAGGTGCGCCAAGAACTCCGCCATCTCATACACGGAAGGGAGTTTGACGTACTCATCCGCTGAGTGGTGATTACCTCCCTCAGGCCCCAGTATGACTGGCTTGATGCTGGCCATCTTGTAGAGGTAATTGGCATCAGAGACCGTCCTGTAAACATCCGTCTCAAGACGCCCTCCCAACACATTCTCTGCAACTTCTTGCACTTTCTTAACGAAGTCGTCGTCCTCAGGAAGCTCGTAAGGCTCCATGAAGGGAGTAGGCCTCTTCATTAAGGATATCTTGATTTTGGCCTTCAACTCCGGTGTTTTCCTTAGATGATCCATGAACTTCTTCCTTATAACACCCGGATCGTTACCGGGCGGGTAATGCCTATCCAGCCTGACCAGGCATCTGTCCGGATGGGCCATCACTAGCTCCGGGGACTTTATACTCAAGGGAGCTACGCTACCACCTATTCCATCGACCTTGGGCAGGTCCACGGCCCATAGAATGATCTTGGCCGCTTCTATAACGGCGTTTATACCGGCCTCCTCAGTTCCAGGTGCTGCCAATCCCTTTATGTCGACATCGAATACGAACCTGCCGAATGCTCCCCTGAAGAGCTTCTTATTGGTAGGTCCGGCAACAATGGCCTCACTGACTCGTGGAAGGATGCCACTCTTCAGGAGCTCGTAGGTCCCCCTGCTGAAACCCTCGGCATCGCATACAGCAGCAAAGACAACTCCCCTACTATCATCCCATTTTGAGGCAGCTATGAAGGCCTCTATCATCGCAGCCAGCATTCCCTTGTCGTCAAAAACCCCCAGCCCATAGAGTTTGTCTTCTTCCAGCTCTCCCCAAGGATTCTTGGTCCAATTAGAGTATATCTCGAATGTATCGGTGTGGGCAAGGAACAGCAAGTTATCCTGATCTTTCACGTTGAGGAAGGCCACGACATTACCTGCGCAGTCCTTGACCGGTTGGTGGACGACCTTGTCAGCGTACCTCGATAGAGTATCCGTTATATAGTAAACGGCCTCGCCTTCCCTGCCCCTCAAGCTCTTTATACCGACTAGATCTATCAGCAAATTGCGCGTCCTTTCCTGATCCGTGAGGCCCATCTGATCCCCCCTCATGCCGCTCTCAGGGGGATATACAGCTGCCTAGCACCCGATTCGGTAATCACCAGCAGGTCCACACCATCTCCTGACAAGGCGTCCCTCGATATGGCCTCCTTCATCGCCTTCTCAGCTAGAGAGAGGGCTTCCTCTTCACCCAAGTCCTCCTTATATTCCCTCTCCAAGATACCCGTGGCTATCTGAGCTCCAGTGCCTACAGCCGCGAACTTTTCCTCCATAAGTCCTCCGGCAGGATCTAAGACCAATATCTTGGATTCTCCATCCTCTAAACCACCTACTATAAGCTCAGCGTAATAGATCCCCCTGAATCTCCCCTGATAGAGAAGCAGGGATAGCAGCTTGGCGACATTCGTGGGAGAAGCTTTCTTATCCAAATCCAGCTCATACAAGGTCATATTGAACTTCACGACATCGATCAACTCTTGGAAGTCGCCAGGGAGTCCGGCAGTAGAAATGCCGACCCTATCATTAACTAGGAATACTTTCTTGGCGGACTTGCTGAGGACGAATGTACCGTAAGATACTCTCCTGTCCGCCGCGAGAACAACACCGCCCTTGAATTTCAAGCCCAGAGCAGTAGCCAGAACCACTGTAACACCCCTCAAGTTAAATGGAGCCCCGGGCGGGATTCGAACCCGCGGCCTCCGCCTTACCAAGGCGGCGCTCTAACCGAGCTGAGCTACCGGGGCCCACCTCAAACTGTATCCTGATCTCTTTATAAATGCTATCAGGTAACCCTCCTAGCTCTTATGAGGGCCGTTAGGGAGATGATCGTGACGAGCATGATGGCTAGGTATGGGATGTACTCTAGGTAGCCATGACGCCTCTTGAGCTCGATCTTCACGCTCGTGATCTCCTTAAAATACCCAGTAAAGCTCGAGGAAAGGGTTGATACATAGATGAATAAACCCTCTTCATCTTCGTACCACTTAAAGTAAACGGAGGGGAGGTCTACCTCAACATAGGGAAGGAAATCCCCTTCATCAGGCAATTGCAGCCGAAGGTATATGACCGGAGTGGCCTTGGAGATGCTCACTCTGTACATGTAACCATTCCTCTCTATGATATAGGGGATTTCGTGGGATGCCAGGCTCAGGGTAGGATCACCCAGCAGGACCTCATAGGCCGCTTCTCTAGGACTTATCCCTTTCTCCGTGGCCTCCTTTATGTGCAAGTTGTTCACTGTCATAACAGCCTCTCCCAGCGTGCGGCCTGTTAGGACCATCATCAAGATGAGATCTGGATAGGAGGTACCTGCCTCAGATCCTATGCTGAACTCCACCCTTGTGGCTCCTATATATGCAAACGCCCCGGCATCTAGAAAGGAATAGGCTATGGAACTCTTGGGATCATCGAGATTTGGGAACCTCAGGGTATCGCACGACAAGGTGATCACTATAGCTCCCAACGGTCTAGCGGACCTCACTATGGAAGGTGTGATGACCACGTTACCCTCAGTCTTCAGGGCCATGACGTAGGGGTTCCCGTGCAGGTTGAGATAGATGATACCATTTCTTGCTTCTCTGAGTATCTTAGCGGAATCTTTCGCCGTCAGGTTGGAATATCCTACATCGGGGTGCAGAATCTTCGTGCTCAATCCGTAGGATGATGCTATGAATTCCACTTTCCTAGCTAAAGGAAGATCCTCGACGAGGGAGATGCCTCTAAGCCTGTTGATTAAACCCATTGAAGCAGCATCGTCTGCGAGCAGCATTAGGAAGGGTGTAGCCACATCGGGGCCGGTCAGGACTCCTAAAGAGGTGTCTAGATACGGATCATCGTCTATACCGATTAGGAAGTCTATAACATTCAGGTATCTCTCATAGTTTCGGGAGGTGAGAGGTTTGGTCAATAAGATGACGTACCTAACCCCCTTCAAGAGTTCTCGGCTCAGTTGAACCGAATCTAAATCAATTAACTTAGCTCTTTTGAGGAAGGCTGCATAGGCCGCCAGTAAAGAGTAATTCGGACCATCCGAACTGTAGAACAGGACTGCAACCTCACTCTCCATAGAAGATAGCTCTTGGGATATGAGATCCAACTTCTTTAGGAGGGGTCCAAAGTCAGCTCCTTGGAGACCCTTCTCTTTAGAGTAAAGCAGGAGGTAGGCGAGTTCATGAGGAGTCATCTTTTCAGGGATAGCTTCATAAGATCCAACTTTTGCAGGAAATCCCATCTCCCTGAGCCGATTGCTCGTATAGGAGGCGTTCCGGGCCACTACTATCCTCTCTCCCGGGCCCATCGAGAGGAAGAACGCTGAAGCCGACCTGTAGTCCTCGAAGACGTGAACTAGAGGAGGGCTACCCGTTTGAGCAGGTGTTAGGATCGGAACATCCGACATTACCACCAGTAAAACGATGATGGGAAGGAAAGATCTCAATCATTACCCCCGCATTCCTTCTTGAACAGTATCTGATACTGCAGACTGGTAAACCCGTAGTTTTGAAGCACCCTTTCCAAGTCTGAGGAGAAACGACACGGGATGGAGCAAACAGGCGTTCTCTTCACGTAATACGCTATGTATTTCCATTCCTGATCCTCATCATCTAGAAGATCTGCTAGGGACCCGAGCCTCCTCTTAGAGGAGAGCACAGATCTAATGAAGGCGAGAGTGAGGTCAACCACTAAATCTAACGACTTACCTGACTTGAAACCTTCCCTCCTCGCAAGCTCCCTTACTGCAGAAGATATGACCTCCTCCAGTTTCTCTGCTGTCAAGACGCGACACCTGTATATTATGGTGCGGCCGCCGGGATTTGAACCCGGGTCTCCGGCTTGGAGGGCCGGCATCCTGTCCAGGCTAGACTACGGCCGCCAGCTGTCTATGCTGCCTCTTGGATCTAAAAACTTTAGCTCAGCGCCTGCGCTGGGGAAATCGCAAAATGAATTGGTAAATATATTGTAGAGAGTATGATATACTGTAAATAACTGGTTTAACTCTAAATGAAATCAGAAGAATCTGTCCATAGTAGTTTGTTATGATGCAGCGACCCCAGAGGATAATGGGGTCGAGGGACCCGACCATTGATAAGTTTAGCGAAACTTTTATATATGCATATGGGGGTCTACACTTCGGCAATTTACTAAAGGGGTGGTGGGTTTTCCTGTCTCGGGAGAAGAGAGATTATCCTAAGGCTGATGAACTTTCCTCTCAGGAAGAGGAGGAGCTAAAGTGTCCCAGATGCGGGAGCACTAACATAGTGGAGGATCCTGAAACCGGGGATCTGGTTTGCCAAGATTGTGGTCTCATTATAGATTCAAGCGTTCTGAACTTCTCGAAGGACTGGAGGGCCTTTGATTCAGATGAGTACATGGAGAGGGCTCATGCTGGTGCTCCGGTTACTCCATTAAGACCGGGCTTCGGTCTTGACACTGAGATAACTCTTACTAGGGGGCTAAGCAAGAAATCCGTGAACCAGTTGAAGAGGACCCAGAAGCATGTGGCGGACTCCAAGGAGAAGACCGTGGAACCTGCCCTAAGGAAGATAAGAGATGCTGCCGAGTCTCTAAATCTACCTCAAGAGACTGTCGAGGATGCGGCCACTCTCTACAGGATGGCCGCACGAGCTGGACTCGTTAAAGGGAGGAGTATGGATGCCATGGTAGCCGCGGTCATCTATGCCGCCTGTAGGAGAACCGATGTTCCTAGGACCTTAGAGGAGGTATCGAGGTACTTCTCTCTGGAGGAGAAAGAGGTCGGGAGGAGTTTCAGGTTCCTGTTCAGGAAGCTAGGGATACAAATACCTCCACCGAAACCGGAGAATTTCGTATATCTCATATGCTCTAAGCTGAACCTCCCTGAAGAGATCGCGACACAGGCAATAAGGATAATCAAGATAGCCAAGAAGAACGGAGCCACAATGGGAAGAGAGCCGGTAGGCGTGGCCGCAGCAGCGGTCTACATGGCCTGCCAAGAGTTAGGTATACATAGGACTCAGAGAGAGTTAGCTCAAGCAGCTAACGTTACTGAGGTCACTGTAAGGAATAGGTACAAGGAACTCATCCAGAAGGCCCGCAAAGAATGGTTAGATGAGATAGGAGAGGAACGATTGAACGAAATAAAGAAGAGAATAGCCGAGAAAGTGAAAGCAGCCTCGCAGGTGAAAGAATAATCTTTTTATTCCCCCTTCAACGGCTCCATGGTGAGTGGGAATGTATCAGTGCCTGAGGTGCGGTTACATCTTCACTAAAGAGGAGATGGAGGAATATTTCAAGGACTTCAAATGTCCGAGATGCGGGTACAGGATCCTGAGGAAAGTGAGGAAAGAGGAACCCAAAGTGGTAAAGGCGATCTGAGTTGCCAGCCGATCAGGCGAACGAGTGGTTAACAAAGGAAATACTCACACTGGCCGTACTATTCCTGATCTTCTTAGCCTTTTTCAAGGTAGCCCTACCCCTACTGACGGGTGTGGACTCCCCATTTACCGTGGTGACATCGGGATCGATGAGACCCACCTTGGAGGTGGGGGATCTACTCATAGTGGTAGGCGCTGATCCTTACGATCTAAAGGTGGGGGACATAATAGTGTTCAGAGTCCCTTGGTCGAGCTCGCTAATAGTTCACAGGATAATCCGAATAGATATGAGCACAAACGGGCCAGTCTTTTACACTAAGGGAGATAACAACGCGCTTCCTGATCCTGGTTTCAGGACCCCTAAGGACATATACGGCAAAGTGGTTCTCAGAATTCCCTACTTGGGTTCCGCTCTGGAGCTGCTCCAGTCTCTTCCAGCCAAGCTGGCAATCGTCGGAATTATTGCAGCATATCTCCTATATGAGTATTCCAATATGTTAGGAAGAGGGAGTACCGATAATGGGTCGTATGAGCTTTACACAACCGAGCAAGACGATAACTTGGAAGAAACTCGAGATTAAAGTGATTAGAGGCATCTAGTGGGAGATACAGGGGACCTCAGCGAGGAAGGTAACTGCCTCTCCTTTATATATAACGGGTCACCCGGATAGTAGTGAAACGGGGAAAACTATGTCATTCGACGATAGCGAAAGCGAAGTAATGGAAGAAAAATCCACGGAAAAGGAAGATGTGGAAGAGATTTTAAGAAGGCTTAGGGAGCCCGAGATAACCATCCAGAACGTCGTGTCATCAGCGGACATAAGGCAGAGGCTCGATCTACACGAGATTGCCAAGAAGATAAAGAAATCAAGGTATGATCCGGAGAAGTTCCCCGGATTAGTGCTCAAGCTCGATGAACCCAAGGCTGCCCTCCTGCTCTTCAGCAGTGGGAAGTTCGTATGCACTGGCACTAAGTCCGTAGAGGAATCGGCTAGAGCTATAAATGCTGCAATAGAGGTCCTCAAGAAGCATGGGATAGAGGTCAAAAGGAGACCCCTCATCAAGGCTGAGAACATAGTTGCATCGGCAAAGCTCTTCATCAAGGTGGACATAGAGAAGCTGGCTTTGGAGCTTCCTAACACTCTCTACGAGCCAGAACAGTTCCCAGGTCTAATCTTCAGGATGAAGGATCCTGACGTCGTTTTCCTAATATTCGCCTCCGGAAGCTTAGTTTGTACCGGTGCGAAGAAGGAGTCTGACGTAAAGAGGGCAGTCTACAAACTGAGGAGGATCCTAGCCGAAGGAGGATACCTAGTTTTCGATTGAATACTGGTTCTCCCGACTCCAGCCCTTTTTATTTTAGTCAGGCGTTAGCTGTGGGGGGTGGGTCCATGGTAAAGACAACAGTCTCGGTTATTAAAGCCGATATAGGGGGCCTGGCTGGGCATCACGTGGTTCACCCTAAGCTCAAGGAAGTAGCTGCTCAGGAGCTGTCTAGAGCCAAAGACTCTAGGCTTATAGAGGATTTCTACGTGACAGCAGTGGGAGACGATCTTCAGCTTATAATGACACACAGGAAGGGAGTAGAGAACCCTGAAATCCACGAACTAGCTTGGAATGTTTTCAAGGAAGGTACTGAGGTGGCGAAGGAGTTAGGACTCTATGGCGCGGGACAGGACCTCCTGAAGGATGCGTTCTCAGGGAACCTAAAGGGTATGGGGCCTGGAGTGGCTGAAATGGAGTTCGAAGAGAGACCCTCCGATCCTGTAATTGTGTTCATGGCAGATAAGACCGAACCGGGCGCCTTCAACCTTCCCATGTTCCGGATATTCGCGGATCCCTTCAACACGGCTGGCTTGGTTATAGACCCTAGGCTCCACGACGGTTTCATATTCGAGATAATGGATGTGATGGAGAGCAAGGTCGTGGAGATGTCCTCTCCGGAGGAGATGTACGACATTCTCTCCCTAATCGGTACCCCCGGCAGGTATGTGATACGCAGGGTGTTTAGGAAGTCCGATAGAGAGATAGCGGCCGTGGTCAGTACAACTAGGCTGAACCTGATCGCTGGTAAGTACGTGGGTAAGGACGATCCTGTGGCTATAGTTAGGGCGCAAAGCGGATTTCCGGCGCTAGGAGAGGTGCTAGAACCTTTCTCGTTCCCCTTCTTGGTGGCTGGCTGGATGAGGGGATCTCATCACGGTCCCCTCATGCCCGTCTCCGAGGCCGACGCGAGGCCCAGTAGATTCGATGGTCCTCCCAGAATAGTCGCCTTAGGATTCCAAGTGCAGGACTCTAAGCTAATAGGACCGAGCGATCTCTTCTCTGATGTGGCCTTCGATGAAGCTAGGAGAATGGCTAACATGATAACTGACTACATGAGGAGGCACGGTCCCTTCATGCCACATAGGCTCGGACCCGAGGAGATGGAGTACACGACCTTGCCCAAGGTACTGGAGAAATTAAAGGACAGGTTCAAGCCCGAGTGATTTCCACGAAAGGCCTCACTAACTCCTCCATTTTTTCGTAGGGATTCGGGCTTTTGGCTACAGCAGAGGCAACAAGCACTCCATAGCTACCGAGTCTTATCGCAGCTCTTACATCTTCTCCACTGGTGATTCCCGCACCGCAGAGGAGATCAACGTCAGGATTGACGTCTATCACGGCCTTAAGCGAGTTCTGAACGACTTCCGGCTTAGCCTTGGACACGGGAATGCCCGTTCCGATGAGCTCAGGAGGTTCTATGGCGACCGCGTCTGGGGATAAGGCCGCAACGGCCGCCGACTCTTGAGGCGTTGGAGCGCAGACTATGGGCGAGAGACCCAATTCCTTCAGCTTTGTAACGGCCACGCCTATATGATGAAGTTCTATCTGCTTCTCAGAATGGTTCAACAGGGAACCTCTAGCACCAGACTTCTTTACGAGTTCAGGCGGAATTTGACCCGTGTGAGCCCCCGGGTCTATAGGATCCACATGCTGAGAGTACACTGGAATATCAACGCTTTCCGCCACTACTTTCAAATCCAGTAAATTCGGCGCGACGCCGATGAGAACTCCAGTTTCCCTCCATACTCTCTCCGCCTGCCTAGCTATCTCCACAGCCTTCTCTCCTGAAGCCTGTGAGTATGCCTTCAGGTTAACCAGCAGCCTAGGAACATCTGTCATAATTTAGTCGCCCTCCCAAATCTTAATCAGCTTTTTGTAGGTGAGAGTCTCGATTGAAATGAAGCTGGATTACAGGTGCCCCGCTTGTATATTGAAAGTGGCAGCTAGAGAGGCTACATATGTACCGACCGACAAGAGACTTCCCTTTATAAGGGATGTAGTGCGCGTCCTACACTCTATGGTGGACGAGGCGCCTACCCCCGCTCACATAGCGGCCGAGAGGGAGAAGCTCCTCAGATCCTATTCTGGATCGGAAGATCCCTATGCGACCAGAAAGTGGGAGCTAATCGAACTAGTTCGAAAGGATCTAGTTCCCCTGATAGAGGAAGAGCTAGTCAACCTTCCTGAGGGCTACCACAAGTTTAGATGGCTTGCCCTGAACTCTGCATCGGCGAATGGGTACGAAGTCCCACTAATGGGAGGGAAGGACCTAATAGATAGGTTCACCAAGGTGGTAGCTAGGGATCTAGAGATAGACAGCACCGAGGAGGCGTTCGATATAATAACCAAAGCTGGTCCAGGGGACATAATATCCTTCATCTTCGACAACGCCCACGAAGCTCCAATAGACCTAATCTTAGTCAGGTACCTAGAACAGATGGGCAAGACCGTATATCTGTTTGCGAAAAAGTCTCCCGTGGCTGATGATCTGACCGTAGAGGAATTACGATCACTACACAGGTCACCCTATATCTTCGGCCTAAGCTCCCCGCTTGGAGTCATGCCTGAGAAGGAGACGGAGGTTAACATGAACATCCTCAGATCCTCGAAGCTAATTATAGCCAAGGGGATGGCCAATTACGAGACCCTCACCGAGGTAGACTTAGGTGTAAAGGTGTTACACTTGCTCACACTAAAATGCGAGGCTGTTGCAGAACATGCTGGTGGAAAGCTGGGGAGTCCAGTAGCTATAATGAGGTGATAGGATGGCGGAGTTCTCTATGGAGGATGGAGAATACCTAGTCAAGCTAGCTAGAAAATCCATAGAGCACTATATGGAAAGAAGGTCAGTTCTCGAGGTCGATCCTCCCTATTACAAACTGAAGAGCCCTTATGGAGCCTTCGTAACCCTGAACAAATACCCAGAGGGGGATCTTAGGGGCTGCATAGGTTATCCGGAACCCGTTCTACCCCTTTACAGGGCCGTCATAAGAGCAGCAATAGCGGCGGCTTTCGAGGATCCGAGATTCCCTCCTCTAGCTAAGGAGGAGCTCGATAGGGTCACAATAGAGGTCTCAATACTGACCCCTCCTGAGAGGATAGACGACAAAGTGGAGAGCAGACTCGACCTATGGAGGCTAGTGACAGTGGGAAAGCACGGGCTGATAGTTCGCCGTGGTATGTATTCCGGCCTCCTGCTTCCACAGGTTGCCGTGGAATACTCTTGGGACTCCGAAGAATTTCTAAGCCAGACTTGTATCAAAGCCGGAATGTGGGTGGACTGCTGGCTCAAGGAAGGAACTGAAGTATATAGATTCACTGCAGAGATCTTTGAGGAAGAGGAACCTAAGGGACGGATCGTCAGGAAGGAGATAGGATAAGGTTTGATCGCATGCCGAGGGCCTACTTCTCACCTTTAGGCATAGGGTACGGACACGCGTCTAGGTCCTTGAACCTAGCTATGAGGCTGAAGAAAGAGGGATTCTCCATCTTCTTCTCAGCCTACGGAGACGCCATCTCTTATCTGATGGGGGCGGAGGGAGTGGAGGTTGTGGATTGTGGTGACGAGATGGTATGGAAGCAGAAGCCGGATGGAAGCCCTGACCTCTGGGGGACGCTCAAGAGCTTATCTGAACTAAGGAGGTTCCTCCACCACATAAAGAAGGAGAAGGAGAACATAGAAGTGGCATCTCCAGATGTCGTAGTATCCGACTCCAGAATATCGACATTGATCGCAGCTCAGTACCTAGGAGTGCCCAGCGTCGTGGTGCTAAATCAACCTAAGTTACTTCTCTCGCCCCTCATGAGGAGGAACGCGCCTCCAGATGATCTGAGTGATAGCGAGGGTTACAGCGTACTATCCACAGTGGTGGAGAAGCTACTTAACACAGCGATAACTAGGTTCTGGGGGCTCTCCCAAGCGTCAATAATAGCAGATTTTCCTCCACCCTTCAGCATATCCAAGTACCACACCTCGGATCTCCCGAAACCCCTCATGGACAGGATAGTCTTCTCAGGCCCCCTGATAGAGCCCAACTGCAGGCCGGACAGGGAAGAGGATGTGATCCTGATAATGATATCCGGACCAGGCGCCGAGAGAAAGTCCCTAGCGGGTGTTATACTGAAACTCCTGAATAACATACCAGAGGACTTCAAGGATTACGAATTCATAGTATCCTTGGGTGAACCGTCCAATCCCGGAGATGAGGAGGTTCGGGACAACGTGAGGATATACAACTGGTTGCCTGATAAGTGGAGCGTCTTGGAGAGGGCTAGGCTGGTGGTTTCCAGAGCTGGGCATACGACTATCGCAGAGGCTCTCATGTGCGGGAAGCCTCTCCTGTTGATACCCGTTCCGGGACAGACGGAAAAAATGGAGAACGCTCGCTCCATAGAGGAGATGGGTCTGGGCAGGATGGTCAGGCAGTCTGAGGTGGAGGCTAGGTTCTTTGAGATGTTGAGATTCCTGCTTAAGCAAGAGTATGAGAAGAGGGTTAAGATATTCAGGGAGAGATTTAAAGACTGGAATTTCCTAGATAGGGCAGCTGGGATAATAGAGTCAGTTCTCTATTGAACTAAAGATTTGGTTACTGCCCATCTCAGTGCTCTGAAGATCCTCTCCAAATTCTGCGGTTCTTCGACTTGGATCCTTATTGCTCTGAGTCTGCCGTCCGGATACTCATCCACTTCGCATCTCCCCCCGTACTCCTCAACTTTTCTCACGAGGAACGAGCTTATAGGCCTCTCTCTGGCATCTATCACCACGTTTTCGGTCGGTACGAACACAATACTGCCCGTTCTCTTGTTAACTCTGGCGATACCGATCAAAGTACCGGCATCCGAGGTGAGCCTCCTCTCCTCCACATCCTTAGGCTGCTGAATCTCAGGTTCCGGCTTAAGTTGATCCGCAGTCACCAAGGTCTGCTCCAGCAAGACCTGATCAAGGGCCTCGACCATCTCCCTCAACTGGAGGAGTTCACTCTCCAACTTTTCGATCCTCTTCTTCAAGAACTCCCTGAGCTTGAGTAAATTCTTTATCCTCTCACTCCTTTCGGACAACCCTACCTTCCTCCAAGGATTTCCTGTACAGGTCCTTAAATCTGTTCACGCCGACCCTCGAGATGAGGGGGCCTAATTTGGGGCCCTGTGGCTGACCCAATAGTATCATGTATAGGGCTCTGAAGAACTCCCTTACTGGTACACCCTTGCCCCTAGCGGTCTCGAACGCCAGGTTCTGTATGTCTTCGTCGCTCATATCCTCAGAAAGACTGTCTATAAAGGAGTTCACTGCTTCAAGAACTTTACCGTTTATCTCCACAGTTCCGAGCTCTCTACTGCCGAAGTTCTCCACGTAATTCTTGGCGTAATACACGTATCTCCTGAAGATGTCGTCGCTCAGCAGGGAATCGGGATCCACGCCGTAGTACTTTGAGATGAGGTCAGCAGCCACCCTCAGCAACTCTTCGAAGCCTATATCTCTCGGAAGCATCGATACGACATTGAGGACCGCGGAGTACCTGTAAGGCCAAGGCTCAGGGACGCCCTCCATCAAATAGGTGAACTCCATGAGCCTCTTCAGAGTGATGCGATCTCTTTCACTCCTTATCCTCTCCAAGTTGTGATACTTCCTAACGTTGTTTTCCAGCTCGTTTATGTAGAGAGGAGAGCTCTGCAGAGATATGCTCCTAGTCCCGTGGTATCTCTTGAACATGAGCATCCTCAAGGCCTCAGGTGGGGAGAATTCCATCCACATCTGGGGTGTTATGACGTTACCGGCGCTCTTACTTATCTTCCTCTTAGTGGAATCTAGGAACATCTCATACATTACCGTGAGTGGTGGCTCGTACCCCAAGACTTCCCTAGCTATCCTCTCGTTCACCCTGAACGAGTCGGTTATGTCCTTCCCGTGAGGTTCGAACACTATCCCTAACGCAGCCCACCTGGCTGCGAACTCTCCCTTCCAAGAGAGCTTACCATCTCCCCTCAGATATGAGGCCTCACCGACATACCCGCATCCCTTTATCCCCTTGAACTCCTGATCACAGGCGTAGATGACCTTGCCCTCCTCGGGAATAACCTTCAGCACCCTAGTTGTATATATCCTACCGCATCTCTCGCATCTAGGCCAGTAATGAATCCATCCCTCCGGTTTACTCGATCCTACCTCCTCTCTGATTATTCTGTCGACCTTACTGTTATTCTTCAATAGTTTAGAGACCTGCTCGTCCAACAAACCGGATTTATAGGCCTCGGTCCCGGAGATGAACGTGAACTCTATGCCCAACTTCTCCAAGGCGTCTATCAACATGGAGCTCATGTGTTCCCCGTAGCTGGAATGGCATCCCCAAGGATCGGGGATCTCACTCACCGGCATTCCCAAGTACTTGGAGTATTCCTCGGGCACTCCTGCAGGTACCTTTCTCAGCCCGTCTCTATCATCGCTGTACGCTATCAACTCGCTCTTGTATCCCAGCTCCTCCAGAGCCAGCTTGACCCCATAGGCCCTGAGCGAATCTCCTACAGAACCTATGTGAGGAAAGCCGCTTGCCCCTATCCCTGATTCCACTCTCAAAACATCTATCTTCCTTCCGAGCCTCTCTTCCCTCTCTATTATATCCCTAGCTATTTTATCCAGCCAGAAGTGAGGCCTCCTCTCTGAACCCATGTAGATCGGTCCTACCGGTCGGGGAGCAATAAGAAATTTACCCAAAAATTAGAGGGGGTTTTCTCCCCCCGGGCTCACACCTGGGTGAGCTCGATCTCTATTACGCTTATGTCCCTCCTGCTACCGTTTTCGTCGATGATCTCCTCAGTGCCAGTTCTGAGGTCAGTTATCTTGATCTTGCCAGGGAAGTACTTGAGCCTAGTTATCTCAGCCACATCGACAGCCCTAGATATGGACCTACCCCTGGCCTTTAACACGATCTTCTTCACACCCCTGTTTATCTGGAGAGTGGTAGCCATAACGTAGTTGATAGCAGGCTTCTTACCAACATAGACGATTCCTTCTTCAGCCACCATGCGTATCACCTCTCTATCCTCTGTAGGCCCGCCTCTTTCACTGGGGAGCCTGGAGGGCGAGCTGTGTCTGACTCACCACTCAGCAATTAAAAAAGTTACTCTCGCTTCAGAAGCTTCCTAACATCTAGGAGGGAGATCTTCTCCCCTTCCCTCCTCTCCAAGATGAGGGGCAACTTTCCCTTCTCCAGCTCCAATTTAGCTAGCTCGACGGGATCGGTCAAACCTTCGGGTATCTCGTTCTCATCTAAAAAGAGGGGAGAGCCAGCTGCGATCTGCTGGGCCCTAATGGATATTATCCTTATGCGTTCGAACTTGGTAAGCCTCTTGGGACCCAGCAGATCGCTATTAGCTGTCACCTCACTCCTCACCCTTGCCCTTACCGCCCTCGAATTTCTTACCAGCAGCAGCTATTATATCATCGATCTTGAGCACGGTGGTCGCGAACTCGGCTGCGGACTCTATGGCCCTCCTGATCACCCTCTCAGGCTCTATTATGTCCTTCTCATACATGTTCTCCACTTCTCCGGTGTATATGTTGAAGCCGTACTCCCTCTTGCCCTCGGCATGTGCCTTCCTCAGCTCAGCCAGCTTGACTATCGGGTCATGGCCGGCGTTCTCTATCAGGGTCTTGGGTATAGACTCGAGGGCCTCAGCGAACTTCTCCACCACGTTCTGCTCCTTTCCACCGAGCTGGACCGCGTAGTCCTTGAGCTTAAGCACCAGATCCGTCCAAGCGGCACCGGCGCCCACGACTATCTTCTCATCCTCTATGACGTTCCTAACCACGCTTAGAGCGTCGTGAAGGTTCCTCTCGGCCTCGTCTATGACCTGCTTCTCTCCACCTCTTATCAGGATGCTAACGGCCCTAGGATCCTTGCATCCCTCGACGAAGACCATCTTGTCTTCTCCGACCCTTCTCTCCTCAACGAGCTCCGCGTAACCGAGGTCCTTCTCGGATATCTCCTTAACGTTAACGACTATCTTAGCGCCAGTGGCCTTGGCGAGCTTCTCCATATCGGACTTCCTTACCCTCCTAACGGCCAGTATGCCGTGCTTCGCTAGAAAGTGCTGGGCGACGTCGTCGATGCCCTTCTGGCAGAACACCACGTTCGCTTCGGTGGCGGCTATCTTCTCCACTAGCTCGGCCAGCATCTGCTTCTCCTGGTCCAAGAACTCCTTCACCTGAGCCGGTGAGGTTACTCTTATCTTAGAGGAGAGCTCAGGCTTCTTTATCTCGAGGGCGCTCTCTATGAGGGCTATCTTGGCGTTCTCTATCCTCCTGGGCATTCTGGGATGCACGACCTCCTTGTCGATCACTATGCCCCTGATGAGCTTGGTGTCGAACAGGGAACCGCCCTCCTTCTTCTCCAGCTTTATGTTATCGAGATCAACGATCCTCTTACCGTCCCTCTCCTCCACGACCTGTAGGGCAGCGTCAACGACTAGATCGGCCAGATAGTCTTGTGCCACCCTAGCGGACTTGCTGCTCATGGCTATCTTGGCTATCTTCTTCAGCAACTCCCTATCGTTCCACGAGACCTTGATCGCTATCTCATTCAAGTACTCCACTGCCTTTTCCGCGGCCTTCCTGTACCCGGAGATTATCACCGTGGGATGTATGCCCAAGTCCAATAGGTCCTCCGCCTTGGCCAGTAGTTCGCCTGCTAGGAGAACTACGGTAGTTGTACCGTCTCCAGCCTCCTGCTCCTGGGATTTCGCTAGGTCCACCATCATCTTGGCCGTGGGATGCTCGACCTCTATCTCCTTCATTATGGTGGCACCGTCGTGCGTGATTATCACATCCCCGAAGGGGTCGACGAGCATCTTCTGCATGCCCTTAGGACTGAGAGAAGTCCTTATGGTATCAGCTATGGCCTTTGCAACGGTTATATTCAGTCTCAGAGCTTCTCTACCCTTAGTTCTAGAGGTTCCTTCCTTTAATATGAGAACGGGGATTGCTCCGGCTCCCTCACCACCTGCACCACCTGCGACAGCCATACATATCACCTCTTTTACTGGGTCTCTCAGAACTTGTCGCTGGGATTACCCATGTTAGGGTCGATAACCGAGTTAAAAAAGCTTATCAATCTATCCAGCCCTCCCGTTAACTTGAGGGCCTTCAAAAGAGATTAAAATGGTGAAATATTTGAATGACAGGTGAAGATTTCACCAATCTATTGCCTGATTGCCTGAAATCAGCTATGAAAGATAGAGGGATTGAGAGGCTAACGGAGATACAGGAGATGGCGATTCCGCTCATTCTCTCGGGTAAAAATTCCCTCCTGATAGCCCCTACAGGGTCTGGAAAGACTGAAGCAGCCCTATGGCCCGTCCTCGCGATGATGAAAAGGGAAGAGGTGTGGGAGGGATTCATCACGCTTTATGTGACCCCTTTAAGGGCCCTGAACAGAGATCTAGAGGAAAGGATAACCTACTGGTCCTCTAGATGTGGCTTTGATGTTGGGGTGAGGCACGGTGATACCTCTAAGGCGGAGAGGGCTAGGCAATCGAGATCCCCTCCCCATATCCTCATAACGACCCCGGAAACCCTTCTGATCATAATGTCCGGACCTAAGATCTCTAAATGGCTTAAAAACGTAAGATATGTCATTATAGACGAGGTCCACGAGCTACTGGACGACAAGAGGGGTACACAACTCTCCTTATCCCTAGAGAGGCTTGAGAGGATACGAGGGGGGGCATTCCAGAGGATAATGCTCTCTGCCTCCTTGGGCAACCCCGCGATGGCTCTAGAATACTTCTCCTACAGGAAAGACGGGAAGATCGCATATTCACGAGAGAGTCGTGTAATGGAGATTTCAGTGGTCTATCCGGAACCATCTCGAAGAGATATCGAGCTATCCAAGACCATGCTCTTGGAACCGGGAGTGATAGCTAAGATCAGGCTACTGGCTGACCTGATAAGAGAGGCCAGATCGGCCATAGTCTTCACAAACACCAGATCCATGGCGGAGGCCCTTGGCTACAGGATGAAGAAGGCATTCGAGGAGCTGAAGATACACGTCCATCACAGCTCACTATCGAAGGACGCTAGAGTGGAGAGCGAATCACTCCTCAAGAGAGGAGAGCTCTCTGCGGTGATCAGCACGAGCTCGTTGGAGCTAGGAATAGATGTAGGGTATGTCGATTTGGTAGTACAGTATGGCTCCCCTAGGCAGGCGATGAAACTGCTTCAAAGGGTCGGTAGATCCGGGCACGGTCCAGGCAGGGTGGCCAGAGGGGTGGTTGTGGCTCAGGACTCCGACGACTATCTGGAGTCGATAGTGCTAGCTAAGAGAGCCCTCTCGGGCGATCTAGAGGAATTAAGGCCTTTGGAGAAGTCCTATGATGTGCTCTATCACAGCACCATCGGGCTCCTCTTGGGCGAGAGATCCATCTCACTGCCGGATCTGGTGAGCATGGTCAAGCGATCATGGCCGTATAGGGAGATAACCATCGATGAGGTTAGGGAGGTCTTCTCCTTCATGTCCAAGGCTTGGCCCAGAATTATCTGGTACGATGAAGTAGAGGATAGAATCAAGAGATACGGAGGCGGACTGGCTCACGAGTACTTCTTTTCGAACATCTCTACGATACCCGACACCACATCCTACCCGGTGATAGATGACACCACCGGATTCTACATAGGTCAGCTGGATGAGACCTTCGTCTTGGAGTATCTGCTTCCCGGCGTTAAGTTCGTCTTCAGGGGATCGGTCTGGAAGGTCAAGAGGATAGAAGGCGGTCGAATTTTCGTGGAACAGGTCTTCGACCCGGTCGGTGCCATACCCAGCTGGATAGGGGAGCAGTTACCCGTGGCAAGGGAGACCGCAATTGAGGTGGGGGCAATCAGGAGGCTCGTGGAGGAGGCTCTATCCAAGGGCACATTGGACGAACTCGCAGATAGGTTGGTGAGGGAGTATCCCTTCACCACGTCGGAGGACCTCAGGAGAGCCCTAGCCACAGTAGTAGACCACGTGAAACAGGGCTATCCGCTTCCTACAGATAGAAGGATCGTGATAGAAGGGATAACGGGCTCGGACGTCGTGATTCACTCCACTCAGGGTAGCTTGGTTAACAGGACGTTAGGGAGAGGTCTATCCTTCGTCATCTCTAGGGACTTCAAGGTCGCTGTGAGGGTAACTGAGGACCCCTACAGAATAGTGATAATGGGCGTAGGTAAAGAGGCGGTGACCAAGACCCTGCATCGTCTCTCCAGAGAGGGTAAAGATACCTTAGTGAAGGCTGTAGCCAATAGTTCATTCTTCAGGATCAGATTACTTCACGTGGCTAAGAGGATGGGCCTAGTAAGAGATACGGCGAGCTCTAGGATCGTGAGCTTGGCTAAGCTGGCTAAGGCTTACGAAGGTACTCCCATCTACGAGGAAGCTCTAAGAGAGTCCCTCACGAAGGACTTCGATGTGGATGGGACGCTGGACCTGCTCAGGTCAATATCCTCGGGGAAGATGGAAGTGGTCATGTCTGAGAAGCAGGGTCCGAGTCCCCTGTCTCTGCTGGGATTGGAGAGATCAGGTCTCCCTCTAGAGATAATCCCTCCCTCGGAATTGAGTAAGAGGTTGCTGGAGAGCTTCAAGTACAGGATACTTTCACAGCAGATCACGCTGGTCTGCTCCAACTGTTGGAGATGGAGCATGGACACTACGGTATCGAGCCTCCTAGATCTGGGAAAAGTGCCCAAATGTCCGGTGTGTGGAAGTAGCAGGATAGCCGCCCTCTCTGGGTATTGGGCATCCGAAGCGAAGGAATATGTGGAGGAATCTAAGAGAAGGGGGAGACCCTCGGTACCTAACTGGGAGCTGGCTAACAGGGTCTATGAACTCGGCTCACTCACCGAGAGGTATGGGTTACCAGCAGTAGTCGCGATGGCCGCTAGGGGAGTGGATCCCATGGACATCGAGTGGCTGGTAACGAGGCGGACCGAGTTGGACGAGGATTTCATGGCTGAACTCGCTAAAGTTGAGACCGAGGCCGTAAAAAGGAGGCTGACTGGGAAGAAGAGGAGAAGGAGGAAGAGGTCTGGTTAGGTTGTCAAGTCAGGAGGCCCGCACCCTTCAGGATTCTAATAGCGGCACTCCTCGGATCTTCCGACTTCGTTATTGCCCTCCCCACCATGACGAAATCGGCTCTTTTAGCTACTTCCCCTATGGTAGACTCGTTTATACCCCCGGCGACACCTATCTTAACTCCCAGCTCTTTGGCGGAGTCCAGCAACTCGTATTCGGAGAACACCCCCTCATCGACTCCCCTGTGCAGGCATATCCTGTGTATACCGAATTCTATGATCTCCTTCAAACGGGGCACCACGTTTCTAAGACCTAAAGTGTCCACCAATACCTCTCCTCCGGATTCCTCGGCTCTTCTGACCGCTTCCTTTATTGTCTCATCCGGTGACACGGCCATCACGCTCATCAGATCGGCACCGGAGGAGAAGGCCAAATCAGCCTCTAGGTACCCCGTGTCCATGGTCTTAGTGTCAGCAAACAGCTTAACCTCAGGAAATCTCTCCCTGAGTTTTCTCACAGATCTCATTCCTTCAGCCTTTATCAGTGGAGTCCCGACCTCAATCTCCGTGAAGCCAGCTTCCACCGCCAGCTCAGCTATCCTAATAGCCCTATCCAAGGATGTCAGATCGAGCGACAGGAACACCTCTACCATTCCGAGCCCCCCATCCATCTCCTGACCACGTAAATGAGTGCCAGAATTAAAACTAGAGAGATGAGGATCAGCGCCACGGTGATGTGTAGGGGGATGTTCTCCCCAGCGGCGAAGATGAAGGGACCTATTATCACCACGAAACCTCCACCGGAACCAGCTTCGGTGGAGTGAGAGACCATCAGGGCCATAAAGCCCATCATGACGAGGGACACCCCCATGAAGATCAAGAACACTCTGACGAAAATCTTCTCATCTATCTCACTCATGACCAAGCCCCCATGAGAACTACCATGGTCAGCATCAGCAGGATGGATGTCGCTACTAGTACGATTAGAAGCGATGTCTTAATGTTCTTACCGAACACTATGGGGATAGGCCCTATTAGTATTACCCCACCAACGCTGTAGTCCCCGAACTTCCGGGATGGCAGTAGCAGCGCCAGCACGATTAGCACAAGTCCCATCACTATTAGGAGAATACCCATGAGGTCTAGAGGGCTCAAGATCTCATCCCCCCGACCAACTTAGCGAGCTTGGGATAATTCGACGGATCCCCCCTGACCCTAACTATCTCTCCATCCATTAAAGGCGTGCTTGGGCTAAAGGGTAGGGGGAAACCGGACGGATCGTATATAGAAATGACCTCGTATCCGGTAATCTCTATGAATTGGGAAACGGTCATCCCTCTGGACTTGGATCTCCTCTCTACTTTAAAAGCCACATAGTGCGGCGAACCTCCCTTGAAGTAGGGTGATTCGTGCCTCAGGGACCTGAGGTCCCAGATCCTCCGGAGGACCTCGGCTATCATCTTGGATGCTGTACCATCCCCGAACGGATTGGGGAGGCTCTCTATCCTTTTTCTAACCTCCTCCTCGTAGAGGAACCTCCTAACCGCTGACACTATGGAGGATGGATTGGCGCCCGCTATCTCGCCGAATCCAAGTTCAACTATCTCAGGCCTCTCCGTGTTATCCCTCAATATGATGCAGGGCTTCTTCAGGGTGGCTGACTCCTCCTGAACCCCGCCGGAATCGGTAGCCACCACATCTGAAGCCGATAGAAGCCTCAAAAAATCTATGTAGCCTAGGGGCTCTATCAACATCACATGCTCCAACTTCCTCAGTTCGCCCAACAGACCGAAAGCCTTCAGTCTCTTGTAAGTTCTCGGATGCAGAGGCCACACTATGGTCAGCTCATCCAATTCCCTCAGGGCTTTCACTATCCCCAGCATCCTGTACTCCCTGTCGGCATTTTCCTTCCTGTGGACTGTGATAGTCATGAGGGGCTCACCCTCTATTACGCCCAATTCCTTCAGGATGTTGGATCGTCTAATGGTACTCCACATCTTCTCAACGACGTCAACTATGGTATTGCCGCTCAATACAATTCTCTCAGGGGGATAGCCCTCCTCATTGAGATTGGAGAAAGCTCTGGGGGTGGGGGCGAAGTTCAGCGAAGCGAGGTGATCGGCGACCCTCCTGTTTATCTCCTCCGGCATCGTGAAATCGTAGCTCCTGAGCCCTGATTCTATGTGTATGAAGGGAATCTCTAGTTTAGAAGCAGCCAAAGCAGTTCCAAGCACGGAGTTCGTATCGCCCACCGACAGGACAGCATCTGGTTCGTAGTTCTCCACAACCTTTCCCATCTCATGTAGAACTCTAGCAGTCTGACCCACCTGATCTCCCGATCCTATGCCCAAGTTGAGGTCTGGCTCATCAAGTCCAAGCTCGGAGAAGAACACATCGCTCATTTCCCAATCGTAGTGCTGTCCGGTATGCACTAGAAACAGCTCTACATCCTTTATACGCGATAGAGCTTCGTATATGGGTGCCATCTTGATGATCTCAGGTCTAGTGCCCACCGACAGAAGCAACCTCATGTTCCTTCGCTTCTTCATGACCTGTAATCATTTTTAATAAACGGAGGTGGACCTACCAGACACCTGAAAGGTGATCTACATGCTCAAGCCGGAAAAGGTAGTCCGATTCTACGCTTACACAACCAAACTGCATGTAGACGATATGGCAGAAGCCCTCATGGAGTTCGATGATGTCCATGTAGAACCCCCAGAGGGACTCCCTGGAGTTAAACCTCCGGAGGGCCTGGAAACTCCGGATTTAGATGCTTATGAGGAGATGGTTAGGGCTGTAGAGAGAGTCAGCGCGCTGACGGGCATACCTATTGAAGAGATACTTGAAGAGGCTAAGAAAGGCAAACTACCCGAAGGGTCAGGGACTGACAACTACAGAGAAATGATATCGAAGCTAGATGACATTGTAGGTAAGTATCTAGCGTTAAAAAAGGAGATAGAACTGTCAAAGAAGGCTAAATCATTACTGAAAGAGAGATCTAGAAGATTAGAGGAACTTGAAATCAAGATATCGGAAATAGAGGCTAAGATAAGGGAATACTACTCGACAGCCTTAGAGATAACCGAGGAAGATCCATCCAAGCTGCGGCTCGGGAGAATGATACTGCAGGTGGACAGAAACCTGATAAGAGCCTCCTCCCTAGTTAACATGGCCGCTGACCCATCGATGACTGTAAGTGACGTAGATGAGATAATGAAGAATGCTTTAGACGCCTTAGAAGATGCGGACATAACGCTAGAGGACCTGAGTGAAGAAGTTAGGGAGGAGCTCCTCGTAAAGATAAAATCCAAGTTGGAGGAGCTTAAAGATCTCATAAAGGATGTCAGGAAGGACATAGTGGAATATTCTTCCATTCAAGACAGGCTGTCCGAGTTCAAGGCCATAGAAAGCATGTGGAGCAGCATAAAAGACACCATAAAGAGCTTGCCAGAGCTAAGCCCGCTTCTGGCAGAGAAAGAACCAGCAATCACTAAGGTAACTCAAAGGATCTCAGAGCTGGAGGAAGAGGTGAAACGCAGAGAGATTGAGATTAGGAATAAGGTTCTAGAGGTAAAGAAGTTAGCGTCCCAGGTGAGGAGCCTCTATGTAGAATTCAGGGACAAGCTCCTCACCATAAAGGAGGTAGCTGCCGGCGAGGCGGAAAGAAGGGTTTCAGAGCTCATAGAAGAAGCTAAACCTGTGATAACGGAGAAAGGGAAGCTAGAAGAGGAGATAGAGAAGTTGAAGGCTCTTTCAAGGAAGGAAGAGGTCGGTAGGCTGAAGCAGGAAGCTGAAAAGTTCTTACAGCTTGTGAGAGAGCAAGCAGCAGAAGTAGCTGCCTTAGCTCTCAATATAAAGCCAAGGGCACTGGTTCAGAAGCTGAAGACCCTGACGTACGTCGGAGAGGAGATCGCCGTCACCTCTGGATGGATACCCGCCTCTAAAAAGGAGGATTTCGAGAGCCGCATGAAAGACAGACTAGAGAATTACTTGGCAATGGAGTATGAGGAGCCGAAGGAAGCTAGTGAAGCACCTTCTAAGGTTAAGCTACCCAGCTTTCTCAAGCCCATTAGCCTACTCACGCACAAGCTGTACGGATTTCCGTCCATATTCGAGGTGGATCCCACTGCCCTCACCGCGATATTCTTCCCGATAATGTTCGGCATGATGTTCGGAGATGTAGGGCACGGCCTGACGCTGGCCTTATTCGGCGCGTTCCTCTATGCTAAAACGAGAGGTGGAATGAGAGATCTGGGGGGTATACTGGTCTACTCAGGAATAGCTGCCGCTTTCTTTGGATATCTGTACGGGATGGTGTTCTTCATCGCCTTCACCGAGCACCCCATAATGAGCCCCCTTCATGACACCTTCCAGCTCATAGCCGTCGCGCTGCTTTTCGGTGCCTTTGAACTGATGGTGGGATTCGTCCTGAACACGGTGAACAAGATACTGGAAGGGGATGTATTCGCAGCCCTCTTCGAGTATAAAGGACTCGCGACTCTAGTAATGTACGCCGGCGCCGTCTATGCCATACTCAGAAACAATGCTCAAATAATGCTCGTGCTGAAGGACCCCTTGTTCCAGGCCATGGTCATTCCCCTGCTAATCACGGTCCTATCTCCGATATACAGATCGATCAAGGAGGGCCACGGTATCGGACTGGGCGCCACGGAAGCAGTAGAGACCTTCTTGGAAAGCGTCTTAGCCCTGCTTAGCAACTCTCTGTCCTACGTCAGGCTGGCCGCGTTTGCTGTAATCCACGAGGTGTTCGGTGTCTTAGCGGCTCAGCTCATCGCTGGCCAAGAGGTGGTCTCTATAAGCAATATAGGTGTCCTCCTGTCTCCTGTCGCCCTAGTATCCTTCATCTTCGTGAACGTGGCTGTGATGGGATTGGAGGGCATGCTGTCCTTCATACAAGCGACTAGGCTCACCTTCTACGAGTTCTTCACCAAATTCTACAAAGCCGCGGGGAGGCAGTTCAAGAGGGTCTCTGAGCTCCTAGGACCGGTCCTCTCCTGATAACAAATTTTTTAATTACCCCGTATCCTCACATCCGGTGGCTTTAGGAGACCCAGATGATCCAAGGGTGATCGTATGGTGAGCATGAAGACCAAGAAGATGCTTTCCTATGTGATCTTAGGACTTCCTCTGATCCTAATCCCAATGACCGTGATCGGAGTAGCTGCTGCACCTCAGGAAGCCCCTCAGGAGGGTTCTGGGCTCAAATACATTGGAGCCGCGCTAGCTGTGCTCGGTAGCACCATAGGTGCGGGAATAGGGCTCTATGGAGTTGCCATAGGTGGTAGTGCCTTATTGGCCGAGAATCCCAATGCGTTTACTCAGGTACTGATATTAGGAGGTCTCGCTGAAGGAGTTGCCGTTTACGGGCTGTTGGTCGCCTTCCTCCTCATATGAGGGGGAAGCCTTCCCTATTTTCTAATTCTACACTCACGTCTTCTCTAGATGAGAGGAGTTACCATCCATCAGCGTTGCAGAAGAAGGTGACTGCCAAGGGAGGAGAAGTAAAAAGTAGAAAGAACTCTCATCCAGATGGAGGAGCAAGTAGCTTGTATAACACTTCTGGGTCGACCTTGCTTGCCCGGCCCAATAGGACTGTTTTTATGCTCTGTGATTCCCACTCTGAGGCCACTAGATACATGATTATATAGGCAAGGGTCATAGATCCCTTTAAGGAGATCCTTAAGCCATCCATGTAAGCCCTCTTCCCGATAACATGCTCGATCACCCAAGGTTCACCGACTTCCTTCAAGGCATTCCTGATCTCTACGGCTAGGGCCTTATATGGGGGCAGATTAATGAGCTCGTCGAGGAACTCGGGCAGAGTCCCCGTCTTATCAGATATCCTTAGCAATCTCTTGAAGGGAATCCTGCGGAACGCTATTGATAGGAGCTCCCTGTCCACCTCTAGATACTTAGCTTTCAGCAACGTCCTGAGGAACACATTCTCGGCATAAGAGTAGACGATCTGATATATGGGGGACTGCTTCCCAGCCTTTATCTCCTTCAAGTGGGAGAAGAGCTTGTCTATGTAGTACCTGTCGAGGGCGAGATCGATCTCCGTGACCTCACGGCTACCGCTGAGCCATGTCGAGAGGAGCCGTTTCAACCTCTTGTCGTCCAGCATCTCGAGCAGATCCTCGAATCTTTTAGCCTTTGAGAGCTTGTCTACATCGATTACGCCAAATCTAGCAGGAAGTAGCCTAAGCTCCTCCTGCTTCCTTCCAAAAAGTAGGGAGAACACAATCCTCCTGAGGTTTTCTATATCATATTTGCTCATGAAAGTTGTGATCAGTCCCTCGATCCTAGTGCCTCTAGATAGGGACATTACCCTCCTAGCCCTGAATGAGTTGACCTTGATGCATACGTCTTCCACCTTGGCCACATTGCTCAAATCCTCGG
This sequence comes from Thermoproteota archaeon, assembly GCA_026986575.1. Taxonomy (GTDB): domain Archaea; phylum Korarchaeota; class Korarchaeia; order Korarchaeales; family Korarchaeaceae; genus Korarchaeum. The sequence continues at coordinate 254,041 of JALSOH010000004.1, forward strand.
GTCCCTCGAAGAAACTACCGTAGAGAGTCGGTGACAGCTTATCGAACAGGCTTTCATCGCTCTCAACAAAGACCCATGATCTTATGTCCTCGGGATCCAACAAGTGGGACTTTAGACCATGAGTTCTGACTACCAGATACTTCTCCTTAGCTCTCTTAAGCATCTCAAGCACCCCTCTTCAGCTGCCTATACTTCTTCACGCGGAGGAATTCTTCTAGAGCGTCCTCTTCCAGCGCCTCCTCTATGTACTTTATGGCGGCCTCGTGATCAGGTATTATTATCTTTTCTAATGCATTCACCTTCCTCATTGTATCGGCAAGGGCCGCAGCCAGCCTTTCAAACTTGGCCTCGGAGTTTACTAGCGGCATAAGCTCCTTTATCGCCTCTGAGAACTTCCTAGCAGCGGCTATTACCACTGCGTTCAAGGATGGAGATGTAGCCAAAGCGAACTCCCTTATCTCTATCTCGGGTATCTCCACGCCAATGACGCTCCGCACCTTCATTTCCGTGAGGAGGGGCATAGTCAACAAGGCCGCTTTCCTCATCTCATCGGGTCCGGCAGCGGCGTAAGCCAGCCTTAGAAGCTTGTAGGCCTCCTCTAACTTCTTCTCGACCTCGCTCCTCCTCCTAAGATCTGGAAGCAAGTTCTGACTTTCCTTGACCAGCTGGTCTCTCTTCATCTTGAGGGCGTCAACTCCCGAGCGGAGGAGACGCGTTCTCTCCCTTAAGCGGATCAAGAATCCCTTGGTGGGGAGGACCCTCCCCACGGAGCGGAAGCTCAATCTCACTCACCCTCTGCCTGGGCTGCGATCCTCCTCTTCGGGTGGAACTTGTTAAGGGTCTTCTCGCTTATTCTCGTCAGTTCAGCTTCGGGCAGTATGGACAGTATGTCCCAAGCGATGTCCAGAGTCTCCTCTATACTCCTCCTCTCCCTGAAGCCTTGAGCCACGAACTCTCTCTCGAACCTCCTAGCGAACTCCAAGTACAGCTTCTCCCTCGGGCTCAGTCCCGCCTCACCTACTATCTGGACGAGCTCCCTAGCCTTGGTACCCTGGCTGTAAGCGGCGTAGAGCTGATCTGAGACCTCCTTGTGGTCTTCCCTAGTCTTTCCTGGACCTATACCGTCCTTCATGAGTCTGCTAAGACTTGGCAGGACGTTGATCGGTGGATAGATGCCCCTGTTGTGGAGATCCAAGTCTAAGAATATCTGACCTTCGGTGATGTAGCCCGTCAGATCAGGTATGGGGTGGGTCAGGTCCCCGCCGGGCATGGTGAGTATGGGCATGAAGGTTATCGAGCCGGACCTGCCGATTATCCTGCCTGCCCTCTCGTAGATGCTCGCTAGATCGCTATACATGTAGCCGGGATATCCCTTCCTGCTGGGTACCTCCTCCCTAGCGGAGCTGAGCTCCCTCAGCGCCTCGCAGTAGTTGGTCATGTCCGTGATTATGACTAGAACGTCCATACCCAAGTCGAACGCTAGGTACTCGGCAGCAGTCAGGGCGACCCTCGGGGTGGTTATCCTCTCTATGACCGGGTCGTTGGCTAGGTTTAGGAAGAGCACGGACCTGCTCAGCGCCCCGAATTCCTCGAACTGCCTCCTGAAGAAGAGGACGTCGTCGTACTTCAGACCTACTGCCGCGAAGACTATGGAGAACCTCTCAGCCTTTCCGGGGACGACCGCCTGCCTCGCCACCTGAGCGGCTACCTCGTTATGAGGCAGTCCGGACTCGGAGAATATTGGAAGCTTCTGGCCCCTGACCAAGCTCAGCATTCCGTCAATGGCGGATATACCTGTCTCGATGAACTCGTCCGGGTAGTCCCTCTTGGCTGGATTTATGGGAGCGCCGTTTATGTCCCTATAGTCGTCCGCCCTTATCTTAGGGCCTCCATCTATCGGCTCACCTGCGCCGTTGAACACTCTACCGAGCATCTCATCCGACACAGGGATCTTCAGGGTCGAGCCGGTGAACTTGACCATGGCGTTGGAATCCAGCCCCTCAGTGTCGCCCAGCACCTGTATGACGACCTTATCCCTGCCGGCCTCCAGCACCTGACCGAACCATTCTCTGCCGTCCTCGGAGTAAATCCTGACCACTTCCTCGTAAGCAGCCCCGGGAACGCCCCTCATTATGACGAGGGGCCCCTTCACCTGATCAATCCCCTTGTAAGTCAGACCATACACGGACATCTCATCTCACCTCCGCGAGAAGGGAGGATATCTCAGCCTCAAGTTGCGCTATAGCCTCCTTGACAGCGTTCTCGAATTCCTCCTCGGGCACGAACTTGAGCCTCCTGAGGAGACCCAGTGATCTCATCTCGGCTATCCTAGATACGGGGACTCCTGCATCTATCATGGGTCTGGCTCTATCGTAGAACTCCAGCAGCGTCTTCAGGAGGAGGGCCTGCTTCTTCGGGGAGCAATAGGTATCTACCTCGTGGTAGGCGTTCTGCACCAAGAACCCCTCCTTGATGAGCTCAGCAGACAGGAGGACGAGCCTGTTCTCATCGGAGAGAGCCGCCTCCCCCACTACTCTGGCCACTTCCTCCAGACTGGAGGCCCTCTGCAGAAGGGCCATGGCCTTATCCCTGTAAGCCATCATGTCATGTCCGGTGTTCTTGATCCACCACTCCTTCAATCCACCGGTATACTTTGAGAAGCTCCTCAGCCAGTTTATGGACGGGAAGTGCCTCTTGAACGCCAAGTCCTTGTCTAGAGCCCAGAAGGCGCCCACGTATCTCATAGTGTGTTGAGTGACGGGCTCGTTGAGGTCCCCTCCGGAGGGACTCACGGCCCCTATAACAGCGACGGACCCTAATTCGTCCCTCCTACCTTGGACCTTAATCCTACCAGCCCTCTCGTAGAACGAGGCTATGTAGTCAGGTAGATAGGCTGGATATCCCCTCTCAGATGGTATCTCCTCAAGCCTAGAGCTGAGCTCTCTCAGCGCCTCGGCCCATCTGGAGGTAGAATCTGCCGTAAGGACTACATGAAGCCCCATGTCTCTGTAATACTCAGCGTAAGTGATTCCCATGAAGATGCTGGCTTCTCTAGCGGGGACGGGCATGTTGCTGGTGTTGGCTATAAGGACGCTCCTCTCGAGCAGGGGTCTCCCGCTCTTGGGGTCTACCAGCTTCGGGAAGGTGTGGAGCAAATCGGTCATCTCATTACCTCTCTCCCCGCAACCCACGTACACCACAACATCTGCATCTGCCCATTTCGAGATTTGATGGAGGGTAACCGTCTTACCGGTACCGAAGCCACCAGGCACGGCGGAAGTGCCTCCCTTAACTATGGGAAAGAAGGTGTCTATCACCCTCTGCCCGGTTACTAGAAGCTCCACGGGGGCTAGCTTCTCCCTGAAAGGTCTAGGTGTCCTGACAGGCCATTTATGATACATCTTAACCTCTTCCTTACCGCCTATGTGCTCCACCACGACTACAGGCTCCTCTATAGTATAGTCCCCCTCAGGAAGGACCTCTATGACCCTGGCCTTCTCTATGGTCGGCGGGAGCATTATCTTATGAGTGACGGATCCCTCTGGGACGGTTCCTAGGACATCCCCAGCGACGACATCGTCTCCAGGCTTGACCAAGGGGGTCCACTGCCACTTCTTATCCCTAGGGAGGGTGGGCGCCTTAATTCCTCTGGTGATGAATGGACCACCAGCTTTCTCGGCTATGACTTCTAAGGGCCTGCCCAGTCCATCGAGAACCTGTCCTAGTAGTCCCGGCCCTAATTCAGCTGAGAGAGGCTCCCCAGTCCTCTCGACAGGTTCACCCGCCTTCACTCCACCAGTAGGCTCGTAGACCTGTATTATCGCTTTGTCTCCTTCTATCCTGACTATTTCACCTATGAGTCTCTCCTCCCCGACGTAAACGACCTCCCTGATCTTGGCACCCCTCATTCCCTCGGCTTCTACTACGGGACCCTTTATGTGGACGATAACACCTTTACCCTCATAAACTAACTCGGACAAGCTTTACACCCCCTCAAACAACTTACCTATTAGCTCTATTTCCTTGGCCTCTCTGTAGGCCCTCAGCCTACCATCGAAGGTGTTGTAGTACCTCCTCTCATCCCCGCTGTCCCTCACCACAACCCCTCCTATGACTGGAACCGTTCTCTTGTCAACGGAGGCCTTTATACCTTCCTTCTCCAACTTCTTAGCTACCTTTTCGAGCAGAGACCCATCCTTCTCTCTACCCATGAGGAATACCTCCTTCTCTCCTAGGATCTTCGCTCCCTCTAGTGAGTATTTCGTCAGTATCTCCTCGTAGTTCCATCCCGGCTCTTGGCCATCGGCTGTAGCGGCTAGCTTCTCGTGCACTCTCCTGAAGAATTCCCTTAGCATCTCGGATTTGGTCATGAGAACTATCTGATTAGCCTCTACCTCAGCAGCGCTTCTCTTCCTCGCAATTTCTTCCCTCATCTCCCTCTCTGCCCTTTCCCTCCTAGATCTCAGTATCTCCTCCGCCTCTCTCCGAGCTGACTCAATGATCTCCTTAGCTCTCTTCTCGGCCTCCTTCCTGATGGCATTAGCCCGGTCCTCGGCCATCTTGAGGATAGCCCTGACGATGGCCTCGGAGTCCTTATCCACACTAACTACTTCCTCCCCACTCACCCTCGAGCACCTCCCTAACGACTTCATCGACTAGGGAACTCATCCTCTCGGATGCAACCCTCTTTAGCTCCTCAGCTTTCACCTTAGCTCTATCAACAATCTCCTTAACTTCTCTCTCTATATCTTCCATTACAGCTACCTCTACTGGCGTGTTCTTGGCTTCCTCGACTATTTTCTTTGCCTCCTCCTCGGCCTCCTCAATTATCCTTTTGGCTTCCTCCTCTGCCTCCTGAATAATCTTGGCAGCCTCCTTCTCGGCCTCCATAATTGCCTCAACTAATCTTGGCATTTCTCTCACCTCACGATCAGAACTTCAGCTCCTCGCTACCTAAAGCCCTAGCCAGCAAGGATGCCAGCTCCTTCAACCTCACACCTCTTGCACCTTCCATGTCGGGCACCACTGCGAACACAGGGCTCACTTTACCCCTTCTGAGTAGATCTTCCCTGTAATCTCTGATCTCCTCAGCTACCCTCTCGTTGATGAATACCACATGTGGTAACTCACTCTCGTTGTCCCTGAAAAATCTTATCAGATTCCTGCGACCCTTGATTACCTTCGCAGGCACTCCGATCATCTCGAATCCCAGAGCGAGCACTTCGTCGTCCGTCACAGCTATAGGGGAGCTGGCAATCCTCGTCCGTTCGCTCACCGAAGCACCCCATGCCCGAAAGTTGGAAAATTATAAAAAGCCATATAGCCCGCTTACCCTAGCGGGGGTGGCCGAGCTCGGACCAAGGCGGCGGACTTAAGATCCGCTGGGCGTCAGGCCCGCGTGGGTTCGAATCCCACCCCCCGCACTAGGGCCCCGCCGCCTTTCACCCCTTCATGAGGTGAGCATCTGCTTGGGAGTGGAAAGGGAAGTCAAGCTGAAGATCCCCCATAGCGAATTTCTGAGCCTTTTGAGGAGGAAGAAGATTTCTTTCAAGATACTTGAAACTATAGAGCAGGAGGATTTCTATGTAGATACTCGCTCCTGTGACCTCCTCACCTCAGGAAGGGTATTGAGGGTGAGGGTCATGGGAAATCTCGTTAGAGTCACTTACAAGGGGGGAAGGAAAAGCGGAGGTATAGAGAAGGTTAGGGAGGAGATTGAAGGGGAATTAGGGGATGAGAAATGCGGGAAAGCCCTATCTAAAGCAGGAATAAATGTAAATTGCCCGTCCGAACTCGACGAGCTGATGGACCTGCTCTCCAATGAAGGTTATGAGGTGAAGATCGTTGTGTGGAAGAGAAGGACGCCTGTCCTTTTGGATGGATTCGATGTAGAAGTCACACTGGATTACGTGAGAGATTTGGGAGAGTTCGTGGAGGTGGAGGGAGACGACGCAATGGATTTAGTGCGACTACTCGGCGTAGCATGCAGAGCAGTTATACCCAGCTACGCTGATCTAATCCACGCCCTTAAGCAGTGATTTAACGCCTGATTTCTCAAGCAAATCCAGAGAGGCCCTCTCTGCCTCAGCAAAGATATCCTCCTCGTCCCTCCTGGTAAATTTGCCGTCTTCTAAGATCACCTCGCCATCTATAAAGACATACCTCACATCTGTGGATCTAGCGGAGTAGACCAGATGGGACACTACGGAGTGAAGAGGTACCCACCAAGGTACTTTGACGTTCAGAAGAACAACATCTCCCCTGTATCCCCTACGGATCCTACCGATCTTCCATCGGAGGAAATCTCCGGGTATTTTAGTGGCCATGTCCAGCGCCATTTGAGCCGGAATTGCCTTAGGATCCCTTTTCGAGACCTTGTGAATGAGAGCGGTCACCTTCATGGTCTCAAACATATCTAGGGTGTTGTTGCTGGCCGGTCCGTCGGTACCAAGGGAAACCCTAGCCCCCCTCTCCACTAGATCTGGGACCGGGGAGATCCCTGAGGCCAGCTTAAGATTGCTCACTGGATTGTGAGATACTAAGGTGGATGTCTCCCTAAGGAGAGCGATCTCCCTCTGGCTAGGCCAAACTACGTGCGCAGCGACAGTTCTATCACCCAATATACCGTATTCATGGGCCAGCTCTATCACCCCCTTCCCGTACCTCTCTTTGATATCAGACACCTCCTTCTCGGTCTCCGCTAGGTGAATCTGGATGATGGACCTATTCTCCCTCGCCTTCTCTGAAATTTCCCTCATCCTCTCCGGAGAGACCGTGTAGGGAGCGTGAGGACCATAACCCGGCTCGATCAATGGGTGATCATGCCACTTCTGAACGAATCGTTCCGCCAAAACCATACACTCGTCTACATTCTTGCATTCCGGCGTTCCAAAGTCTATTATCGCCTCGCTCAACACACCCCTCATCCCCAGATCGCTTAGGACCTCAGCTACAATGTCCTCAAAGAAGTACATATCGAAGATCGTCGTGGTACCAGTTCGCACCGCCTCTAGCACTCCCAGAGCTGTTCCGGCCCTTATGTGATCCGGTCTTAGATGAGATTCCATGGGCCAGATCTTCTCCTGCAACCACGGGAATAGGTCCATGTCATCGGCCACTCCCCTCAGAAGGGTCATCGGTATGTGGGAGTGTGTGTTAATCAACCCGGGAATTGCCACCATGCCGCTCCCATCAATCACCTCATCGACAGGCCCCTTCACATCACCCACATCCTCGATCGCTCCGTCCTTTATCAGGATGCTTGCTCCCTTCAGGATCCTCCTCCCATCGTCCTGAGTGATCACATACTCCAGCCCCTTGATGAGCACTTCCAAGGAAATCCCCCTCACCAGCAGCCGGATAAATTAAATAGACGTTACTGGATTCCAGCTCGGTATCTCAAATGAAGTGGAAGGTCCTTGTCCTATTGACGATTGTTCTGACGTTTCCTGCAGTGATCCCCTCGACTCAGCAGGAGGGGAGTGGGCATTACACCTACATATACACGGTAAAGGAGAGCGGCTGGATAGACATAGTGACTCGGTTCAACTCGACAGTAGAGGGAAGTACCTGGGTCCTTGTGCCGAAGTTCAGGGACTACAACTTCACGGTCCTCTCAGGGTCCATTAAGGATAAGAAGCTAATAAGAGACACATCCTACTACTTCTACTCGAACCTCACGTTCTCATATACACCAGGAACTAGTGTGGAGATCTCTTGGAGTTACAGATTCGGCGCTCTCATCGTAGAACCCAACGGAGCGTTCTTCTCCACGCAGATAGCCTTCTCTCGGGGAGATGATGCGACCATACTGGTGAAACTTCCAACAGGCTTCATTCCTCAGGGGATCGAGCCGAAGGGATACGAGCTTCGGAGAGAGGGAGACTACAATGTGGTGGAGTACGATGTGGATGGGAGCAAGAACAACACGATGAGGGTCCTCATATCGTTCAAGGTGAAGAATGGTCAGGAGTTCAGGAAAAGGGAGGTCGGCAAGCTCACTATAAGCTACCCGCCCAGATACGAGGACGTTGTCGACAATATAACCAAGTACTACGAGGCCACTCTACCCTTAATAGAGGAGTACACATCTGTTAAAGAGGAGATACCTGTCAAAGTCAAGTTGTTCGTGCCGGGGACCATGGAGGAGATAACAACCCTAGGATACACGGGACCTAGGTTCACTTCTGATGTGATAACTCAAGGAGAGATAAACCTGAACATGATGCTGGTCAGGATGCCCGATTACGAGCTGCCGAACACCTTCGTACACGAACTCCTCCACCAGTACATGCAGGCAGCAGGACTCAGTGTGGACCTGAGGTGGGCTCACGAAGGTTTGGCCCAATATTTAAGCTCTGTGATAGTTGAGAAGGCGCTTAAATTCCACGTTCCCTACGATAAGGAAGCTGAAAGAGCCGTGATGATGCAAACCGGTGGAGACCTCAGTTTCATCTTAGGATGGAAGGGCGGAGGCCTCCCGGGCAATCCCGGTCTATACTACGCGGCTAGTGAGGTCCTGATAAGGAGGCTGGCGAACAAGTACGGAGGACCCGACCTCTACAAGAGGTTCTTCCAGCTTATCAGGAGAGACAGGGTCATCGTCAAGGAGCCAGGGGACTTCGTCAGGTACCTCAGCGAGGCAGCTGGTCAGGACATCTCCGACTTTCTCAAGTCATTCGGCATAGACGTAGAATCGATAGATGAGACGACCCTAGCTCTAGTGAGAACAGCTAGGGAGTATGCGGAGGCCACCTCGTGGTTCAACCCATTTTCAAAGGAGGCGCTCGAGGTTCTGAGCGAGAGCAGGACTAAGGAGGCGGCCATACAGGCAATGGCAATAGTGGCGCTTGGACTTGTCACCGAGGCCTTAATCGCCGCGGTGGTAATTTCAGGCGTCGCATTCCTTCTAAGAGGCAGGAACATTCCTTATGAACATGGATCAATCACAAACGAAAGGGAAGGGGACGGAGAGGATCTCAGAATACCCTCTCCGACTTCTCAAGATGAAGCAGGAAGTTCCACTTCTCCATGACTATTTTCTCCAACTCCTCAATTTCCTCATCACTTAACCCCCTGAATCTGTCCTGAAGCTCCAAGAACTCCTTAAGGGGTCTCTTCCTCGGTTTCACCGTTATCCTCAATTTCCCATTCTCTATCTCGTACAGAGGCCAGAAGTATGTATCTACCGCGAGCTTGGCCACTTCAGCGGTTTTACTTACTGGGGAATTCCAGCCAGGCGGACAGGTCGAGAATATGTGTATGTACCTGAATCCCTTTATTCTCTTGGCCTTCTCGAACTTGTTCGCTAGATCAAAGGGATATCCAACGCTGGCGGTAGCTACATAAGGAACTCTATGCGCCGCCACTATCATGGGCATGTCCTTAGGCATCTCCCTCTTACCAGTCGGAGTGGTCTTGGTCCAAGCCATGAGAGGTGTGGCGCCTGACCTCTGAATACCCGTGTTCATATATGCTTCATTATCGTAACATACGTAGATTATGTCCTCTCCCCTCTCCGCGGCCCCTGATAGGGCCTGTATGCCTATGTCAACGGTTCCTCCGTCCCCTGCCCAGACGACAACGTTCACATTTCTCCCAATCATCTTATAAGCCCTGTACACCCCAGATGCCGTGGCAGCAGCTGCTGGGAATGCTATATTGTAGAGAGGTGCCGAGATGGCGCTCTTGGGGAACGGTGACTGAATGACACTGAAGCATGAGGCAGGGACCACGTATATGGTGTTTGGTCCCAGCACCCTGGAAGCTATCCTGAACGCTAGAGTCGCTCCGCAGCCGGGACATGCTGCAGATCCCGGAAGATAGGAACCAGATTCCTTCCTCAGATCGTGTATGGTCAATGTCATAACCTCACCTCCTCCGAGAGCTCTATCTTCTCATACTCTGGCTTGAGCTTGTACCAGTAGTAGGGTCTCCCTAGCCGATCGGAAGTTATCCTCCCAATCCCATCTTTGGTCATCTTAACTATGTCCTCATACGTTACGTCCCTGCCTCCTAAACCCGTAACGTAGTTGACTATGGGAGGACTGCCAGATCTGTTGTAAAGCGAAGATCGTACCTCTATCCCAATGGGACCGCCAGAGCTGAAGGCAATGCTCCTGTCTATGATGATCGCTCCCTTCCTGTCCTGCAGAACCTCAGCCATGTCCCTATGGGGAAACGGCCTAAACGCTCTCACCTTCAAGAGGCCGACCTTCATTCCCTCCTCCCTGAGCTCGTCCACCGCAACCTCGGCCTCAGAGGCCATGGTACCGGCCGTTACTATGATGTAGTCGGCGTCCTCCACTTTGTACTTCCAAGTGGCCCCTCCATGGTACCTGCCGAACTTCTGGAAGAACTCCTCAGCGACATCCTCGATGAGGTCGAGAGCCCTCCTCATCGAGAGGTCCATGGACCACCTCATCTCCTGATACTCATCTGGAAGCGCCAGATTGCCGAATGTTATAGGATTCTCAGGATCTAGCTTCCAGTGAGGTGGGCTGTACTCTGGGAGGAACTCATCGACATCCTCCTGCCTCGGGACATTGACGGGCATGTAGGTGTGACTGAGCACGAATCCGTCCAAACACACCATGAACGGCAGGAGGACATCGGGGTGTTCAGCCACCTTGTACATCATGAGTATTGTATCCAACACTTCCTGATTTGATGATATGTAGACTTGGAGCCAGCCAGTATCCCTCTGGGACATGGCGTCTTGGTGATCGACATGAATGTTCCAAGGGGGGCCCACCGCCCTGTTGACGACGGCCATACCTATCGGCAGCCTAGAGCCAGCCGCCCAGTGGAGAACCTCCGACATCAGCAGCAATCCTTGACTGGCGGTGGCCGTGAAGGCCCTCACCCCGGCTGCTGACGCCCCTATAGCAGCGGCCATGGCACTGTGCTCGCTCTCAACCCTTATATACTCGGCATCCATGTGGCCTGACTCTATGAACGAAGCTATGTACTCCACTATGGTCGTCTGAGGGGTAATAGGATACGCTGGAACGACCTTAACACGAGCAAGCTTAGCTGCTATGGCTGCGGCATGATTACCAGTTATTATCTCCCAAGTTCCCTCGACCGCCATATCACTCCTCCTCCTTGGTCATTTGTATGGCCTTCGTGGGGCATACGTCAGCGCAGACACCGCATCCCTTGCAGAATGTATAATCTATCTGCGGGAACCCGTTGGGTCCCTCGGTTATCACATCCTCAGGACAGTAAAGCCAGCACAGCCAGCACTTTATGCACTTATCCTCATCAACTACGGGCTTCTCGACCCTCCAAAGACCAGTTTTACCAGCCGATCCTTTAGACGGCTTAGATACTGGGATGATAATCGGGACACCTAGGCCCATCTAACAGGCACCAAGGACTCTTACAAGAAAACCTCTATAAACATTGTTAAGCATAGATCGGTCGGAAAAAGCCCCTCCTAAAATAAGGAATTTGTAGGGGCTCAGTAAGCCCCCGCACCGGCTCTAGCAGGCCTCCTCTCGACGGCCTCCTCCTTTACTATGAGCCTCTTGCCCTCGAACTCGAGCTCAAGGGTCTCCCCAGCAAGAGCACCAGGCTTCACGCTCACCTCAATGGGCTGCTCGTCTCTCATGGGGTAAAAGATCTTCCAGACGTTGGCCTTGAGTCCAGGCCTCTTCTCCTCAAGGAATTCAAGTATCCGGTCCGTCATGGGAACTCCAACCCTTCTCGTTACCATATTGCTCACCTCTCGCACTGCCCGTTATGGGGCCAGTCTACTCCCTCGTGCTACTGTCCATTTAAAAATATAATCTCTGGAAAGGTCGCATGCTTATTAGCGTTGGATGGTCTTACCCTAGGATGGACGAGTCCGAAAGGTTGGAGGGGCTGCCTCCTTGGGCCATAGATACGCTAAAAACACTCGCACTCAGCAAGTCTCTTAAGGAGGGAACTACCAGACGAGTGGAGACATGTGAAAGTGAGACTGAGACGAGGAGAAATCCGCGATAAACTCCTCACCAGAGAGGAAGCTCATTGAGGCAGCTCCCTCAGCGAAGGCTAAGGCCCTAGTTGCGGCTGTCTATGATGGAGCTCTGAGGATTTCCGAAGCTATCTCGTTAAGGGTGAAGGATTTAGTGCCCTTTCATCATGATGGCGCCGTTGTGGGTTATATCACTTCAGCTAGGGGGGAAATGTGGGAGAGAACAATTCTGTTTGTCGACTCCTATCCTTATTTGAGGGAGTGGTTGTTAGTGCATCCCCTACCAGACCCAGATATGCCCCTCTTTCCCTCTTCCCTTAACATCTATAGACCTATGAGTAGACGAACCGCAGAGGACTTGTTTAAAACCATTAGAAGGAGAGCGGGATCAGAACATGTGACATGGCATTGGTTGAGGCATACACGACTCACTGAGCTAGCTTCGAAGCTTATAGAGAGCGAATTGAGACTCGTTGTGGGCTAACACCTAACTCGAAGATGGTGGAGACCTACTTGCACCTCTCAGGGCGAGATGCCGTCTCAGCGATGGCAAGGAAGGTTTACGGCCTCGAACCAGAGGGTGAGGAACCAATCACATCATCCATAGCTCCCAGAGTCTGCCTCGTATGTGGGTATACGAATCCTACAACAGGGAGGCTTTGCCTTCAGTGTGGCGCTGGGCTGGTCCTGAGTGAAGAGGAGAAAGTAGAAGTTGTAAAAAGGGAGCTGCTCGTGGATAGTATCATGTCCGCCGTAATGAGCGATGAGGAGGCTGCATCACTATTGAGAAAGGCCGTAGAGATAGCAGTGAAGCGAGGGCTTATCACATTGAGATTAAACTGAAAATCCCGCTTCTTCCTCTTCTACCCCAATTGTATATTTTATAACAGCATTTTTCTTAGCTCATTCCACATGAGAAGAACACTCTCCTTGCTTATCGAAAAACTAGAAAAAATTTGCACTTCAATAAAGTAAGCCCTCTCCTTTGAGATTCGGGGAAAATAATCTATTTTGAAGGACTTAAGAAAACTGTCAATGGAGGGGAGGGTAATAAAAATAAGAGGGGTATTAGGGGGCTGGTACTTGCTAACACAAAGAGAAAGGAGAAATGAGAACAACTTAAGACCCATTCTCTCCTCTTCTTGATCATTAAATTAGGATACCTCCTTCTTGGTACTCTATATAATCTTCCCTCCTTGCTTCTCTTTCTGGTAGAGAAGGGAAGAGAGCAGCCTCGTGGAGAGTGAAAGAGAAGGGGTTAGGAACACCACGCCCATCACATGAAGATGAAAATGGAAGAGAGCATCACTCACTCTCATAAAGAGGATGAAAGAGATGTTGTTACCTCAAAGAGCACGCAGAAGAACAGGTATCTTCAAGAAAATGAAAAAGAGGGGGCTGTAACCACTCCCACCGCGTATAATTCCCATCAAGAGGCTAAAAAACACTATTACAGAGAACGCAGAAAGTGACCTGAGCCCAAGTGAGAACCCAGAAGATGTGGAGTAGCCTCGCCCATTAAGAGATCAGGGTAAAGGGAAAGAGAATGAGTAATTTTCACTTTCTACTTTCTGGTTTAGTATAGCGTCCTCTCTTTGAAAGTGCCTAACATGTTTAACACTACTTTGATGGGGATCACCTCCAGCTGACCTTCCCTTCCAGTGAGAAGAACCGGGTAACCCCTTTTCAAGCCTAGAGCGTTGAAGAAGGGCTTGGGAATTGTGTATCTGACCGAACCGTCTCTTTGTTTGACTACCTTTACTTTCTTGACATTCCACCCCCGCCCCCTCAGTATTTGAACTGCTTTTTGCTTGCCGAGCTCTGAGTCTAGGTTAGTGAAGAGGATGCGATCCTTCCCTAAAATGGCCAGTACGAAGTCACCTATACGCGAGATGATGTGAGATGTTTGGATGAAGTAGGAATCACATCGAGGTCTCTTCTGAATCAGAACCACACTGTAGTAGGTATGATCGTCCCTTGTGTACGGCGTCATAGTATCCTATATAGGCTTTTTTCTATTAAATAATTCCTATATAGGATCTACAAGGTTATATTGGAATTCCCACCACCCCAATGGCGGAGGGTACGAGTGTGAAGATAGCCATTGACAAGATCGTCGTTAACCCGGATCTCATAGCTAGGTCGAGTTTAAACGACGAGTACCTTGAAATGCTTGCAAAAAGTCTTGATGAGGATGGTCTCCTCCATCCGATAACAGTCAGACCACTAAGTGACGGTAGGTATGAGCTAATTGATGGTCTTCATAGGCTAAGTGCGGCAAAAAGGCTTGGTTGGAAGGATATAGAGGCTAATGTAATCGATGCAGATGACCTAGAGGCGAGGTTTCTCTCCCTCAAGGCGAATCTCGTGAGGAGAAGCTTAGAACCTGTTGAGGAGGGAGAGGTAGTCTATAGGATAATGGTCAAGCATGGTCTTACTGAGAAGGAGGTAGCAAAGAGGCTGGGGGTCACTACCAAGTGGGTATCTGAGAGGTTGGCCTTGGTGCTCAAGGTTCCAGAGGAAGTCAAGAAGATGGTTGCTGAAGGTAAGCTCGGTTTAGGACACGCGGTTGTTATCTCCAAGATAGAGGAAAAGGAGAAGCAGTTAAAGTTCGCCAGACTAATAGTTAGAGAGGGCTGGTCAGTCAAAGAAGCAGAGAGAATGCTACCAGAGTTCTTAAACGACACGATCTACACTATAGGCTACGATGGGAGAACTTTCGAGGAGCTACTCTCCATCCTCAAAGAGAACGGCATAGTCATGGTGCTCGATGTGAGACACGATGTGGAGTTCGTCAAACCGGAATTTTCGATAGAGGTTCTTAAGAGACAGCTTCCAGCCAATGGGATAAAGTATGTGCACGTTAAGGAGCTCGGAGTCCCCAAACTAATTAGGGAGCCGTATGTAAAGGGTAAAATGTCCTATGAATGCTTCAGACAATGGTATGAGTGGTGGTTAGAGGAAAACTCCGAAATCCTCGAAAGGGCTTTGAGAGAGGCAAAATCCACTGGTCCAACAGCTTTACTCTGTCAAGAGAGATATCCTACTCCGAAGAAGGGTCAGAAGCACTACTGCCATAGACATATACTCGCTGAGGTCGCCTTGGAGTTAGGTATATTTGAAAAAAGACTCGATTTATGAGAGGGTATGTAAGCTGCCGAGGGAAAAGATAATAGTTTTGGCAAAAACTTATCCAGAAGTAAGCTCAAAGTACGGGCCACTTGTCTGCGTTGCAGGAGTTACTCTGAAGGGAGAGTGGAGGAGGCTCTATCCCATCCAGTTCAAGCTTTTCTATGATAAGGAATTCGAGCATGCGAAATTCAAGAAATGGGATATCATTGAAGTTGAAACTACCACAGCGGAACACGATCCGAGGAGAGAGAGCAGAAAGGTAGTGGATTGGAGAGCTATCAGACCCATTAGTCACGTGAGAGATTGGAGTTTGAGGCTTTACATCACATCGAGATTCTTAGATCCTAGTATCGAGGATATAGTAAATAGTGGTAAGAGTCTCGGGATAGTTAAGCCTAGATCTATCAAGAAGTTCTACAGAAAAGAAAGAGCTAGGATCAGAGATAGAGGTGAACTTCAAGTTCTTGAGAGGATGGAAGCTGTTAGTCTCACCCAATATATTGAGATGGGGGACGAATATTTGCTTCCCGAAGTTAAACGCCGAGAAGTGATTCCCGAAGAATTACCTTGGTTGGGATATAGATTCGTGTGTGAGGGTGAAGGTTGTAAGGGACATGACATGATGGTAATAGATTGGGAAATTCAAGAGCTTTACAGAAAATTAAGACAGGAGAGGAATGAAGAGGAAGCTTTCGAAAAGACCAAAGAGAAGGCTATGTGGATGGCCACAGAGAGGAACTTATACTTCGTCGTTGGAAACACTTGGAGATATCACAAAAGCTTCATGATCATCGGCCTTATCTACCCACCGAAGGATGTAAAACCAGTAAATCCATTGGAGGACCTCTTTGAGCAGTCAGAAGAGGAGGTGCTAACACGGTTTCTTGAGTGAATTCATCTTATCTGCAGATGGAGAAATTTCCGTGACCGCTAGAGGTTATCTCGCGCTAATAAGGAGATTAGTCTAAAGTAGTTTTCCCTCATATCCGTATCTCAGTGCTGGTATGTGCACCCTTCACGATCTCAAGGATTCTCTCAACGTCATCCTCCCTACACCATCACGATTTTCAATCCGAGGGGAACCACCTTTTCTATGTTCCCCTTCACCTGACCGGGCTCATTCCTCACCTCTCCGGGGACTTGACCTCTATTGAGACTGTATCCTCTAAATCCCAAGTCCATTCTTCTAGAGGGATGGCTAGGAAGTCAGGTTGGAATTCACCCTTCTGCATTAGTGTAACCACTAAGTATCCAGCCTCCTGTAGTGCATAACAGCTTCCTCGGCCACCGATGGTGACACTTTCCTCACGTTAATCTGTGATCTTAGATATCTCCTTCCCGATCCCGTCGTCTCTAATATCTTTATTCTACCCCTCTCCACTTCCTTCCCGGCCTTCAGCCTCATAAGGCCCTGATCTAAGAACTTCTTGATGCGTTTTGGTACATCAGCTCTGCTCAAACCGAGACTCTCCTCCATCTCCATCACGTAAGCCTTTTCTCCCAGCATGTCTATGAGATTTAACACTGCATAGTCCTTTGGATCGGGGAGTTTCTCGACATCTATTAGATAGATCTAAAAACAGAGCTACTCTATTCTCATCTCCCTCTCTGATGCCTTGTACGTCTCCCTCATCCTCCTCACTATTTCCATAGCCTCCTCTCTATCTCTCAAGGCTCGGGGAGGTGGGCTCATCCTCACTCGATATAATAAGAAGGGCTTTCTTGGATCCGAGGGCCTAATCCCCACCAAAGCGACATGGTTCGGTAGGCTCACCAAATCGTGGCGTATGTCCTCCTTCATACTTGGGCCTATTATGCTCGCTAATCTACTCGCATCCTCTCCTGAAACGCGAAACATTATCTGGGTAGCTGTATTAGTGAGAATAGAGGCTATTAATTCATCTAAGAGCTGCTTGAGGTTCTGATGAATGTGTGTGCGTAGTAGCTTATATTTCCTACTTTCAGAAAGTAGAGAGGTTTTGCAGGTTCTGGAACTCATCAACGAATAACAGGATAGGTGTCCTCTCCTCATAAAGGTATTCCCTAGCCCTAGACAGGACAGCGAACCATATGGAAAGCGCTACGGCAGCACTCCCAGCTCAAGCACCTAGCCCGGTAGGTCGGCCTTCGAAAATCTCCAGATTACCAATTTACCATCCTCTAGGAGCTCCTCCATTCTCACAGTACTCTTTCTCCTTGAGAACGTCCCCCTAAGGAGAGGAGATGTAGCGAAAGCCTGTAACTTGTTTAGAGCTGCTGCAAATGCATCAGAAGGAAGCCTCTGTATGAATTCCATGCTCTCTTTTATCGCCTGCTCGTCCTTCAGAACCTGTTGCATCTCCATCGTGAGCATCAAACCCTTCTTTCTAAGCCTCATTATCACGTTATAGAGATCCCTAAACGTTGGCCTATCACTCTTCAAGTAAAGTAGCGTAGACATGTCTGTAAAACCTAAGTTAGTCTAGGTGCTTTTTGTGTTGCGATGCTAAATAATTGTTCGAAGATCTTCATCATTTCGGAGATTTTCAGCTCAACAAGAATATCACATTTCTCCTCATCCTCATACGGAGCTAGTTCGAGAGGATTCGGTGAGTAGCCGACTTCGATTATATCGAAGTAGTAGAGTGAGCTGGGATCCAGATCTACCTCTAGAAGTTCTCTCGCTAAATCACTATGTGGATCAATTACATGTATGGCAGCCTTATATCTCTTCTTTCTCAGTCCAACTATGAGATTTTCAGTATTGTGCTCTTTCCGTGCCTGAAGCCCCTATTACATATGTGTGTAGCTCTAACGCGTAGAATGGGAGCTTAAACAGGTCTCATCTCCTCACTGAGAACCTGCGTCAACTCTTCCTTAGCCTCCTTAACCAGAGTTTTCAACCTCCCTAAACGTTCCATACTTACAAGATCACCCCCGACGCTATGCTGTCTTCTTAGGGGGATAGCTAGCAGCCCTAACTGAACTCCGCAAGCCACTTTAGAGGAAGAGACTCGTCATCGGGTAACCTCACGAAATCAGTGATCTCTTGCGATGTCGCTGGGATTGTGAGTAAATGCTTCATATCCAGCCTCTCTTCAATCCTCTTCTTCAATGAGCCCCTATTCACCTTAATTCCACGATATGCGATCTCCTTTATATATCCTTCTAGCTAGGAGACCCTTCACGACATATAGTTGAAGAGACTCATAATCCCCTCTCTGTGCCCATGCATCCTTCAAAAGAAGGGAAGCCATCTTCCTAGCCATCTCTCGCCAGTCATATTCAATTACCAATATCTGGAGCAGGGCCCTTTCTGCTGTGGAGAGGGAACGGAGTGCGTTGTTTATCGAATTCACTCCGCTAGGCTCAATAAACGTAAAACCGTTCCCTACTGAAAAGGCCAACGATAAAGATGACAGCAAGTGGGTTAGGAGGTACCCAGATCCTCACCTTCCTAAAGCTAACATTCCTATACACTCCTCTCAGCAGATCGACCATCTCTCTACGCGAGGGAGAGAAGATCCTCGTCCTTATCTTCCCACCCTCAATATGATACTCTATACACCCCCTGAAGCCACTGGCTAGTTGGAGTGCCTCCTCTTTTCCAATTCAACTGGTGGATACTCTATCTCATATCCAAGAACTACCGTTTCCTCTTCACCTCCACTTCAACATCTGAGAAGACGAGTACGGTGTCTCCCTCCAATTCACCCTTCAATAGCACGCGTGTACCCTTATACGAGGTGAAAACACGCGTGAGATTGACGTAATTCTTCCCTTTTCTCACTGTATAATCCGTGATGGGGCGTACGGCCACCTCCACATTGTATTCTCCCCTCTCCTTCTCTTCTATCTCTCCCTCATCTTCAACAGTGAAAGATACAGTCAGAGGCATCGTCTCCAAGAGAGGGAAACTTGACAGCTCTCAGCCTCGCAGGTCTGAAAACCAGCTTCACAGTGCACCTTCCATCCTTCATGTATGTGTACTCCTCGATCGCGAAGAGTAGCTTCTCCTCCGCCCACTTTCCTAACTTGATACCTCTCTTCTCCACCTCCTCTCTCAGCTTCCTGAAAGCCTCGTTCCTTACTTCATTGTAATCCTTTCCCTCTAGGAGGACGGCTATCTTTTCATCGCTCACTCGCGCGCGATGCCTCGATCGGTATCACAGGTACCTCCTCCCTCTCCAGTGAAGTGATCCTCCAGCCTATGGGTATGAACCTCCTTTGCAGATACTCTACGACCTCCTCCACTATACACCCATAATGGCGGATTGAACATCTTATCATCTAGCACTTCACCGCTAGGACCCTTAACGATCAATCTCAGGGAAGGATTGTGGACGTACTCATCAGGTCTCCTAGTAAACATAAAAATACCAGCATTTGTTGCCGTATACTCACCATTCCTACTTGTTACGCGCGCTTTCACCGTATAAAGAGGCTATTTCATCAGTCTAGCCTTCCTTGTACTTGAACCCATCCTCAGGTAGACGTCATTCCCAAATACGTAGATCTTATTCTTCTCAGGTGTGACTTTTATCACGAATACTCTCTTATCATCGAGAAATACCCACTCATACTCCAGACGGGGTTTAGGCTGGAGTGAGTTAAGGAAGTTAGTTAGCTTCTCCACACTATCATCTGGGCCCCCCAACTTCTCCTGAATCGTTAACACCAACAAGTACAATCCCTCCTTCCCTATTTGCAAGAGCACAGATAGCCTGCATCAGCTTTTTATTCACCCTCTCCTTGAATTCTAATCGAGGGCCTTCTCCCCTCTTTAGAAGAGCTACTAACTCCTCCTTCTCTACATACGTACCATGATACAAAACATAAACATATATAAATGCAGACGAAAAGTATGCGAATGTTTGAAATAGATTTGGGAACTTTCCACATGATTTTATATAATATAAGCAGTATAATAGACATAACTTCTAATTATCCCACGATCATATTACATTATCTTACCTACGTTTAATTTGTCTTCCTACCCAAAGAGAATAGGAATATCTGAGAGAGTTAGGTTTCTCTGTATCATTTACAGCTACCTACGCATCGCTGCACGAGCTGGGCCATTACCTCGCTAGGATAATATCGAAGTTGAGTCCAAGCGACATGGCCTTGATGAGGATGTTTATCCAAGGGCCTGTCAAGCCGTCCGATGTACCCATAATCCTCTCGACGGGAACTATCTTCTCTCTCGCAGTCGTCCTGATCTTCCTCATAGTCGCCAAGGCTTCGGGTAAGACCTTCCTAGTCTACGCCGGTTTCGCTGCTAACGCGGCCTTCAACCTCCTGACGCCTGTGGGCGACGCTCTGTGGCCGATCCTCGACTTGGACACGTCTGCCCTCCTGTTCTACCTCAGGCATGCCCTCCTGTTCCTCCTGATCCTGTCACTCATCAACGATATGAAGCTCTTCACAACGGATCGCGCGCGGGAACTCGCTTCTTTCCGCGTTGTCGGGGAGGAAGAGAACATGAAGCTCGCTCTGGCTTCAATCTTCACGAAAGATTTGGAGAAGGGACACTAGGTCAACGTGATAGCTCTGGGGCCCTCAGGAAGCGGAAAAACGACGATAATAAAGGGCGCCCTCTCCGTTTTACCTCAAAATCACTACAAGGAGATAGTCCGCGCAACTGACGCGGCGTTCGAGTATGCTGCAGAGGAGCTGAAGCACAAGGTCATAGCGTTCATACAGATGCCAGCTGGACAGTCGAAGAGCGACACGATACATGTCCTAACGAGCGAGGGAGAGCTGAGGATACTCATAACGGTGAAGGACGAGGAGACGGGCACTAGGAGAACGGTGGAGAGGAAAGCGAAGGGCCCCGTCGTCTTGCTGGGGGCGATAGTGGACGAGAAACTTGTCAGGATCGACGAGCAGATGAAAACGAGGACCCTCTTCATCTCCCTCAACCCCTCTGGGTCCCAGACGATCGAGATAATCAGGAACAAGAAGTTACAGTGATGCATGTTCTACCTCAACTCGATCTACGAGGATCAGCTCAGGGAGTTCAGGGAGTGTTATGAGTCTTTTTCCGCCGGCGCAATAAGGTAGGTCTATAATCTCCTCTTCCCGCTCATCGGAATAAACCCCGGGCTGGGGAGAGGGTGAGGAGGGACGTAGCCAAGGTCGAGAGCATCATAGATGTGCTCGCTTACCTGAGGCAGGGTAGGAGGTACATACTCAGGCTGAAGAAGAGGATAAGCGACAACGGTAAGGAGGAGAGGGTCTGGATGTCATCCCGCCTTCTGTGCAAGACCTGATGGATGCTGTAGATATCGTCAAGTCAACACTTGAGAAAATAATTTTTTAGAATATTCTCCATACTTAAAGAAAATTCTGGAAGCGCGCGAATTATTAAGAATATTAGGCACTATATTCACAGTTTTCAACTCGGTGAATTCATGAAAAAGAGTAGAAACACTATCCTTCGAAAAAGAAGGTCGAGGAAGAGGAAGAAAAGGGCCATTTTAGAACAGATTAAGAGGGAAAAGATGAAAGAGGTGATCGTATGAGCGAGAATAACGAACTAATGCGTTTAGTTTAAGAGAGTGTGGTAGGGGTAAAAGAAATCCCGGTAAAATCTCGAAAGACCTTCTTAATGCTGATTTTGTCTCTCTTGTCTCGCTAAGGGAGGAGAAAGTTGTTCTCCTCGATGAAAGGGACAAAAACGAACTCACCAAATCTCTAGGATTAAAAATGAGCTATAATTCGCTTGAAATGAAGAAGAAAGAAGGGAATGGCACTAATTTCGAAGAGAAAAGTGTCTTTGTGATCGGAGACCTTCATGTCGGCAACAAGCTTTTTGATCATCCTGCTTTATTCTCTGCTCACTCAAATTCAAGAGAGTGAGGAAAAGATAGATGAAATCGCACTCGGTTTATCTTGCGAGAATGAAGCAGAAGAAGGCACGTATTTATATAACGGAGAATGTTGCTCTAATAGTGGCCTACTTGCCTCCCCCTCCCCCCCACTTCTCCTTTCTAAAAAGGAAGTTGTTGGATCTAAACGCAACTAAGTTGGCAGAATAACTAGTGATTTTTTTACATATTCTTTCCCGACTTTGTATTAACTTTCACAAGTTCATTTATAATTTGATTTATTTGACTGGTTTTATGTCTGTTAATCCTGAAGGATGCTAAAAAGATCATAGCAAACGCCAAAATAGTGATGAATATATCTAAATTATATTTTTCAGTAGCAAAAGAATATATAGCCAATAGTAGAAGAGAAATGAGCGAGGATGAGCAGATGGATCCTCCTATATGTCGGATGTATATAACCCGTTCCAATCCTACAACGACACTTTTCCCATATTTTCTTTCTATAAAGAAGATGGCCTTAAAGAATGCTCCATACCCCTCACCGAATTCATGAGGAGGCTTAACTCCCACATCAGTTATCTTGAGAGCTGCAACAGTCTCGCTGGAGAGTATTCCTAAAAAGTAAGATACCATGATAACTTCTAGGAATGAATATATGTCAGATGCGGAGATTTTATATATAGACCCAGTCACCTGAGTAGATATATCCAATTACAGATAAGATATTGAAACCTCCCATTATATATGTTAGATCTCTCATAATGAAGGAAGTGTACAACCTATCTCCCAACAAATCTCCACTGCTGACCAAAGGATCACACCCGAATTGATCCCTCACTATCTACTAATAACTTCAGCCTTACTTAGTTGAAATGGTTGAGCGTCGTTGAGGATTATTCCTAAGATATTTGTTAAATGTGCGATCTTCTCAATGTTTAATATAACTGCGAGAGTTATCCTGTCGGACAGGTGGTTTCCCTGAGCGGTCTTGAGGGTAGTATTGTCCCGTATAGCTTTCTAGGGATTCAGGAGAGCTACGAGGATTCGAGTTACGTTATAGTAGGTGTCCCTTATGATGCAACTTCCTCTTGGATGCCTGGCTCCAGAGCGGGACCTCTAGCCATAATCGAGGCGTCTCGCTACATGGATCCCTACGATATGGATCTAGGATGTATACCTGCTGAAGCTGGCCTGCATACCATCACTGAACTCTCAGTGCTTGAATCTACCCCAGAGTCTATGGTGAATACGGTGAGAGAGGCAGTAGACAAGATAGTAAGCGATGGGAGGGTCCCCATTTTACTGGGAGGAGAGCATACCTTGAGCTTAGGAGGCGTGCAGGGGGTCAAGGATGAAGCTGATGTTTACGTGACCCTAGACGCCCATGCAGACTTTTATGATGACTATGAGGGGCGAAGAATATCTCACGCGACAGTCTCCAAGAGAATCAGCGAGCTAGTGAGGGAGGTAATTATTTACGGGGTGAGGACCTTAGGATGGGAGGAGAAAGAGGAACTAGACTCCTCAGACAATGTTACTCTGATTCCTCTACTCTCTCACGGGGGTGAAGGCGTAGACACTTTCCTTAGGAAGATAGAAGGGAAAAAGGTGTACCTGAGCGTGGATGTGGATGTGCTAGACCCATCTGTGCTTCCGTGCTTGGGAACACCGGAGCCTGGGGGAATGAGCTACAGAGAAGTAATAACGGTTCTCAAGGAGGTCTTCAGGAGGGCGAGCGTCATGGCGATGGACTTCGTGGAATTCTCCCCGTGCCCGGGCATGAGGTCCGATGCTTACACCGTGGCTAGGCTAGTCTACAAGTCCATAGGGTATCACATCCTTTACTCTGGGAAGCAAGACCTCAGATGCGGCGCCGATGAGTAGTATCTCTATCCACGCCTTTATCAGTATCCCATAAATCACCGCGTCATCGATCCATCCAGATGCTTGGGGAGCTATCACCGGAATCCATAACTCGAAGCTAGCCCATGTGAAGATGGACTCTGGGATATATCCCACCAGTAGAGCTAGGAGTGGGTGACTCGTTTTTTTGGCTAGCAGTCCGGTGAATAGACCGGTTAAGGCCTTCCCTGGGAATATCAGGGATCCCGCTAGAGGTCCCAGCCAACCTAGCAGTCCGAATCTGACGAAGGGCACTAGAGAGATTATCGCTCCCACTAGGGCGGCGTCAACTGGGCCTAGCATGTAGGCAGAGAATACGGTAGCGATATGCGATAGATCCACCGCTATCTGGGGGTGTAAATTACCTAAAACCATCGAAAGTAGAGCAAGCACGTTACCTAGGGCCCCGAACATCGCTACAGCGGCAACTCTCTTGCTCTCGTCACGGACCACCAAGGTAGCCACCAGTGCGGCTATGTTTTCAAAAATAAAAATATTTCTAAAATGAAATTACTCAGCTATCTCTAACTCCGGGGCCCGGACTATCGCTCTAACGAGTTCTCGGAGTCCTTCCCCACTCTTAGCCGATACTGGGATTATGGGAACCCCATCACCTAGCATTTCCCTAATGACTTCCTCTCTCGCATCGTACTCGTAGTCCTCTAGCCTGTCCACCTTGTTAGCGGCTATCACCAAAGACTCCCTTCCTTTACCTAGTTCGGATAGGATCTTCAGACTCTCAGCGAGCTTGACCCTCATGAGGTCCAGCTTGTCGGATACGTCCACCACCAGCACCTGCCTGTGGGAATGAGTTATGTCCAAGAGGTTCAACTGGAAAGAAGCTATCAGTCGCGGGTCCAGATCTAGAACGAACCCGATGGTGTCCACTAAATAGGTATTCTCTCCCTCTATTCCCCCATATTTGGACGAAAGGGTGGTGAATGGCATGTCACTGACGGGCTTCTCGAACCCCGTCAAAGCATTGAATAAACTCGTCTTCCCCGCGTTGTAGTAGCCGGTCAATACCGCGATCCTCGCCCCTCCCTCGATCCTCTTCATTATTTCGAGCTCCTTCTGCCTGCTGAGCTTGTCTATCTTCCTCCTCAAGATCTTCATCCTCTTCTGTATGGCCCTGATCTGCTTGTGATAGGCGTACTCACCTCCTCCCCTGAAACCAGCCCTCATCTTCTTGTACTTTATCGATGCCGACAGCTTTACGTAGGGGAACGCCTTCTCTAAGGTGGCCAGCTCTATCTGGAGCTTCGATAGTATGTCGCTGGCGGCCTCTCTGAATATCATCAGGGTGACATCGTACCTGTCTATGACCTCAACACCTAGTTTCCTCTCCAGATTCCACTTCTGCTTGCTGGTTAGGGTGTTATAGACGACAAATACGTCAGGATTTATCCTCTTGATCCTTTCACGAATCTCCTCGACCTTACCCTTCCCGAATACATAGTCCACGGTCTCCTTGGGCCTCACCTGAATTATTCTCTCCACTATCCTGTAACCGAGAGCCCTGAGTAGGGACTCCAGCTCGCCCATCCTTATCTTGTACATGTGGTGGTCGTGGACATTCGTCTTGACCATTCCCGTTACGGCCCTGTATCCGGCCACCTACTCTTTCCTCCCTCTCTGTGCATCTGGGTATCGAGTAAATAAACTGTTCGCTCTCGAGGCTACAGGTAAGGATTACAGGGTCTCTCCGTAAGTTCCTTCGGACCCTTAACAGTGGCATCTATTATCATTTTGCCTTGAGGGAGTTTGATAAGTCTCTTTTCACCATTCAATTCTATCTCCCTCAGGTTACTGTGATCTAGGGAGGACCCCTTAATCCCGGAGATCACCTTGAAATCGTCGGGTATATGTGCCCTCTGCAGTATGGCCCTCATGACCTCAACGTAGTCCGACACGTCCACATCATCGTCGACCACAATGACCCTCTTCAGGCTTTTATGGGCGGATATGGCCATCAACCCCACTAAAGCGGGTTGATCAGGTGAACTCTTCCTTATGGAGATCGCAGCCTCGATCCAGCCAGCCCCGCCGGGGGTCATTGCCACATCCACCACGTCTGCTACCTCGGAGACCCTGTCCTCGATGAGTGGTTCAACAGGAAGGCCCATCAGGAGCTGATGCTCGCTCCCAGCTGGAAGTATCGCCTGGTAGAATCCGTCGGGCCTCGCATAGATTTCCTCCACTTCAAAGACCGGTTGTTGTCTAACGATGTCCTTTCCCAATATCTCATAGAAGGGGCCTTCGGGGGCCATCTCCCTGGCCAGAATCTTTCCACAGATGACTATCTCCGATCTGGAGGGGGCCCACGCTTCAACTTCTTCGCACGGGGAAATGCTTACGGACTCTCCAGCTATCCCTCCCGCCAGTGCTATCTTATCCATGTTCTCCGCCGGCACCGCCGAGGCTATCATCACCTCGAGGGGGCTCCCAACGGAGATCGCCGCCGGCAAGTCCTCACCTCTCTCCGAAAACCTCTCTATGGTTCTACTGAGTTTTCTGCCCTCAACAGCTCTCAGAACGAGCTTTTTATCTCCGATAGGCATCATCCTGTGGTAAGATGATGAGAAGACGCCATCCTCGCCCTTGAATACGACAATAGAGGCCGTCATATAAGGACCGGGTTCACCTGTATAGTGCTTCAGTATGGGAAGCTCTGATAGGGTTATACCTGCTCTAACCCATTCAGGATCCCCTTCTACTGGTGAGATGGGATTCTTGAGGGCCCTCCTTATCCTACTTCTCATCTTCCTCATATCAGAGATGCTGAAGGAAGTAAGGAGGGTCTCCCTCGATGTCGCCACGCCACCCACTACCCGGAAAGCGCTCCTCCTTCCATCAACTAACAGGGGCTTTTCGAAGAGAACCGCCTTCTTGCCATCCCATTTCTTAAGGTGAGCCGCCATCTCATACTCTACGGAAGTTTCCTTGTCGATTACGTGCAGAAGATCTCTTTCCTCCAGTCTTTTTAAGGCAAGCCTGAGATCCATAAGCCTCCCCCTACCCGACCCTAACATCTTTTTATTCCCTACTCCGGATTCCCACCGAGGTGTCCTTCCCCATGTGGAAATTCGGTGAAAGGACTCACTTCATAGGAGAGCTGCGAGACCTTCCCGAGGGAGAACGCGTTAGGATAGCGGGTTGGGTGTACAGGAAGAGCGAGTTGGGAGGTGTGGTGTTCATACGACTTAGAGACTCCACAGGCGTTGTCCAAGTGGTGGTGAAAGAGGGAGAAGTTGGGCAAGACGATCTAGAGCGCGCCAGGAGTGCTGGCATCGAGGCATCCTTGGTTGTGGAGGGCATGGTGAAGAGGGATCCGAGGTCCCCTACAGGAGTCGAACTTATCGCCTCCAGCATCAAGATAGTTGGTTCCTCTCACGACTTCCCGATAAAACCCGACTCCGGCGAGGAATTCCTGCTGGATAACAGGCACCTCCATCTCAGAACCACCAAGATGAGGTACGCCCTATTGGTCAGGAGAGAGATCGTGAGGGCCGTGGAGGAGTGGTTCATAACCAACGGCTTCGTCAGGGTCGAGGGCCCGACCTTTGTGGGGGCGGCGGTCGAGGGAGGAGCCACGCTATTCGAGGTCCCTTACTTCAACAGGAAGGCATATCTAACCCAGAGCTCTCAATTCTACCTAGAGGCCGCCATATTCGCGTTCGAGAATGTGTATACGGTGCAACCCAGCTTCAGAGCGGAGAAGTCTAGAACTAGGAGGCATCTGACCGAGTTCTGGCACGCCGAGGCGGAGATGGCTTGGGCCGATCTCAATGGCATGATGGACGTGGTCGAATCTCTTCTCAAATATGTTTCCCAGAAGGTGGTGGAGAGAGCTGGCCATGTGTTAGAAGCTCTAGGCAGAAGATTCGAGCCTCTGGAAGGAAACTTCCCTAGGATCACGTACGATGAGGCATTGGACATCGCCAAGAGAAAGGGCGCATCCATAGAGTGGGGGGAGGATTTCGGGACTGAGGTGGAGAGGGCCATCTCGCTCGAATTCGATCTACCTGTATTCGTGACCCACTATCCGAAGCAGGCCAAGGCTTTCTACCACAAACCAGATCCTGAAAGACCTGAAGTGGTCCTCTGCGCTGACCTATTGGCACCAGAGGGGATAGGTGAAATAGTGGGAGGAGGTCAGAGGATAGAATCCGAGGAAGAACTCCTTAGGAGGATAAGGGAGGAGGGACTGAATCCTTCGGACTACAAGTGGTATATAGATCTCAGGAAGTACGGTAGCGTACCCCACTCCGGCTTCGGCTTGGGAATAGAGAGGACGATAAGGTGGATAGCCGGCCTACCGCACATAAGGGATGCGATACCCTTCCCGAGGACTCCGACAAGGCTCTATCCCTGATCCCTCACATCCTCCAACTTCGCCTCTTTCACCCGCTTGAAGGGCGTGTTCAGGACCTCTTGGAGTTTCCTAGCCTTGGCCTCACCCACTACCCTTCTTAACCTGTGGAAATCGGCGCTAAAAACATCCCTTAGCGTTCCAAATTCATTCAACAACTTCTCGGCTGATTTAGGACCTATGGAGGGAAAGCTCACGAGGATCGCATAGGCCTCCTCCCAAGACTTGGGCTTCCTCCTCCTCTTGACGGGTATTATTGAGGGTCTGTCCCCCTCGACCTTCCTAGATAGGTAGGCTAGGAACCTAGCCGTGTCCTCGGGAGATATGACGTGGATTACTGAGATGCCCCTCAGGGCTAGGGAGGAGAGGGCCCCTAGGTAATGAGGGACGGCGTCTCGTTTGATGTGGAAGTGAGGCTCCTCTATGATTATTATGATTATCTCACAGTTAGTCCTCATTTGCTCGACCTGATCGAACAGTCTACCGTCGTAGATGGACCTGATGAAATCGTTCAGCGATTTTCTTTCCACGCAGACGTTAGTGCCTATCAGATAGTCTGATACCTCTATCCTCCTCCTCTCAACGATCATCCCCTGCTTTCTAAGCAGTTTTTCTATTAGTTCTGGCTCCCTATCATCCATGATAATCCTCAATGTCCTCACCGCTGAGCCATACACCCCTTATTTCCTTAATTAGTTCCCTACTCTCCTCAGCTGAGTTAGCGTACTCCATCTCATCCAGTACCATCCTAACGGCACCGCTCTCCAAGTAGGTGGCCCTTCCCCTGACTATCACTTCCCGACCCATCATCTCTCCCGCTATCTTATCGGTTGGTACGGAATGGGAGGGCTCTCCTAACTCGTCAGCTGCTTTTATCACGTCCTCGGTGCTCATTCCTAGTATCCTCTCAGCCCTATCCCTGAAGGCCACGACCCTCGCTATCCCCGTGCCATCATCTATTGTGAATGTGAGGTAGAGCAGCGGGGTGGCCCTCTCCAACTCACCGCAATTGGGACAATGAAATCTACCGTACTCAAACTCCACACGCGCACCGCAGTTAGGACAGTGCCAAGTCACCCTCGCAGTATCTGAGAACGAGATGACGGTCCCCCTGAACTCCCTTAGGCCATCGGATGACTCGCCTATCCACATCCTCCTGTACTTTATCTTCTTAGCCGCCTTTTCCAGTTTAGTAGGAATTGGCTGCGAAATCTTCTCGAGAATCTCGACCGTTCCGGACCTACTAAGGACGATTAATCCATCATCATCGGTGTATACTGGCCCAAACCTGAGCCTGAAGGGAGGACTCTCTTCGGACAGCAGATCTGCCCAATCTCCCCAGACCCTCAGGATCTCTAAGGAACCATCGATCTCAACCAGTAAGTCGAGGAATTTCCTACCCTTGGTTCCTATCTCCTCCAAAGGGAATGAGAAGAGAACTGTACCCTCCAGCATTCCGCTGCTACCCTCTTCTAGGACTTCCAATTTAGTGCGCGGCGTGGAGTGCAGCTCTAGTGAGTCGTCCCTCATGACTACCCTAGCATCGGTGAGGATAACGGTAGATCCCTCCACGATTCTATCCGTCAGGGGGGCCCTGTCTCCCCAGAGAACAACTCTCACCACGTCTCCTTCCTCGTCCCTTATTAGGAAGGAGCCCCTCCTGCCGATACTGCCATCGCTTCTAGTGAATTCTGAGACAGGATAGACCCTAATAACCGTCCCCTTGAAATCGACCACGTCACCATCTTTGTCGTAGAGTTCCCTCACCTTCAGGATTTTTCTCTCCTCCACCGGGAGATCCTCATAACCGCTGGGTAGGACCTCTATGTCCGAACCGGAGTCGAGGTGCAGGGCGACCCTACCGAACCTCTCCGAGACTCTCGCGTTGGTCACCTTGATCACGTCGCCCTCTCCTATCTCCCCCCTGCGTATCCTGTCGACCAAACTCTTCGACCAGACAATGACATCTATGTGCCCAGTCTCATCTGCTAGTTTGAACTCGGCCCTCTCAGATGGCTCCCCGCTTCTGTTGACGTAGTTGAGTATACCGTACATCCTCACTATCTTTCCTTGTACGGTGGCCTTCCTCATACCGGGAACTAGCTTGCTAATCTTGATGGTTGGGTAGTGAACCTGTTCATCCTTGGACACCTGACCTACATCGAGCTCGACGGCTATGAGGGAGAGGGCGCCATCGGGTTTAACGAGACCCTTCATTTCCTCCACATACCTCCTTACCCTCTCCAGCACATCCTCTACTGTAAGGCCAGCTTTGGAAGCCACTAATCTCACTTTCTCCATGAACTCCTCGTCAAAACCCTCATCATGTCCAGTCTCCAACCTTAAACACCCGAGCCCTCCACCTCCACAACCGACGGCCTATTCAACCCACCCTCCACTCTAAACTTAACCGGTAGGAATTTCTCCACCAGCCATATATTACTTTCAGCGTGCAAAGTCAGCCTCGAGATGCCTATCCTCGACCTCCCCGAGGCTATTGCCAAGTAGGGAATTATCATATCCCCTGAATGGTTGTCAAAAGCCATCTCGGTATCCAACTCCTCCAATAACTTGGTTGCAGCGTTCTTTCCAACCATCTCACTAGGCTTACCCCTCTCTCCAAGATCATCAGCGCCTATAACTGGCTCACTTTCAGTCCAGAGGACTATGCCAGCACCCGGACCTAGGTGCCCGTCCTGGGACCAGTCCTCCTCTATTAGCACTTTGAACCCCCTGCCTTTCAATAACTCACTCGCTGCCCTGATCATCCTCCTCGTGACATGCCTGGGTAGCTTTACCGCGTGTGCTCTTCCCCTGATTAGAGAGATGTCATCCCTCTTCACCTCATCGAGACCTGAGAGGTCCGATGGCTGCACCCTCAGCTCCACCATTCCGCCGCCCTTTGGATAGTGGCCTCTCTTGATCAGTCTAATTTCCGCATGGGCTCCCATCATAGCGATATTCGGGAGGAAGACCTCTCTCATGTAGTCGATGGGAGGTGCCATGGGAACATCCGTTCCTCCCCTGATGAGGAACCTCACTCCGCTGTCAGATGTCAGGCAAGCTGGCAGCAACGCTTGAATCACAAGAGTCACGCTTCCAGCCGTACCTATATCTACCTCAAACGCCCCTCCTCTCTTATTCCTAGGTACGAAGAGCACTCGAGTGGAACCCACCCTAGCTCCTTCCACATGCGCTTCCGTTAGCTTAGCGAGGGCCATCACAGCATTGAGATGCTGTGGCCTAAGGCCCGGTTTCTTCCTCTTGGCCCTTATATTGTACACCTCAACAGGCTTGAGCGTGACGGCGGACAAGGATAAGGCGTATCTGAGTATGGACCCCCCACCCTCTCCGTAACTTCCGTCGATCCTTATAGGCTCCATACAGATGGGAAGGCCCTGTGTTCCCCTTTAAATAGCATTCCCTTGTCCTTTAGACCGGTGAAAGGGGATGGCGGGGACGAGGATAAAGTTCGTCATAGAGGAGGTGGACGGTAGGTACGTGGGAATAGGAGTCGGCGGAAGGGAGCTCTACTGCAATACGATCCCCCTTCCCTCCAAAGAGGAGGCGGAGGCCGACCTGAGAGCTACCTGCTACTCAGCTTGGGGAGATTCATTGGATCTAATGCCTGAATACCACATACCCTCGGCCTACAGATTGGCCCTCCTGATAAGTAAGCTATTCTCCGGAGAGAGCGTAGATCTCTCCGGGATCAGACTGGCCCGCCATCCCCGGGAGAAATTTTGGAACGCCATTCTGCTGATGAGCTCCATCCCGAGGGGCATGGTAACAACTTACGGGGAGCTTGCGAGGGCTTTGGGCACATCACCGAGGGCCGCCGGAAACTACGCCTCTCGAAACCCGTTTCCACTCATAGTCCCCTGCCACAGGGTGATAAGGAGCGACATGAGGATAGGAGGCTACAGCTACGGCCCTATACTGAAAGCGTCACTGTTAATTGCTGAAGGTGTGAAGGTGGACTTCGACACCGGCAAGGTAGATCCCTCAAGGGTAATCAGATCCGAGGAATTACTGTCCCTTAAGGAGGTGCGGGGAATTGTCAGTTACCACCAAACCCATCTTCGCATCTGACTTCGGTACCTCATACTACAAGTTCGGGCCTTGGTGGCTCATGAAGACCGGGCCCGACATGGTGGAGAACAGGGGGTACTTTCCCAGAATATCGAAGCTCTCTGCCGAGGTCAGGGGCATTAAATCGAGGGAGGTAGTTGTAGGTAATGAGGTAACAGAGTACTTGGAATCTAAGGCTGACCTATCTAGGCTCTACTACCCCATGAGAAACGGCATAGTGGAGAGGGGAGATGAGAGGGGTTGGAAGGTAATAAAGGAGCTCGTGAGATACGGGCTTCTCAAATACCACCCTGGGAGAACGGACTCTACCGGAGTTCCCTTCCACGGTTTCTTCGTAGTCGCATCGCTAGCTGCACAAGCACCGACATACATGTACGAGAGGCTGTTTGAGATTCACAAGGAGGTGAACGCCGAGGAAGGAGGTGGCCTTGTAAGGGCGGTTACCATAATACCGCAGCCGTTAGCGGTTGCCATAGCGGAGAAGGCGGTGACGTGTGTTGTGGTTGAGGCAGGGCACGGAAACACCCAGATAACGCCCATAAGCAGGGACGTGATTAAGGCTGCCTTGATCCCCCTCAACAGGGGAGGAAGCGATTCGGACAGGATCGCAGCTCAGATCCTGAAGGATCTCGGTTACTCCGACTTAGCTAGGGAGGAGAAATTCGTCCGCATATTCAAGGAATCCGTTGGTCTCCTCCCCTTAGACGTGGATAAAGCCATATCTTGGGCTAAGGATCATCCTAGCGCGCTACAATCAGTCTTCCGCATTCCCGGTACTACAGTGGAGGTGGACATGGGAGATAAGGCGTGGCAGAGGTTCCTCATAGGCGAGTTCTTCTTCAATCCCGGACACGAGATCTTCGAGAGCTACTACTCTAGGGGCTTCACACCACCCAAGGACACTCTCGTGGGAGGTGAAGTGATCCCAGGGGACGTGAGTCTGGCTGAAGCTATAAGGGAAGCCATTTCTAAGACCCCAGTGGAGCTTCAGTCGTCCATAGTGAGGCACATTATCCTATCGGGAGGGGCCTTCAACTGGCAAGTCCCCAAAGGGTTGGAGGGAATAGCCACGGACTCGCCGACCAAGCTTAAGGTGATGATGAAATCCGTGGGGCTGGAAACCGATCCCAAGATGGTCTCGGATCCCCAGTTCAGCGTGTGGAGAGGGGCCATAGTCTACGGATTGGCGGTCGGGGAAGGAATTAAGTGGGACTGGGGAAAGATGGAGGGCTGGTTCTATGTGGAATGAACCATCTCTTGGAATTGAATGGCGTTTTCGAAGCTGAAATAGGAGTTATTGAACAGCACGTAGTTCTCCCTCAAGGACCACCCCTCCACAATCTCTCTAAGCCTTTCTAACTCTTCCTTCCCGTACTTGTGGGAATATATGATTTTCTTCCCCTCCCTCCTACCATGCAACCTGTAGTATCGGATCTTACCATAAACGGGAGCTTCGTACATGGGATCCACAACGTGAGAGATCCCTAGGTCCTCCAGAAGGTCCCTGAACTTCGGGCTCTTGAGCCAACCAGCCTCTCTGACCTCCCATGCCAGTAGAAAGCCCCCCGAGATGGTGGAGAAGAACTCTCGCGCGTTGGCGAGATTGACCTCGTTGAATTCGAAGGAGGGCGGGCTTTGAAAAACTACAACACTTGCTCCTAGCTCCTTCACCGGAACTTCGAATTCCTCCCACAGGTTGAAGTTCTCCTTGGTGGGCTTGAGCGACCCATAGGAGTCATCCTTGGGAAGGCCTGTCTTACCCCATATCCTGCTTCTGGGATTATGGGTGAATGCCATCCAGGCCTTTACAGTGAACTCGAAGTCTTTAGGAGCCTCCTCACGCCACCTCCTCAAGGTTTCAATCTTAGGCGGTTTGTAAAATGTCTTCTGAACCTCTACCAACCTGAGTTTCTCATAATATCTCTTCCTAGAGACCTGAAATCCGCAGCAACCCACCTTCACGGTAGCAGATATCCCCATTTCTCCACCATCGCCTCCACATCCTTATCCCTCCTGATTACTGATAAGAGGTTTTCACCTCTCATGAAGGAATCCAGCACCTCTCTTATGGATCTTACTCCAGCTATGATCCCTCTGGGGTGATCGTATATTCCTAGATCCCCATTGAGGATCACCTGCAGGTCCTCAGGAATATTGGCGATGGCTATCCCTTGGTGGACTTGGGGGGAAGTTAACGGCATCGCAGCGCCCTTCCCGCTTCCAATGACCTCATCTAGCTCCCTAACGATCTCCAGATCCTCCCTCCTCCATGCCACGGATCTCTCGATCAGATCAAAGCCGCTAGCTCTCAAGAGCTTGTAAGTGGCTTTAATTCCCAATCCTACCTCTCTAATGAAGCAGTTCACGCCCCTCGCTGCCAAGAATATGTTGTCCATGAACTCGATCGCGAGCCTGAGCATCCCCAGATCCCAGCACAGATGGACGTAAAACCCCTTTATCCCCAAGGAGATGGCGCGCTCTAGATCTTCTGAGGATAAGGGGAGTCTCATGAAGTACAGTACTCGCTTACCTTCCTCCTCTTTTATCCTATCAGTGATTTCGACTATCTGATGAGCCCTATCTAGGTAAGGAGAAACCTCTCTATCAGTTAAATTGAGGGGATCGAAGCCTACGTGGAGGCCGGCCTTGCACATCTCCCTAAATAATCTTGCATGCGAGAGGGGATGCAAGACAACGTTTTTTCCCACCGAGGCCGCTACACCCGGACCTCTAAGCCCTAAGTACTTCTTCAATCCAGATTTGCCCGGGGTGGGAGACCTCACCCTGTCGAGAGGGAATTCAACCCCCTTCACCTCACAGATCGGGGGAAAATGCTCCAGCAGCGACTCTACAGCATAGTATACGGATGTGAGTAGGAGATCCCCTCCCACCAGTTCCTCAGGAAGATCGACAGTGTATCGGTACTTTCCTATCTCATCCAATTCAATCTTCGCCTCTACCTCCTCTTCTAAGTCTGCCGGTAAGGATGCCTTCCCCAAAGGCTTTTTACACTCTAGTTCCAAGATCAAGACCTTTTCACCCACATCTGGTCGTCACCCGGGGTTCTCTTAAATGATTCCGGTGTGAGTATGTCCGATGCCAGAAGAAGTGGAAATACCTAAGGGTGAAGGGGTATTAGTGAGGTCACCAGCATCTATTAAACTCCTAAGCGGCAATATTGAGGTCTGGGGCGCCGAGTTCAATGAGATAGCAGTTCAGATGGACGGTGTTGAGCTACTAGTCACATCTTCCACTGACTCGAAAGTGGTTGTAGATGGGCACTACGTGAAGTTGGAGAGCCCCATTCCGGACTGGTGGAGGGAGCTTCCTGAAATTGTGATGGACAAGAAGACCATGTTTATAGGCAGAGTTGACTCGGGCAAGAGCTCCACAATAGTTTTTACGATCAACAAGATAGTGAGAGGGGGTAGCACGGTCTCCATCATCGATTCAGACGTTGGCCAGTCAGATCTGGGACCGCCCGGGGTGATTTCCAGCAAGGATGTGGAAAAACCAGTAGCCCACACCAAGTTACTGGAACCGGACTTCATGTACTTCATCGGCGACAAAACACCAAGTGGCCACTTCCTTCCAATGGTGAAGGGGCTCCTCAATGCCTTAGATAGGTCCAGGAGCAGGACCGTCCTGATAAACACAACGGGCTTCGTGGATGGAGGAGCGGCTAGGGCTCTGAAGAGGTTCAAAGTAGAGTTCTTGGATCCGGATATCTTGGTACTGATAGAGAAGGAAGAGGGAGACTTGGATCACATAGCTAAGATGGTTCCTAGGGATGTAAAGGTCCTGAAAGTCAGATCTCCCGTGAGAGATCTGACCAAAAGTAGGAATTACAGGATCGCTGTCAGGAGGGCCCTCCTGAGGAGGTACCTATCTGGCGCCACTACGAGAAAGCTCGACCTCCGAGGAATCGAGCTGACGAACACGTTCCTAACGACAGGCAGGGCGAAAGACGAGTACATCCCATTCTTAGAGCGTATCTTGGGGGTGAGAGTGCGGTGGATGGAGGAGTCTCCCGACATGCTCATAGCGATCACGGAAGGCGAGGTCGACAGGAGGAAAATCGCAACGCTCTCAGATCTCCTGAACAAAGAGGTGAGGGTGGGCCCAATGGATGTGTACAAGGGGCTCTACGTGGGTCTCATTCAAGGGAGAGAATGCAAGAGTGTCGGCATAATACAATCGATGGACATTAAGGAGGGTTGGATGAACATCTTAACCAAGTACGAGGGACCGGTAGATGGAATCGCACTGGGATACATCAGGTTTAATGCTGAGGGCGAGGAACTCGGCTCAAGGGGGATGAACCTTCCATGAGCTCCTCCTACATAAAAAATCTGGATGAGCTTGTTGACAACGGAGCGACTAGGAGGGACAAGGACGCCAGAAGGGCCCTGCTACTGGCCTTCGATAAGGCGATCACGGCTGCCGACGCTTATAAAGCGGTATTCTCCAGATTCTCGGATCAGGAGATAATATTCGGTACTTCATCCGTCGATATAGGATCCTTTGAAGGCGTTTACGTGGTGGGAGCAGGAAAAGCTGGAAGCATGATGGCTAAAGCCGTGGAGGACAGGATAGGGGATCGCATATCGTCCGGTTGGGTCAATGTCCCCGCTAAGACCGAGAAAGCCGTTTCCCTCTCGAAGATCATGTTGAATCCAGCCGGTCACCCAATCCCCGATGAGGGTAGCCTGAAAGGGGCTAAAGAGATCTTAGATACAGCTAAAAGGGCGGGAGAAAGGGACCTAATCCTCTCCCTGATATCGGGCGGTGGCTCTGCTCTAATGGAATACCCCATGGAGGGTATCTCTTTGAACGACCTACGAGAGATGAACAGGTTGCTCGTACTTTCAGGGGCGGATATCAGGGAGATAAACGCCGTCAGGAAGCACGTATCTCAGATAAAGGGTGGTAGGCTCGCCAAGGCCGCCTATCCGGCTACTGTCGTATCGTTGATAATATCCGACGTCATAGGAGATCCCTTAGATGTTATAGCCTCCGGCCCAACTGCACCCGATGAGACGACTTTCGAGGACGCTTGGCAGGTGCTTGAAAACTATTCACTCATCGATAAAATGCCGGAGTCCGTGATAAAAGTGCTGAAGCGCGGGTTAAAGGGTGAGATACCGGAGACCCCTAAGCCGGGCGACGAGGTATTCGATAGGGTCATGAACGTTATAGTGGCCAATAATCTGAAGGCCGTCCAGGCAGCTGAGAGGGCGCTGGTTGAGATGGGCTATAACGTGCTAGTGCTCGGCTCTAGGGCACAAGGGGAGGCCAGACACATAGGTAAGTTTCTGGCAGGCCTTGCAGTCTCCATAGCGAAGGAGGGGCTGCCTCTCACCCCGCCTGCAGCCGTCATCTTGGGTGGAGAGACCACTGTGAAGGTGACTGGGCAGGGAATTGGAGGTAGGAATCAAGAACTGGTTTTAGGAGGGATCCCAACGATATCAGGTCTCGAGGGGGTCGTGCTGGGATCTGTGGGGACTGATGGAGTAGACGGAGTGTCTGACGCAGCGGGAGCGATAGCTGACGGCCGGACTTTGGAAAGAGCTCTCTCAGAAGGACTGAGACCGGAGGTTTTCCTGAAAAATAACGACTCTCACACGTTCTTCTCGTGGCTCGGTGATGCTATCTTCACTGGTCCCACTATGACCAATGTGATGGATGTTATGGGCTTGGTGGTTCAAGAGTGAAGCCTTCAACAATGATTTTTAAGTGGGGAAATCCCACCTATCTAGCGAATCCGTGGGGATAACATGCCGAGAAGGAACCCGAAAGGGAACGACTCCTCCCGAGGTTGGAAGGGGAGACTGGGCAGGAAGGCTAAGGGAAGCTTGTATGTGACCAGATTCGACAAGCCGGAGGAGAGATCCTCCTCTCTAAAGCCTGGGGACTTAATAGAAGTGCTGGTCCAGTCCGTCAACAGGAGGGGCGAGGGAGAAGGGATCTACAGGGGCAGACCCGTGGTGATAGTAGGCGCCGCAGACCCAGGAATCACCGTAACAGCTAGGGTAAGGAAGATCTCTGGTGGTAAGATAATAGCTGAGATGGTAGAAGTCCACTGAGATGAACAGCGAAGACAGAACATTATCCAGTCTGGAGAGGCTTCTAAGAGAGTTGGGTCTCTCCTCGTACGAATCCAAGGCATTAGCTTATCTCGCCCTCTCTAGGGAACAGGTTAAGGCTAGCGATTTGAGCAAGGCTACAGGAATACCCAGAACCAAGGTGTATGCGGTCTTGGAATCCCTAGAAGACCTAGGCTTAGTGAAAGTGTTTCCCACTAGGCCGTTGAGGGCATCATCTCCTCCTCCCGAGCTTTTACCAACTCTACTCTCCGAGATGGTGGTAGAGGAAGCCCTCAGAAAGCTCTCGTTACTCAAGAAGATGTTCAAGATAGAGTTCAGCGAGGGCCTCTGGGTCCTCGGAGAGATCACCCTGCCAGTGGGAGGTAGGAACACCATAAGAAGGGTCTCCAACGTTCTGCTGAGGGATTTCAAAGACTTCCTTATTTTGGTAACCAATGGGGAAGGGGTAGAATTCGTACCCTTTGGTCTGAGGTGCAGGAACGTAAGCTTGGTTGTGGATAGTCCGGACACCTATGAGAAGCTGAGGAACAGGGGTCTCGGAACAAGAAGCGTCAGAATGGCAAATCCAGGACTCTTCGCGTTTGTCACCGAGAAATCAGGTCTTATATCCGATGAAAATATGATGAACGGATTTATCTCGACGGAACCAGGGCTAGTAAAGGCCCTCACGGTCCTTTTGAGGGCGCTATACCTGACCTCACCTGCTCTTAAATAAAGGTTAAATCCCAACCCGTCAACGTGTGGGGGGATGGGATGGACCCTGAGGAGAAGGAGGGTTGTGATTGGGAGCTTGAATTGCTGCAACTAAACTCCTTGCTCGATCTCCTAAGGTTAGCAGCGGCATCCAACTCCATTACAGTCCTGCTAGAGTTCAGGAGTGAGTCACTTGGAAAGAGGGTGATAGGTACCTTCGCGAACAACTACGGGGCTACGAAACCAGACATATTCTCCTACGTCCTCTATGAAGATGAGGATGAAGGAAGTTTCCTAGTATACAAAGCTGATGAGACGGGAGAGCAGTACAATTTCTCTAACGGAATTTCTCCGGCTGGCAGCATGGCCTTCCCCTTGGTGAAGCTCCCAAAGGAACCTAAATGGTTTTCAGAGAGGTTCTCCGATGAGTAGGAGTAGGCTTCCCCTCGCAGCGCTTGTTTCTCTGGGCCTAATCTCAATAATAGCCGTTTCCCTCTCATACATCTCAGTCTCTTCGCTTAGGACAGATGTCGCTGGAAGCCTCTCCTGCATCGGTGAGGAGGCGATCTTAGAGGTGGTGAATAGGGGCGGGAGGATCACAGTCTACTACGTGAGCGTGATAAAGGGGGATCGTGTGGTGGAGCTTAGACGGGTGAATACGGTTCTAGACGAGGGCAAAGCCCTAAACCTGCGGTTAGAACTTCCTAAGGGTTCTAAAGTATCCATACTGCTGGATAAGGGGGTCATTCCGAACCTGTCTTGTGGGGAGAGAGGGCGCTCCCAGCCGTGAAATAGTTTTATTCGATGAGTTCCTTACTGAGAGGGGCCGTGGTCTAGCTTGGTAGGATGCCGGCCTTGGGAGCCGGAGGTCCCGGGTTCAAATCCCGGCGGCCCCATTTACGGGGATCATGATGACAGTAAAGGTTTTCACCAAAAGAGGCCTGCTCAAGTTCCTGTCGTCCTACTTAGAGGATGCTGTTTACTCGGTTGAGATCGGAGAGAACAGCATCTCGATTCGTCGAGTCTCTCCAGTGACTGAAGGAACCTTGGGAATGAAACTGGACGATGAGACGGTTAATTACCTAATCTCGAGGGGGGCAACCCTTTGAGGGCCGTGGTGGATACCAACGTGCTGATCCATGCCTACTTCAGTGATGCGGAGAGACACGACGAAGCTAGGAAACTTCTCATCTCATTGGACAAGTGGATAATTCCCTTCGTAGTCGTGGTGGAACTGTTCTGGTTCAGCAGAGGAGCCGGTCTCGATGCTAAAAGGACAAGGGATTTGATACTGACGTATCTAGCGGATAAACGGGCTGAGTTGGCGTATAACGAGCTGGATGAGATCTTCGATTCCCTAGTATGCGAGGATCCATTGGACTGGGAGGATGAGCTCATACTATCCATAGCTGAGAGGGAAGGCGTTCCCCTAGCTACGTTCGATGGCAAGATGAGAGATAAGGCGGGAGGAAGGGGCATCCTAGTTATTCCATGAGTGAATTGGTGCCGGGGCCGGGATTTGAACCCGGGACCCCCGGATTTCCCAGCGGGAGCACCGTGGGCCCGACTCAACTTATGAGTCCGGTGCTCTAACCAGGCTGAGCTACCCCGGCTCCAGTGGAGTGGATGGATCACCGCACTAATAAAAATTGACCCTCACCATTGACGCGATTCACACGTACGATCATTCACATTCACAGGGGCCCACGCTCGGTGTGAGCTGGGAACTCCATCTCCGCTAAGGATTCGTTGATGTTCGCTCTCCTCATCGCGTGGGCCATGTAGGATTGGGCTCTCTGGATTTTTAAGGTTATGGAGATATTTTTAACGCATAAGCGAGTCGTACAACTCGGTGATGGGCGTGGGCTTCGAAATATCTGAAGAGTTTGAAGAGGAAATCCCCTACTCACTCACCGATTACCTCCTTCAACCAATGAAGCTAGCCTCATCTGTCTTCAGGGCGCTGGTGATTAGGCCGAAGCTCAAGTACTGGTTAGTGGCCCTACTGATGGGCTCCGCTTTCACTGGCTTGGGCATGTGGATGGTATTTCAGAAGATAGAGATCAACTTGGTGGGCGGAGGGAACATACCGGAGGAGGCCTTAGAGGCGGCCAAGGAGATGATGAACGTATTCATGAAGAATCCGGCAATCATCTACTTAGAAGCCCTTCTTTCGGAGCTCTTCATACAGTTAGTAACTGCAGTGGTCCTCTTCGTGCTAGTAAAGCTCATGTCGGGCGAGGGAGGTTTCTCCTCATCGCTGATGGTGGCGGGCCTTAAGAACATACCTTCGATACTCTCAGGGCTCCTGATGGCATACATAGGCTATATCATGCCCCCCGTGAGATGGGAGATAGACCTCTCCACCGGGAACGTAGGAGGGTTCGGTGGGGGAATGCCCCAAGGCCTTGAGGTACAACAGCAAGCCATAAACCTGCTGGTCTCCCTGTGGATGGTAGTTATCGTTTATTTGGCTTGCAGGTATGGGTTCAAGATGAACAAGGGAAGATCTCTGCTTATCACGGTCATACTATGGGTAGTCCTCAACTTCACAGTATTCCTGAGTCTCCTGTAGTCTAACCTTACCTTCACTCCTCTCTATTTATCGAATAAAGGGCCAGATCCCTAAGCAGGTCTCTCTGGGTGGTATTCTCCAGTACCTCCAACCTCTCTATGGCTTCAGCGGCTAGACTGTTGGCCATCTCCTCCAAGAGCTCCTTCAATCCCTCCTCCTTAAGAAGAGAGGTAAGTTCCCCTGGAGACCCCCAGTCCAATAGATCGTCCTTTATCTGGTAAGCCATTCCCATATAGAGCCCGTATAAACCTAGGTCATCCGAGATATCGGGCCTACCGGCAATAACAGCGCCCAACGATGTGGCTGCCTCGAAAAGGACAGCGGTCTTGTACTTGAGTATCTCCAAGTACTCATCCAAGGAGAGGGGATTCTTGGCCTCTAACACTTGTACTTCCCTCATCTCCCCCACAGACATGAGCTTAGATGCTTTAGATAGGATTTCACCCACTCTTCTGTCTTCATACATGCTCGCTATATCTAGAACCAGCGATAGTATGAAGTCAGCCACGAGGATGGACATCTCGAACCCGTACTTCAGGTGGAAGGAGAACTCCCCTCTCCTCTGAGTGCTTCTGTCTATTATATCGTCGTGTATCAGGGAAGCCGCGTGTATGAGCTCTATTGCGGCAGCCGCGGGACCCGGATTTCCACCTCCACCACAGGCATCATGGACGATCAGGAGGAGAGCAGGCCTTACCTTTTTCCCTCCGCTCAGGAATTCCTTTAAGGGAAGGAAGAAAGGGGTATTCGACTCTTTATCCAATATCTCGTCGATAGCAATTCTAGCCTCGCTGACGTAGTGTTCCAGCGATGATTTTATGCGGTCCTTTAACGCTATGCGCGCTCACCTCAATAGTGGCTGCCGCGTCACTCCTCTAAAATAATGCTCCTCCTCTTGACCACCTTCTCGGGGTGCACAACTATTCCATTATCCGTAATCTCGAAGGGATGCCTCCTCATGGAGTGGGCGGTCCCCCTCATCTTCCATATTATGAGGCTCCTGACGAGCTCGCCATCCCACTCATCCAAGTCCAGTCTGATGATACCATCGGCTGCATGCTCGACTCCAGGGCCGCCGAACCCCCTCTCAGTGACCCCCACTTGGCTAATCAGGATGGATGTAGTTCCCGTTCCCGATAACACCTTCTTCAGGAGGAGGACGGTTTTCCTCGCCACCACGGGCTTAGTCAGGTAGAGCGCGGTCACCGAATCCACAACGACTCTAACAGCCCCTACCTCACTGATAGCGGCCTTCATTTCGTCTATGAGACTGTGGACATCCTCCGGGTCGGTAACAACGTACTTCTCCCTCTTGGCCGCTCCCCCTATGCCACCTGTGTATGCATCCACTATAGCGAACCTGCCCGCCTCCTCGTAAGGCCTAGGATCCCACCCGAATGCGGACATGTTAATCCTGACCTGCACCGGATGCTCCTCCAGAGCCACATAGACACCAGCCTCTCCATTCTTCAATCCATTGTACAGGTACTGCATCCCGAAGATCGTCTTTCCCGTTCCTGGCCCGCCTGAAAGGAGCACGACGTTCCTCTCAGGTATGCCTCCATTGAGGAGCTCATCCATGCCGGGTATGCCAGTCTTTACCCTCCTCATAAGCTCACCCGATTCTAACTACCTTTAAAGTAAGTTAATAATGTCAACTCCCGATGGGAAAATGAAGTTGTTCGACATGGAAGAGGGTGAGATAAGGAGAGCGCTCCGCGATGGTAAGATAAAAGTCTCGGTTTATGGATTGGGTCATGTCGGTTCCCCCATACTAGCGGCATGGCTCCAAGCGGGCGCTAGCGGTATAGGCGTGGATGTGGACGAGGGAAAGGTACTCAAACTCAACAGAGGGGAGTC
Organism: Thermoproteota archaeon; assembly: GCA_026986575.1. GTDB lineage: Archaea > Korarchaeota > Korarchaeia > Korarchaeales > Korarchaeaceae > Korarchaeum. The sequence continues at coordinate 297,551 of JALSOH010000004.1, forward strand.
TCCAGTTGATGAGCCCTGTCTCACAGATGTCTTCAGAAAAGCTTTAGAGGAGGGGAGGTTAAAAGCGACGAGTGATGGCGAATGGGCCTCTAGGGAAACTCACGTCAAGATAATAGCTGTTCCGACTCTAATAGATGATGAGGGGAAGCCGAACCTCGATGCTCTCAGGTCCGCAGCTGAGTCCATAGCCTCGGGACTCAAGGAAGGGGACCTAGTTATACTTGAGAGTAGCGTACCCCCTGGAACCACTAGAGAAGTTCTCAAACCTATTTTAGAAGAGCTAAGCGGGCTTCAAGCTGGAAAGGATTTCGGTCTTGCTTACAGTCCAGAGAGGATATCAGAGGGAAGGGCGCTGAGGGACATAGTAGAGTCCTATCCCAAGGTGGTGGGAGGTATCGATGCTAAAAGCACGGAAGTAGCGGCTAGTCTCTACTCGCTTGTAGTTAAAAGAGGGGTGATAAAGCTGTCAAGCGATTTAGCTGCGGAGCTCGAGAAGTTGGCCGAGGGGATCTACAGGGATGTAAACATAGCTTTGGCCAATGAGATAGCAGCCCTTTGCAGGAGGTTAGGTGTGGATTACGATGAGGTAAGGATGGCCGCCAATAGTCAACCCCATTCCCACCTACATAAACCAGGCACGGGAGTTGGAGGTTTGTGTATCCCTGTATACCCGAGATTCCTCATTTGGAAGGCTAAGGACCTAGGCATGGAACTTCCTTTAACTGCTATCGCCAGAACCATAAATGAGAACATGCCTGCAGAGGTATCCCGTCTTGTCAGAGAGGGTATGAAAAGGCTCGGTATATCGGACCCTAAATTAGCGATCTTGGGGCTGGCTTTTAGAGGTGACGTACCTGACTCACGTCTTTCCCCAACTTACGATCTGATAAACCACATGTTCTCAATGGGAATCAGGGAGATAGTTGTTCATGATCCTATGATAAGGGAGGATGTCAAGCTTGATGAAATAGGGGTGCCCCTAACGAACGACTTAATCGAAGCTCTCGGGGGAGCCGACATTGCAGTGATATCCACCGATCACTCCGTTTACCGAATGAAATCAAGCGAAATGTTTCAGCTGTCAGATAAGTTGAGGTTGATAGTGGATGGGAGGCATGTGATCGAGGTGGACTCTCTGCCCTCTGGAGTCCTGTATGTGGGGGTGGGGAGGCCTTGGAGGGAGGGCGGCTAGCCTACTAGCCGCCTCACCAAGTTTATCGTGAACACTTCAACTAGGGAATCCATGGCTGATAGTGCAAGCCAAGGATCTTTAGAAACGACAAATGCGCCGTGCCTCGATACCACAACGGCATTAACGTCTTTCAGTGCGTTAGATATGATCTCAGCCAATTCCTCAGTACCGTATGGCTTCCAAGGTAGTATTTTCACATCTCTCAGCAGGATCCTCGCTTCTTCTGTCCAATCAAATTCCCTCAATGGAGCTGGAACCGCTCTATCGATCTCCAAATTCACCATGGACATCGCCAACCCAGTTACCACTGCATGATGACAGTGGAGGATCGCTCCCACATCTGGCCTGATCTCATAGACCTTCAGATGAAGCTTCCACTCCGAGCTAGGCCTCCCTTTACCCTCTAAGACTCTTCCTTGATAATCAATCAGTATCATGTCCTCGGCCCTCAACCTTCCCTTGAATTGGCCCGAGGGGGTTATGAGTATCCCCTCGTCCACACGAGCGCTCGCATTCCCCCCCGCTCCAGTAGTATAACCCCTCTCATAAGCTAACTTCATGACTTCAGCCAGTTCTGAGGCTCTACCAATAAGGTCCATGATGGTACCTCTCCATCATCCAGAGCCTCCTCAAGTACCTAACCCTATGCCTGTAAGGATACGCCATTAGGACCCCTGCTATGAATCCACCCACATGGGCCCAGTAGGCAACCCCAGTTGCCTCTCCAGCCAGCAGACCTGGAATGAGCTGCCATATGAACCAGAACGTTATGTAATACTTAGCCGGTATGGGTTCAACCGTTATGAAATACCAAATGAGGATGGCCGTCATTATCCTAGCTTGGGGGAAGAAGACGAGATAGGCCCCCAATACACCGCTTATCGCTCCACTGGCACCTACAGCCGGTATCTCTGATAGGGGGAATACTGCCATGTGGAGGAAGCTCGCAGCAACTCCAGATATGATGTAGAAAATCAGGTACTTGAGGTGGCCAAAGGCGGCCTCCACATTATCACCGAATATGTAGAGATAGAGCATGTTCCCCAACAAGTGGAGCCAACCTCCATGCATGAACATCGAGGTGAAGAGCCTGTACGCGTTGGAGGCAGGATCCTCAAGGAAGAACCTAGGGATGAACCCGTACTCGTAGATCAGCAACTCGAACCTCACGGGTCCGCCAGCTATTTCCCAGAGGAAGACCAGCGCATTGAATAGGATCAATCCGTAAGTAACCCAAGGGGTTATTGGACTGGGATTCTCATCCTTAAAGGGGAACAAGGGATCATCCTCCCGGAGGGCTCAGCTGACCCTCTTCTGGGCCATATACACCCTCTTGCCGAATACTCATCATGGCCCCTTGGGAAAATTTGGGGAGAGGGGCTTAAACTTTTACCCCCTTGAGGAGAGACCCACCTATCTCCTTACCCTTATCCACCGCTCTCAAGTTCAAATCTATGAATTGAGGCTTCACCATTCTCCTTATCGCTTCCTTCAAGTTTTCCAAGGGTATGATCCCGGAAACCGTGACGAAAACTCCAAGCATGAGCATGTTAGCCACGAGCCTGTTGCCCAGCCTCTCAGCCTCATCGGTGGCGGGGATCTTGTAGATGGTCCTTACCTTACCTTCCACCGGATCGAAGTACTTTATCATCGAGGAGTCCGCCAAGATTATGGTCTTGTCCAATGGGTATCTCTTGGAGAAGGTGTTGAGAGACATTTGATTCATCGCTATCCAGTAATCCGGACTTATTATCTTAGGATAGTCAATTTCCTCGTCCGAGATGACCACTTCCGACCTCGTGGACCCCAATCTCGCCTCAGGCCCGTATGTGTAGGTGGCGGCCGCGTAGTAGTTGCTCAGTACTGAGGCTTGGGATAAAACCGCGCCGGATAACACTACTCCTTGACCACCGAAGCCCGAGATCATTACTTCAATCCTCAAGCCACCACACCCCCTTCCTAACGACCTCATCCCTTTTCCTGACCCTTTCCAACCAGGGCTTCTCGTAATTCTCCTCTACCTCTAGAAGCACCTTCTCCTCCTTCTCGTCCACTATGACTTGGAGTGCGAAATCCGGGCAGTACCATTCACAGAGTCTGCAGGCCCTGCACTGGTCTATTCTGGCGGCATAGGGCTTCTTCACCCCTCTCCAATTCCTTTCCTCGCTTATCTCTAGAACATCCCATGGGCAGGCCCATATACAGAGGTAACAGCCCTTGCAGAGTTTGTCGCTCACTGCTATCTGCTGCACCTTCACCGGAGATGCCATCGACTTCACCTCCCCTTGCCCTTTGCCCTCTCCTCCAGCTCCCTCAGCCTCTCAGTGTACTCCTTTCTATCAGTCCGGTGCAGATACTCTCCTACTATGATCTTGCCCCTCAGCTCCTCAGGGCTCTTATTCTTCGCAACTCCCAAGGGGATAGAGTTCTCCTTGAACCACTGCATCATGTCCCTTGGATCGGGACGATTTAGTATGTACCTGCCAGCGTAAGTGGGGCACTGAAACACTATCTCTATGGCAGCGAAACCCTTGTGCTTTACTGCCTTCTTTATGCTGTTTTTAGCTTGAATGAAATGATAAGTAGTCCATCTAGCCAGATACGTGGCTCCAGCAGCCTTCAAAAGTTCCATCAGGTCAAAGTTGGGTTCTATGTTACCGTATGGTGTGGTGTTAGTCTTGGCTCCTTCTGGGGTGGTTGGAGACATCTGGCCACCGGTAAGGGAGTACAGCATGTTTGTAGCTATGATTGCGGTGATTCCTATGTTCCTCCTTGCCGCATGGATCAAGTGGTTGCCTCCTATTCCCATGCTATCTCCATCCCCCATTACCACGATGACGTTTAGATCTGGCCTAGACGCCTTCAGAGCAGTGGCGAAAGCTAGCGCCCTACCGTGTAGGGTATGAGCCGCGTCCCTCCTGAAGTAGAGGGGAGTCCAACCGGAGCACCCTATACCCGACACGAAAACGGTCCTATCCCACTCCTCCTGTCCCAACTCCTCGAAAGCCATCAGGATCATCCTTTCAATGATGCCCAAGCCGCAACCGGGGCAGAAGGCATGGGGCATGATCTCAGTTCTCATATACTTCTTAGCTAGGACATGCTCGAATTCTGCTTCAGGAAGCATAACATCACCTCACAGCACTCTTTATCACAGCCAAAATTTCATCTGGATGGTGGAGCACTCCTCCCACCTTGGGTACCGACATCACCTTTGCCTGACCTTTGGAGGCCCTGTCCACCTCTCTTACGATCTTTCCCATGTTCATCTCAGGTACAATTATTGCCTTAACCTGATTGGCGGTCTCCTCTATGAGATGATCATAGAAGGGCCATAATGTGATCATCCTTATCAGACCAGCCTTTATACCTTGGTTTCTAGCTTCTCTGACAGCTCTAAGGGCCGTTCTTGCCGTAGAACCGTAGGCAACGACGGCAACCTCAGCATCCTCCATATATCTCTTCTCATACATAGCTATCTTGTCCACGTTCTTCTCAATCTTGTAATAGATCCTCTTTATCGTTCTCTCAGCGGCCACATGATCGGTCCCTATCCTGTGACCGAACTCGTCGTGCATCACGCTCTCCACCAGTACGTTATAACCCTCCCCGAATGCAGGCATGGGAGCCACCCACTCACCCGGATCTGGGAGATAAGGTATATATTCCTCCGGAGGGACACTGGGTCTCCTTCTCTCGACTATCTCTATCTCCTCGTATGGAGGGACCTTGACAGGTTCCCTGACGTGGGCGATCACCTCATCTGCGAGTATTATCACGGGGTTCCTGTAAGTCTCAGCTAGGTTGAAGGCTTTGATGGCTAGATCAAACATGTCCTGAGCGCTAGACGGGGCTAGGGCTATGGTGGCGTAATCGCCGTGGCTACCCCACCTAGCCTGCATCACATCGCCTTGAGAGGGCAGGGTCACGAGCCCGGTAGAGGGCCCACCCCTCTGGACATCCACTATCACGATGGGAGTCTCCGTGATTATCGCGTAACCAAGACCCTCCTGCATTAGGGAGTATCCCGGCCCGCTGGTAGCGGTCATGGACTTCCTTCCCGCCCAAGAAGCGCCGATGATCGCCATTATAGATGCCAACTCGTCCTCCATCTGCATGAACACTCCACCGACTTGGGGCATACGCCTAGACATCCTTTCAGCGATCTCTGTGGCTGGCGTAATCGGGTAACCGGCAAAAAACCGGCATCCTGCAATTAGTGCGCCCTCTACTATCGCTTCATCACCCTGCATTAGATGGGTTCCAGGCTCGACATACAAGCCTAACACCGGCCGTAGCCCCTATCGAGTAGAAGAAAAATATAGCGCATTTACCCCTTAATGAGCCTGCCCTCAGGATCTATCTCTCCTGCTCTAATTCTATGAGATTTCAGAGGTGCGCCATCCTCGGCCAGAACGGTTGGCACTACAACTATGAAGAGTTCCCTCAGACCATTTCTCCTCCTCTCTTCATTTATCATGAGAGCTCTTTCATATGTCTCTGGTGATACGACTATTAGATCGGCCTCCTCATCGGTCCCCGCCGGACCTATCGGTTCAACGATTTTAACTATCTGAAAGGGTATATTTTTCCCAGTGAGGTAGCTGGTCAGCAGGGCCCTCCTCTCATCGAAGGGCAGTATCCTCTCCCTGAAAGCCTTCCCTGCCAGCAGGGGACCATCCGCCAGACCAACCATCAAGCTATCGGCCAGCTTAACGGCAGTATCTAGTAAAGCTCTGTGGCCCTTATGAAGTCTATCGAATGCCCCACCGACTATAGCCTTCCTAAAAGGTTTCTCACAGCAGTCCCTACCTTCCATACCTCGTATACCTCCTCAGTCTTCCCGTTCTCCAACACCTCAGCGCCGTTCTCGGTCATCCGCACCACGAACTTAACACGCGCTTTGATGGCCTCTCTTAATGACTCCTCCGAATTCAAGACATATATCGTTTTATGTGGGTCGAAATCTCCGGAGAACACGTTTTCCAGCGTATAATCCCCCCCAATCCAGGACTTGTGGATTAGATGGTGTATGTTCAATCTCAAGACCTTCTCCCACTCCTTTACTGGATCTCCCCTAGAGAAAACACCAATCTTAAAACCGCTCTCTCTCGCAGCTAAGATGGCGTCTATTATTCCTGGAATTGGCTTCAGAAACGCCCTTTTAACGTCATGGTACGCTATGACTCCGGCGGCGATGACCCTGTAATCCTCCTTCAGCCCAAGCTTGATCATCATCTCGTTAAAGTGGAACGGATAATCCTCGCCTTTCTCCCTTACGACTTCCATTAAGGTTTCCATAGCCGTGTCAAAGTCCACTGGAAGACCGGCCTCCTTCATTGCGGTAATAGCCCATTCCCTAGCGATTCCCTTCAGCAGGTTAGAGTCGTATAGGACATTGTCGATCTCAAGTAAAAGGAGCTTCATTCCCTCACCACCTTTGAGAGCTTCTCAGGCTTATCAGGATCCAGACCCTTTAAAATGGATGTCTCATAAGAGAGGAGCTGCATCGGTATGACCATTAACATAGGTGAGAATTCATACTCGGTGAGTGGCAAGGGGAAATCCCCATCCTCACCAACCAATAGGGGTTCACCCCCGAAAGACGACACCTTCTGCACGACCTCCATCACTTCCTTCCAATTGAGGAATATGACCGGTGTACCTCTATCTACCAGCTGAATGGGCCCATGAAGGAACTCCCTAGCGGCGTATCCGACATAGTGCAGATTAGAGGTCTCCCTGAGTTTCAGTGCCGCTTCCAGCGCTGTAGGATAGTTAGGACCTTTGCCGAGGACGAACCCCACTGGTTTCTCGGCTATCTTGGGTGCTAGATCGTGAGCGGGGGACCTTGATGCATCTATGGAGCGAAGCACTTTATCCGGCAGAAGTTCGAGCTCGGTAATGAGGAGATCCACCTCTTTACCTTGGGTTGAGGCCAAGCTGACGGAGAGTAGGAAGGATGCCGCTAACTGCGTAGTGTAGCTCTTAGTGGCCGCAACAGCTCTCTCCTCACCGGCCCGGGTCAGGATCACTTGGTCCGATAGCTTAGCAAGAGTGCTATCTGGAGTATTGGTTATCCCAATTATAGGCGCGGCCGGATTCAACTCCCTAAATCTCCTAACTGCCGTCAGCACATCCTTGCTCTCCCCACTTTGGGAGAAGGCGACCAAGGCAGAATCTCCCAGGTCATTGGGTAGCCAGTCAGGCAGTTCAGAGGCTTGGATGGAGATCACCCGCAGGCCGGATATCTTCATCAGCGTTCTCCCTAGAACCAGGGATGCATGGTAGCTAGAACCGCTACCTGTCGTGTAGACGAATCTCTCCTTCAGGCGGCGGGCCGCCTCCATCGCCTCACTCCTAGCCTCGTCTAATGTACGCCTTATCGCCTCTGGTTGATCTAAGATTTCAGATATCATGTACTGACCCGGTCTCTTCCCTTCCATCGCGATGAGGCGCTTCGGCTAAGGATAAAGTTATTTACCTGCTAGCAGGGGTAGGTCATATGGACGAGGAAACGATCTCCTTCTTTTCTAGATTTTCCGAGGCTTTTGGTCCCTCTGGATTCGAGATGGAACCCCTGAGGATGCTCAAGGACAGGTATTCATCGTTTGCAGACGAGGTACTGACTGACAGGCTAGGTTCGCTCATAATGAAGAAGACCGGAACGAGCGATAGGCCTCGGATAATGGCGGCTGGCCACAGTGACGAGGTCGGCTTCATAATTGTCTCCATCGAGGACAACGGCTTCCTCAAGTTCGAGCCCTTAGGAGGCTGGGTCTCCACAACCTTACCCGCCCACAGAGTGGTCATAAGGACGAAGAAAGGGGATTACGTGGGAGTGATAACGAGCAAGCCCCCTCATCTCATGACCCCAGAGGAGAGAAAGAAACCCCTAGAGATAAAGGACCTCTACATCGATGTCTGCGCTAAGAACAAGGACCAAATAAAGGAGATGGGAATAAGGATAGGGGATCCCGTGGCGCCTCTAGCTCCGTTCGAGGTGCTAAGGGGCGGCAAAGCATGGTTGGGCAAGGCGTTCGACGATAGAGTGGGGGCATTCATAGTAATGGAGGCCCTCAAGAGGCTTAGAGAGGATGGAGTCCAGCACTCCAACACCTACTACGCGGTGGCAACCGTCCAGGAAGAAGTCGGTCTGAGGGGGGCTGAGACTGCAGCGGATGTGGTGGACCCAGACGTCTTTATAGCTGTTGACGTAGACATAGCAGGTGACTCTCCTGGCGTGTCTCCGAGTGAAGCTCCAGCTAAGATGGGTGAGGGCGTCTCGATACTGACTTGGGACAGGAGTATGATCCCTAACTCCCGCTTAAAGGAGTTCGTGATAGAAGTAGCGGAGGAGGAGAACATACCCTACCAGCTCTCTGCCGTTAGGGGAGGTACTGACGCTGGAAGGGTGCACCTACACAAGTACGGAGTTCCATCAATCGTACTAGGGGTTCCCACGAGGCACATTCATTCTCACAGCTCGATAATGTCTCCGGACGATGTGGAGTCCGCCATAAAGCTAGTAATGGCCCTGATCAGGAGGATGGATGAGGAGACTGTGAGGAGGTTCACGGGAATTTGAAGGAGCTGAGACTCACCCACCCAATTTCTTGGCTCGACGGAATAGACCTGAGGACTGGTAAGATAATCCAACCGGATCACCCCCAGAGAGGGGAAAGCATCGCGGGGAAGGTGCTGTACATACCCCATTCCATTGGATCCACCGTGGGAGCGTATATCTTCTTCAGCCTGAAAAAATACGGGACGGCTCCTCTCAAGATAGTCTTGGAAGAGCCGGACAGCATAACCATCAGTGCGGAACTGGCTGGAATACCTGTGGAATTGAAGGGAAGAAGAGAACTAAGGCTTGAGGACCCGGAGGTCCCCGATGAGTTCAGGAGGTACTTGGAGAAGGAGGCCTCCATCTCCGGCGCCGAGGGTTTCGTCAGAGTGAGCTCAGTGCACATATCTGGGGTCTCGTATGCAACTATAGGCGATGCAGGGAGGAAGTGGCTGGAGGAGATAAAGGAAAGGGTGAAATTCAGGGTTCTAGCGACAACTAATCCTCTAGGAATGGATCTGACCAAGTGGAGAGATATGGGGATTCCAGAGGGCTTCGCAAGCGGTCAGCTGAGCATAGTAGAATCCCTTCTGCAGATGGGGGCGACTCCGTCCTTCACATGCACTCCCTACTTGGTGGGCAATCTACCCCACTTCGGGGAGCACATATCTTGGGGAGAATCTAGCGCGGTTGCCTATGCAAATAGCGTACTTGGGGCCAAGACTAACAGGGAAGGAGGGACTAAGACTATAGTTTCGGCCGCAACAGGGTACACCTCCCTCTACGGCAGGCATCTAGAGATCAATAGGAGGCCCGATTTCAGAGTGAAGCCACCTGAAATGGAGGATCTCTCGGATTACTACGCTCTAGCCTTCCTCGTGGGTAGAGAATACCCTAATGCCGTCCCAGTATACCTCGTGAGCGGATCCGTACCAGAGATGAAGGCCCTATCGGCTGCTGGAGCGGCTTCAGGCTCCATAGAGGTATTCCATGTCCCAGGAGTGACGCCAAACCCTCTTCAACCGGTCGATCGAGAGGTAGAGGTGACCAGAAGCGAGTTGAGGGGGGTATACGAGGACCTGAGCACATTTGATGGGGGAACAGATCTGGTAGTTTTAGGGTGTCCGCACCTCTCCCTCCAAGAGTTCAGAACCATTGCTCAAATGGTGAACGGGAGGAAAGCCACGACTCGATTTTGGCTTTATACATCTAGAGCCGTGCTCTCAATGGTTGAGAGATCCGGCCTGAAGAACATACTCGACAGGTTTGGTGCGGAGATATGGGCCGACACTTGCATGGTCGTCTCTCCCCTAGAGGACATGGGGGTGAGGAAGGTAACCACTAATTCCGCCAAGGCAGCTAAATACCTGAAGACCTTAAGGGGCCTAGAAGTCGAGTTTCTAGACCTAAAAGAAATACTGGAGAGATATAGCGTGCTTCGCTAGTTATATTATATCCCCAGATAAGCCTTTCTCACGTGCTCATTTCCCAGAAGATCTTTACCCGTACCTTCCATCACAGTAACGCCGTTCTCAATCACATAAGCTCTGTGAGATATACTCAATGCCATGTAGGCGTTTTGCTCGGCGATTAGTATGGTAACCCTCCTCTCCCTGTTTATCTGATTTATCGTCTCGAATATCCTGTCGACCAGCAAGGGCGCCAAGCCTAACGAGGGTTCATCGAGCAGTAGCAGTTTTGGCCCGCCCATGAGTCCCTTACCTATGGCGAGCATCTGCTGTTCCCCACCACTGAGGGTTCCGGCGAGCTGTTTTTCTCTCTCCTTCAGCACCGGAAAGAGCGAGTATACGAACTCCATGTCCCTCTCAATCTCATCCCTATCGGTCCTCATGAACGCCCCCATCTCCAAGTTCTCCCTCACCGTCATATCGGGGAAGAGACCTCTACCCTCGGGTACATGGATTATTCCCAAGGAGGCTATCTGATAGGGCTCCATACCGACTATACTCTTTTCTTGGAAGACCACATCTCCCCTCAAGGGCCTGAGTATACCAGTTATTACCCTCAACGTGGTCGTCTTCCCCGCTCCGTTGGCCCCTATGAGGGAGACGATCTCCCCCTCACCTACGTAAAGCGAGATATCTTTGAGGGCGATTGCCTTCCCATAAGCGGCGGAAATGTCCTTAACTTCTAACATGGAACCTCTCCCCCAAATAAGCCTTTATTACCTCTTCATTCCTCGAGATCTCCTCCGGACTTCCCTCGGCTATTTTCCTACCGAAGTTGAGGACCATTATTCTCTCGCACACGTTCATTATCACCCTCATGTTGTGCTCTATTATCACCACAGCGACCCCGGACTCCCTCACTCTCCTCACCACTTCCATAACCTCATCCATCTCCGTAGGAGTGAGCCCTCCAGCCGGTTCATCCAGCATGAGGAGCTTGGGTTCGGTAGCCAAAGCCCTAGCAATTTCCAACCTCTTCCTCTCACCATGAGGTAGAGCCTCTGCCAGTATATCCTTCCTATGCAGTAGGCCAGCAAACTCCAAAATCTCCTCGGCCTTCTCTACAGCTGCCTTCTCACTAATCCCAGATATCACACCCTTAGTCGCGTAGATAGATACCAGCACATTGTCCAAGACACTCATCCCTAGAAAGGGCTTCACTATCTGCCATGTCCTCGTTAATCCAAGCTTAGCCAGCTTGTTTGGTCTCATGCCAGTTATGTCTTTTCCTTGGAACCTCACTCTGCCTGAATCTGGCTTGTAGAAGCCCGTTATTACGTTGAAAAGTGTGGTCTTACCGGCGCCGTTGGGCCCTATTATCCCGAAGATCTCTCCTTCCTTCACGCTGAAGCTGACATCGTCCACTGCGACGAGCCCACCGAACCTCTTAACTACCCCCTCCACCTCTAAGATCATTCTCTCACCTTCCTTAAGATGAACTGAACGATGCCGTAGATCCCCGATGGGAAGAACTTCATCACAAGAATGATCAGCATTCCATAGATTAGGTACCTGTACTCTAGGTAGGATCTGAGCAACTCCTGAAGTAGTGATAAGACTGCTGCTCCCATGACGGGTCCTATCAGCGTACCGAACCCGCCGATTATGGTCATGGAGAGTATGTATATCGACTCTCCCAATGTGGATATCTCAGGACTGATGTACCTGAGGTAATGAGCGTAAAGCCCTCCCGATATTCCAGCGAAGAATGTGGCTATCAGAAAAGCGTAAACCTTGAATAAGGGGACGTCGACACCCACCGACAGAGCAGCATCCTCGTCCTCCCTTATTGACATGAGTATCTTCCCGATCCTAGACTTCGTTAGCAGATGCAGTAGGAAGATGGAGATCAAGGTGAAAGCGAGTGCCACATAGTAGAACGCCACCTTACTCCTGAAGTCGATGGGACCTATTCTAGGGAGAGGAGGAATTCCCGGTATCCCCAACGGTCCTCTGGTGAGCCAATCCAAGTTTATCAGCATCAACCAAACTATTACTCCGAATCCCAGACTGGATATGGCTAGATAAGGCCCTCTCAGCTTCAAAGAGGGCACTCCAAGTATCAGCCCGAACACGGAGGCCATTAAACCGCCGATGAATATCCCGATCCAGGGACTCACACCCCAATTCATCGCGAGGAGGGTTGATGTATATGCCCCAACAGCGAAGAAGGCTGCATGCCCTAGTGAAAGTCTACCGGTATATCCTACCAGTATGTCCAAGCTGGCAGCCGTCACTGCGTAAAGCATGACCAATATAGTCACGTGAGTGATGTAGTCCCCAGCCAGAGGAACGGGTATCAGCAAGATTAGAGCAATCAGATAATACTTGGAGATTTCCGTAACCACATCCTTAGTGATCCCAAGCATTACTTCCTCCCCCCTCCTAGGATGCCTTCTGGCCTGACCCAGAGCACTATGATCATTATCACGAAAGCCACGACCTGCTTATACTCAGTTCCTAGAAACAGTCCTCCCAAGCTCTCAGCTAGGCCGATGAGAAAGCCTGCCAAGATGCTTCCAATTACGTTCCCCATGCCTCCCGTGATCACGACTACGAAGGCCTTAGCGACCACATCCAGACCCATGGTCGGATATACATTGTAAATGGGTCCAAGAATGCCGCCAGCGAGCGCGGCTAGTCCCGTAGATAGAAACATGGTGATGTCGTATATCCTGTATATGTTCACCCCTACAAGCATTGCCGCTGATGGGTTCTGGGCCGTTGCTCTTATTGCTCTACCCGTCTTAGTGAACTTGAGGAAAGCATACAGCCCAACAAGCGTTGCTATGGCCACCACAAATGCTATTAGCCTAGCCAAACTGAATGATAACCCTCCAGGCAGCTTGATTATGTGCTTGGTCAGAGGGCTGGGTATGGAGATCGGTATGGGTCCCCACAAGACTAGCGCCAGATCCACGAAGAGTATGCTGAGACCTATGGTGAGCATGATGAACTTCAGATCTTGGAAGTAGAAAGCTGCGGCACCCTTAGCCTCTTTCAGCTCCTCATACAGGGACTTGAACAGTAGCTTGTTTATGGCTATACCGACCGCTCCGACGGCGATGGCCGCTAGAGGAGCCAAGATGAACGGATCTCCTCCTATTAATGTAACGAAGGTGTAAGTGAAGTAAGCCCCCAGCATGTAGAACTCTCCATGCGCGAAGTTGCTCAATCTCATGACCCCGAATATCATTGTGAGGCCGACGCCTATCACTCCGTAGATGCCACCTATCATCAGGCCGAAGAGTATCTGCTCTAGGAGCTCCATGGGCTGTATTACCACGGTTCATCCCTTCCCAAAAGGAAAAAGTGGAAATGAGGGTTGATCAGCCACCGTAAAGCTTCTCTGGAGGTATGTACTCTCCCTGCTTATCCGACGGTGGGTAAAGGATGACTCTCTTGAGTTTCCCTCCCACTTTCTGTACTTGAACGAGCAGTACCTTGGTCTGGGCCTGGCCTTTCTCATCGAAGTATATGGTTCCTTGGGCTCCCTCGAACTTGAGAGATCTTATGGCATCAGCCACTTTATCGACATCCCATGTACCCGCTTTCTCAACGCCCAGCTTGAACGCCAAGAAGGCGTCCCAGACCCCAGCTGCGTACATCGCGGGGTTCCTTCCCCATCTCTCTCTGAACTTCTTGACGAACTCAGCTGCAGCAGGCCTCTTAGATGTGGGCTCGAAGTAACTCACATGAACTAGCCCAAGAGCGTCGTCATCCGCCAGCTGTAGGAACTCATCGCTGGTCACTCCGCCTAGCATGACGAATTGCTTGTAGAGGCCTATCTCGTGAGCCTGCCTGAGTATGTTGGCGGCATCCCTTATGTTAGCGACGACGAATATCACATCAGGATTGGCTGCCTTTATCTTGGATAGCTGCGATGTGAAGTCAGTCGATCCCTTGTCAAAATACTCCTCTGCAACTATCTTGACTCCCTTCGACTTGGCCCGATCTCCCCATATTTTGAGCCCCTCTCTTCCATAATCGTCATTCACACCCAGCATTGCAGCAGTCTTGGGTTTCAGATGCTCCACTACCCAATCAGCGTTCTGCGTTGTCTGCATCCACTGATTAGCGCAAGTCCTGAATGTGTACTTGTATCCCTGCTCCGTTATCTTAGTAGCTACTGAGACTGGGACGAACAGAAGCTTCTTAGCCTCCATGATCGAAGGCTGAACAGCTAAAGTAACCGTAGAACAGTACTCTCCAAATACGGCGTATACGTTCTCCTGAGTGAGAAGCCTCTGGACTGCCGCGGTCGCCTTGGTGGGATTGCACTCGGTATCTTCTATAACTAACTCAACCTTCTTACCCAATATTCCTCCCTGCTTGTTTATCTCATCAACAGCAAGGATAGCTGCCTGCTTCATATCCAAACCATGCTCAGCCAATCCACCGGTCAAAGGAGCTATTAAACCGACTTTCACGGTTCCACCAGCAGTAGGACCAGTCTGGGTCAGATAGAATGCGGCGGCCACGATCACGATGAGGGCTACAACAACGATAACTAATACATTCTTACTGAGAGCCATACGCTCCCCTACTAATCCAGAGAAGTTACTTTTAAAGATTGATAGTTTAAATGTGCCATCTCATATTCAAGAGCCCTCAGGTCTCCCTGTTTCTGAAAAAGATGCTTACAATTGGAATATAACCACGTAATACTATACGCGCGCGGTCATTCTGGTAGGAGTTGACAACGCATACCGACGAATTACGTACTTGATTTGTGGGCGTCAATGAACTAGAGAAGTTATCTCTCGTAGAAAAGTTCTTAGCTTAGCTAACTGATATAATGCATACCAATCAGGGGGGATTTTCGTATGGCATTATTCGATCTGAGAGGTAGGGATTTCATCACCACAAGGGACTTCACGAGGGAGGAGCTGGAGTACCTTATCCAGATGTCCATGGATCTGAAGAAGATGTGGTACTCTGGGATAAGGGTTAAGCCCTTGGAGGGGAAAGCTGTTGCTCTCCTGTTTAAGAAGCCCTCTACCAGAACCAGAAACTCATTTCAGGCAGCTGTTTACCGGTTAGGTGGCTTTTCCGTTTACATGAGGCCTGACGAGCTCCAGCTCAAGAGGGGTGAACCCGTAAAGGATACGGCGAGGGTTCTCGACAGGTATTATGACGCCCTTGTCATAAGGACCTTCGGTCAGGACGAGATAGAGGAGTACGCTAAGTGGATGAGGAACCCCGTCGTTAATGCGCTCTCCGACGAGGAACATCCCTGCCAGGCCATGGCCGACCTCATGACCATAAAGGAGAAGTTCGGTTACTGGGAGGGACTCAAGATCGTCTACACTGGTGACGTGTGGAATGTGGCGCACTCCTTGATCGCCACCGCGCCCGTGTTCGGGATGGATCTGACCCTAGCAGTCCCCCCCGGGTACGAGCCACTGGAGGAGATATGGAAGTTCGCGGAGCAGGAGGCCGCGAGGAGGGGGACCAAGCTCGAGATAGTCCACAACCTCAAGGAGGCCGTTAAAGGCGCGGATGTGGTCTATGCCAATACTTGGTGGAGCATGGGCAAGCCGGAGGAGACCAAGGAGAAGAGGAAGAAGGATTTCGCTCCCTTTACAGTCACGCCTGAGGTCATGAGCTTGGCGAAGGAGCATGCGATATTCATGCACTGCCTGCCCGCGTACAGGGGCAACGAGATGACTGACGAAGTTATAGAGGGCAGGTGGTCTGTGGTATTCGATCAGGCCGAGAACAGGCTTTGGACTGAGGCCGCGATTCTCGCGGCCATCATAAGGTGATACCCCCACTCCCAATTTTTCGAGAGTGATGCCTATGGACAGACTGATCACGATAGCCCTCGGAGGCAACGCTCTCCTTCAATACGGTCAGAAGGGGACCTTCGAGGAGCAGCTGGCTAATGCTAGAAGGACGAGTAAGCAGCTGGTGGAACTCCTCAGGAGGGGATACAGGTTGGTCATCACCCACGGTAATGGGCCCCAAGTAGGTGCCATACTCCTCCAACAGGAAGCGGCTACCGACCAAGTCCCTCCCATGCCCCTCCACGCCTGCGGAGCTATGAGCCAAGGGCTCATAGGATACATGATCCAACAGTCTATGATAAACGAGCTCAAGAGAGCTGGGATGGATGTACCTGTCGCCACAGTGGTCACTCAGGTACTCGTAGATAGGGAAGATCCGGCGTTTCAGAACCCAACCAAGTTCATCGGACCGTGGTATCCTGAAGAGGAGGCGAAGCTCAAGGAGGAGCAGGGGTGGGTTATGAAGTACGATGTAGGCAAGGGTTGGCGGAGAGTTGTACCCTCTCCGGATCCCATAGGACAGGTGGAAATAGAAGCGATCAGGAGGATGGTGGAAGCGGGAATAGTGGTGATAGCATCTGGAGGGGGAGGGATCCCCGTCGTCGACGATGGAGAATACGAGGGAGTGGACGCTGTAATCGATAAGGACCTAGCTGGCGAGAGACTGGCCACCTCGCTGAATGCCGACCTCTACATGATACTCACTGACGTGGAGAAGGTAGCGATAAACTTCAAGAAGCCCAACCAGAGATTCTTGGATGTCATGACGCTGGAAGAGGCCAAGAGATATTATGAGGAGGGACACTTCCCACCGGGGAACATGGGTCCCAAGGTCAAAGCTGCCATGAGG
This sequence comes from Thermoproteota archaeon, assembly GCA_026986575.1. GTDB lineage: Archaea > Korarchaeota > Korarchaeia > Korarchaeales > Korarchaeaceae > Korarchaeum. Next base: position 314,418 of record JALSOH010000004.1, read on the forward strand.
TTCGTGGAGAGGACAGGCAGGGAAGCCATAATAACGAGCTTGGACAAGGTCATTGAAGCGCTGGAAGGCAAGACGGGTACCAGAATACTCCCAAAATAAATTTAGGGGCTTAAAGCCCCAAGACATCCTCATATCCCTTCAGGTCCAGCAACCCATGTCCGGAGAAGTTGAAGAGTATAACCTTCTCCTCACCCTCTTCTTTAGCCTTCAGCGCCTCATCTATTGCCGCTTTCACCGCGTGGGTAGTTTCCGGAGCTGGGATCAGACCTTCAGTCATGGCAAATATCTTCCCGGCCTTAAACACGTCCTCTTGTGGGTAAGCAACTGACTTGATCACTCCCTTGGACTTCAGAAGGCTCACCGTCGGAGCGGCACCGTGATACCTCAGACCACCAGCGTGTATAGGTGGCGGCACGAAGTCATGCCCGAGTGTGAACATCTTGATGAGAGGAGTCACCCCAGCGCTGTCTCCGAAGTCATACCTGTACTCCCCCTCCGTAAGTGAGGGAGACGCCCTCGGCTCCACTGCTATAACCTCGTACTCCTCCCTTCCACTTAGTATCTCCTCTATGAAGGGGAAAGTGAGCCCAGCGAAGTTGCTCCCGCCCCCAACACATCCTATGAGCACATCTGGCTTCTCGCCCAAGATTTCCATCTGTTTCTTGGCTTCTAGTCCTATTACTGTCTGATGCAGTATCACGTGATTTAGAACGCTTCCCAGCGAGTACTTCGCTTTCTCGTCCTTCATCGCCGTCTCTATTGCCTCACTTATGGCTATGCCTAAGGAGCCTGGGTGGTTCGGGTCCTGTTCAAGGTACTTCCTGCCGATTTCGGTTCTGTCGCTCGGCGATGGGACGATATCCGCGCCGTAGAGTTTCATAACTAGCTTTCTATAGGGCTTCTGTTGGTACGAGATCCTGACCATGAAAACTAGGGCCCTCAATCCCATCATCGAAGTCGCGTAGGACAGCGCACTTCCCCACTGCCCCGCACCCGTCTCGGTCGTCAGGTACTCAAGACCCTCCTTGGCGGCACAGAAGGCCTGCACTAATGCGGTGTTCAGCTTGTGGCTTCCTGTCGGAGTCACATCCTCTCTCTTGTAGTATATCTTAGCCGGAGTCCTAAGATATTCCTCCAATCTCTTGGCCCTGTACAGGGGTGTGGGCCTACCGATCCTCACGTAAAACTCCCTGAGCTCCTCGGGTATCTTGATGTACCTCTCCTTGGAGAACTCCTGATCCACACACTCCTTCGGGAATAAGGGGTAGAAATCCTTAGGTCCCAGTGGCTCCTTCGTCGCTGGATGGATGGGTGGCGGTAGATCGGGCAGATCTGAGACTATGTTATACCAATAGGTAGGTATCTCCTCTTGGCTGAGATCTACCCTTATCATCTGAGTACACCTCCCTCTGAGGAACTGGACGGGTCACTGGACGATCCGGATGTGGCATGGAACGCGGGCATGATGACAATTGCCTTAGACAAGGAGAGAGGAGATCTCTTCAGAGGTCTCTCAAGGCCAAACTAGATCCCCCATACTTGCACCCCCTAGAACGGGTTGGGTCGGGGGACCTTCAACAGTTAAAAGCATTACTGTACAGGGAACTCCGCACAGGTTGCTGGATCCCGATCTCCAAGGAGGCATTCGATATGGAGAAGCGGAATATCATAATACTCTCACTGGTTGGATTCGTCATATCCCTGGGATTCGGTGCTATATCTCCAATCCTCCCCTACTACGTGGTCTACTTGGAGGGAGGGATAACTGAGCTCCCCGAGGAACTGGGCGTCATCGAGCATGCCTCCCAGTACGCCGTGGAGTATGGTCTGATGATGTCCGCGTTCATGCTAACCCGGGCCTTCTTCGCTAGGTACTTCGGCTCCCTCAGCGATAGAGTTGGAAGGAAGAAGTTGATAACAGCAGGCTCGATCATATATTCGCTTCTGGCCTATGCGTACATCCTTTCCTCGAGCGTTTACGACCTTTATGCTATCAGAGGCCTTCAGGGAATTGCTTCAGCCATGGTCTGGCCCGTCGCCGAGGCATTGCTGATGGACAGCGTTCCGAGCGGGATGAGGGGGAGATCCATGGCGATATACATGACCTTGACGAATCTAGCAATGATTGGGGGTCCAGCCATAGGCGTGGGTATCTACAAATTAGGTATCCACATATTGGGGATAAGAGAGGTTGAACAGGCGCTCAAGTTCCCTTTCATCGGCTTAGCGTTTATATCGGCGTTCTCCATTCTCTTCTCTTTACTACTCAAAGAAGATAGAGTGGAACTCGCTAAAAAGGCGATGGATTCGCTCAGAGCAGATGTCAGACCTCCCAAATCCATCAGAAGAAGCATAAACACGATTTATGTTATGGCATTGGCTAACGGATTTGCGATGGGATTCATAGCCCCAATAATGAGCCTCTACATAATACAATTCATTTCGTCGGACCCGGCCGCAATTGCAGTGGTCACCACGATCTCTGGGCTCTTTGGATTAGCAGCTGCCTACCCTGGAGGGAGGTTGAGTGACAGATTTGGGCGGAAACCACTGATCTTGATAGCTGGGGTCTTCTCACGTCTCATGACCCTGCTTATACCCACCGCTAGAGATGTCGAGGGACTCACAGTCATATCCACCATCAGATCCGTCGCATTCAACATGTACATACCCTCGTTTAGAGCGCTCCAGGCTGATATAGCCCCAAAGAGCATAAGGGGGAAGGTGTTCGGGACAGTGCAAGCTATGTTCAATGTTGGAGCGGTTTTGGGACCGATAGTTGGCGGCCAGCTCTACAAAGACTTCGCTCCTCGGATCATACAGGTTGGGGGTATCGTCCTACCGGGTGCCGCGCTATCTTTCATAGCCAGCGCTTCCATCGGATTGTTCAGTCTGCTATTGTTCGCTCTGTTCGTGGAAGAGCCAGCTAATCCCCAAGGACAGTAACTATTACCTTTCTAGTGCGTGGATGGGTGTCCACTTCAACCCATATGATGCTCTGCCAAGTTCCCAATGCTAGAGATCCGCCGATCACAGGGAACACCTTACTGGGTTCCATTAGGATGGATCTGAGATGGGAATGCGCATTTATAGGGTGCTTGTATCCAGCGCCACGGGGGATGATCCTCTCAAGGGCCTCACTTAAATCCTCTAGCAGGGATGGATCGTTCTCGTTGATTATAATGGCCCCGGTAGCGTGGGGCGCAAAGACCACGGCTATTCCATCTCTAATTCCGCTCTTCTCAACTATCTCCTGAACATTATCTGTTATATCGATGAAGTTGATCTCCCCGCCCGTCTTGAATGAGAAGGTAGATGTAACTACCTTCAAGGTCCACTCACCTCGCACCCAAAACGCGGTAAAATGTAAATCTTCATGGGGGTTCCACAGCCTGTGGGGCTGAGGGAAGAGGCTCTGAGGAGCATCCACCTCCTAGTGAGCGGTAGATGGGACAGGATCCCAGACAGCCTCCTCTCATACTTCGAGGAGGAGCTAGGAGGGGAGGACCCATGCGGAGACCCAGTTGGAGTGGCCTTTCTCCTCATAAAACTCGGGGTGAGCCCCGAGAAAGCGATAGCGCTCCTCGATTGGAAGGATTTCGAGGGATTATGCGAGAGAGGACTTCAAATATCCGGATTTTCCACTAAGAGAGGTCTTCGATTCACACTACAAGGAAAGAGGTATGAGATAGATGTAGTGGCTTCCGACAATGAGGTGACACTGGCTCTCGATTGCAAGATGTGGTCGAAGGGAAGCTCTCCCAAGGTTTACAAAATACTTGAGGCTACCGAGCACCAATATATGAGGACAATAGCCCTGAAACAAGCTATTGAACGACGCTTATTAGAGGATGTTCATCCAAAGCCAGGACATGGTGTCCTAGTACCGTGTGTCGTCACTTGGCTAGATTTCGGCACCAAACTATCTAAATCAGGTGTCCCCATAGTCCCGATTTCCAAGTTCCCTTCCTTCGTGAACGACATCAGATCCTTCTTAGAAGGGATAGCTGCCTTGGAGGCCAATTTCAGGGTTAAGATTGGGAGAGAAGCTTCCTCACAGCATCGGTTACCCCTCTGAGGCTCACAGTCGTTCTCGCCTGCTCCGTGTAGAGCGTGACGGTTTCGGATTCTTCCTCCTTGGGACCCACGAACGCCATGATTTCAGCCCCCAATTTACGAGCGTACTCCCTCTGACCTGACTGGCTCCTTCTCATCAGATCGAGGGAAACGTAGAACCCTCCTCTCCTCAGAATCTCAGCGACCCTCCAAGCGTATTTCCAGCTATCCCTCTTGACGCTGATCACGAACACCTGCACGTAACTCCTCTCATCCAAGTTGAAGATCCCGAGCTCCAGTCCAGCATCGATGAGTCGCTCAACGCCCACGCTCACTCCAGTAGCCGGGACATCTCTGTTAGAGTACATGCCAATTAGCCTGTCGTATCTTCCACCCCCGGCCAGTGAACCTATTCTGGGCTCCCTAACCACTGTCTCGAACACAGGTCCGGTGTAGTACTCAAGACCTCTAACCAGCGACAGGTCGAAGATCAGTCTCTCATCACCTACTATAGAGAAGATCTCCTCCAAGTGTTTGAGTGCCTCGGAAACAGCTTCATTCCTCATCGAGCTCAAACCCTCGACCATTTCGGAGAACCGGCCCCTCTTGGAGATGAGGTCCATTATTCTATCGACCAGATCCTCATGCATTCCCTTAGATAGGAGCTCTGCCCTCACTCCTCCTTCACCGATCTTGTCCAGCTTATCTATAGATCTGTAGACGGGGATCGGATTGGAAATACCGAGTTCCTCCTCGAAGACGCCCGTTAGGAGCCGTCTGTCGTTCAATTTCACTGTGAAATCCCTGAAACCGAATTCCCTCATTACCTCGATGTTCAGGCTTATCACCTCGGCGTCGGCCTCGGGATAGGGGCTGCCCACCACATCCGCATCGCACTGCCAGAATTCCCTGTACCTACCTCTCTGAGGTTCCTCGTGCCTCCATACTCTCCCTATGTGATACCTCTTGAACGGTAAAGGCGTCTCCGGGTGCATGGCCATGTACCTAGCTAGGGGAAAGGTAAGCTCGTACCTCAAGGTGTACCACTCCTTGCTGAGGAAGTCCGGAAATATGAACATGAGCCGGCTCTCTGCCTCCTCACCCAATTTGCCCTTGACGGTCTCCCAGTACTCCAATGCGGGAGTCTCGAACGGGTCGAAGCCGTAGCGCTTGAACACCTCCTCTATCCTCGACATGATTCGCTTCCTTAGGATCATAAATGGAGGGGGGAAGTCCCTGAACCCCCTCGGTATTGAGACCAAAATTTTCCACCCTAGGCTGCGAGCACCTGCTCCCATATATCGTTGATCTTGGCTCTCTTCTCGTCGGTCATCACTGGAGATAGATACAACCTCTTCATGAGGTCAGGTGGAGGTATGAGAGCGGGCTCCTCAGCCAGCTCAGACGGGAGGAGCTTCTTGGTTGCCGGTATGGGCATCGCTATGTAGACGGAGATCGTCTTGTAAGCCGCCACCAGCGGATCTATGAGGTAGTTTATGAGAGCTTGGGCGGCCTCCGGATTAGGAGCATCCTTGGGGACGAGCAGGTTGTCTATCCAGGCTATCGCTCCCTCCTCCGGAATCAGGTACGATATGTTCTTGAACCCGTCGCCGTACTTCATAGTGAGCACATCCCCGTTGTAGGCGTGGGCGGCCAGCAGAGACCCGTTCTCTAATCCCGGTAGGTACTTGTCCGTGCTGAAGTAACCCGCTATATACGGTTTCTGCTTAATGAGGGCCTCCTTAACCTCCTCCATCGTGGAATCACTCCAGTCATCTAATTCCTTTCCTAAGTACAGTTTGGTGGCGAACACGACCTCAGGCGGATCCTCCAGCATAGAGAACTTCCTCTTATACTTCTGCAAGTAATTAGGATCGAAGAATTGCTTCCAACTCCTCAGATCCTTTACCTCGTCAGAGTTGAGTCCTATGGCCGTACTACCGAATCCATACGGGACCGAATAGTTGTTCCCAGGATCATATTCAAGTTCCCTGAACTTGGGATCCAAGTACTTCAGGTTGGGAATAAGCTCCTTATCCAGCTTCCTGACGTATCCCCTCTCTATGGCATTTCTCACGTACTTATCGGTGAGCACCACAATGTCGTAGCCGCTCCCACCCGCCTCGAGCTTAGCAAATGCTTCATCATCACTGTCGAACACATCATAGACCACTTTGACGCCAGTCTCGTCCTTGAAGAGCTCGAAGACGAAGGGGTTGTTGTTATTGCTCCAGTCGTACATGGCGACCTTCCCAGAGAGCTCTCTCTTGGCCTCGCTCGCTTCCCGCTCAACCTTCGCCTGAGAGACGGAAGATCCATAAAAGTAGCCGACAGAACCACCGACGATTAAACCGGCAGTCCCAACGACTGCTAACTTGATGAAATCTCTCCTAGAGGTGAACTAAATCCCCCATCATGTCACCCCGTTGCTGGGGCCTGTATCAGGCCCCTTATAAATTTTTCCTCTAACCTCGGCGGATCTGGCGTGGTACTCCAACCCCTCCAACCTAGCGAACTTAGCGACCCTCTCGGAGATCGAGGCTTGGGCCTCTAGGGTCCCACTCTGCCTGTAAACATATATTCCAGAGAAGTCCCTGAAGAACGAGAACGGGCTAAGGCCAGGCCTCTCCGTCAGGGTACCTCCAGTGGGCAGGATGTGATTCGCTCCCGTGTAACCGTAATCACCGTACACTACTCCTACGCCCTCGAATACGGCTCCAGCTAGCCTTGCATCGAATTTCCCCATTATCTCCAGATGTTCAGGTGTGAAAACATCGCTGAAATTCTCCAAGGATCTCTTGTCCCCATACAGTATGCCGCCCCTCTCCATGAGGGAAGAGACCCTCCCATCCCCCGAATATTTATCGAGCTCCTCTCTCAGCCTGAGCGCCAGTTCCCTAGAAGTGACGAGGACTAGAGAAATGGAGTCGGGTCCGTGCTCCGCTTGAGCGAGCATATCCATGACCACGAACTCGATGGGAAAGCTACCATCGTAGAGAATGAGAACCTCCGACGGTCCCGCTAGGAGATCTATTCTCACATCCCTCGAAACGACTGCCTTGGCAGCTGTCACGTAGGAGTTCCCGGGTCCCACGATCATATCAACTGGCTCTAGGCCGACTTCAGGAAGTCCGTAGGCGAGAGAAGCTATTGCTTGGATCCCACCAACTCTCAGAACCTCATCTATGCCCAGTCGGGCAGCCAATCCTTCTATAAGTCCGGAGTTCCTAGGAGGCGTAGCCACGACGAATTCTTCAACTCCCGCCGCCCTAGCGGGGGCTATTGCCATAAGCAGGGAGGAGGGGAGGGGGTGCCTGCCCCCAGGAACGTAGACACCGACCCTCTTCACAGGCTCCGATACCTTATCCTCCCTTATCCACTCCAGTCGGGTCTTGAAACCCCCAACGAAGCATTCCCTCCCATCCAACAGGGATACAGCGCAGGTGTATAACCTCTCGTAGGGCTCTAACACGAATTCGTCTACTCTGTAGTCATGCGGGGCTCCATATACCTCCTCCTCGGCTAATCTAATCCCGTCGAATTTCTCGGTCAGATGTAACACACTTTTCAGTCCTCTCTCCCTCACCTCACTCACTAGGCTGGCGGCGACCTCGACTGGTAAGCTGATCCTCTCGCGGAGCTTGGAGAAGGCTTCATTCCAGAGCTCCCTTACGTCACCGAAGAGGGCCAGTTCCATAGGCGAGGATCCCGTGAATCCCGTAATAAGCTTGATGTGGAGGAGAGCTTATAACGTCGTGACAACCTCTCTCCAAGATGAGTACTGTAATACAGGCGCTCTTTGAGACGGTGAGGACCCTGTCACTCGCTGGGGAGTTCCTTCCCGAGGACAGGCTCTCCTCGATAGTGGACCTCATGGCTAGGATCTACGTGGAAGAACTTCCTATCACGGATAAGACCTCTTTTCTGGAGAGCTTCGAGCTAGTTAAGAGCGCCATACTGGCTAAACCGCCCACAGATGAGGATGAGGATATAGTTAGGCTTGCGACTTACAACCTGAGGCAGATGGAGGAGAAGCTTGGACTGGATCAGGACAAGCTCAGGGACATTTTCCTCAGGAGAATAGAGGAGGATCTGGGAGAGAACCTAGCTAACCTAGTGACCCTATTCGAGAGATCTATAAGGGCCTTGGGCTAGCTCTCTGAACATTTTCCTGTAGATCTTGGCCTTCTCAATGACCACTTCCCTCTCCCTCCTGAACCTCCTTATTTCGTCCTCGCTGAGCTCCCTTACCACCTTGGCTGGTACGCCAAGCACGAGGGTGGCTGGAGGTACCTCCTTCCCCGGTGGGACGAGGGCTCCTGCGCCCACCACGGCAGCCTCCCCGACGATGGCGCCATCCAGCACTCTAGCGCCTATCCCAATGACCGCATCCTCTAACACCTTGGCCCCGTGAATTACTGCTGAATGGGATATCAGGGCCCCTCTGATCTCCACAGGATGACCCGCTGGAGCTTCTACAAGACATAGTTCGAGTATCCCGGTCTCAGGGCCGATGACCACTGAGTCATCATCACCCCTCACCACGCTGCCGAAGTAGATGGCGCTGTCCTCGAGCAGGGTCACATCCCCAGCCACCCGCGCGCCAGGATCGACAAACGCTGTCTCATGGATCGAGGGCCTCTTATCCCTGAAGGGGACTATCATCTCCCTCACCTCATCCCGCGCGCATGTCCCCACGCTCCTGATACCTCATGTGCCAAGACAGGGCCTCCCCGTGCAGCAGGGGCATGTGACCCCCAACCTCCTGGATCGCCCTCTCAAAGTACTCAAGGAGTTGATCCCTGTAATCCGGATGTGCACAGTTCTCTATGAGATCTCTTGCTCTCTCTCTAGGAGACTTTCCCCTCAGATCGCACACTCCCTGCTCGGTTACGACCACATCGACATCGTGATCTATGTGATCGACATGGCTAACCATAGGGACTATGCAGCTGATCCTCCCGTCCTTCCTGATGGAGGGCGTTATGAATATACTCATGTAAGCGGCTCTGGCGAAGTCCCCGGACCCCCCTATGCCATTTATCACATGCGTACCCATGATGTGGGTGCTGTTAACGAATCCGTAGATGTCCACCTCCACGGCAGTGTTCATGGCTATGACCCCCAGCCTCCTGATTACCTCCCAATCGTTGGTGACGGACTGAGGTCTCAAGACGGTCATCTCCCTGAAATCTCCTAGGTTGGAGAAGAAGAATTCCCTGCCCTTGGGTGAAAGCATCAGGGAAGTCGCTGAAATGTACTCCATCTCGCCAGCGGACATCATCTTATAGAACGAGTCCTGAGCCACCTCCGTCCAGGCCCTTAGACCCCTTATCCCGGCTTCAGCCAGAGCGGACATCACGGCATCTTGCACGGTGCCCACGCCGGACTCTATCGGTAGCATTCTCTCTGGAATGCGCCCCTCCTCAATCTCCCTCTCTAGGAAGCCAAGGAGGTTGTCCGCTATCTTCCTCTCCACGGGGCCTGGCTCCCCGACATCCCCTCCCCTATCATGACCGTGGGACTCCACTATGGCCACTATCTTGCCCTCGGGTACAGCTAGCCTGTCCCTCCCTATCCTATCGCTCACATCCCTCACCGGTATGGGCTCCCGGTTGGGCGGGATTCCAGGGGAGTATATGTCGTGCACGCCGATCAGCTCATCAGGTATATCCGGATTCACCTCTACGATGACTTCTTTCGCCTCAGAGACGAATGCATCCACAGCTCCCACGCTCATCGACGGTACAATCCCCTCCTCATCCACGTAAACGGCCTCTATCACCGCTAGATCCAACGGCCCTATCTTCGAGCTGAGGAAACCCGACCTCAAGTACTGGGGCCACTCTCCCAGATGAAAATCGTAAAACTCCACCTTACCCGAGTTTATGAGATTCCTCATCACAGGACTGTACTGATAGGGATACCTCCTCTCCACGAGGTTTCTCTCTCCCAGTATCTGATCCACCTGATAGGCAGAGGCTCCTGTGAGTAGAGAGATCTTCGCGGACATCCTTCCCTCATCGTAAAGCTCCGCTATAGTCTTTGGAATAGTTTTAGGATATCCTGAGGAACCGAACCCGCTTATACCAATGCTCACCTTCTTCCTATCGGATATAACCCTAAGAACGGCACTCTCAGGATCAGTAACCAAGTGACTGAGCCCCTTTACCCTTCCCTCTAGCGTTTCGATCCCCCGACGAATGAGAGGGAGATAAAGAATAACTTAGCTCAGGTCCAGCCACATAGCCAAGAATAACTTAGCAATGTTTATTAACTAAGCTATGTTAAACTTTGTGACGAAGGTGCCCTCCGATGCAGAGAGATACTGTCTACGAACTGGTGGATGTCCGGAAGAGATATGGAACTAGGAGGAACTACGTGGAGGCACTTAGGGGGATCTCCTTAGTGGTTAGGAAGGGGGAATTCATAGCTGTGATGGGCCCGTCAGGTAGTGGTAAGACGACCCTACTTAGCATACTTGGCCTGCTCACAAAACCCACCTCAGGAACCGTGAAAATATTCGGAAAAGATGTAATGAGGCTCACGGATAAGCAGGCTACCCTCTTGAGGAGGAAGACGATAGGCTTCATATTCCAGACATTCAATCTGGTTCCATGGCTCACTGCCTATGAGAACGTTGAGCTGGCCTTGGCCATAGGGGAGTACAACGGTAACCGCCGGAGGAAGATAATGGAACTCCTCTCTGCTGTAGGTCTGGAGCACAGGGCCAATCACAGGCCGACTGAGCTTTCTGGTGGGGAACAACAGAGGGTGGCTATAGCAAGGGCGTTGGCGAACGACCCGATAGTCATACTCGCTGATGAACCCACCGGTAACTTGGATACGGCCTCCGGATTGCAGGTGATGAGCATACTAAGGTCCTTAGTTGAGGAGGGCCGGACGGTCGTTATGGTCACTCATGACCAAAAGATGGCCGAAATGGCCGATCGTATCGTGAAAATAAGGGATGGTAAAATATTAGGAGAGGTGATACCCGATGTCAAGGCATAATATAGGAGGTGCCATTCTTATCCTCTTTTTGATTCCCTTGCTGCCCCTCTCAGCCATCAAGGGCCATGTGACCTTGGTGGATTACGGATGGGGAACCCAGCAGGAGGCACTGATAGTCCACTCGGGAGACGGAGTGGTTCCTCTGACCGCAATATTCCAAGTCTCCGTAGAGGAAAACCACACTCTGAGGCCCTTGGAGGCTGTGCTGAAGATACCCTCGCCACTCAGGAATCCTAACGGAGGTAGCGTTGAGAAGTTAATACCTGGGATACAGCTGGGCAAGGACAAATTCGAGGACGGGGAAGGATTCGCACTCACCTTCAGCGTTGAAATCCCGACGAAGACCCCTCCCGGATGGTACGACTTCGAGGTGAACCTGAGCTATGAAGTACTCGATGAAGACGGGGATGTAGTGAAAAGAGGAGCCAATAAATTCACCTTCAGCTTGGAAGTGAAGGGAAGGTCCTCAGTCGACTTTACCCTCAGCGGAAAGGTAGTCAAAGGGGAAGCCTCCACGTTATATCTCATCCTGAGGAATGTCGGGAAGGAAGACGCTCACATAACCTCAATACAGATCAGCGCCTCCCTGATCAGGATACTGAACCCCTCCATAAGCGGGGGTGCCCTGCTGACTCCTGGGGCCTCAGTCAGGTATGACATAGGGGCATACGCAGATGAGAACTTGGATCAGGATACGGACAAGGTAGCAGTCTTGGTGCACTACACCAGCGGAGGGAAGGACTACAGCGTATCCAAGGTCTTCACCGTTCAACTGGTTGAGAAGAACGAGGAAGAGGAGGAGGTATCCCCCAGCTTGATCGTGCTCTCCGATAAACACATGCTCTACGCAGGCATACCCAACGGGGTCAACCTGATCGTGAAGAACGTGGGGGATGAGACGGCCAGAAAAGTGAAGCTCCAGCTCTCATCCCAGACGATAACGGTACTGGGTCCCACACTCTTCGATTTAGGAGACATAATCCCTGGCGACTCTAGGAGTATAAAGCTGAGTCTACTGCCATCGGAGGACAGTAAATCCTACAGGCTGAGCCTCTCGTTCACCTACATGGAGGAGGACAATGAGGATGTGACCAAGCAGCTCAACACCGAGGTCGGGTTTGGGAGGATAGAGGAAGCTAGGGTAGTCATCTCCTCACTGGAGGCCAGCTACAGTAAGGGCAAGCTGAGGATCAGAGGTAATTTAGCGAATGTCGGTAACAGACAGGCCGATAACATCAATGTGACCATAGAATCAGGGGTCTGCATGGGCACGTCCACCTACTTGGGGGAGTTGGATGAGGGAGAGAGCACGGGCTTCGCCTTATCCTGTCAGGTCTCTGAAGATAAGCTTCCACCCAAGATAGGCGTAGTTGTAAAGTACATGGCTTCTCCAGAGAATTGGAAAGAGGCTAGGAGGGAGGTCTCGGTTGAGGGACCCCAAGTAACCGAGCAACCATCTAAGACAACGGTCACCATGACGGATCCCCGCTACGCGGTGGTCTGGGCCGTAGCTGGCTTGGTGATAGGGCTGATAGTGGGGAAAGTAGCATTCGGTAGGAGGTCCGAGGAGGTTGAAGTCCCGTGACATTGTGAAGTTCTCCTACAAGGCTATGATGAGCAGGAGAAAGAGGGCAGCGCTCACCCTGCTAGGGATATTCTTAGGAGTCCTGACCCTGACGGCGGTGATATCGTTCGCCACAGGTTACGGCTTGGCCCTCAAGGACATATTCAAGGGCAGCAGTATGAGATTGATATACCTCTCAGCTCGGGAAAAGATGTTCGACGACTTGGATGTCAGCAAGATAGAGGGAATGGAGGGGGTGGAGGCCGTGATGCCCCTGATAAGGATCCCAATGAACCTCACCATCTTCGGGAAGAGCAAGACCTACGTGGTCATGGGAGTTGATATGAACTACGTCGAGGATGTATTCCCCGACATAGAACTCCTGTATGGGGATTGGCCCCCCAACCCAAAGGAGGAGGCAGTGGTGCTGGGATATAAGCTGGTAAACGAACTACCTCCAGAAGAGATTGAGGGCTTAATAGGGCTTAATGTGAAGGTATCCTACGACGACGTACTTACGACTAGGCCAAGGATCTATGGGATCGCCGCGCCTTACGGAACATCCATAATAGCGGATGTTGACAGGTCCATACTGGCACCCATAGACTATGCCATGAAGCTTTACGTGAAGCTGATGGGGCAGAGGAGCTACACGATACTGGCAATAATAGCTGAAGATGTGGATAGCGTGGACAAGGTGGTAGACCAGCTCAGCGAGGAATATGGGGACACGGCCTTCCCCATAGCCATGAAGGACATTCAGAAGCAGCTTGACACTGTGGTCAACATGTCACTACTGGTCCTAGGGGCGATAGCTGCCATGACCATAGTGGTCGCATCGATAGGAATAATGAACGCGATGTACACTGCGGTTACCGAGCGTACTAGGATAATAGGGGTGATGAGGGCAATGGGCGCCTCTCAGAGGGACATAGCCATATCCTTCCTATTCGAAGGAATTTTGATGAGTAGCATAGCCATAATATCCGGTATGCTGCTCGGATATGGGGCCTCCCTGCTCTTGGCGACCATAATGGGTCCAGGGGAGATGGGCGGGCCACATGCCACCTCTTTCGTGATAACACCCACCCTGCTACCCGAGCACGCTATGGCAATAGCTGGCGTAACCCTCTTCATCACGATATTAGGCGCCCTTCCACCCGCCTTGCAGGCGGCGAGGCTGGAACCAGCTAAGGCTCTCAGGTTCGAGTGATCACTCCGATCCTAACTCACCATTTCTTGTTTATGGATTCGGCCCAGAAGTATATCCTCTCGGCCAGATCCAAGATCGCATCTAAGAATCTGTCGTCCACCCTCATTGCACCGAGTTTATCTGATGTGATGAGGCCATACCTGAACTCGAACTCCTCTAATTCCGGCTCCCCCACCGAAGGTCTATAAGCATGCGGAGTCGTGAGATAGAGCCTCAGGACATTCTCATGGTCAGCTTCTATCCCTAACCTACTGAGCCCTGCCCTGAACGAGTGTATCATCGATTCCTTGATGAGTGTGAGGTATCTCTTCACCTCGGAGCGCTCCCTTCTAGCCTCCTCCAACAGCTCCTTTGCCCTGTCGAGGTCGCTCAATCGGATCACCTCAGATGGCGGGCCCGGCGGGATTCGAACCCGCGACCCCCCGGTTAAAAGCCGGGTGCTCTTCCATGCTGAGCTACGGGCCCAGATGGATTGTAATGCCCCCCTAGATAAATCTTATCCCCTCAATCCGGTTAACACCTACATGAGAAGGGCCACAATTTGAGGAAGCATTGCCAATGCCAGCAGGGGTTTGGCCAACCTGCTTGATCCCATCAGGGACGAGAGCATCGCCATGAGTTCGCTTCCCATAAACACAGTCTCCACCTTCCCCCTGTAGCACTCGACCTTTACCTCCACCATAGATCCGATCGACTCCTTAACCAAGTCAATGAGGTAGGATGCCCTCTTCCTCAGGCACTCTTCGGTACGGCACTCGTTGCCGACCGGATTATATCTGTGCTTGGTGGAGATCGTCTCATGAGTATCGGTAGTGGACACTATCACCCTAACTCCTCGGGGGGCGAACTCATCTATCAAATCCCTGAGCTCGGGGACCATGTTGTTACCGTCTATCATCACATAGGAGGTGGTAATATCGCCCACCCTCAAGCTGAGCACCCCAACCCCCCCACGCCCCACGGAAGGCCAGCCAGGGTCATCCCATTGGTATCCCACTAGCGCGCTCTCCAGGCATTCCTTTTGAATAGCGGATCTCCCCAGCTCTAAAAGGATCTTGGCCAATTTCCGACCCAGTTCCGAGTCAATGAAGGCCATTTCGTACCAATCACTCCTGAGTGAATCGTGTCTATCCACAACCGACACATTAACTCTCAACTCCCTAGCCAAGACTTCCTCGATCTCATGGGGGATATCTTCGAAACTCTCTAGAGGTCTGCCTGAAACGGTGAAGAGCAAGGTATCACCGAATCTTTGGGCACTGACCTCGAACCCATCATTCGATGTGAACACCGGTTCACCGACGCAGCAGGGCGTCACCTTACCTAAGCACCTCACGATCTCCTCCAGTATCTCATCCGCTAATTTCGATGAAGCTAGATTCCTCTCGTGAGAACATGCTCTCCTCAGAAAAATAGGATTCAACCCCCTATCCCTGAGACGAGCCATGACTCTCCTCGGGAAATCGTGGCTTCCCATCCTGAACGGGCCTGGATGCACATCGACAGCTGTTATCACCGATTCACCTAGTTTTATGACATCAAAACTAGCGATGCCCTTCACACCCCTCTCCACCAACCTCTCCTCTAGAGAGGCCCCAGAACCTCCCAGCACGATATCTGCTAGGGCCCTGACGCCATCGAATCCACTGAGCCCTATAACTGGCTCAGTTACCGAGCCCACCACTGCCCCCACGAGGCGAGCTGAGATCATCGATACGATGAGGACCAAGAGGAGCCTGAGCGACAGTCCATTAACAACGATCGCCTCCCCAGCTAGGATGAATGGCAGCACCTTAGATTTAGTAGATTTTCCCATAGACCAAGATATGAGAGATGCGAGGAGTAGGGATGTGTAGCAAAGCGAATAAAAGGGAATACCCAATCCCTCGAGAAGAACCCCAAAAGCGAGTGGTGCCGTTACGAAAAAGGAGGCCCACAAGGACCTCCTCAGGTCGAAGTACTCGGCGCTCCTCAAGACTGAGAACAAGGATGTTGCTGAGAAGAGAGCGGATGTGAACAGATATCTCAAGGAGGATGAATATGCTCCCACTACACGAAGTCCACCCCACGGGAGTGTAATGGCAATAATGTTGAGCAATAATGCCGAGTGTATTCCCGGGAGGGTGAAAAGATCCTTACTCCTCTCAGTGGCAACATCCAGTGCCACATTATACCGCACTTCTATAACACCATCCCCTCATATTGCAAAAATCTTTTTATTTACGTGGGTGTAGATGTTAGCAAGGAGTCGAGAACCGACTCCCCATCCCCTCGGACGGCGCTGTGGGGGTGTTATCTCATGCCTAGAGTAAAGGGAATAACCGCGAAGGAGATAGAGATACTGAGGAAGCTGGTGGAGAATGGGAGGATAACCTACACCCAGATAGCTAGAGAGCTCGGAATGAGCCCTGCTGGCGTCATGAAGAAGGTCAGGAAGCTTGAGGAACTTGGTATAATAAAGGGATACACCGCTCTCGTTGACCACGCTAAACTCGGTAAGGGGAACAAGTATATAATCCTGTTAGAGACGGAACCGGGCAAGCACACAGATGTGGCTAAGAAGGTGGTGGAACTCTTAGGGAACTCGGTACTTGAGGTACACGAGATAACCGGTCAGTACGATGTGGTGCTCAAGGTCATAGCTGGCAGCCAGTCCGAGTTGAACGATATACTCCGGAAAATCCAGAGCATACCCGGTCTCAGGGACACGAACACATCCCTCGTCCTCGACACCGTCAAGGAGAGGCCCTCCGTGGTTCCCGATGAGATACCCGGAATCACCACGAAGAAGAAGTGATCAGAGCTCCAACCATTCTCCTCCAAGCGGTTGAGCATCAATCCCCCATTTTTTCAACCATTTAGCGAATTCCTCGCTGAATCCATAGACGGTCAGCACCTTCTCTGGATTGGTGCTCATCACTATACTCAAGAGCCCATCGAAATCGGCATGAGCACTCAGCGGGAAATCCTGTCTCCTCTTAGAGAAGAGGGCCCAGCCAGTCACCCTAGCCTTCCCGTTGGTCCTAGCCCTGTGGGTGACTAGGGCATGGGGTCCGTCAGGTGAAGTCGTATATTTGAGCCCGAACCTCTCTTTGAGAGGTTCACTTACTTGGGCGACCCTTTTAGAGACCACGACCTCTACATTCGTGTACTTGTTTAGGAGCGCTATAACTTCCTGCGACTTTCCCACTAGGTATGCCTCTATGACGGGGGATCTACCGGAGGACACCTCCTCCGCGACCCACCTAGCTATATCCGTCCTTACTTTATGGGGATCGGGGAACCTGTATCTGGGGTGCCCGTAGGTAGACTCGACTATCAGTACGTCCGAACTCGGGATCCTAGCGGGACTCTCCACCGTAAGCCCACCGAGAGGATTCATATCCCCAGTATAGAAGACTGTTTTCCTTCTACAATTTATCAAGAACCCTGCGGATCCGTATATGTGCCCAGCTGGGAAGGCGTACACCTCGAAGGATCCCAGTTCCACGCTCTCGTTGAAATGGATGATGTCTAGGGTCCCGTTCCCATACCTCCTCTGGATTAGAGCCGCGGTCCCCTCGGTGGCTATGATCCGCCCCGAGGGATTCCTCACATCCTTGGGTACATGATCAGAATGAGCGTGGGATATGAGAGAAGGTATGTCTCTCACCGTCCTCACTGGATCTAGGAGCAGCTTTTCCCCACAGTCGAGTTCTATGCCGTTTCTGAACCTTATTCTCATCTCCCGAAACCACCATCACAAATTTATTAGTGTGGTCCAGCTCCCCGAGCGCGGGGGTAGCATGCCCAAGGGTAAGAAGGATAAGAGCTTCATGCCAATGTCCGTCGCTGGTATCCTGACCTTCAGCACAGACGAGGCAGGCGGCTTCAAGGTCCCCAAGTGGTTCCCCGTCCTGCTATCGGTCGTGACAGGCGTCGTCATAATAGCTCTCCAGCTCATGTGAGCAGGTAATGCCGATGAGAATATCCGAGGCCCAAGAGCTGATAAGAAAGATTTACGGCGAAAGAGACCGTAAAAGAGGTGTTAAGGGAACCGCTCTCCACCTAGGGGAGGAGCTAGGGGAACTCTTCAGGTCTCTAAGAACCTTGGATGACGGCAACCTCAAGGAAGAGTTCGCCGATGTTCTCGCATGGCTGCTAAGCCTAGCTGATCTCCTCTCCATAGATTTGGAATCTGCTTTTGTTGAAAGATATGGAAAGGGATGTCCCAAATGCGGATCAATCCCCTGCAGGTGCCCGGAGGTGTGACACATGTCCATGAAGTTCCTGCATATCAGCCCCGATGACGCACTGGTCTACGCCAGGAGGCTGGCGGATTCCATAATAAATTCGGGTTTCAAGCCCGACACGATCGTGGCGATACTCAGGGGCGGAGTGGTGATAGCTAGGCTCCTGAGCGATTTCTTGGATGTGAGGGATATAAGGAGCATAAGGGTGGTTCATTACGAAGCCCTCGACATCAGGGAAGGAGCTGAGGTCGTGGAACCCCTTCCCACGAGACTAGATGGTAAGAAGGTTCTACTGGTGGACGATGTGGCTGATACAGGAGACAGCCTCATCGTGGCCAAGGAACACTTGGAAGAGAGGGGAGCTGCTGAAGTTAGAGTAGCTACCATGCACTACAAGCCTTGGAGCAAGATCAAGCCAGACTATTACTCAGAGGAAACGGATGCTTGGGTCATATACTTCTGGGAATATGCCGAGACCGTCAGGTACTTCTTTATGAAGTACGGCGATAAGGGTCAGGATTACATATACGAGATACTGAAGCAAGCGGGAGTGCCTGATGATATCGTGAGGTGGGTAGTGGAAAATGAAGGGTACCTACGATAAGATCGTGGAGCTGGCCACGAGGAGGGGTTTCTTCTGGCCATCCTCTAGAGACGTATATGCTGGGGCCCCCGCGGGCTTCTATGTCTACGGGCCTCTAGGCCTCAGGATGAAAGAAAAGATAGTCTCCCTCTGGAGGAGGGAGATAGTGTTTCCCGAGGGAGTACATGAGATAGAGACCCCCAACATACTTCCTCTCAAGGTATTCGAGGCTTCGGGCCACTTGGAGCACTTCTTTGACAAGCTGATAGAGTGCAAGAGATGCCACTCGAGGTTCAGGGTCGATAAACTGATAGAGGAAACCTTAGGCATAGAAGAGAACTTGGAAGGACTTTCAGACGAAGAGCTGATGAAGATCATAGTGGATAACGGGATAAAATGTCCCAAGTGTGGTTCCAAGGAGTGGACTGGAATAAAGAAATTCAACTTGATGTTCACCCTCGCGGTGGGTGCTGAGGCAGAGGAGCCCAACGCTGCGCTAAGGCCGGAGACAACTCAGGGGAGCGTGGTGGAGTTCAGGAAGTCATACATGACCATGAGGGGGAAGTTACCCTTCATCCTTGGACAGGTTGGGAGGGTTTTTAGGAACGAAATCTCCCCTAGAAGAGCCTTGATAAGGATGAGAGAGTTCCAGCAGCTGGAGATTCACGTGTTCTTCGATCCGGATAATCCCGACGAGATGTACCGCGAGAAGCTCGAACCCTACATGGACTACAAGATAAGGTTCCTCAGGAGGGAAGACAGGGAGACGGGGAGAATAGTGGAGATGACCGCCAGAGAAGGTCTCGAGACGGGCTACACTATAAACCACTTAATAACCTACTGGCTGGTCCTCTACCAGAAGTTCTTCAACGAGGTGCTGGGCTTTCCGCTGGAGAGGCTTCGATACAGAGAACTCATAGAGGGTGAGAAGGCCCACTATGCTCTAGCTCACTGGGATCTGGAGGTCTATACCGAGGACTTGGGTTGGGTCGAGCTGGTTAACAACGCCTACCGCACGGACTACGATCTATCCGGTCACATGAAGGTCTCAGGAAACGATCTCAGGGTCACCAGCCCGGACGGTAAGAGGAAGTTCCTGCCGCACCTCTACGAGCCATCCATAGGCTTGGATAGGGTGCTGTTCCATGAGCTGATGCTCGCCTACAGGGAGAACGAGGAGAGGGTATGGCTGCAGCTTCCGAGATACCTTGCGCCCATTGAGGTAGCGGTCTTCCCGCTAATGAAGAAGGACGGAATGCCCGAGAAAGCCAAGGAGATTTACAGGATGTTAATATCGGAGGGCTTTGTGGCCTTCTATGACGAATCAGGAACTATAGGCAGGAGATACAGGAGGATGGACGAGGTGGGTACCCCAGCCTGCGTTACGGTGGATCACCAGACGATGGAGGATGGGACTGTCACCCTCAGGGATAGGGATACGATGGAACAGGTGAGGGTGAGGATCGTGGAGCTACCGGCCAAGTTAAGGAGCTTCATATACGAGGGGAAGGACATTAAGGACCTCCTGTGAACAGCCTGCTACAGACCGGGCACTTAGGATCCCTCTCCACTTTTACTTCAGTGTACTCCATCGTCCTGAGATCTCCCATCAGCAACTTACCTTTAAGAGAGGGTTCCATGCCAGCTAAGTACTTCACGGCCTCCACGGCCGCTATGGAGGCGACCTGAGCTGGAGTCATCCCCAAGACCGGAACAGAACCCCTGTCTTGGACGTTCGGAAATATGCACCTCAAGCAGGGGGTTTCCCCAGGCACTATGAACGTTACTGCGAAGTAAAAGCCGGAGATAGCTGAGTAGATAAAGGGAATCCTGTGAGAAACAGAATATTCATTTATCAAGTATCTAGTGGCGAAGTTATCCGTCGCGTCAAGTATTAGGTCGACCCCCGAGAGCACATCCCCTATATTTCCCTCGGTGAGGGGTTCGGGGATCCCCTCTACCTCTATCTCCTTGTTTCTCCTCCTGATCTCCCTTTCAGCAACTAGGGCCTTGGGTAAACCCACGTCATCCTCCCCGTACAGGATCTGCCTGTGAATATTATTCAAACTGACGAGATCACCGTCTATTAGCCTTAGATTAACTCCAGCACCTCCCAAATATAGGGCCAAGGGGGAGCCTATCCCTCCCAGCCCCACGATTGCTACGAGCGAATTACCCAGCTTCCTCTGACCATCCTCCCCTATGAGTGGGATC
The DNA here is from genome assembly GCA_026986575.1 of Thermoproteota archaeon. Lineage (GTDB taxonomy): Archaea > Korarchaeota > Korarchaeia > Korarchaeales > Korarchaeaceae > Korarchaeum. Next base: position 335,294 of record JALSOH010000004.1, read on the forward strand.
TGCCTATCGTAGCGTGGCATCCATTAACCACCTCTCATATGCCTCCCATACTCTCTCCACGGGGAGGACCACTATCTCGGGGACCTCGTAAGGATGTATCTCAGCCAAATGCTCTATCAACCTATCTATCAGTTCATCAGCGGTCTTGATAATCAAGAGGAACTCTTGAGCTCTCTCTATCTTCCCTTCCCACCAGTATAAGCTTCTAACTTGGAAGAAAGAGACGCACGCGGCTAACTTCTCGCTTAACAGGGAGGACGCAAGTTTTTCGGCATCTCCCTCCCGCTCCACAGTAGTTAGGACTATTTTCAGGCGAGATCACCCCCAATCAACTACTTGGATAGAAACTCCTCTATTGAAATGCGCTCGCTTCTCAGATCTATCTCAACCAGCTCCCACCAAATGGGGAAGGCCACATTGTATACCTTGGTACTGCCAACTCTAGCGGTCTTACTCCCGTTGTGAACATGTCCATGGACAGCAACATCCACGAGCCCCTCCTTCATGTACCTCTCGAACCCTCTGTGGCCCAAGTACCTCCAAGCCCTGGGATTCTCGCCCTTCATGGTCTTAGTCGTGGTGGCGTAGTGGGTAAGGAGAACTGTTACGTCAACCTTTTCCCTGAGCTCTCTGAGCATCTCCCCTATCACCCGCAACCTCTCGCTGTAGATCTTCTCTATCCCAGGGATGTTTCTCTTCTGCCACGTAGTAGGGAGTTCCAGACTCCCTCTGGACCCAACTATGCCTACCCTCCGTCCCTCCACCTCCAAAACTAGGCTCTCATCATCGAGAAACGTTACCTCAGGATTCTCCTCCCTTATGGTATCCTTCACACTGTCGTACTCGTCATTGCCGAAGACGGCCACCATCACGACATCTCCTAGACTCCCCAAGGCATCCACTACCCTTCGATACTGTTTGTAGTTCCCTCTATCTACCATGTCTCCTGCTATCAGGATGAGGTACTCCCCTTTCTGCTTCCTACTTACAACATTTTCCAGATCCTTCTGCCATACGGGTGCGTGTACATCGGACACTGCCAGCACTTTCATTTTCAACCTAGCGCTGGATATCCATCATCCAATTAAACTACTACGTTGTTTGGAATTCACGTGAGAAAAGGCAGGGTCAGGTCTATCTTGGAGTCGATGGTGTGGGATCCTAGGGCGGATCCGGAGGAGTTTAGAATAGTATTCGTGAGCAGAGGGTCCCCAAACGACCTAGAAGAGGTGAGAGGGGATGAGGTTGAAGTGAGGAACGACAGGGTGATATTGAAGGATGGGAGGGAGATACCTCACCATAGGATAGTTGCTATCTGGAGGGGAAGGGAACTTCTGTACCTCAAGAAAGATGTATGAAAATCTTGAACATTTTTTATATGATGCCCGGGAATGGGGCGGGGAGCGGGCATGTCCACCAAGGCAATCTCCCTCGCTATAACGCTTATAGCTCTAGTAGGGATCCTCCTGAGCTTATATACGGAGTTCATTCAGGGTATCAGACCATGCCTCTCCTGCTATGCCCTTAGATTCAGCTACATCGCGATATTTCTACTATCACTAGCTCACTTCAAGTTCAAGAGGGCTTCCTACTTGATTCTAGCCGTATCCCTGCTAGTTATCGTTATTTCCATCTGGGGGATACTAGGTTTCTTGGGACACCAGAGTAACCCGTGCATAGAGGCGTGCACCTTATCTATCGAGCTCAGCGTGAGCTACAGGCTGTTTTCCCTAGCTCTGCTCGGGGGGTTTATGGAGTTGGTCCTAGCGCTGTTACTAGTCAGGCACGGTGGTTGAGGATCGTTTCTGGTATCTAATCCTAACAGTAACCCAAATAATGTTTCTATATGATGGCGGAATTGACCTATTTATCTATATAATATGGCCGCTATTACCTAAAACGTTTAACTAATCTACCGAGCCTTCCCGAAACTTATATATAGTGTAGTCAAGCTTAGCAACGCGGTGTCGGCATTGGTGGAGATAACATGTCCATCATGCGGCTATGAGTTCTACTTGGACGAGGAGGACTACGAGGGAGAAATACAATGCCCTAACTGCGGAGCCCTCCTCGAAGTCAAGATAGAGAAGGGAGAGGTGAAAGAGGTCATACCTCTTGAGGAAGGGATAGAAGAGGAGGAGTGGCTCGAAGACGAGGACTTCTGGGAGGAGGAAGAGGAAGAGGAGATCTTCTGGGAGGAGGAAGAGGAAGAGTTCTGACCGAACCCGGTAAGCGTTTTTCTTACATAAAATCTCCAAAAATGTGAAAGGTGGGGTTCAGTAACCCGCTCTCTTAAGTAGGGTTTCCCACTGTCTGTCTACCCATTCTTGGAACTTCTCTATCATCCACTTGTTCTCGGGCTTGAACATGTGCCTGAACCTTCCTTGAAGCTTCAAGTACTCCTCGACGGGCTTCTTCCTGTCAGGATTCTTAGCTATGGATACGCTCGGACCGGTGAGCCTGTATTCCCCATCCACGACCTCGTAGAGAGGAAAGACGCACGTCTCGACGGCCAGCTTCATGATCTTCACTGTATCCTCCGGGGCGCTTCCCCAACCTAGCGGGCATGTGGAGAAGGCGTGAATGAACGCTGGACCCTCCGCCTCGAAACCCTTCCTGAACTTGACAAGCGCGTCGTTCCAGTAGGCAGGAGAAACTGTAGCTGCATAAGGTATCCCGTGGGCCACCATTATGTCCATTATCGGCTTCTTGAAGAGGGGTTTACCCTTGATCACCTTGCCTACGGGAGTGGTGGTGGTCCTCGCTCCGAAGGGCGTTCCACCCGACCTCTGTATACCAGTGTTCATGTAAGCCTCGTTATCGTATAGCACATACATGATCTTATGTCTCCTCTCAAAGGCCCCAGATATCGCCTGCAGTCCTATGTCGTAGGTACCTCCATCCCCGCCAAGCACTATCACGTCGTAATCCAGCTCAACATCGGGATCTCCCTCGAACCTGTTCACTCTAGCTAGCTTCTTTCTAGCAGCTTCCACTCCGGATCCGACAGCAGCAGCATTCTCAAAGGCATTGTGGGCCCAAGGGATGTTCCAAGAGGTGTACGGGAATATGGTCGTCGCTACCTCAACGCATCCCGTGGCATTTATCCAGACTAGCGGCTTTCTAGCTGTCATGGCTATCTGCCTTATTATTATCCCCGCGCCACAGCCGGCGCACAACCTGTGACCGGACTCCACAGGCCTTTTCTGACCCTCTATCCTTGCCAGTTCCTTAATATCTGGCCTCCATATAGCCTTAGCTACCATCACTCCCTCACCCCCAGATACTTGATAACAGGCTTCTCTGGTTCTTCTCTAGCCTCAATAAGCTCGTTAAACGCCTTCTTTATCAGTTTAGGCGGTAAATCTCTTCCCCCAAGACCGTATATGTAGTCGTACACGGTGGGCTTCGAGGAGGAGCTGTAAAGGGCAGATCTCACCTCCATGAACACGGGACCACCCTCGGCCCCGAAGCTCAAAGATCTATCGAGGATACCGACAGTGCTGACCTTCGAAAGCTCCTTCCTAATAATATCAGCTGGGAAAGGTCTGAATACCCTCAACCTTATGGCACCCACCTTCTTCCCCTCACTCCTCAGCTCGTCCACCACCTTCCTCACCACGCTCATGGTCGAGGAGAGGCCTAGAAGCACGACATCCGCATCCTCCGTTTTATAGGGGATCATATGGACGGGCTCATAAGACCTCCCGCTTATCTCGGTGAACTCCCTGTGGACCTTCTCTATGACAGGGACGGAAGCCTTCATGGCCTCATTCTGCTGGACCTTATGCTCGAAGTAGTAGTCAAACAGGTCCAGCGGCCCGAACGATATCGGATACTTCGGGTTCAGCATCAGTGGTATCTCCTTCTCCCCGTAGATGTGGGGTAGCTTGATCCTCGGTACCTTCCTGACCCCGACGAAGTTTGAGACAACCTCATCAGGAAGAACTGAGACGTTTTGCAGCGTGTGGGATATGGTGAATCCATCTAAAGTTATCATGACGGGCAACATCGCCTCCTCAGCTATCCTGAAGGCCATTATGGTGTTATCATAGGCTTCCTGCGCATCTTCGCTGTAGATCTGAATCCAACCGGAATCCCTAGCCCCCATGCTGTCACTATGATCGTTATGAATGTTTATCGGCGCGCTTAAAGCTCTGTTGACGACGGCCATGACGACTGGAGTCCTAGTGGAAGCGGTTATGTACAAGATCTCCCACATTAGGGCTAGGCCGTTTGCAGCAGTAGCAGTAAACGCTCTCGCCCCAGCGAGAGCCGCTCCCCAACTCGCACTCAGGGCACTGTGCTCGCTTTCCACCCTTATGAATTCCATGTCCACCTCTCCATTGTGGACGAACTCGGATATCCTCTCTACAATTATTGTTTGTGGAGTTATAGGATAGGCTGCGACCACATCCACATTGCTCTGTTTCACAGCCCAGGCAACGGCCTCATCTCCATTAAGGGCCATCATGGTTTGACTAACCGACTTCTGAACTACCATCAAACTCACCCCTCATATCCTGACCATCTCTATTGCCTTAGTGGGGCACTCCGTAGCGCATATCCCACAGCCCTTGCAGTGATCCAAGTCGGGAACGGGAACGCTTTCCCCATCCCACCTGTACACGCTGTCAGGGCAATACATCCAACAGAGCCCGCACTTCACACACTTGCTCTCATCGATCTTAGGCTGGAATACCGCCCACTCTCCAGTGGGGTATTCCTTCGCACTCAAGAAGGGAACTGCTGCCATAGGAAGATCCTTCCATCCAACCATCGGGGTGCTCATACACTTACCACCTCTTTGGCGGGATCCGATCTAGCCTCTTTTATCGCTCTCTTGAGAGCGTTAATGTTCTTCTCCCCTACAGAGCCGGGCCATCTCCACAATATGCCCTGCTCTAGGTACTCCACGGGTAGCAGTTTAGTTGCAGCAAGTAGCACTCCCAGCATCGTTGTATTGGGAGAGGCCCTGCCTATCTCCTCTAGAGCGATGGTCGTTGCATCGACGGACCACACATGAACCTCCTCTGGCAGGCCTAGCTCCTCTCTCAGCTCTGAAGGAGATTCTTCGCTGTTAGCTAGGAAGTAACCACCCCTCCTCAGACCGCTCAGAAGCGAGGTCATGTACCTCTGCTTTAGCAGGCTGGGATCTATCACTATGACTATATCCGGCTCGTATATGGGTCCCCTGTCCACTATAGGCTTATCGTCGATCCTGTTGAACGCGGTCACCGGACCACCTATCCTCTCAGGACCGAATTGTGGGAAGGACTGCGCGTATTTACCTGCTTTAATGGCCGAGTAAGCGAGTACAGCAGACCCGCTCCAAACACCTTGTCCTCCTCTACCGTGCCATCTTATCTCAATCAGGGGATACCACCCCTACAGTATGACCATCTTTAAGGGTAAAAAGATATCTAGATTGTCCAATCTTGAGCTTGAGAGATTTCTAGATCTCTTTTTACACTAAAATAGTGTATGATTAACGTGAAGGCCCTCTACTGATTATTATACGTAAACATTTATCTGCCTCAGAGAGGTCCCTCCCACGTCACCTACATCTAATTAATGCGGATAGCCACTTACTGGTAGGTTCTTTCACTTAGGAACCTAGGGGCCAAAATAGACAGCAGAAGCGATGTCGTGGCCTCGGTTGTCGGGCCGATTGCTACTGCGCCACCACCTGCCACGGGAAGGAACAAGCCCACGAATCCCAGGACGAACGCCTCCGTAGGAGGGAACCCGAATATCATGTAAAGGATCCACGACGTCAATATGTCGTATAGGAAGGTAGACAGGTATGCTATTACAAAGATGAATACTCGTTCTTTAATCCGTAATCTAGCCCAGATTGCCCCTATAGCCCCTGCTAGACCACCATCTACTAGAGTCCAGATACCTAACCCTATTATACTATCGGACACTAAAAAGGAGAGGAATCCCACGCCGAAGCCCACACTACTCCCATAAAGCATACCGGCTAACATCGTAAAGAGCAGAGGTAAGTTAACGAACTGAAGGGGACCTACAAGGACATGCTTCCCTATCCTAGCGGCTACAGCTAGAGCGCTCCATACACCTATCTGTGCGGTCACTTTTGAAAGTGAAGCATCTTTTTTATCCCTTATCATTGCCATCATCCCAATTCAATGTAAATTTTAGTTAGATTAACTGTGTTTTTCGATGGCATGAGCCTCAGCCATGTGAGTTTACATGATGGAATTTAAATAGATGAGTGGTCGGTTATCCCGGTGTAAGCATGGGCCATGTGCACAACCACTCCCAGAGGGTCATTGACGAGCAAACGGCGTCTCAGCTTAAGGCCAGATTTGACGCCGAGATGATTCGACCTATAGAGCTTATCATGTTCAAAGGCGTGGGCAACGAGGAATACTCTCAGTGGACAGAACAGCTGCTAAGGGAACTGGATGACCTATCTGATAAGATAAGGGTCGAGATACACGATGTTACCTTGGAACCCGAACTCATAGAGGAGTTCAAAGTAGCGAAGACGCCCACTATTCTAATAGACCCTAGATCCGGATACAAGATAAGATACACAGGCGCTCCAGCAGGATACGAGGCTTGGGCATTCGTGGAGACCATGATACTGGTAAGCAGGGATTATAGTGGTCTCTCGGATCGAGTCAAGGAGATTCTCAAGGAGGCTAGAAATTACGGCAAAGAGGCTCATATAATGATATTCGTGACTCCAACGTGCCCCTACTGCCCGAATCAGGTCCTTCTAGCCAATAAGTTTGCCATAGAGCTCAAAGGAAAGGTCGAGGCGGACTGCGTGGAGGCATACGAAAATCCTGACCTAGCTGATATGTACCACGTCTCTGCCGTTCCTCATAATGTGATAGCCGTGAGAGACAATGGCAAGGAGATACCTAAGGAGATCTCCATAGGGGTGCAACCGGAGGAGAAGTACGCAATGGATCTAATCAAGGCTCTGAGGGAATAGGGTATGGATTACCACATCCTCCTCACGAACGATGATGGGCTTCATTCCGCCCCTTTCAGGGCTTTTTGGACTGGTCTAATGGAGAGGAAGATCGGTAAGGTAACTGTTGTTGTCCCTGAGCACGAGATGAGTGCAGCCGGAAAAGGAATAACCCTCCACAAGCCTCTCAGGATAAGGAAGCTTCCTGTGAAGGTGAGGAGTTTCGGGTATAGAGAAGCGTTTACAGTCAGCGGAACCCCTGGAGATGCCGTCACCGTTGCTGTGAAGTATATAATGGATTCAGAACCTGATGTTGTGGTCTCCGGTATAAATGTGGGTGACAACATAACATTGGACAACATATTCACGAGCGGTACCATTGCGGCAGCCCTGCAAGGCACGATAATGGGGATCACATCATCTGCATTTAGCGTGGAGATACCCGCTGGACAGCCCAGCCGCCCAGTAGACAGGTTCCTACCTCACGCCAGACTAGCAGCGATGATAGCGGAGTGGCTGGTCAAGAAGGGACTGCCGGAGGGCGTAGATCTGCTCAACGTGAACTTTCCTTATAAGATATCAGAGGACACGCCCATAAGGATAACTAGGCTGGCTAGAATGAAGTTTGAGAACTACGTACTGGAGAGGATAGATACTAGGGGGAATCCGTACTATTGGCTGGGTGGAAATCCTGTTCCAGTAACCGAGAAGGATAGGGGCACTGATCTTTACGCCCTAATGGTGGAGAGAGCAGTTTCCATAACTCCCATAAGCTTGGATCTAAGTGTAAGGGAGTTAGACTGTGAGAAGCTGAACAGAAAAAGGAGAAGGGCTTTGGAGGAGATCGCCTCCATGGTGGATCATCTCAAGGAGTATCTCGTGGATCTTACCAGAAAACACTCACACGTTCAGGAGGAAGAGACCTCCTCTCTCTAGATCCCTCTTCAACTCCCCTTCAAGTTCTATAATCGCTATCTCACAAGTTCCCCCGACGTATCCCTCGACGAGATGGCCCGCCACTGTCCTCTCCTTATTCCCCAAGACTACGTGGATGTGGGCAAAGGGCTTCCCTTCCCTGAGGCTTACGTTCCCGGCTAGGGAGGCTAGCTCCATTGGCGTATTCACATCGAAGGTCTCATACTCCTCCTTCTCTGGATTGAACACGGCGAGTTTAGTCTTGCTTAACAACCCTAAACCAGACAGAACCGCCCCTCCTATTCCCGCCTCAGCACAGGCCTTAATTACTGAGGAGACGACCTCTTCCCCCCGATCTACTCTTATCACATGTACCTTCTTTACGCCGAACGACTTCAACTCAACCACCCGCACTAGGCTGTATGGGATACATAATAGGGGTAGCTTCACCGGCCGTGACTATTATGGTAGCATTAGACCTAGCTATGTCCTTCAGCCCCTCTAGGTAGATGACTAGTGGTGCTATCTTATCCGGATCGGCTCCCGATCTAACTAGTATGTCTATAGATCTCGCCGTCCCATTGGCTATTATGATCCTAGACTTGGCCTCACCCTCAGCCTCAAGCACCTTGGCAGTAGCTGAGGCGTTAGCGAGTATTATGGTCCTGTTCCTGTCGTAGTAAGCAGCTATCATCCTCTGCTGGGACGTTAGCTTCTCCTGAATGGCCTTCAGGAATTCCTCAGGAAGCTTGATGTTCCTAACGTAGACCTCATCTATCACTACACCTCCGCCTGTTGTCTCGTCCTTAGTGAACACCTCTTGGAGAAGGCTGAATATTTCACCACTAATCCTGTCCCTAGCTACGGGTACTTCTGCAGCTTCGTACTTGGAGAGGACATCTCTAGCGATCTTCCTTATCTCAGGTATTATCAGCTTCTCCTCGTAGTCCAGAGCTGGGTAAGATTCTACGATCTTTGGTACCGAGCTAGGGATTATGTGCCACCTGACGGTCAGGTCCACCCACGCCTGTAGTCCATCCTTGGTGAGCGATTCTATAGCTGGGTAGTCTCCTATAGCGCTACCGTAACCGTGCTGGACAGCGTTGACATCGGTCCACATGTGGACTGCATCCGTGGCGATGTAGACCTTCTTGACCGACTGCCAAGGCATCTTGAAGGCCACCTTAGGCCCTATGACTGGCCCTGACACCTCTCCTGTGAAAGGATCTACTGTCACAGCTGCATAACCCAGTTCAACGGTATATACACTCAGGAAAGAGGCTATCAGCAGGAGGATCACAAGGGCAGCAGCTAACAACACTCTACCACTAATTTTAGGCTGGTAGGGAAGTTCAGGCGTGTACACAGGTATCTCATCGTCTCTCCTAGGCATCTTTCAGCTCCCACCATAGTGAGGTATCTCGTCTTTTAAGTTAACATGTAGCTGGAGCGATCAATGTGGGCGCTAACCGTGGTAGGGAAGACCCTTCTCTTCTTCCTCCGGTTTATACTCAGCTCCTTCACTGAGCTTTATTTCTTCCTTGATCATCTCCTCCGCCATCTCCGCTTCCCTCTCCAACTCCTCTAAGTCTATATTCAGGCCATATAATGCATCGATTACCTCCAATACCATCTTAGAGGCCTTGGGATCGGGGAAGGCGCCGCTGGTGGTTCCTAGAAGACAGGCGCTTGTTAATCCCCTGAGATCAGCGAGCCCAACTAAGAGACCAGCCGCTCCAGTCACATAACCGCCGGTTAGGGGCTTGACACCGGTAGACTCCAAGACCTTCATGAAGTCCTCGTCGTTGGTGCAGGCGAAGACACCCGTCACATCAGGCGATCCCGGGACATACCCACCCATGGTAATGACCGTGGCAACCCCCAGCTCCTGAGCGAAGTCCAGCACGAGTTCCCCTATCTTGTATTGGCCGAAGGCGATTGGCTGAACCTCAGAGGTGAGCACCAAAATATCATTCTCGGGTCCCTTAACTAGATAGATCTCGTAGGTAGGTGGCTGTATCTCATCCCCCTCAATTCTCACACCGGAGGATCCATCCGGTAGGGGAAGGTAATCACTATAGATAACCGCTATCTTCTTGGCTTCGAACTTTCTAATGAGATAGCTGGCAGCTATCTTCCCCACTAGACCGAGCCCTGGGACCCCCTGTATCAGGATAGGATTCCTCAGCGTCACTTCCTCTAGTCTCACTAGTTCAACGTACCCCACCGAGCTCCCCATCAGGGAGCCCTTAACTCAATATTAAACAATGAGGCCTACCTCCGGGGTACCGATGCAATACGTGGTCGTGGGGCATGGCACAGCCGGGCAGACAGCTGCAGCCGTTTTGAAGAAGATGGATCCGGATTCGGAAGTTTACGTGATAGAAAAGGGAAAGCATGTCTCCATTCATCCATGTGCCTTGCCTATGGTCTTGGGAGGCAGACTACCACTGGAAACGGTCATAGAGACGGCGCCAAAGGGGAGGATAAACGTGCTTCTCAGATCAGAGGCGAAACACATTAACTTGGAAGATAAAACCCTCATCTTTGAGAGAGACGGTGAGACAGATGAGATACCTTACGACCGGCTGATAATAGCTACCGGACTCAAACCCATATTCCCCAAGGTTGAGGGCATGGACCTAGAAGGGGTCGGAACCGTGTGGGACGTCGAATCCGTCGAGAGGCTCAGCAGAGCCTTGGGGAACATAGTGGTCGTGGTTGGTGGTAGCGCTACGGGAATAGAGGTCGCAGCAGAGCTAGCTAGAACTGGTCGAGATGTAACTCTAATAGAGGCTATGGGACAGCTCATGCCCGGGAAGATAGATCCCCCAATAGCCTCATCCGTAGCCAAGGCGCTCACTGACATGGGAGTCAAGGTAAAGCTGAAGACGCCCATGACCAAGCTGGAGGGATCGGGTGGCAGGCTCCGATATGTTGTAACTCCTGCCGGGAAGATAGAGGCTGAAACGGCCGTGGTCGTCATAGGAGCCAAGCCTAATTCAGATTTAGCCGCTGCATCAGGGTTGAAGATAGGAGACACTGGTGCCATCAAGGTGGACGATTACCTATTCACATCAGACCCTCATGTCCTCGCTGCAGGCGATGTCGCTGAGGTGAGGGATTTCGTAACGGGTCAGCCAACTGCAACCGGCTTGGCATCAACAGCTCTTGTTCAAGGTAGAATAGCGGCCGAGAACGCAGCAGGCCTTAAAGTCAGATACAAAGGGGCTCTTTCCCCGTATTTGGTCTCTGTGGGTGAGTACTGGTTCGGTGGGGTCGGTATATCGGCTAGTAAGGCGGAAAAACTCGGGATGGAATACAGAGCATTCAGGTTTGCTGGATCTGACCTTCCGAGATACATGCCGGAGAGAGACAGGTTCGTGGTGTGGCTGGTGACTGGTCCCAAGGGAAGACTATTGGGCGCTCAGGTCTTCGGTAGGAGGGGGGTGAGGGAAAGGGTGGTCTTCCTGACGGCCGCCATTTATGCGGGCTTTCATGTACAGGACATGAGGCTGATGGAGTTCGCTTATCAGCCAGAGGTATGTGACCTGTTAGATCCGGTTGCAGTGGCTGCGGAGGGGATGAGCAGGAAGTACCGGCTATTGGAACCTGCCGGTGACAAGATTGGCTAGCAGCCCTCTGGGCCTCCGGCCCACCCAGTAAACTTCCTTATCCAACAATCTAGCAAGGAAAGCGATCAGAGAGGTATCTGGATCCGAGCAACCGCCATCGATCACCACGGAGTCGACGCTTAGAATGGTTTTAACGACCTCCTCCCATCCCTTATCGGTCTCTATCGGAACTCCATCGGGAAGGGAGTTACATCTAGGAAGATAGGCCACCTTCTCAGCCATTAATCTCACCTAAGATGGAAGCGATTACGTCCCTGGGATCCTCAAGGGCAAGCAACATATTTCTCGTGTCCACAATGAAGGAATCGGGGTCCTTAAGTATGTTCGCCACCAGACGCTCGGCTTCCTCCAACTTCCTAGATCTCCAGATGGGGAAACCTCTCTCTTTCAGATACTCGTTGACATGCAATTTCACATCGAGCGGAAACACAGATATGGAAGGAGTCCCCAAGAGTGCTGCCTCCCGTGCCATGGTTCCCCCACCAGTTATCACTAGGGAAATCTTGCTGAAGAGATCCAGCGTGTCCACAGCATCCCTTAAAACTAAGAGCCTTCCCTCCCTAAAGGCCCTCATTCTACTGAGTTCCTCGACTTGACTCTCATACCTCGGTTTGACTATGACCTCCGCCCCCATCTCTAGTACAGCCTTTACGAGTTCCAGCGCTATAGACCCACTTCTCCCAAGCAAATAGGAGGCGCCACCCTCCTCAGGTCTTATGAATACCTTGAACTCCCTACTCGCAGGCGGGGTCGATAGGGCGTAATCTCTCACCCAAGCAACCTCATCTACGCCAGCATAAGAGATCAAGGAGTCCTTAGAAGCCCCTAATCGGAGCATCTCATTCTCCGGAATGGCTTCTGGATAAACAACTTTCCAAGATAGAGGAAAGGTCAGCCTGGCGACGTGATATGAATGGGGTGTGTCATTCATGGTAATAGCCTTGATAGAGAGGCCGAAAGCCACTCTAACTGCCTCAGGTGAGGAGAAAGATATCAAAACGTCTGGATCAAAGTTCACGACGACGTCTAGCAATAGTTCAACTCTCTCAGCGTAAGATAAGAGCTTATCCTTGAGTCCCTTGATGGCATACCTCCCCACGACCTTATGCCTGCTCCCCAGCTTCTTCAGCAGGGATACTGACTCCTCTAATCCCTTTACGGTTATCAAGTAGTCTGAATTCAAGAAAGAAGCTATAGCTGCCATCAATCTAGCCTGCTTGGGAGTTATGACATCGAGCCAGACCTTCATCCAGAACCTTCCTTCCCCGATTCCCTTTTCAGGGACTCTAATGTATTTTCTAGGAACGAGAGACCCTCATCGAGGAGCTTCCGTCCCGACTCAGTTATCTCGTAGTAATTTCTCATCTTACCTGTGTCTTCGCCCTTCCTCTTAGACATCTTTACATATCCTTTGGATTTGAGGGATCTCATCACTATGTACGCAGTTACTCTAGCCGGTCTCCACCCGAACCTCTCCTCTATTAGATCCGATATCTCGTATGGATATGCTGGTCTCTCTCTGAGGATGGATAGCACGTATAACCACAGGTTCTCCTTCGTTAGCTTGTCTTTCAACCTCTGAAGGGGCGCGGGGAGCCTACCCGACGTACTCCGCGGACTCATCCATCTCACCGTGTCCTCCTAGTTCCTCCCTGATTCTGCGTTCTATTTCCTTTATCAGCTCACTCTTTATCCTTTCTATCTCCTCTATCTGCTTGTCTATCATCTCAAAGTCCAAGCCCAATGAGAAGGTCTTGTCCAAGACCTCAAGCACTCCCTTCGCTGCCTTGGGATCCGGTGAATAATCAGGGGCCACTCCGCTCAGTACCACGCTGTTTAATCCCCTTATTTTAGCCATACCCAACATCGAACCAGCTAGGCCGATAACGGACTTGATCAAACTTTCCTTAAGGGCGCCAGCACCTAAAAACCTACTCAACAGTTCTTCATCGTCGCCGAAAGCTAGGACCTTGCCAGCATAGTTCTCATCCACGAAACCTGTCACCACCACGGTCTCAGTTACCCTCATCTTATCAAGGATCTCCAAGACCTTGCTCGCAACCTCCATTCCTCCCCATGGAACTGGCTGGACATCGCTGGTCACCAGAGCTATTGGTGGATCTTTGGCTTGAAACACGGATATCGACGGGAGTGTGAACCTCCCCCCCTCGAGCACGGAAATGCCCACCATGTTGTTGGGAAACATGAGGTACTCCGAGTAGATCTTAGCTATTGGAACCGGATCTAAATTCTTTATCAGGTAAGTTATCACTTGCTCGCCGACATTGGCCATGCCAGGGAACCCTAGCACGGCTACATCGGCCTTTAAAGGCTCAGAGATTTCTTTGACCTTCATCCATCCCATTTCCCTTACCCTTCCCCTTAGGGGGGCGACGTATTAAATAAGGGGCAGTTCAAAAATCGTATGAAAAAGGTAATGCTCATCATCTTGGATGGCTTGGGGGACAGGCCCCATCCCTCATTAAAGTACCTGACGCCCCTTCAGGCTGCGGAAATACCGAACATGGATCTCATGGCATCTAAAGGTCTATTGGGTATGCAGTACCCAATAGCTCCGGGAATCCCCCCGGGGAGTGACACAGGGCACCTCTCCCTGTTCGGCTATAGCTTAGACGAGGAGTACCCAGGGAGAGGAATATTTGAAGCCTTGGGAGAGGGCATAACACCGAGAGGCGGCGTCGCTTTTAGGGCCAACTTCGCCACAGTCTCCGAGAGGAACGGTGAACTAATAGTGGAAGATAGGAGGGCTGGAAGGATATCTGGAGAAGATGCGGAGATCTTAGCCTCCGATATATCCAGAATGAGCCTCTTGGGGGGTGAGGTAGAGGCAGAGTTCGTGCATACCCTAGAGCATAGAGGCTTCCTTATCCTGAGGGGAAACGGCCTTAGCAGTCAGGTAACCGATGTTGATCCACATGAGGCAGGATACCCTATTTTAGAACCCCTACCCATCGAAGAGGAAGCGATCAAAACAGCCAGAGCTCTGAAGGAATTCCTCATAAGATCCCACGAGATCCTTAAAGGGCATGAAGTCAACAGGAGGAGGGTTATAGAGGGCAAACCGCCAGCAAACTTCATATTGCCAAGAGGAGCCTCGAAACTGGTTAATCTAGAGAGATTCAGCGATAGATGGGGTTTTAACCCAGCAGCAGTTGCTGCCGGTCCCATGTACAAGGGAATAGCTAGAGCCTTGGGGTTCAAGGTGCATCATCCAGAGGGGGCCACGGGACTTCCCGACTCCAATTTCCGTGGAAAGATCAGTGAAGCGCTGGATCTTTTGGGGGAGTTTGACTTCATATATGTGCACATGAAGGGCACAGACGTTGCATCCCATAGGAAAGACCCCAAGTTAAAGGTCGAGGTCTTGGAGAGGATAGACGAGGCCTTGGAGCAGATCACAGACCCACCTGAAGATCTGCTGGTGGTGATCACGGGAGACCACGCCACTCCCTGTCTGCTGGGCAAGCACAGCGGAGATCCCGTTCCAATCCTCTTCTTCGGAAAGGGTCTGCCTAGGGATGACGCTTCCAATTTCCACGAACTGGACGCATCACTAGGGGGAGCAGGTTGGTTCCTCGGAGGAGACCTCATGAAGCTAATTCTGAACTACTCGGATAGATCTCTGGAGTACGGCCTGAGACCATTACCTAGTAAGAAATGGTACATACCAAGGAGGGAGGAACTGACCCCCTTCAGGTTCTAGTCCACAAATCTCTATCCCTTCTCACCCTTTCCAGATTGAGCGGCCGAACTAAGTCCCGGTGAAGGAAAGTAGACAGCTCTTTCTTAAACTGACAGGCCTTACACATCTCCGTCGTGGTTGGTTCACCGCATACACGGCATCTCCTAAGTTGTACATCTGCCGATAACCCATGGGAGATCAGAGAGAATGTCTGAAGTGCCTTAACCTTGATACCGGGGATGTGGTCCTCTAAGTCGTCTATCTCCCTCCTCACACCTATCCTCATCCCCTGGGTGAAGGGACACTTACCTAGATGGGCGGGAATCTTTTTGGCCACAACTAATGTAGCGACCTCCCTCTCATAGACCATCTTCAGCGGTCTGACTCTAGGTACAAGCCCCTCCTCCATCTTTCTCTCATGTCTGAGAGTCTTCACTAGGGCGTTGATGTCTCCCCTCGACAGGTTCATCGCTGCCGTCTGGACCAGATCATCGAGGTTGTGCCCTGTCACAACGACAGTCGCCCCTATTTCCCTAGCAATCGCGTTCAAAGCTTGTCTCCTAAGGACTCCACAGTAGGTGCATGGACTCCTCTTCCAGTCGGCAGGAAGCATGAAATCCAGCTCTTCTATGGATAGACCATGAATCTCCTCCATTGTATACGTCCTATGTCTCACCCCGAGCTCATTAGCCAATTTCTCAGCGAGCTTCACGGAGGCCTTCCTGTAGAAGGTCCCTTCATCTACAGTAACAGAGAGCAGGCTAAGCTTCATGTCTGAATGAGCGTCAGCGAACTCCTTTGTGAGGAGAAGAGCAAGGGAGCTGTCCTTTCCCCCTGAGTGAGCAATCATCACCTTGTCCCTCGCCACTAGCTCATCCTTCAAAACCTGCCAAGCTCTCCTCCTCACGGACCTCATAAGACAGTCGGCGCATACCGATATCCCCCTGCTGTGGTCCGTGTACACGGCCTCATTGTACCCACAAAGGTCGCACTTCCTCAACGATCTTCCCCCGAGCTCTTCCTAGGGCTCTCATGGTAAGTTATCCTTAACCACGTGATAACATCCTCATCGTCCAAGTAGGAATCGTCAGCTCTTGGCTCTCCGTTCACTAGGAGGAGGGTGCTCCACTTGCTTACACCAAGCATCCCATAAAGATCACCCACCATGGTATTCCAAGGCAGTTCCACTTCTCTACCGGCCAAGAACACTTTAATGGTCCCCTTCATATATCCCCCGGTGTCAACGATGTTCCTCTCTAAAAAGGCGAACCTGAAAGGTGTATCCTTGGAGGGAGATGTAACAGTTATTGGCCCCTCATCCATCGGCTCAGGCACAGTTTTGGGGATGTACTCCGTCGTGGGATACCCCACTTACCGCAAGATCAGGTCCTTGAGTGAGAAGGACTTGGTATTTTACGATGACCTGAGCGAGGGAGCCGTTATTGGAGAGAACTGCTTTCTGAGAAGTCACTCAGTCGTATACGAGAGGGCGAAAATAGGGAATAGGGTTCAGACGGGGCACGCTGTCCTCATAAGAGAAGATACGATCATTGGGGATGGGACCGTCGTGGGAACCCATGCAGTTGTAGACGGGAGAGTGATCATCGGGAAGAACGTCAGCATACAGAGCGGAACCTATATACCGCCGGAGAGCAGGATAGGAGATCGCGTGTTCTTGGCCCCATTCGTCGTCATAACGAACGATAAGTATCCGGCGAGCAAGAGGCTCCTCGGAGTAACTGTAGACAATGATGCCATTATTGGTGCCAATGCGGTGTTAATATCAGGAGTCAGAATAGGTGAGGGCGCTGTTGTGGCTTCAGGTGCTGTCGTCACAAGGGATGTACCCCCAAGGAAGGTCGTTATCGGAGTTCCAGCCAGAGTAGTCATGGACAGAGAGGAGTATGAGAGGAAGAAAAGGGAGTACGAAGAGGGTTAGACATCCTCTATGCCTCCCTCAGTTATGACGACTTCAACCGTTCCCTCCGGGAGGTAGGGGCTCTTGACTAGCTTGACCACTCTGCGGTCCTTCTTCCCCCTCTTTATGTAAAGCCTGGCCGTTACGCCGTGGCCTAATACGTGACCACCTGCAGGCCTGTTAGGATCTCCGAAGAAGGCGCTGGGATCCGCCACCACCTGATTTGTGACTATGACCGCCAGATTGTATCCAAGAGCCAGCTTGAGCAGCTTGTGAAGGTACTTGTTGAGCTTCTGCTGCCTCTCGGCGAGAGTCTCCCTGCCCACGTATTCTCCTCTGAAGTGGCTTATCAGGGAGTCCACGATTATCAACCCTATGTTCCTCTCCTTTATGTAAGGCTCTGCCCTCTCTGTTACTATCATCTGGTGATCACTAGTGAATGCCCTCGCATACAGTATGTTCTTCAGAGCCCTTTCCGGATCCAATCCGAACCTTTCAGCTATCTGTATTATCCTCTCTGGCCTGAATGTTCCCTCCGTATCGATGAATAGGGCTGCTCTTCCCAGACCTCCCTTATCCTCTGGGAGCTGAACCGTGACCGCCATCTGATGAGCGAACTGTGTCTTTCCCGATCCATAGGGGCCGTATATCTCCGTGATCGACTGGGTCTCAACGCCTCCTCCCAGTAATTCATCCAATGCCTTGGAACCAGTTGTTATCCTCTGAACCATCTTTCTCTGCTGATAGTAATCGTAAGCTGACATGACATCAATATTCAACTTAGATCTTGCGGCCTGTATTATCTTCTGGGCCACACCTTCGCCTATCCCCGCGTACACTGCCAGCTCAGCCGGGGTAGACATGGCTATTGACTCCAACGTGGTGTAGCCCGCCTCCATGAGCCTCTTAGCAGTGGCGGGGCCGACTCCTTCTAGATCGGTTAGATCGAACTCCTCTTCCACATTTACCTCTTCATAGTAAGTTTCATCAACCTCCTCAGGCGCTTCCTCCCGAGGTTCCTCCTTGATCACCTTCTTCTTCGGTATCCCTAATCACCTTCCCCCATAGTTGGGGGATAGGAGGGGATATTTAACTATCACATATCCGAGAAACTCTCGCGTGTTGTTTCTGCGATCAGATCGTTCCCCGACGAAGGTTCACTTTCCAAGATCTCTACTTTCTCGCCATCCCCTTCATCCTCCAAGGGCTCCTCAGGGGGTGACTCACCCTCGGCTTTGACGGGTTCCTCAGGCTTGAACGGGTCGCTTCTGTGCTTCAGCAGATATGATCCAACGGCGATAGAGAATATGAAGGTAAGCATACCTTCTGAAGGAAGAGCTGGGACGAGAAACAATCCCAGAACACCTAACACGATGTAGAACATCGATAGTAGGAGTATGGCCCGTTCATCTCCTCTGAACACGAGTGCGGAGACCAAGATCAGCGACACTGAGGTGATAATTCCCAATGAGGAGGACAGAGGATCACTTTTAAGGACCTGTATCGAAAGATAGGCGATCCCCAGCGACAGGATCAGCGTGAGTAGGGCAGACACCGCCATTCCTAGACGTAATCTCATCTCACACACCCTGAACTGCTTCAGCGATCGATCCCACCACCGACGCCTTGGAGCCTGACCACTCTATAGTGTCCGTGGCTATGATGATATCTGCTCCGGCTCCTAGTATTCTATCCACTGCCTTAGGCGCGAGGACTGGGTGTACAAAAGCAGATACAACAATTCTAGCGCCCATTCTCTTTGCCTCTTTCACAGCATTCGCCATCGTCCCTCCAGTGGATACCATATCATCAACCACTATCACATCCCTACCTGAGAGATCTATCTCCTTAACATACGTCTTTATCTCACCAGTAGCGATGTCCCTTTCCTTCTTGAATGCATCGAACTCCTCGGTCCCGTAATAGTGAGCCAACTCTCTAGCCCAGTGTATGCTCTCGGTATCCGGCCCCAAGATGAATGGATCTCTAAGAGGTAACTCTCTAATCTTGTCAGCAAGCGCTTCAAAGCCGCTCACGTTCACGGCCTTCGCTCCCTCGAAAAGCTCAGAGAATCCCCCAATCCTGTGGAGATGCACCGTAACGCTGATTACAGCATCAGCTCCAGCCGCTTCAAGTAGCTCTCCCAAATACTTAGAGCTCAATGGCTCACCCGGCCTGAATATAGCATCCTGCCGGGCGTAAGGGAAATACGGCATGACTAAGGTTATGGACTTAGCACCCATATGTTCCTTAAGATTCCTTAGCGTGAAGAGAACCTCCATCAAGTATCTGTTAGGGGATCCGCTGCCTGCTCCCATTCTCAAGGAGAGGACGACATCTTCATCCCGGGTGTCCCCCAATACCCTTGGACACACCTCTCCATCTGGGAATACTCTCCTATCTAGAGCTACTAATTCCACACCGAGATTCTCAGCGAGCTTAATGTTGAAATCGTCATTGGGGCCCACCAGCAGCATATGCTGAGTGCGCAATGCGAGATTAAAAAGTAGTCGAAGTGGGTCTGGAAGATGCTCATAGCCTTTGAGGGTATAGACGGGTCTGGTAAAACGACCATAAGTACTAGAATCAATGAAGAGCTGGAGAGAAGGGGCATAAGGTCTCACTGGACGACGGAGCCGACTGACGGTCCAATAGGTAGGATCATACGTGAAGTACTAGAGGGTAGGATGGAGGTCGATCACAGAACGCTGGCCCTGCTCTTCGCCGCTGATAGAATGCAGCATGTGATTCAATTGGAAGATCTTCTGGAGGAGGGCTACACGGTCATAAGCGACAGGTACCTCCTATCGTCGCTAGCATATCAGGGATGCGATCTCCCGATGGAGTGGGTTAAGGAGATAAATAAGTGGGCTTTGCTGCCTGATTTAGTGATCTACTTGGATTTGGATCCTGCATTAGCCTTGGAACGCGTTAAAGAGAAACAACTATTCCACACTCTGCGCAAATTGAGGTCGATCAGGGCCAATTACCTCAGTCTGATAAGGGAGGAAGAGTGGTCCAGTAGGACCGTCGTGGTGGATGCAAGCAGGGAAGAGGAGGAGGTGTTCCAAACAGTTCTTAATATTATCTTGAAGAAGCTCAGGGTGGTTTGATGAAGTTCTTGGCCATTGGAAATGCGAATATCGACGTAACCACGTTCATAGAGAGGATACCCGATCAAGACGAGGCCATAGACGCCTTAGCAGCTACGATGAGCGCGGGGGGATCAGCCTCCAACTTCGCTCTGGCCGCCGCTAGGCTGGGGGTTGAGGTTTTTGTCATCGCCTCTCTAGGTGATGATTCCCTAGGGAAGATCTACCTAAGGACCATGGAGGAGGGAGGGGTTGATACATCCCACATCAAGATAACAGAGGGCAGGAGAACGGGACTTGTTGTCATAATCAACGTTTTAGGGGAGAGCAGAAGGATGATAGAGAGCCCAGGAGCTAATGAGGAACTTTCCCCAGTAGATATAGTAGAGAGAAGCGAGCTGGTTCGATCGGTCGATGAAGTGCACATGGCCAGCGTCAGGGTACCTATAGCCAGAGCTGTCTTGGAGGTGAGGAAGGGAGTATCTTGGGATCCTGGGATTAGGATACTCTCTAGGAACAGGGACGATTGCTGGAAGCTGCTAGGTGGGGTGGGAAAGATATTTCTTAACGAGAAAGAGGCAGCGATCCTATCTAGGGAGAGAGATCCAGAGTTAGCTGCCCAAAAGATAGGAAGAGAAGGACCAGAAGAAGTTCTCATAAAGATGGGTCCGAAGGGGTCGCTTGCTTGGGTTGAGGGATCCCTATGCCATGTGAAAGCCGTCCCGGTAAATGTGGTCGATACGACCGGGGCAGGGGACGTGTTCGCGGCTGCTTACCTAACCTCAAGGGCCAAGGGCTTCTCCCCAGTGAAATCCATAAGATTAGCCAACTCCGCGGCAGCCCTAACCATTTCGAGGCCCGGAACGGCCTATGGACTGCCCGTATGGGATGAGATAGCGGCCATGGAGTTTATCTCATACGGTAAGGGTGATAATGAGTGCTAACACAATAGAATTTTGTAAATCCTTTTTAAATATCCTCACGAGGGGAGCCCGATGGAAGAGGCAGGAAGGACTCCGAAAATAGGCAGGAAGAGCCTGCTCCTGCTAGTACTCGGCATAGCTCTCATGATACCTCTACTTGCCACTTTCGATCTGAGTGAAGCGGTGAGCAGCCTTCGTTCTATAGGAATAGTTCCCGTAGTCCTCTCCTTTCTCTCGATACACGTGGGAGTCCTGTTCTACAACTTGGGGTGGTACATCCTATTGGATAGGAGAGCCAGTTTCAAGGATGTCTTCCTAATAGGGTGGATCAGCCTGTTCATAAACCTGCTAATACCGGCAGGTTCAGCCACGGGAGAGGTAGCCAGAGCCTATCTGATCAATAGGAAATCGAAGGTTCCCATGGGGCATGCTGTGTCCACCATTGTAGCCCACAGGGTCGTCATGATCATACCATTCGTGGTCAGCATAGTCCTTGGTTTCTCCTACTTGGTGGGATCGTCCGGCGTGGGACATAGCACTCTCACTACCATTTTCTTGGCGGTGGGTCTCCTGATAGTGGTCTTCTATCTCATTTACAGAGTCAGCATGGATGAAAGTAGTATGCTCAGACTGATATCCTTCTTTGAACGGAAGCTTCGAAGGGATCTTGGGAAGATAAAGGAGATGGTAAGTGAATATTCAAAGGCATTCAGGGAGCTCATGAGGAACAGGAGAGCATTAGGTCTCTCCCTGCTCTGTGCATTCCTTAACTGGTTCTTCGACATGCTACCGATTTTCATCTACTTCTACGCCCTTGGCTATTGGATAGATCCCCTCATGGGAATCCTGATATACTCAGTGTCCATCATTATGGTCCTCATTCCCATAGGAATCCCTGGGAACACCGGGGTAAGAGAATGGGTGATGACGGGCCTCTTATCTGCGATGGGATTTAGCAAGGGTGATGCCCTCGCGATAACGCTGGTCTCCTCCACTATAACCGTGTTCCTCAATGAGCTTGTATTCGGCTTCTTAGCTTACCTCCTTGTCCTTAAAGGGATATCCAAGTAAATCCCCACACTTTGAAAGTTTTTCAGTAAAGCACCTCCCCACTGCTCGGGTGCAGTGTCATGCCTAAGTTTGCAGAGAGGATGAGCTCGTTAGGAGTAGAGGGAGCATTCATAGTCTTGGCTAAGGCTAGAGAGCTTGAGAGACAGGGGAAGAGCATAATTCACTTGGAAATAGGGGAGCCTGGTTATCAGCCACCTAAACACGTGCTGGAGGCTACTAAGAAGGCGATTGATGGGGGGAAGACCAAGTACACCCCTGCATCTGGGATATATGAGCTTAGGGAGGCGATTGCTGAGAGGGTCTCGAACAGCAGGGGGGTGGAGGTCGGACCTGAGAATGTGGTCGTGACCGTCGGTGCCAAGATGGCCATATTCGCCGCCCTGATGGCCTTCGTAGATCCGGGTGATGAGGTAATAATTCCCATGCCAGCATATCCCTCATACGAGAGTGTAACTAAGTTCGTTGGCGGTATAGTCAAGCCGGTAGTACTCAAAGAGGAGAGAAAGTTCTCGCCCGATGTCAACGATATCTTAGAGAAGGTGACTGACAGAACTAAGGCCATAGTAATAAATACCCCCAGTAACCCTACAGGGGGCATTTACAGGAGGGAGGATCTGGAAGAGATCGTCAGTCTAGCTGTAAAGAGGGATATACTGATAATCTCCGACGAGATATACGAGGATATAATATTCGATGGGAAGAAGCACGAGAGTGTTCTATCTATAGCTGGCGCTGAAGAGGTGACCGTGCTGGTGAGTGGTTTCAGCAAGACGTGGGCCATGACAGGGTACAGGCTCGGCTACGCTGTGGCGAAGGAGGATATAGCCCAGAAGATAGCCCAGATTCAATTAAATGCGGCTTCCTGTCCCGTTCATTTCGCACAAGTGGCGGCCGTTGAGGCTATAAGGGGTCCGCAGGATGAGGTAGAGAGAATGGTCAAGGACTACGAGAAGAAAAGGGATATCATCTACGAGGAGATACAGAAGATCGAAGGTTTCTCGATGGTAAAACCTGCAGGGACGTTCTACGCATTCCCCAACATAAAGGGAACCGGAATGTCCTCGGAGGAACTAGCTGATAGGTTGCTGAACGAGGCGGGAGTCGCGTTGCTACCTGGAACTGCTTTCGGAGAACCGGGGGAGGGCTTCCTCAGGATATCATTCGCTGGTCCCATGGAGGATATAGTTGAGGGGATGAAGAGGATAAGGGAGTTTGTGAGTTCCCTGTAACCCTATAGATCTAAAACCTTCACACTCCTTTCCCCTGTTTCTAAGATCGCGACGGTTCTCCTTCCCGTAAGCTTTCCACATGACTCACCTGGATTTATCACCAGCGCGTCTCCCACCTCCTCCACGTGGACCTCATGGGTGTGGCCGTACAGCACGAAGTCGAACTTCCTACTCTTGGCCAGCTGAATGGCCGATAACTTGGTTAATTCCTTTGAGCCAAATCCGTGGAACAACAGGGCCTTTTTCTCGCTGAGAAGAACTTCTACAGGTCCTGGATAGTATGCTCCCTCATTCTCCAAAGCCGAGATGGTGGTGAGCGCCTCAGCGTCATTATTCCCTCTGAGAAGGCGGAAGGGTATTCCCGAGTTTATTATGGGCTTTAATGAGAAAGGAGAAATCAAGTCACCCAGATGTATTATCTCGTCAACACCCATCCTTTGAAAGATTTCTACAGCCCTCTCTATCGACTCTAGGTCATCGTGAGAGTCGGATATTATCCCCACAAGCAAGCATATCACCTAACCCTGAAGCAATCCATTCCTCCTAAAAACTGGCACGGTCTCAAGTATCCTGCTGATGTATTCGAGACCTTCTGGGGATGAGAATAGGGGAAGTTCCCAGTCGACGACTACTTCTCTCCTCTCCACCGGACCGTATTCCGTGTCCTTAATCTTGACGGTCTTCCTGACGAGAACACCCCTTCTCTGCCAAGCAGGTACCTTAGCAATATTTACTCCGAGCTTCTTGAAGATGAGCTCGTGGAGGTACTCTGATTTCTTTCCGTGCAGTTCTTCGGCAGCCTTCTCCCTCGAGAGCCCTTCCTTCTCAAGAGACAGGAGTGCGTAGGAGTTTAGCGTGTTTCTCCACGCCTCATCCTGCCTCCAAGACAGGTAACTCACCAGTTCATCCTCGTCTCTGATTAGGACGATCCTTCCGTCGAAACTGGCTGCGTATCCTAGGGCTAGGGAGGTCCGCGCTGAGATGAAAGAAGATACTATCGAAACGATCTTCTCCACTCTACCGTTCCACGGTAGAGGAGGTGTTAGTAGGAGGGATATTTCATCGGAAAATAGGTAGGCGAGGGCAATTGGGAGGTTGCGCTCCATTAACTCCTTAGATGCACTGATCAAGGATTTCAATAATCTCTCATCGAAGGGCCTCTCGAGCTTCAGCTCCTCAGCTAACTTCCTGAATCTCCATCCATCCACTCTCACGATTATGGGCATATCCACAGGAATAGATAAACGAGAGAATATCTCCCTAGACTTCCAATCAAGCATACTACCCGCTCAGCCTTGATATCCTCTCAGCTATCTCGAGCACGGCTGATTCAACGTCTTCTCTGTCTGTCTCGAGGGTTATGATCCCTCTAGCCTCCACTATCTCTCTCAACTCATCATCGAACTCCTTAGCTATTAGCACCTCGCAGTCCCTTAGTATCTCTAGAACGGAAGTAGGTCCCCTTTTACTTCCCTTTCTCGTATTCACTCTCATCTCCACCTTGGTGGGGCTTCTCCCTAGGACGTCGTATATAGCGAAGAACTTGGCCTCGTGAAAGGGCCCTTCCTTCAGGGTTTTCCCATCATCTGTTGCGACAGCGACTCGGATCGGCAAATTATCTCATCCTCCCGGATGGACTATGTTTGAATAAGGAGACACAAGATATAATCATGCCGCCGGAGGATTTGGTTGATTCCCCTGCAGGATTCTGGCTAGTGATTCTATGAACTCGCCCATACGATCGGAGTCCACTATCAGGGAGGAAAATCCTCTACCCCCGAACACCGATCCCTCCATCTCTCCCATCGCCTCCCTTGTTAGAGGGAAGAGATCCACTTGGGGATCGCCCGCTACATAAATCAGTCCCAATGGAGGATCGTAGAAATAAGATACAGCGAAAGGAAACCCCCTTTCATGAGCCACAAGCGAAACTACGAATCGCTGATAGGCCTCCTGAACCTCCCACCCGGTGAGGCTCCTCGATTCAAATGTGGGTTCATCGAGGAGGGAATCAATCTCCCCATTCACATGGTCGATCTTGGACCTGATCAGACTAGCCGTGGCCGAGGTTCCGCTCAGGAACCAGTCCGGATCGTCGAACGATTCTCTCAAGGCTGAAGCTGCTAGGTAGATCCAGTCCTCGCCTAGGAAAGATGCCGCTACCAGCGCCTTCTGAACAGTCCTTATCGAATTCTCATCCAGCAGCTCAGGCCAAGAGAGGCGCGCCCTTTCGAGCACATCCTCACATACTTCCGAGGTGCACTTCCCAAAGAACCCGCCAGAAGCCACCCATGATAGGAGGTCATTATTCTCATCGACCTTTACGGCTATCAGGTATGCTAGGAGGCTTGTAGAAATCCCAGGAGAATCCAAGGTCACCCTGATAGTATTCTTATAGCTTAATACAGGAGTTGAGCCGTGGTCCAGTATGATTACGCTCCTATACAACTCGCTTGATACTTGGATGGGACCCCTGCCGTGGGGAGGGAGATCTAAGAACATTAAGGAGTCGCATCTCCCCGAACAACTCTCTATTACATCTATTGCACTTTCAGGCGTTGACGTAATAAGCTCCGACTCTATTCCACGTTGGGACAGCACTTCCTCCATGATCACCGATGAGGAGATTCCATCCGGTGTAGGTGGAAATACTATGCCGACCTTACTTACGCCCGCGAGTCCCGATTCCAGTAGCCTTAGGGCATTAGCGGCCCATTCATCAAGATCCATGCTCGGGCCTCCTTCTTAGGCGGATCGCAAGCAGTATGGCAGACGTCATCCCAACACCTATGAGGAAGTAGATGAGGCTATTCATCAACTCATCCAAAGATGAGTAGGTATACTCCTCTAGGGAGGAGATCTCGGCTTCCGCTCTATTGAGGATCTCGCTGGCCTTTCCGTAGGAGGCCAGATTTATCAACCTCTTAGCCTCCTCCAACATGCCCTCTATCTCACTCATCTTCTCCTTTACTTGGGGATCCAGCCCCCCTGAAGCCTCCTTGAGCGTCTTAAATCTCCTTCTAAGATCAGCTAGCCTAGATCTAAGTGACTTCTCCAATGACTCCTGCCCACTCTTCCCCTCCACCTTGACGGTCACCGTATTTGAGGGGATGAGGAGACTACCATTCACCGAGATGTATGTCGGGATCGTGTAGACGCCTCTCTCGGAAAATGACCCGACTACCTCGATCTCACCTGGCGCGACGAACTCCACAGAATTTCCTCTGATTCTACCCTTGGCCTCTAGAATTGACATCTTAGCCGGGAACTCGACTGTTACATTACCAGACAGATCCTCTACCCTGATCTTCAGCCTTACCTGCTCCCCGACATACACCTGCCTCTTACTGATCTCCACAAGGGCTCTCCCAGATATCCCTCCTATCGGTATCTTTATCTCCTTGGTATAAATTCGTTCAGAAGCTTCGCCTTCTATGGAGTAGTAGATCACTACCTTCACGACGGCCGGACCAACGCTCGCTGCCCTGAAGGTGAAGGTTAACTCCCTAGTAGATCCCTCCGGTAGGTCCTTCACTAACTTAGAGGTGTCATTTACCGGCTCCAGCTCATCAGATGAGTTAACTGCTATCAGGATCTTGGAGATGGGGACCATAGTGGTAAATGTCACCTTGATCTCCACACGATCTCCGACGCTGGGGAGATCTGGGGATATAGCAATTAGTGCGTTCAACGGGTTCTCACTGGTGGATACTACAGAAATATCGCCCAGCGAGATAGTGTGGACTTCTCCACTTGAATCTTCAACGTATATCTCCAGCGTGCCCCTATAATCTCCAACCGGTAAGCTCAAGGGCAGGAGGATTCTCTGTGACTCGTTACCTTGAAGCTGTATCGAGAGAGGGAACTTGAGGGATAACACGTCTCCCCTCTTCGTGGTTAAATTGAGTCTAGCCTCGATCAGGGAAAGTGGTGTAGGCCCTACATTCAAAGCCAAGATGTGGAGATCCCCCCTCCCTCCGACTAGGAAGACGCGAGATCTGTTCAGCAGCCTAATGTCGTAAGCTTTGAGGATCTTCATCTCACGCTCGATACCGTAGATTCCATCGCTGGAAAAGCCAGTTAGATAAATTGGAACGACTATCTCTGTCTTGGGAAGGGGGAGACCCACCTTGAGAAGATATTTAAAGCCCTTATTTCTCAGGAATACGGATCTCCCACCCGGAAGGAGCAGCGTCAGGTTGGACGCATCTCCCGGATCCACGGATACCTCGATGGAAGTACCACCAATGCCCTCACTAGGTGCATCTAGCCCTATGTCCAGACTGAAGCTAGGATCGGATACGAAAGTCAGCCCGTCAACGATACAGGTATCGCATCGATCCTGAGACAATATCGTGTATGTGGAGGATCCTACCCGATCAACCCTCACCAAGTACTTCCTGTCGCTGAGGGCATATATTCCAAGGAATTCGCGTATAGGTAACCTGTTCGTTACAGTCAGATTTACTGAAGATCCATAGGCCAGTAAGGAGACCTTCCCATCTTGAATAGCAAGTTTCGTATACGTGTAGGGGTCAACAGGACCCTCCAACTCCACTTCGCTTGCAAGGGGCTTGATGATACCATTAAAAGAGAGGATTGTGTTATTCTTGAACACGAGTACCTCAGAGAGGTCACCTTCGTTCGTCCAGTTAACCTCGAAAATCCATCCATCTAGGGAGGAAACCCAAGAACCCCTAGATTCGCTACCTCGTATCATGGCAACGGCTTCGCCATCGACTTTGGCCTCCAAGAGTTCCACGGTAGGCCTTCTTTTCGAAAGGATCGATATCTGAAGGATCTTATCTGAGGACGCCTTCACGAGGAAGGGCCCTACAAGAGCGTACCCGGTCAAGTTGTCGGTTCCATTGGCGGGACGAGAGACGTTCGATAGATCCTTGAGCACGAATGTTACATTGGTACCGTTAACTAGAACCGCATTGTAGGTGATGTTTCCCTCCTCAAGGGGATAATATCCCATGTCACCTATTTCCGCCATTACATCTACAACGTAGTTTACGGCTTCTATTAGGTGGAAGGATGAGGGAGCCTCTTCACCTCTGACTAAAACTGTACCGTTATATCTAATGCTATCCAGTGGTTGAGCAGTTGATGGCTGAGCGTACACATTAGGGAAGCTTATCGACAGCAATAACAGCGCTGCCATTAGCGCTAGAGCCTTCCTATTCCACATTTTTCAGGCGTTTCATCTCCTGGGCCTATTTTACGTTTGAACGACTATCGTCGATCATTCCTTCTCAAGATTAAGGCAATACCCTCTCCGGATCCCTCGGGAAGAGGGCCGCCTCCTTTATGTTGGGTAGATCCAGCATCTTCATAGTTAGCCTCTCTATCCCCACAGCGAATCCCCCATGAGGTGGTGCGCCGTAAGCGAAAAACTTGGTGAACCACTCAAGGCTTTTCGGATTCATCCCTTTCTCCCTTATCTGTGACACGAGTATATCATATCTATGCTCTCTCTGACCGCCTGAGCTGAGTTCCAGCCCCTTATAGAGGAGATCAACGCTTCTAGCCCAAGTTTCATCTTCTTTCATCACGTAAAATGGTTTCACCTTGAACGGGAATCTGTTGACGAAGAAGAAATCCGCCCCGTACTCTTGCTTCACATACTGCCATAGAAGCCTCTCGCTCTCAGTGTCGTAATCCTCGCCATACTCAACGCTCTTCCCCATCTCTTCCAATATGTCGTACACTTTGGGGAATCTCAACTCTGGAAATGGTGCTTTCGGAACCTCCAGATCTACATTCAGCAGCTCCAACTCCTTTGACCTCTCCTCTACCACGCGTTTTATACCGGCCCTGATCATCTCCTCTTCAACCCTCATTGTATCTTGCTCGTTCTCTATGAAGGCCAGCTCCACCGCTATGGATCTGAACTCGCTTAGATGTCTGGGAGTGTGACTGAGCTCCGCTCTCCAGTTCACGCCTAGGTCGTATATTCTTTCAAACCCCCCTATTATGGTGAGCTGCCTGTGCAGCTGGGGATCCTGCCTCAAGTACGCCTCTCTATCGAAGTATTGGACCCTGAAGACCTCTGCACCACTCTCGCTCGCGGCCCCTATTATTGCAGGCGTGAATACCCTCAAGAACCCATTCTCCCTCAACCATTCCTCCATACCATGTATCAGAGATGCCTCTATCTTGAAAACGGCCTGAACTTCCGGCCTTCTCAGGTCTAGGGGACGATTATCCAATCTAGTAGGTAGCTGGGCGGGGACCTTCCAGTTAGGATCCATCGGAAGTTTGGGATGGGCTATGGAGTGAACGATGATCCTAGCTGGCACTATCTCTCTATCCACTGCTTTGGCTTTCTTCTCAGCTACTTCCTCGCCCACGGCCTCTATGACAGATTCTTGGGTTAAATCGTCGGTTAGCTCGAATAGATCATCGGGAGTGACTCCTCTCTTGAGGGTTAGCTGAATCTTCTCCCTCCAATTCCTTATGACCACAAACCTGATCCTTCCTAGGTCGCGTATCTCGCTGACCCAGCCGTGGACTTTCACTCCACCTTCTTCACCCATATGAATACCCTCCGATCGTCTACCTCCCATTCCTTTCCGAAGGAACTCCCTGGCACCTCGCTCTCATCGCTGACGAACTTTATAACATTCGCATCGGAGTCCCACGCTATCTCGTCGTAGTATCTCTCCAGCGCCCTTCTCACGTCCTCGTCACCCTGCACATAGACTTCGATCCTCTCCAAACCTATGGTGAGACCTAATTCCTTTCTCATAAGCTGTATCCTCCTAGTAAGCTCCCTAGCGAGACCGCCCAGAATCTCCTCATCACCCATCTCCAAATTGAGGAACACACTTCCCTCACTGAAATCGGCCTGAGCCCATTTTCCGTCAGTGGGCGCCTCTCCTACCCTAACCTCCCTCACGTTCGCCTCCGTGACCAGAACATCTTTGAGGACCTCGACGGCCTTCCTCACCACATCGTTCTCGGTAACGACCACCATCTCCCTCAAAGGCTGCCTCTTCCTCACCCCGGCGTTCGATCGAGCAAATCCTGACGCGCTGATTATAGACCTGACGTGCATCATCATGTCTTCCAGCTCAGGGTCGATCATCTCGTTATCAGGATCCGCTAACAGGAGGAAGTTCACGCTGTCTGGATCCTTCTCTCCTCTAAACGATTCTAGATATATCTTCTCAGACATGAGCGGTGCGAAGATGGATAGGTAGGGTAAGGTCTCCCTGAGTACGTGGAAGAGCACCCTTCCCCATTGATCGGCCACAGATCTATTCTTCGATCTAAGCTTCTTTCTAGCTACCCTAAGATACAGGTGACTCAGGTCATCTATCAGGAACGAGAGGATCTCGTTGCTTGCCACATGGAGGTGATATTCGTTCATGCTCTCCCTGACCCTCTTCATCATGGAATGAAGCCTAGACAGAACCCATCTATTGACAGGATCCAGCTCCTCCTTGGGAGGGAGCTGACCCAATTCCTTGTCCCTCAGATAAGTTGTAGCAAATACGTAAACGTTCCATATGACAGAGAGGCGCCTCTCCATCTCCTTGAGTCCCTTCCAAGAGAACCTCAGGTCCTGCCACGGTACTTTGGTGAGGACGAAGAATCTGAAAGTATCTCTAGCTACGTTCTTCAAGATCTCCGGAGGAGGTACATAGTTCCCCAAGCGTTTGTGCATCTCCCTTCCCTTCTCATCTAACATGAAGCCGTGCATTAGGACGGACTTGTAGGGAACTTGGTTAAAGAGGAGGGTTCCCATCCTAAGGAGGCTGAAGAACCATCCTCTTATCTGATCGTGTCCCTCCGTTATGAAATCGACGGGGAATATCTCTTGGAAGGCCTCCCTATTCCTATGAGGATACCCGAGGCTGGCGAAGAAGGATACACCCGAGTCGTACCACACATCCATTATATCAGGAATCCTCCTCATCTTCCCCCCGCACTTGGGGCATTTCCATGTAACTCCATCGACCCACGGCCTATGCAGGTCCTCGAGCTTGACTCCGGCCCTATCCTCGATCTCCTTGGCAGAGCCTATGACCTCTATATGACCACAGCTCTCGCATCTCCAAATCGGTAGCGGGATGCCCCAATACCTCTGCCTCGATATTATCCAGTCCTCCAAGCCAAGCAGCCAGTCCTTAAACCTCCTCTCCCCACCCCACTTGGGGACCCACTTGGCCCTACCGCTCTCCTCGAGCAACTTCTTCCTCAGGTCGGTCAGCTTGACGAACCACTGCTTGGTTGTCCTTATTATCAGCGGCGTATCGCACCTCCAGCACACGGGATACTTGTGTATGACGGTTCCTCTATGGAACAGAGCGCCTCTTCCGCTCAGGTCTTCAATTATTATGTTGTTCGCTTCCCTCACTTGGAGACCAGCGTACTTACCGGCGTCCTCAGTGAACCTGCCCCTCTCATCCACCGGACTGACGACGGGCAGGCCGTACCTCATGCCGACCTCGAAGTCTTCCTTACCGTGACCGGGCGCGCTGTGCACACACCCACTACCCTCCTCCATGGTGACATACTCCTCACTCAACACGACCCTGTGCGCATCCTTGATCCTCTGCTGAACAGGAACTAGATCCTCCAAGGGATGCTCGTACTTCAGACCTTCGAGCGTACGCCCTTCGAACTCCTCCACGACCTCATACTCCTCTATCCCTGCATCCTTCATCACGGCCTCCAACCTGGCCTTAGCTAGGATGAGCAGATCCCCATCGACCCTGACTTTGACATACTTCTCGTTCGGGTGCACCATGACCGCCACATTGCCAGGCAGGGTCCACGGGGTGGTCGTCCATATGAGAAGGTACTCGTTCTCACTCCCCCGAACCTTGAACTTGACGTATATGGAGGGGTCCATCAGGTCCTTATAGCTCTCACTCACCTCGTAGTCTGATAGAACGGTCTCACATCTGGGACACCAGTGAACGGGTCTCTCTCCTTCGTAGAGT
Source organism: Thermoproteota archaeon (assembly GCA_026986575.1). Taxonomy (GTDB): domain Archaea; phylum Korarchaeota; class Korarchaeia; order Korarchaeales; family Korarchaeaceae; genus Korarchaeum. The sequence goes on from JALSOH010000004.1 coordinate 367,689, forward strand.
CTCCCGCTTTCCCATATCTTCTTCACGCCCCACCAGGCGCTCTCTATGTATTCGTTCTCGAACGTCCTGTATGGATGATCCCAATCCATCGATACCGCAAACTCCTTGAAGTGCTCAGTCATGGATTTCAGGTTCTTAGTCGCTAGCTCCTTACATTTCAAAACGAACTTGTCTATCCCGTAATTCTCAATATCCTTCTTGGATGTGAAGCCCAAGGCCTTCTCGGTCATCACCTCTATGGGGAGACCATGGGTGTCCCATCCCGGTTTATCTAAGACGTCGTAGCCCTCTCCCCTCTTGAACCTGAGTACTGAGTCCTTGATTATCTTGTTCCACACGGTTCCTGGGTGAGGCATATCAGATGACGGATAGGGGGGCCCATCTAGGAAGTGAAACCTCTTGCTACCCTTCCTAGCCTCTCTCAGCCTCTCGTAGACCCTAGCTTCATCCCAAAACTTCAGTATCTCAGGCTCGTACTTCTTGGGATAGAAATTCCTAGTCAGCTGTCTTACCCTGCTCATTTCCCGGGGCACCTCGCTGCGTGCTCACTCCTACGTCGACCTTCAAGTTTATAAATGAGAGCGAATATCCCCCTACGAGGGCGAGCGGCCATAGCGGCCGGGGACACACCCGGACTCATTCCGAACCCGGAAGTTAAGCCCGGCCGCGTTCCGCGGAGTACTGAGCTCCGTAAGGGCTCGGGAAACGCGGAAGCCGCTAAGCCCCCTTAACATGTGTGCAGCAACTCCTCCGCGCCTACCTTCTCCGCTACCTTCACGAAATCCTTCCATTTACCTCTAGTCTTCGGCTTCTTGGGGACGAACGGACAGGAAACGTCATATGATACGGACACATCGTAAGTCTCAATCTCCTTCGCCAGCTTAACTATATCGTCCTTATCCATCCCTATCAAGGGCCTGAGAATCGGCTTCTCCAAGCACCTGCTCTCTACCTCCAAGTTATCTAGGGTCTGACTCGCCACTTGGCCTAGGGAGTCACCTGTGACTATAGCGCTAGCTCCCATCTCCTTGGCCATCTTGTTGGCGATGACGAGCATCCTCCTCTTACAGAGGAGGCATGTCCACTCCCTTGCACCCCTCTCGACGAGCTCCTTCAGGGCCGACCCATGTTCTATCACCACGGGCTCGAACTTAACGCCATGGGAGTATCTCTTCAACACAGAGACTATCTCTCTGAATCCTCTCTCCTCTTCTGGTGTTTTCCTGAAGTGGACGGGTATGACTGCGGCGCCCCTCCTCATCATGAGCCAGGCGGCCACAGGGCTGTCTATACCGCTGGATATTAGGGCGATCACTTTTCCCTGACTGCCGACGGGGAGTCCACCGTATCCCTCTATCCTCTCATCGGTGATGTAGGCCTTGCCCGCCACTATCTCTATGATTATCTCTTGGTCTGGGTTACTAAGATCGACGGGCCTTCCCGTCCTCCCCCTTATCATACCGCCTACATCCCTCGCTAACTCTATTGACGTAAGGGGAAAGTCCTTGGTGACTCTCTGGACCCTGACGGCGAAGCTACCTTCCCTCTGAATAGCTACCGAGAGGGCCACCCTCTTAATCTCATCTATCTGGGCTTCGGTCTCGATGGAAGGACTGTAGGACTTCACGCCGAATACCCACTTGGTGACCTCCCTGACCCGAGGATCTGACGTGTATATCACAATTCTGCTAGCTCTCTTAACGATCTTGATGAAGTGAACTCCTTCCGCCCTGAAAGTCTCCTCCAAATTCCTAATCAATAATCTCTCCATCTCTCTCCGGACATGTGAGGATTTCAGGCCTATCTCGGAATACCTCACTATCAAAGAGTTGAACTTATCCAAGGGATCACCGGGCTAATTGGATGTCCTCCCAAAAATCTATCGCTGCCCATCGCAGGGGTGCCGATAAAGATTTTACGAGCAACAGGAAGCGAAACCTTAAAGCGCCTCCGCATCTAATTAAGAGAGGAGCATCATGCCCCCGATTTACTACCACTTGGAGGATTCCGAGGGAGCGGTGGAGGTGTGGTTCACTGGAGGGATCAGCAGGAAGGTGAAACACAGGCCCTACTTCTACACACTCCCAGATGAGGAGACAAAGGTTTCTGGCTTCATAGAGAAGGAGAGAGTAAGGGCTAAGGTGATGGGCGTAGAGAAGGAGCTGGTAAGGTTCTACTTCCTAGACGACAAGGCTAGGAAGAAGGCTGCCAAGAAGGTAGAGAAGCCCTTCGATCTGGACATCCCTCCTTGGTTTCAATTCTGCGTGGATCACGGGCTAATCCCGTTCTCTCAACTGGATGAGGACCTGAAACCTGTCGGAGAACTCGTTGGCCTAGAGAACCTCAAGAAGGTCTTCTTTTCGGGACTGATATACAGCGATGAGGGTTTTCCTATAGAGGGAAAGAGCCCGGTGGTAGCAATCGCCTACGCCATCGATGATGGCCCCATAGAGACGATCGCGACGGAGGATTTGGATGATTCGACTGTGCTCAGAGAATTCATATCTATGATTAGAACGGAGGACCCAGATGCCTTAGTTGGATACGGCCACGATGCCGACGAGTTCAAGCACATGATGGCTAGGGCCAAGCTCCACGGGATCAAACTGGCGATAGGGAGAGACGGTTCTGAACCCCAAGAGACGGGTAGGTTCTTCAGGGGGACCATACTGGTTGAGAACAGGATAAAAGGGAGGGCCAATCTCGACATTTTTCCCATCGCTTGGAGGGATTTCCCACAACTCCCAGAGAGGACATGGTATGAGCTAGCTGACGAAATAGGTGTGGAGAGGCCCAAGGTGCTGATGAAGTTTAGAGTCGCGGAAGCTTGGAGATCTGACAGGGATGAGGCCATTAGCTACTTGAAACAGAAACTCCACACGATAAGGGAGATATACGGGAAGCTGATGGATCATCAGGCAGAACTCTCTAAACTCACCTTGAGACCTATTCACAGACTGATCAGGACCCCAGTGGGCGAAATAGTCGAATCTTATGTCATCAGAGAGGCGAAATCCCACGGCTGGGTGTTTCCTCCAAAGGAAGCGAGGAGAGAGAGTGGATATGAGGGTGGTTACGTCTGGCTGAAATCGCCTGGCATGTACGAGGAGATAGGCTATCTCGATTTCGCCAGTATGTACCCCTCAATCATGGCTCATCACAACATAAGCTTCGAGACTGTCGATCCCTCCCCAGAACTCTGTGAGGAAATCGAGGAGGTTGAGGTAGAGGGTGTCACTGCGAGGATCTGTAAAGATGTGAGAGGTCTTGTTCCGATACTGGTCGGAAAGCTGATGGAGGAGAGATCGGCGATAAAGGCCAAGATGAGAGAACTCTCACCGGATGATCCCGAGTACAAGAGGTTGGATGCCCTCCAGAAGGCCGTCAAGGTCGTTACTAACGCCATGTATGGTTACATGGGGTGGACGAACGCTCTCCTCATGAATGTGAAGGCGGCTAGGATAACCTCAGCGTACGGGCGGTACTACATAAAGGAGGTGAAGGAGAGAGCCGAGTCCAAGGGACTCACCGTTATCTACATAGACACAGATGGAATTCAACTCATAGGGGGAAAGAGGGAGGACTACGAAGAGCTTCTTGAGAAGGTAAATAGGGATCTCCCCATAAGGATTGAGTTAGAGTACATTGCCGAGAGAGGGATCTACGTCGCGAAGAAGAAGTACGCACATCTGGTGGATGGCAGGCTCATCGCTAAGGGATTCGAGTTCGTCAGGAGGGACTACCCACCCATAATAAAGGAGGCCCAGAGAAAGGTGGTTGAAATGGCCCTCAGGGGGAGCGATCTGGACGAGATAAAGGGGTTGATCAACGAGTACAGAAGCAGGATCCTAAATAAGGAGGTGAGAAAGGAGGACCTCATCATCATGGAGACAATGGGCAAGGAATTGGACAAGTTCGAGAGAAGGACTAAGGGATTCTACGTGGCGATGTGGCTACTAGAGAGGAAAGGTATAGAGGTGCATAGGGGACAGGTTCTAAGGATCCTCATAGTGAAAGGACCGGGAAGTGTTAACGAGAGAGCGAGACCAGCAGAGTTCTTCGATTTGGATGACGTAGATCTGGACTACTATGTGAAACTCCTCGATCAGGTTATGGAGAGGACCCTATCCTCCCTCAAGAAGGTCGGAATATCCGAGAAGAGGACAGGGGGGTTGGAGGAGTGGTTCGGATGACCCCCCTCACACCTTGAGGAACTTGAGAGGGAGCTTAGAGGATCCCCTCTTCCTGTAGGGTCTGTTCAGGGGAACGGCTATCTTCCTCTCCTCCTCTGACCTAGGTCTCACGATTCCCAAGTAGACCGCGCAACTTATGCAGTAGTACCTAGTCTCGAGCCTCTTGGATATGTAAGCCCCCTGTCTCTCCAAATCCTTCCCGAGACTTCCACCAACGGGCGACACCCATTTTGTCACCTTAACCGCCTTATCGGCCGGAACCGCTCTCCCACACTGATAGCACTGGACTATCCTCTCGTGACCAGAACCACCTAATTTCCTACCTCTGTTTTTCCTCTTCTTAGGCATACATTTCCCTAGCGAACTGAGGTGATCCGTGAAAATAAAGGTTTCCTTCTGTGCCACCCAGCAACCACAATCAGTTGGCAAGGGATTTTGGAGATGAAGAAAGGAAATCAGAAGGAAAGGAGACCGGATGTTTGGCGATCAGTAGGATCTTCCTATCCATGCCCTGTGTTTCGCTTCTCTTCCACAGATGACGCACTTCTCCCCCCTGCCCTCCAGTGCGTTTTCCTCGTACCCCAATATGCCGTATCCAATCTCTTCCTCTACCTCGTGCCCGCACTCCTCTAGACCGCACCAAGGGAACGACACGATCTTCTCACCCACGTTTTCCCTGATCTCCTCTACTGTTTCAGCATGAACTGTCCTCTTCTCAAAGTATTCCCTGGTCTGCCTCCTCATCTCCTCCTCTATTTCACCGAAAAGGGATTCAATCCTGCTCCCGAGGTCATCAAATGGAACTAGAGACCTCTCCATCTTGTCCCTCCTGAAGAGGGTCAGAGTTCTCTCCTCGTACTCCTTCCTACCTACCTCAATCCTTACGGGGACGCCCTTCATCTCCCACTTGAAGAACTTGTATCCAGGTCTCTCATCGGTATCATCCAGCTCGACCCTGTAATCACCGGCGAGAGCGTTGTAGACCTCCTTAGCGTACTCGAGCACCTTCTCCTCATACCCCTTCGATGGTATGGGTACCACGACGATCTGAATTGGAGCAAGCTTAGGCGGGAGTTTCAATCCCCTATCGTCGCCATGGATAGCTATCAGGGCCGCTAGAGACCTCTCAGATATCCCGAAGGATGTAGTATTGACGTTCCTCTTCTGTCCGTTCTCATCCATGTACTCTAGGCCGTAGGTCCTAGCGAACAAATCACCGAAGTTTATGGCGCTTCCAAGTTCCAACGCTTTTCCGTCTGGCATTATGGTTATCAGATCGTAATTGTACTTGGCCCCAGGGAATGTGTCCCAAGGTGTGGTCTTCACCACCACATAGGGAACTAGGAGCTCCTCATAAAACTTCTTGTAGATCCACACCTCCAGCTCCACCTGCTTCACCGCATCCTCGTACGTGGCGTGGAATGTATGCCCCTCTTTAAAGAACACGATCTCCCTGACCCTCAGCATGGGCCTAGTGGCCTTAGTCTCGTATCTGTACACCGGGACGATCTGATAGATCCTAAGCGGTAAGTCCTTGTAGCTCGTTATCCACCTGTTCAGGACTTCGTACATAATGGCCTCGCTGGTTGGCCTTAATGCCAGCTTCTCCCTTATCTCCTGCTTACCCAGTCGAGTGATCCAGTAAATGGAATCCTCAAAGCCCTTGATGAATCTGAATTCCCTACTCAAAACTCCCTCCGGCACCACGCCCGGGAAGTACACCCTCTTATGCCCAGTTTGTCTCATCAATCTCTCCATGACGTTCATCACGTTCTCCATAAGTTCATAGCCAAAGGGAAGCCATACGTACATCCCCTTGACTGGATACCTCTCATCCAAGATTTCCGCCTTGAAGAGGACCTCATCGAACCATCTCGAGAAGTTCTCCCCCTTAGGAGTTAGTTCGAACGCTTCTCTTTCCGACATGTTCCCGCCTCGCCCTGCTCAACCTTCCGAGTAGGTCCCTATCTAAAAACTATGCCGATCGATCTGAGGAAGTCCTCCCTCTCAGACACCCTAAGCACATTGAATCTCATCCCAGGATTCTCCTCCTCCAACTTCCGCACGAGCTTAAGATAGATGTTCTCGAAGTCCGGCTTCATTTCCTCCAACTCCCCGAGAGCTAGCAATTCCTCCGCAGGGATCTCGACAAAAGGTGAAACATGGCCGAGGACTTCTCTCAAAGCGAGGAATACCTTGCCCTTCAGCACAAGGAGGGACGGCGATCCCGTGAAAATGAACCTTAGAAGGAGACCCACGACATCATCCAAGAGCAGAGGGAGGACGACTTTACCTTTATCTTCTTCCCCCTCTTTTAAGAAGGCCAAGACAGCCTCCCACAAATCCTCGTGGGGTGGTAGTCTTTCCTCTCTGATCGAGACGGGGAATTCAGATTCAATCTCCGAGAAGAGATCCCACAGCAGATCATCTCGCTTGAGCCCTGACCTGATGAAGATGATGTTGTCGTCCCTTTTCAGGAGCTTGTACCTGCTTATAGTTCGTTTGATCCTGCTGAGTAGAGAATCTCTGAGGCAGCGACGGCATAGTGCCTCTCCGGAGTACCTCCTAACAATTAGCACATTGCTCGATCCGCACCTACTGCACCTGAGAGCATTTTTAGTGGACAGAGATCCATTCATCAGATAAGGTGCACACGTTGCTCGATATAAAACCAGAAGCAGAAGTGATCTACGATCCTGAGAGATGGAGGATATTAGCTAGGAAGAGGAAAAGAGCGATAGAAGTGATGGAAGTGCTATACAGCAGGAGAACACCCGCTTATGTCTACGGGAGTGTGGCTCGTGGAGATGTTAGAGAGAGCAGCGACGTAGATGTGGTCGTACCTAGATACTCTCTCCCTCTTTCTCTCCTAGAAGGAATCCTGACAGACCGTCTAGGGGATCCTGTCTGCAGGGAGATAGTTCAAGCCACCCCTAGAAGCACTCCTAAGTACTACATTCACTTCGATGGTAATACGACGGTCTCTATACCGATAGGGATTCTAAGGAAGAGGGAGGAGGAGTTCTACAAATTCGGCGGGAGGCTCGATTTAACAGGTCTTAGGAGAGGAAAGAGAGTACCAGGTGTGAACAAGGAATTGAGATTGATATTCCCGACGGAAAATGGCCACTTAGAGTTTCCTGTGCTCGGGTACGAGGAATACGTGGCCAAGGTACTGGGTGTGGATAAGGATGTAATTGAGGAGAGAGTGAGGGTCCTCACAAAGCGGAAATCCGTCGGTACAACGGGCCTTTACCTCACGTACCACCTGTTACCGGGAGAGAGTTTCGAAGAAGCCGTATCAAAGCTCAAAAAGGTGAAGAAGGGGTTCAGATCTAGATTGGCTGAGGATGGAATCTGATCGCTCACTCTATCTGATACCTAAGTTTAGCAGCAATGCCACCAAGGGACAACAACTTCTCACCGGGCTCGCTCTTCGCATCCACTATGTGAAACTCAGCTCTTGTGTCCTCACACATCTCCAATATCCTGAGCACATCGTCACGCGTCTCGGGATTGAAGAGGAGAGAGCTAGCTACCAAGACCTCGTCAGCTGCGCCGAACTGTACGGCCCTCATTACCTCCTTTAGCCCGTAAGTAACGAGCCTAGATTCCCTGCCAAGTAGCTCAAATATCTCATCCACCGCCCTCATGTCCTGCGCCAAAGTAAACTCCTTCACGACCCTTTCAACGTCACCACGCTTTATCATCTCTAGAATGCCAGAGAAAGTGGAACTGGTGGCTCCACCCTCTCGAAGTTTCTTCCCGAGTTCTGGATTCCTTTCCTTCACGTAGGATGAGAACTTCTCCTTGGCGTACCCAGGCCCTCCCACTACTATAGCCTGAGGTCTCATCCTAGAATCTATCTCCTCCAATAGGGATGAAAGCTCCGCGTAGTATTTCCTCTCTGCATCATCCCTCCTTTTTAGGTCCCCTCTCTTTGACGGGAGGTTGGATCTTACGTAAGCGATCTCCTCGGCCCTATATGCGTCCACCTTTGCAACGGTAGCACCCTCGTCATCTATAGCCACTAGTATGACGTTTCCCTTACTTGAGGACTCCTCCGCCCTCCTCAATATGTCCAGATGAGATCTACTCCACTTCTTCTTCACGATCTTCAATGTGGACCCCTCTATGACGTTTAACGTGTGATGCTGACCCTGTATTCCAAACTTCTCCGGACCCACCCTTACTATGCCCGTGACCCTCAGCCTAGCGGAGTACTGATCCATCTTGACCTTCTCCACCTCTAAGGTGATGGTCATGGGGACTCTCTCTCCGCTGTCGGCCCTTATACCCTCCTGTTTCACTCTCCTACTAGTCCTCATGGTAACGAGGTCTCCCGGCTCTAGGATCGAGGAGAGCCAGTAGAGATCATCCAAGCTTTCAACTCTCAGTTTGATGAATCCCTTCTCGAGATCCTGCTCTAGAATCTTCAACTACGCCACCTACTGTGCTGTATATATAGCCATTCCAATGGGCCTTCTCACGATATCCCTAGCGATTCCCCCGACTATGGCTCTAACACCAACCTCATAGGCCTTATCCACTATCCTCTGAGTAACTATCCTGTCATAGACGATGTACCTGACACCGCCGACCTCCGATAGGGCGTTGAGGAGATCAGACGTCGACACCTCCGCTATCAGTGAGAGGTTGTCATCCAGTAAGAGGACCTTATCGGTGCCCCTGATCCTCGCGTACTGCTCTCTGAATATCTCAGGTATTCTGAGTAGTCTCTCATCCTCCTCTCTCCCATGTCTCTGATGGGATACATGGGATGCGGCGGATCTTACGACCATAATCCTCCTCTCCTGAGGCGGAGATATCCCGAGCTCTTTCCTCACCTCATCGGCCGGGACAGCTGAGGAAAGGGCCCTCCTAATCTCTTTAGCTGTCAGCTCCTCGACCACCTTACCTTCCGGAGCTCTGGCCACGTAGTCTATGTCTGTCTGTTCAAGCAAAGTCCTGAGAACCATTTCTCCTCCTCTATCCCCATCGACGAAAGCTATAGCTTCCTTTTCCGAGATCAGCTTAACTAGAGATTTGGGAACCCTCTCCACAGCGCCACCCATCGCTATCACGTTATCGTAACCGTACTTCAGGAGATTCATGACATCAGCCCTACCTTCTACGACTATTATCTCCTCAGCGTCCTCAATGCCCCTAGCAGCTGGCAGCTCCTCATCCCCATAGAGTACGAAGTTGGACTTCGCGCTTTCCCTCTGCACGAACTCTATAAGCTTCCTGAAGCTGTCTTCCCTCTCAACGGACCACTTCTTTAATATTTCGGCGGCCCTCTTGGCTATCTCATTTCGCCTCTCCTCTCTATCGTCGAGTATTCTAATCAACTTGAATTTCGCTGGATAGGGACCTACCTTATCAACGGTCTCCATCGCAGCGGCGAGTAATGCAGTTCTGACCTTATCCAGCCCGGAATATAGCTCAACAATTCCTCTGGACCTATCTCCCTCTCTCCTCATCCTTATGTTTATCCTCCCTATCTTCCCCGTTCTTTGGAGTTCCTTGAGCTCTAACTCAGGACCGAGTAGACCCTCTAACTGTCCGAAAATAGCTCCTATCACATCACTAGTCTCTACAACGCCGTTTACTATAACCTCCAATTTGGCAATATACTTATGATGGAAAGCGTCCCTTCTCGAATTATCTGCCAAGATAACCATCCTCCCAAGGATACGAATGTCCGCCCGCCAACTAATCCCCGCGGGTCACAGGTCAGCCCACGCTTTCCTCCCTACCCACGGGGTCATGTAGTGGCGGGCGGCCAATATACGACACTTGCCGCAAATATAATCTCTTCGGTCCACCGGAAGTCCCTATCACAGAGATGCCTAAAATCCCAGTGAAGGGCACCTAATTTACAAGTCCTATTAGAGAAGCTCACGCCCTTAGTCGCATCCAACTAACCATGACCGTCCGGTAAAAAGATCATAAAAGATTAAAATGGAGTGGTGTCGTTCCCCTCCGAGGATGGATATGGGAACAGTGAGGGAGAAGGTAATTAAGAGGACTGCGTATAAGCTTGTCAAGCAGTATCCAGACCTCTGGACCGAGGATTTCGAGCATAACAAGAGAATGCTCTCACAGATAGCTGAGATAAAGTCCAAAGTCTACAGAAACAGGATAGCAGGATATATCACCAGACTGAAGGTCAGAGAAAGAGAAGGAACACTTGTCTGATTCCCTCACATCATAATGGGCTCTTTTTCGTTCAATTTCATCCTTTTCAAGGCCATCCTTTTAGAAGCCAACATGCACTCACGAATCGAGGAAAAATGAAGAGAATACTCTATGAAGATCTAGAGACGGCTCTTAAAGCTAGAGAGGCCAAGATAGCTGTATTGGGCCAGGGCTACATAGGCCTTCCCACCTCACTTCTCATGGCGAGGGCGGGATTCACTGTATATGGATTCGACGTGAACAGGAACCTGATAGATGAGCTCTCGAGGGGAGAGACCCGTCTCAAACAGGAGAAGGGAATAGCTGAATTGTTAGATGAGCTTAAAGAACGCAATTACTTTCCAACGGGAGATCTAAGCGAACTGTATGGGTCCGACGTGGTTCTAATAGCCGTTCCCACTCCAAGGGGAAGGGATGGGCCTAACCTCAGCATGGTACTGTCAGCCTTGGAGAGCGCCCTGAAGATAGTGAGGAGGGGCGGACTCATAGTGATAGAGAGCACACTACCCCCCAGAACGTTCTACGATCTGATAATCCCGACAGTCGAATCTAGGGGCCTAGAGGTAGGCAAGGATGTCTACCTAGCGTACTGCCCAGAGAGGGCTCTGCCAGGAAAGCTCCTCCAAGAGCTCGTCCAGAACTTCAGGATAATCGGTGCCATCGATGAGAAGTCAGGAACGCTAGCCAAGACACTCTACGAGTCCTTCGTTGAAGGTGGAATAGAGGTAGTAGACCCCCTCACGGCTGAGATGGTCAAATTGGTGGAGAATTCTTACAGGGATGTGAACATAGCATTCGCCAATGAGGTGGCGAGAATGTGTGAGGTCTTGGGTGTGGATGTTAGGAAGGTCAGGGAACTAGCGAATAAGCACCCCAGGGTAAACATGCTGATTCCCGGGGTGGGTGTGGGAGGAAGCTGCCTAACCAAGGACCCGTGGTTCCTGTTCTGGGCCTCACAGGAGAGGGGTTATCGACCCAACCTGATAAAGAGGGCCAGAGAACTCAACGCTGAGATGCCATTCCATTACGCTGACCTCTTAGATGAAATAGTGAGACAACTTAGGGGCGGGAAGAGCGGTGTGATAGCCGTGCTGGGTTCTACATATAAAGGAGATGTTCCCGATCCCAGAGAGTCACCGGTAGAGCCCTTCGTGAAGGAATTGATTAAGAGAGGTCACGCAGTCAAGGTATATGATCCTCTCGTCAGATCTTCATTCGGCGGCGAGTATGTGCCTGACATACCGGATGCAGTCAAGGATGCCGATGCAATCGCCTTTGTGACCGATCACACTGAGTTCAAAATGCTCGACCTGAGAAAGCTGAGGAGAGCTGTTAAAAAAGATGGACCTGTGATACTATTCGATGGAAGACTCCTTTTCGATCCAGAAGAGGCTGAAGAAGCTGGTTTCATATACATCTCGGTGGGAAGACCTTACACGATCTTGGGGAGATCCCTCGTGACTATAGAGGATTGAATCGAAAAACATAAGAAATCCTAATCAAGAGATATGATCTAAGAGGAACGAAGGGAGTGAAATTATCTTCATCCCTCTCACCTTATTTCTCCCCTCTAGGGCTTCGTAGATCATGGAGTAGCATGCAACTTCCTCGATAATTACGTAGTCGGCATCCATGTTGCTCGCTATATCGAGCAGATTTCCTAGCCATCTGTCGAACTTCTCCGGCTCAGCTTGGTAGATGAGCGTTGCCCCGCAGTCGCAGCACACCCACTCCGGAATCTCCAACACGTTCGCATTCTTTATGGATCTCAGTATCCTCTCGGATGCGCCATTGCTCCTACATGAAGGCACCAAGAATACCTTGTTCTTCTTACCCTTCAGGCTCTTCGTCCTTATCTTCCCCTCCTCTAAAACCTCTTCTATGGTGGAGGCTAAGTCCTTCATGCCCAGATCCGTGAACATGTTGGCACACAGCGAGCATCCTGATACCACGCGTTGCGGGGAGAGATCAGCCAAGAACCTCCTCAACTCATCCCTCGACTCTTCGGAACTGTCCTTCTCTCCAATCACGTACACGAGCCCTCCACAGCATGGCTCGTTTGTTCCCGCTGGGACTACCCTCTCCGAGATCTTCTGGAGGAGCTTGTTCGCTGCTAACGCCACTTCAGGTACCGTGTGCACCCAGCATCCTGCAAAGAAGAGTAGATCTGCTCCCTTCTCGGGCTGGAAGTCAGGCGGCAGCCACACCCCCTTAGTTATCCTGTCTCCGATCGGGCTGCCAGTCTTCCTCCTCACATCTCTCATGCCGACAGTGACTAAAGGGACGTATCCCATATCTATTAACGCCGATCTGGAACCGACGATCGCACGGAACACATCTATGCCCACAGGACAGAAGTTACTGCAGAGCCCGCAGTTCATGCAGGTGAACGTGTAACTGAGGAATTCCTCTGTTAATTCGATCTTCCCGTAGCTTAGCATTGAGAGAAGCTTTATACGGGCCCTTGCACCTTCTGTCTCTCTAAGGTCCTCCACATGGAACATAGGGCAGGGTATATTGCACGCTCCGCATCCAATGCATCTCCCGAGCTCTTTGACAAGCTGCTCTGGGAACTCCACCAAGGGATTCACCTCTCTATGAGCTTTCCGGGGTTCATGATCCAGTTCGGATCGAGTGCTTCCTTCACCTTTGAGAATATGTTCACAAACCCCTCATCCATATCTGAGGTTATCCTGTTTACCCCGACCCCAGTTCCGAACCCCACAGATCCTCCTAGCGATACCGTCCTGCTTATGACGTTTTGGGCCGCTTTTTCCGTCCTCTCCACCTCCTTCTCGTTGATGGGATCGTACAGGAATATGGCCATGACCCAGCCCAAAGGCGGATCGAAGACAGTCACTACAGGGAGCTTCATCCTAGAACCTGTCCTATCTATCTCTTGGACGGCATCCCTGACTAGATGGGGATGAACTCTCATGCTCACGACCTTTATCGCAGACTCCCTGCTTCTTGCAATCTCGTATATGCCCTTCCTCTTGATCCATATATCGCTCGCATCCTCCAAATCGGCTTCCTCATGCTGAATCTCCATACTATCCAATACTCCGCTTAACCTAGAGCTCCACAGATCCACGCACTCTTCCTTACCCGCCAGCTCTAGGTAGGCTATGGCCTCCGTCCCACCACCCTCAACCACCTCTCTGTAGTTGTGATACACCTCAAAGCCCGTCACACCCATACCCTCCTTCTCTATAGTGTTCTGGACGGTTATGGAATCAGATACGTCTGAGAACTCAATCATGAAAGCCCTTCTGCTTTCAGGTTTCAAGGGTAGTCTCAGGTAGGCGGATGTAAATATCCCTAGGGTCCCCTCTGATCCCAACATTAGGCCTAGAGCGTTCCACTTACTGGGAGGTCCAGGCTGCTCCACTAAGACTACCTCTCCAGATGGGAGAACCACCTCAACACCTATCACCAAGTCTTTCATAGTTCCATATTTGGCTGAGAGCGGAGAGGCTGCGTCTTCGGCTATCAGACCGCCAATGGTGGAAAATCCGGCTCCATCCGGGTTAATGGGCATGAACCTGTCGGGAAACACCTTGTTTAGCTCTAAAACTTTCACTCCAGCTTCCACCCTGATGAGACCGCTGTAATCATCCCTGTCCAAGATACCGTTCATCATTTGCATGTCTACAACTATACCCCCCTCTATGGGTAACGGTCCTGCCACTAAAGATGTCCCTGAGCCCCTAGGAATTACTGGGACGCCGTATCTATTTGCAGCCTCTACGATGAACGACACATCCTCCACATCAGACGGTCTAACCACGGCGGATGGGATCGCATGAATACCAGAAGCATCGTAAGAGTAGGCAGATCTGTCCAGATCCTCTAGAAGAACCCTATCCTCTCCTAGCTGGGAGGCGATCTCCTCCGCCGCTTTGACTGCTGGTTCCTCGGCCATATTTAACCCCTAAGACCCATAAGAGCAGGAAAATGTAATAACCTTTCGTAGAGTAGGGGTATCGGTGGGATCAGGTGTTTAGACTTCCACTTGACGGCCTTCACAGGGAGCTGGGAGCTAAGTTCTTCGAGTTCGCTGGTTGGGAAATGCCAATGAAGTACACGAACTCACTTAAGGAAACACTCTCGGTCAGAAATTCGGTCGGGATATTTGACACATCTCACATGGGGCGTTTCATACTACGGGGACCTCAAGCAGTTGACTTCCTCCAGAGAGCCACCTCAAACAACATCAGGATATCCAACGGGAGGACGAGGTACACCCTAACACTCAATCCCGAGGGGGGGATAAAGGACGATAATGTAGCCTTCAAGCTTTCAGACGAACTCGTCCTATTCATCGCGAATGCATCGAACAGAGAGAAGATACTGAAATGGTTCGAGGAATTAATATCGGAGTGGGGTATGGACGTGGAGTTGAGCGACGAGACCTTTAGGACCGTGATGATGGCCATCCAAGGACCTAAAGCCAGGGATCTCGTTCACGATGTATTAGGAATGACTTTTGACCTGAGGAAGTTCAGAGTAGAGGAGAGTACTCACGAGGGAATCAAGTTCATCGTAAGTAGGACGGGTTACACAGGGGAGGATGGCTACGAGATAGTAACATGGGATGTCCACTGGGCTGAATTCATCTACAGGGAACTGGTGGACAAGGGAGCCGTACCCTGCGGACTGGTTGCGAGGGATATACTCAGGCTCGAGGCCGGGCTAGTTCTCTACGGGAACGACATAGACGAGGAAACGAATCCATTTGAAGCAGGCCTAGATTTTGCCGTGAAACTAGATAAGGAGTTCTTCATAGGTAAAGAAGCCTTGATTAGAATGAAGGAGGAAGGTGTGAAGAGAAAGAGGGTCGGTCTGCTAAGCGAGACTAGAAACTCCCCAAGAAAGGGGGATAAGATATTCAAGGACGAGGAGGAAGTAGGTGTGGTCACCAGCGGCACCTTCAGCCCCACATTAGGGAGGGGAATAGGTATGGGATACATCCCACTAGAGTTAGCAAGGGAGGGAGAGGAATTCACTATCAAGGGAGCGAAGGAGTTCAAGGCGAGAGTTTCTAAAATGCCCTTCTACGACGAAAGTAAATACGGGTGGAGGAGGTCCTCTACCTGACCTTCCCCAAGACCACATGGCTGACGGTCTTCGCAAGCCTTCGAGTCTCGGCGATTTTAACTACATCCCCTTCCTTTATATCGAGACACGGTGGGAGGTGCGCGTGGATCTTACTCCTCCTCCTCTCATACCTCTTGTATTTCGGCCTGTAATGGAGGTACTCAACAAGCACGGTCACGGTACCCGTCATCTTGGTGCTGATGACCCTCCCCACCAAGGTCTTCCCCCTGATAGATATGCTCCCGTGCCAAGGGCACTTTTCATCGGAGCATTCCCTCTCAGGAGGGATCACATCTCCGATCAGAGCTTCAGATAGTCTCCTCATGATCTTTTCACCCTCTCCTCAGGTCTTCCTACTATCTTATCACCTAGGACGATGACTCGTTTACCACTGGGCAACCTAAATAAAAACAACCTCTCCTCTTTCGGTACCATGACATCACCCTTGGAGGTCCTGATCACAAGCATGTTCTTGGTCTCGTAAATGACCTTCCCCCTGATCCCTAGCTCCGCCAGATTGGGTGAGGACAACAGTTTCACCTCCAGACCTATAAGCTCGTGATAAAGGAGATTAGAGGGTTTTATGGGGGCTATATCCTTATACCCCTCTCCCTAAGAATGGTTAGGATCCTAGCCTTCTCTCTCCTCAGTTCTCTGTTAAGGTGGATCTTCTCAGCCGCCCCCATTAATCTCTTGGCCTCTAGAAGGAAGAATTCCTTCTCCACCTCTCTCAACCGCTCTAGGAGCTCCTCATTTGTCATACCTCTTAGCTCCTCAACCTTTCTCGTTGGCAACCTCACTCACCCCCTCAGCCTCCTCCGATTCTGATTCGGACTTCGACTCTGAACTCGACTCAGCCGATCCAGATTCCTCAACAACTGAACTTTCTTCTGCCTCCGCTTCAACCAGCTCAACTTCCTTGACTTCCTCAGATCCCTCGGAAGACTCCAAGGCTTCCGCTAACTCCTCAGGGACTTCTACCTCTACCTCGGTGGTAGACAACTCCTCTCTCTCAGCCTTCATCCTCTGCCTTATCTCCTCTATAACCTCCTCCCTTATTTTTACCATATCGGGGCTCTCGACGTCGGGCCTCACTATTCTAACTCTAACACCTATCACTCCTTGGGGCATAAGCACGTGCTTTACCGCATAGTCGACCTTCTCTATCTGATCTTGCCCGCATCTGTAGATTACCCCGGCCCTAAACCTCTCTTCCCTAGCTCTCTGACTCCCAAATTTGCCTGCGAGCCTTATTTCCACTCCCTTAGCACCGGCCATCATGACCCTCCTGAGGGCGGAGAAGGCCACCCTCTTGTGCCTCTCTCCCCTAGCGATTCTCCTAGCTATGTAACTAGCTACGATCCTCGCGCTCAAGAAGGGTTCGTCCACCTTCCTGGCCTGAATATAGGGATTAGAGATGCCTAGGGCCTCTTTTACCATTTCTCCTATCCTTTTGGATGCTCTCCCGCCTCTACCAATGATTATTCCGGGACGTTCGACGTAAACCGTAATGATGTCCCTCACCGGCGTGGAGGAAATGTCCACACCGTGAAAACCAGCCTTCTCAGCTACTTTCTCCATTAACTCATGCAGGGAGTATCTAATAATGCCCTCCTGAACGAACTTCTTATAGTTAGGTAGGGTCTTCGTGGCGCTCATTCTTCCTCCTCCCTTTCCTCCAGCACTATTTCAACATGAACTAACTGCTCCACCTTGGGGGTAGCTCTACCGTAGGCCCTGGGGAAGATCCTCTTCAGCTTGGTTCCGGTTTGAGCAGCTGCGTGCTTCACATACAGGCGGTCAGGATCCAAGTCCTTATTCGTGGCGTTATGTTCCGCACTCTTGAGTATCTTCTTGACGAGCTTCGCGGCCTTCACGGGGTACCTACCAGGTTTCCACCCGTTCAGCTCCCTCCTATGGGGCACTCCCCTCTTAAACCTCTTGAAAGGTACAGCCCTCTTCAGAGCTATCACATCGTCTAGAATCTGGTAAGCTTCAGACAGTTTCTTGCCTCGGATAGCTCTCAGCAACTCAACTGTCTCCTTGAACGATACCCTCAGGTCTCTCCCTGAAGCCATGGCTTCCCGCTCGCCTTTCGCGCTGTAGGAATATCCCCACGATGGCAACCTTCTTTACCTCCCTTCGGTTGGCATAGATCGGGGGCGTTTATAAAAATGCTTGAGAAGCTGGACCTCGTAGCCGTCGATGTTGACGGCACCATAACCCACGAGGAGCCGTACATTCACTTAGGAGCGGTTAAAGCTCTGAGATCTCTTGGGGAGAAGGTACCCATAGCCTTGGTGACGGGTAACCCCTTCCCCATCGCCTACGCTCTGTCGATTTACTTGAGACCAAGCTCGCAAGTGATTGGGATAGCCGAAAACGGAGGGGTAGTATACTTCGGAGGGAAGCACAGGCTACTTGGCAATCTGGATGTAATGAAAAAGGTAAAAAAATTTATAGAAAATAGTAATTACAGAAAATATATATCCGAAGATTCTAAGTTTAGATATGTTGATTTGGCTTTGAGGATGGATCCTTCGACCCAAGAGAGGCTGATCAAAGAGATACTCTCGAGAGAGCTGGATGTGGAAATAACAACCAGCGGCTATGCTCTTCACATATTGCCCAAAGGGGTAAACAAGGGAACCGGACTCCTGTCCTTATGCGAGGAACTCGGCATAGATCCAAGACATGTGGCAGCTGTAGGCGACTCTCACAATGATTTGGAGATGTTTTCTGTGGTAGGCCTCTCGATAGCCCTCCCCAACGCCCCAAGAAAGGTCAAAGAAAGAGCAGACGTAGTCGTGGGAGGACCTGGATATGGTTACAGCCTCCCACTTGCTATAAAAGTACTCAAGAACCTCCTTTCTCCTCTCTGACTCCTCTCCTAGACTTCTCCATCCTGAACCTCCAGAAGAGATAGGCTCCGACAATCACCGGCGGGACTACTGCTAGGAGAATGAGCTGAGGGGGTACGTAAGGTTCGGCCTTCTGTATTATGACTACTAGGGATTTACCATTCTCTTGAAGTTGGGGAACGAACTCCCAAAGGGCATCGTTCCATATGACCACCTTAGGTGCTGGGTTCCCTCCGAGTATTGAGATCTTTAGACTCGTGAAGTTGACCCATAGGTTGGCAGAGATGTCGTCCGGTAGTGCTGCCGTGAGAGGTGTCAGATCTATGTAGTAATAGCCGCTAGGACTTCTTCTGAGCTCCAACGGGAGGCTCTCTACCGTGAGATTGTAGTTCACTATCAAGGCGTGTGTTGCCATCTGCTCCTCGGTCCTGAAGGAGAGATGAAGTGACTTTATCTTGTCACTCTTCGCCGCTACGGAGGCGACTGAGACGATCCCCGTGTAGTTTATGTGCGGGGTGGACGCGTAAGTTACATTGACAAAGTTCCACCTTATTCCATAGAGGAGGAGGAACCTGTCGCCATAGAAGAAGCTCATCATAGTGTGGACCGTTGTATTATCGAAGTAGCCCGCTGCTTCAGCCTTGGGGAAGAAACTTGCCCTCCTTGTAGGGTCTCCTGGTCTGGGGATAGCTATCAGGGTGTAAATCCCCCTAGGCCCAGCATTCGTCATGTTAATGGTGACGTTCCCCCTATAGCTTATCCAGTTGAGTATGGGAGCCTTGAGGACATTAGAGAAGTATCTGGTTTCAGGCTCGTGAATCAGCCTGAAGACCCGTGCCTTCATGGTGGCTGAGAGATCCTCATGTATGACTATAGTAGCTACTGGCATCGGTCTCACAGCGGAGACGGAGAGGACAGCAGTGCCCAGGAGTAGGATGGCAGTTAGTAGGACTGCAGGACCCTTTCTCATGCTAGACACCTTTCGCCAAACCGAGATGGTACCCTTTATTTAAATGAGGGTCCTTATGGATGCGCTGGGTATGACGAATAGAAGGGGAATACTCCTCTCCGTCTTCTACTCAGGTGAGGATAAAGCTGCTGTGATGAAGTTCTACGATCCTGAGAGAGAGGAGGTCTTTCTGGTAAGAGATAATACTGGACATAAACCCTATCTGTTAACGGATGCACCAGCCGACTCATTAGAGGAAGTACTGTCCCCCAGCTTAGCTGCTAGGTTATTCAAGGTCTCCAAGGTGAGGAAGTACGATGTTCTGAGGGACAAGGAAGTTGAAGTGACGAAGGTAGAGGCCAAGGATCCGCTCGCCATAGGAGGATCCCCTAAGAACATTAGAGAGGAATTGGCGAAGAAAGGGTTCAATGTGTGGGAAGCCAAGATAAAGTACTACGACTGCTACGTGTATGACAGAGGGCTGATACCCGGCTGCTCTTACGAGGTGGACGACTCAGGAAACGTGATTAGACCACACAAGGACAGCAAGATTCCCCAAGAGTTCAGGCATTTAGACGAGAGGACCAAGGAGATACTCTCTTCCATGATACCCCTATTCGATGAACCTTCCCCGCACCTAAAGAGTGTTGCCGTCGATATAGAGGTACTCGCCACTCTAGACAGGATGCCCGATCCATCGAAGCCGGATAAACCTGTAGCGGCAGTAGCATTAGTTGATAATGAGGGTAGGAAGGAGGTTCATGTGCTGCTGCGGGGCGGGGAGGTGCCAGATATCCTACCCAATGGAGCTCAATTGATCAAGTATGAGAACGAGGGTAGGTTGATCCGCTCCGTCCTAGACAGGATCTCACAATACCCTCTGGTCTTCACGTACAACGGCGATAACTTCGACATGCCCTACCTAGCTAGGAGGGCTAGGGAATTGGGAGTGAGGGACTGGCCAGTAAGGTTGGAGAGGGACAGAGCTCTTCTAGACACGGGAATGCATGTGGATCTCTATAAGCTCTTTAGCAACAAGTCAATTCAGGTTTACGTGTTCAACAACAAGTACTTGGGTTACACGTTAGATGAGGTGGCTGAGGCCTTACTTGGTGAGAGGAAGATTGAACTGGGCACTAGAGACTTTTACTCAGTTAGCGTCAGAGAATTAGCTGAATATTGCCTGCAAGATGCGGAATTGACCTTCAAGTTGGGGAATATAGGGGAGGGCGAGCTGATCAGGTTACTCTTCCTCCTCTCTAGGATAAGCAAGATGTCCTTGGAGGAGGTATCTAGGCAAGGAGTCTCCTCATGGATCAGGAACATGATATTCTTCGAATACAGGAGGAGGAACTGGCTCATACCGGAGCAGGATGAGATAAAGGCGGTCAGAGGGGAGAGGACCTACTCACAGGCGATAATAAAGGGGAAAAAGTACATGGGAGCTATAGTGCTCGAGCCAGTTCCGGGCGTCCATTTCAATGTGGCAGTGATGGACTTCGCGAGCCTATATCCCTCCATAATTGGCAGGTGGAAGGTGAGCTTCGAGACGATAAATTGCCCACACGAGGACTGCAGGGAGAACAGACCGGTGGAGGAACTGCCCCACTGGATATGTAGGAAGGGGCTTGGGATAGTCCCTTACCTCATACAGGCGCTGAGGGACATGAGGGTGAAGAGGTACAAGAAGAGGGCTAAAGAGGAGAAGAACGAGCACATGAGAAAATGGTTCGACACGGTTCAGAGGAGCTTGAAGGTCTTCCTTAACGCTAGCTACGGGGTGTTCGGGTATGAGAACTTCCCTCTGTACTCTCCACCCGCCGCTGAGACCATTACTGCATTGGCCAGGAAGGCCATGCTCCTATCGATAGAGAAGGCTAGAAAAATGGGTTTGGAGGTCATTTACGGAGACACCGATTCTCTATTCATTAAGGGGGCAACTCAAGAGGAAATAGAACGGTTGGAGGAGGCAGTAGAATCCAAGTTGGGTATAGATCTGGAGCTGGACAAGTGGTATCGGTATGTAGTCCTCTCTCGTCTGAAGAAGAACTACCTAGGAGTGACTGTGGACGGAGTAATTGATGTGAAGGGGCTCCTCGGGAAGAAGAGGAACATTCCTCTGTTCGTCAAGAAGGCGTTTGATGAAGTTCTGGAGATACTCAAAAAGGTGGAAACTCCCGATCAGTTCGAAGAGGCCAAGGAGAAGGTAGCTGAGACGATAAGGTCCTATGTGAAAAGGCTGGAGGCTGGAGAGTTCGATCTGGAGGAGCTGGCCTTCAAGACCATGCTGACTAGGAACTTGAACAGCTACAAGAAGACCACCCCTCAGCACGTCAAGGTGGCGAGGATGCTGGAGAGCATGGGAAGGAGGGTGGTGGCCGGTCAGGTGATCAGGTACGTGAAGGTGAGGGGTAGAGAAGGTGTAATGCCCCTAGAACTCGCCAGAAAGGCCCAGATAGATAAGGAAAAGTACTTGGAGATAATGAGGACCACATTCGAGCAGATACTCGATTCCCTAGACATGGATTTCGATGATATAGTGAAGGATAGGAAATCAACGAGCCTTGAGGAATTCTTCTAGCTTCTCTTTCACTCTCTTGCTGACTATAGATCCGTCTATCTTCCCCCTGACCTCCCTCATCACCTCGCCCATGATCATGCCGTAAGCCCTCTCTCCCTTCTCCATCACCTTGGATGAGAGCTTCTCGAGGACCTGTTCTATCACCTTGTCCAGCTCATCGACCGACATGCGATGAGTCCTCACGTATTCCTCAACGCTGGAGTACTCTCCTCTAGATAGAGACCTCAGCACCTCTGGCACGGCCTCCTTCGCCAGTGATCCCTCCCCAAGCAACTTAGCTATCTCCTCAAAGTGCTTTTCTCTTAGATTTTCCACGGGTTCGCCTTCTCTTTTCAAGGATCTAACCATTGAGACAAGCATTGAAGCTAGAAATCTGGTAGGCACCCCGTACCTGCTTAACTTCTCGAAGAGCTCCACCTTCCCATCATCGAATATCTCCCAAGCCAGCTCTTCAGTCAGGTCATATTTCTCCGTTAGCTCTCTGACCTGATCCTCTGGCATGGAGGGGAGTTCCCTTATCTTTTCCAGTATGGGCCTCACGTTCACAGGCATGACATCGGTTTCAGGGTACATCCTGGCGGAGCCAGGCATGGGTCTCATGAAGGCTGTGTTTCCGTCGGGAAGGGCCCTCCTAGTTTCACTAGGCACTCCTCTGAGGGCTTGCTTCAGCCTCTCCCTCACGGAGTCTAGAGCCAGTTTGGCGGCATCCTTCCTACCCAGAACGAGCACAAAGGAATCACCTTCATCACATCCGAGCAGTTCCCTGACCCTATTCACCTCATCCTCTCCTATTCCATAGCCAGGTAGCTCGTCTCCGTGAAGGATGCCCTTAACTCCGCCGAAGACCTTGGCATAATCCGCTAGCTCTGTCCCGAATCTCCTTCCTGGCTGTAGCTCCTTGCCTAGTATACCACTGAAACCCTTAACTTTGATGCCGTAGACCCTCTCGCCCTTGGACATGGCCTTCTTTATTAACTTCGACTCGGAGGATGAGAAAACGGAGGTCACATCGATGATGGGGACGTCTAGATCCTCCTCCCTCACCCCCCTACTTCTCAGCTCATCTCTTATACTGAGGAGGTTAAGCTGCCTCATAACCTCTCTTCTAATTATCTCCGGGATGAGATCTAAGTCCTGAACGCCCTTTATCTCCTGTCTGGCGCCGCCCTCTATGGAAACGTTTATGTCCTGCCTGATGGTGCCCAACCCCCTCTGAACCCTGCCTGTCGCTCTAAGTATCCTCCCGAGCTTCAACGCCGCTTCTCTGGCCTGTTCGGGGTTCTTAATATCGGGCTCGGTCGCTAACTCTACCAAGGGAATGCCCAGTCTGTCGAGCCTGTACTTGGCTCTTTCGGGTTTACTTTCAACGATGTAGGCTGACTCCTCCTCCAGACAGAGGGTCGCCATCCTGACCCTGCCCCACTTAGTCTCTATTCCGCTGCCCTCCCCACCCAGTGCTACTAGGGCGGTTCTCTGGAATCCGGTGGTATTGCTCCCATCGACGACTATCTTCCTCATGATGTGGACCTCGTCCACGGGCTCCATTCCTAACATCAGCGCTATGGTCAGGGAGATCTCCAAGGCCTCCTCGTTCATTGGGTGGGGAGGCGCCTCGTCAGCCTCCACCTCGCAGGTGGTGTCGTAGTAGATCCCGTAGAGGAAATCCCTCTTCCTCAACGACTCGAACCTAGCAGCTGGATCTACAGCACCTAACTCGCTGTAGGAGACACTCAGTCTCCTCCTGATCCACTCATGGGGATCATCTTCTCTCATTATTGAGGGACAGCTACAAAACAACTTGTGCGTATCGAGCCTCTGATGGATCTCAAGCCCGACCTTGAGACCTATCCTTTCGTAATCGATGTCCACGTAATCACCTCCAACATGGTGGAAATACGTTCAATCCTAGGTGAGCGCCCAGCTCTCCGGCGATGTTCGTCTGCATGATCCTCCTGATCTCCTCCATGTCGCTGGTATGACCTAAAGCGTACATCAGCTTTATCAAAGCTACTTCAGGGAGCATATCTCCTCCAGGAATCACACCAGCCACTAGGAGACGCCTTCCCGTCTCATAAACCTGGAGATCCACCCTCCCGAATAGGCATTGGGATGTTACGACTACGGGAACTCCGCTGCTAACTATCTCCCCCACGGTAGGGATGAGCCAGCGAGGGACATGGCCCAATCCCGTCCCGGCTATTACTACGCCCTTGAACCTCTCACCAGCATATCTCAGCATGTCCTCCGGCATACCGGGCCACACGTGGAGGAGAGCCACGTTGGGCTCAAGTCGATCGTCTAGCTCTACCTGACTTCTTCCCTCTCTTCTGGGGTTGAACTTGTTGGATAACAACTCTATCTTCTCTCTCGTCACTTTAGCAATTGGAGGTTCGTTTACTGGCTGGAAAGCATCTCTCCTAGATGTATGAAGCTTCCTCGCCTTCACCCCCCTTATCACGAAGGCATAATCATCGTGTGGGCTCCCGTGCATCACAATGACGGACTCGGCAATGGGCCCTTGCGCCGCCATCCTTGCAGCAGCTATCAAGTTGAGGATAGCATCAGTAGATGGACGATCTATTGACCTTTGAGAACCGACCAGAATGACCGGCTTATCTAGGTTACGCAGCATGAATGCCAGGGCAGCCGCCGTGAAATGCATGGTGTCGGTGCCATGGGCTATTATGGCACCCTCTGCTCCCTTCCTTAACTCATCGTAAACTGCCTTGGCGATCTTCCTCCAATGATCTGGAGTTAAATTCTCGCTGAACTCAGCAAACAGAGGCACGTAATCTATGTTGACGATCTCAGCCAGCTCGGGTACTATGTCAAGTAGCTCCTCTGGCTTCTCGTGAGATATAACCGCCCCCGTAGAGTAGTCGACCCTAGAAGTGATGGTTCCCCCGGTCACTATGAGGGGAACATAGGGTAGATCCTCCCTGAACCTGAGCGAGGGGATCTCTCTCCTCTGAATGGGCTTTCCCTTCTCCAGAACCTCTATCTCGACGCCATCTAGGTATATCCCAACGTTATATCCACTGTCTAGCTTCAGGATCACATGCTCATCGTCGAAAATCTCTGGTCGCGGTATTACGATTCCCTCATATACTAGACTCCCTTTCCTTATTCTGATCCTATCGTAGTCTTCCACACCTAGAGAAGAGAGGATACGCTTGGCCTTTCCCTTATAGTGGAGAGTCATCGGTCCAGTCAACCGGTTCTACAGTAAAAAAGATTGGATGGAGGGTCAACCTAGAACAGGCCTGAACTTGTAGGAGTAGGCTATGAGGCCAGATTCACCGCTCACGCGCGTCTTCCTTATTACCATCTCTACCTCCATTCCTTCCTTGACCTCTTCTGGATGCACATCCGTTAGCTGTGAGAAGACACGAGTACCATCCTCCAGCTCTATTAGGGCTACGACGTAAGGAGTGTAATACTCGTATCCTCTGGGGGCGTTCCAGATTACGGAGTAGTTGATGACCCTACCTCTTCTGGGCAGCGCCACTCTCTCAATGTTCCTAGATCCGCACACAGGACATACTCCCTCCTCCGGCAGCGTTTTATGGCCGCAATCCTTGCACCTACCTCCCTCCAACCTGTATCTAGCCGGGAGTTCCCTCCAATGGGCTGGGACACTTTGCCAATATGCCCACATAGATCACACCCCCCTCACTAGGTGGACGACCGAATTGGCCCCTAGACCGCCTACACTGAGCAAGAGCCCGCCCTTGGCACCGGGAACCTGCCAACCCTCGGCCCTTCCAGTTATTTGTAGGAAAGCTTCTGCCATCTGGTAGACGCCGGTCGCACCCACGGGATTCCCTCGTGCCTTCAATCCTCCCTCCGGATTGATGGGTGTGGAACCATCTCTCCGGGCATCTCCATTACTGAAGAGTAACGATGCTTTCCCTCTCTCCGCCAGGCCGAGCTCTTCGACTTCAACGTATCCCATCACACTGGAGTAATCGTGGATCGCGTAGAAGTCTGGCTTGAAGTCTGGAGATGTCTCGAGAGCCCTCTTAAAAGCTGCGCGCACTGAGGGTAACTGAGTCAGATCATTCCTGCGGTAGATGGAGATGGTATCAGTTGCCTGACCGGATGAGACTATCTCGACGCTGCTCTCTTTACCTAGGTCCTTGGAAAGGACTACTGCCGCGGCTCCATCACTGATAGGAGCGAGATCTAGCATCGTAACTGGTTCCGCTATCACCGGAGATGATTCGTAACTTTGGGGCTTCAGCTTGAACCTGAGCTGGGCATGAGGGGTCGTCGACGCGTTCTCATGCATTAGCAGGGGTAAATGGGAGAACTCTTCCTTCGGAACGTCATACTTCCTCATGTAGGCCCGCATCATCATGGCATGCATCGATTCCAGTGTCCCTCCTGGAAAGGCCTCGTACTCCGAGTCTATGAAGGTAGAGAGAGCCGATGTGGAGTCCTCTAGCGATGTGTAGTCGGTCATCTTCTCCACGCCCACTACCAGTACCTTCTCCGCGGTTCCGCTCGCCACCAACGACTTGGCGAGTAGTATAGCCGCTCCTCCCGAGGCCCCAGCCGCCTCCACCTTGACTGCGGGCGTGCCTACCATTCCCAGATGGGTAGCAACGTAGGATGCTAGGTTCTCTTGAGCGTTTACCACCCCAGACAGCGCATTGGCGACGACTAGGAAATCCACATCCTCGACCGATGCATCCTCCAAAGCGGAAAGAGCAGCTTCCACAGCTAGATGCCTCAAGGACCTATCCCAATGGTTGCCCACCTTAGTCAAACCCACACCTATCACGTAGACCATGGCATCACCCCTCCAAAACACCTCAGTAGGCACTGAAGTCGTGGAGCATGCGGATCATCCTCCTGTACCTAGCGTAGGTCGTGTAATCAACGTACTCCTTTCTGGAGACGTAATCCATAGTTTTGGGAGCCAACTCTTGGACCTCCCCTATTCCCTCCTTCACCTCAATGTGGAACGCGTCACTCCCAGCTCCCGAACCGAACGATACGACAAGTATCTTCTGTCCGGGCTTAGCCTGATCCAAGACGGCCGCTAACCCGACCAAAGCCGATCCGCTGTAGGTATTTCCTATGTAAGGAGTTATTAGACCTGGCTTTATCTTGTCCGGTGTGAATCCAAGCCTCGTCCCTACCCTTAGGGGAAACTTCCCGTTCGGCTGATGGAATATGGCGTAATCGTAATCCTCGGGTGTGGTGCCCATGAGGGCCATGAGCTCCTTAGCTGCAGTCATTATATGCTTAAAGTAAGCTGGTTCTCCCGTGAAAGCCCTCGTGTGAGCCGGATAGCGTTCATGCTGTCTCCTCCAGAAGTCAGGGGTATCCGTTACGTGTGAAAGCGAGGCCTCTATCACCGCCACCGACTTGTCCGCTGGACCTAGGATGTATGCGGCACCGCCAGCGGAGGCCGTGTACTCCAGCGCATCACCTGGAGCGCCCTGAGCCGTGTCCGCCCCCACGGCCAGCCCGTAATCGATCATTCCAGAGCCTATCAGCCCTAAAATTGATTGAATGGCCTCAGTTCCGGCCTTACAGGCGAACTCGTAGTCAGCACCGGTGGTGAGCCTGCCCTCACCCCCAGCACCTAGGGCATCGATCAGCATGGTGGCTGTTGTCTTAACCGCGTAGGGCTTGGACTCCGTCCCGACGTAAACTGCCCTTAGCTTCGACGCATCTATGCGCGCCCGTTTCAACGCATTGATCGACGCCTCGTAGGCTATAGTGAAGGTGTCCTCGTCGATGCCTGGAACGCTCTTTTCCTCAACCATGATACCCGCGGCATACCTGTTCCAGTCGCGCCCCCATCCTCTCGCAAGCTCCTCCGACTTGATGCGCCATTTGGGAACGTAAACTCCCCAGCCAACTATTCCAACCTTTCTACTCGCTCTCATATGATCACCTTATCAGCTAGATGGAACATAGCTGTCTAATCGAGGTCTATAGCTTTGATCAGGAGGCTCCCTCGTCGAAATATTAAAAGTTAGTATGTTACGAGCCGGAAATAAACAAGAATTATATAAACGGGGACATGCGAATTCCTACGTTAATCTTGGCGAGAGTCGACGATCCTTTCATTAACTAACGTAGGAGTGAATGTAAAAAGAGGAGGTCTATCAGGACACTTGACCGCGGTAGACCCTCTCTACCGCCTTCAACAGAGCGAATCCGATCACATCGATGGCTATTACAGATCCTATCAGTATGTAGACAAAGGTTATGAGGAAAGGCTGGTTGAACAGCTGATATAGATAGGCGGAGACTATCAGGGAGACCGTGACGGGCATCTGACCTAGGGCGAGTAGGGGTCTATCCCTCAACTTCCAAGCTATGGCCGTTGCGATGAGATTCGCCGCTGAACCTCCTAGGGCATCAACTACCCCGAATGGCCCGAGCATGTTCGCTATGAAGCAGCCTAAAGTCGTTCCCAGTATAGTTGGGGGACCCATCAGCACTGATAGCGCCAGCAAAGCATCGGCTACCCTCACCTGAACCGCGTAGAAGGATATCGGAGCCAGCACAAGGGTCAGCACAGCGTACGCAGCCGCTATCACCGCGAGCATGGCGACATCACTACTCAGGTTCCTCATTCTCATCCACCCCGAACGCGTGCTCACCAACCTATTTAAGAACCTTCCCCGTTTCCATGTACCAGAGATAGAGATCGAGTTCTCCCAAAGCTAAGCCTGTCTTCTCAGCTATTTTCTCGAGTATCGATTCTATCTCCAAGTACTTCCTCCTCGTAAGGGACTTGGGCTTCTCTATGATCCCATACCTCACCAGTACATCCACTATGTGGTAATCGATTATTGCCACATTCTTGTACCCTATATTCCTCAGGAAATGGCTGGCTTCCTTGTATCCTAGACCTCTCACATTCTTGACTAACCACTCTCTGAGACTCTTCTCATCCTTGAAGCTGCTTAGGATGTCCTTCAACTTGGGTAAGAGTTTTCTGGCTTCGACGATGTACTCAGCTCTGGCCTTGGGGAAGCGGTGACCGAGCTCCCTCAATCTCCTCTCCAGTTCCTCCTTGGGAAGCGTTATGAATCCATCTCCTATAGCTCTCTGTATCCTTATCCCGCCTTCAGCGCTGTAGTTGGCAGTTAAGAGGCAAAAAGCCAGCTCTTTGAATATCTCCTCTGCACTGCTCTTCCCCAGCCGCTCGAACTCCCTCATCCTGATAGCAATTAGCTTGGAGACCTCCTTACTTCTCAGCCCGTTCACTTCCCTAATCAGTTCCTCCATTCCCACTACTATCACCCAGCCTGTACGTTACCACCGCCCCATCCTCGAACTCGTCTATCTCCACTGTTCTCGCCTTCACTCCTGAATCCACTAGCGCAAGCCTGAAATCTTCGAAGTAGTCGTAGAAACCGCATGTTCTGCAGAAGTTACCTGTAAACTCGACCTTGACAAGATCGCCCCTTATTTCCAGCAACACTGCCTTGGCTTCCGGACTTCTAAGCGAGTTGAACCTCTCAACTGCCCGTTCCACAGCCTGCCGAAGGTCTTCGCTGGCCTGCTTGAAGTCAAACTTCCAGATTCCATGCTTCGAGCAGAGGATTCTCACCTCAAAGTCACCTCTAGGTCTATCGAACGCGGTTCCAGGCACTTCGCCCGACAGGTACTTCCTTACCCTGCCGTCCGCGCTTACTATCTCGATCCAGATTATTCTCGAGTCTTGGGTCATCTCATGGGGGACCACTCCCACCTCCACATAGATCCTCCCGTCCTCATCGAATATGCTGGGTTCATGCTCTTCAGCGCCGTCATCACCCTCTCCCTTGAACTCCATGGGGACCATTGGCTTGCCATGGCACATAAGAGGCTCGCTTCTCGAGCTCGAGTAGGATTCGACGATCCTCCCGCACACAGCGCACCTGTAGAATTCCCCGCCATTCATCGACCTTTCTCGAGAACCTGGGTAAATAAAGGTTCAAGACCGGGGAGTGAGTGGCTTGAAGGGGGAGGAATCTTCGAGTATCCTCATTGACTTCAGGACAAACCTCAAAACCAGCAGCATGAGCGGAATTCCAAGTAGTAGGAATGAGCCGGGATCCACGAACAGGAGGAAATCGTAGGTGCCGTGAAGTAATACCGGAAATGCCAGCGCCTTCGCCAGACCCCCCTGGATCCCATAATCTTCGCCCTCCCCAAGTACACTCCCATGACAGCACCATCCAGCGCGTGGCTCGGAACTGCCAGCACTGCCCTCACTAAACCCACCAGAACCCCACCTTCCAGCACGTAAAACAGGTTCTCCAATGTGGCAAATCCCAAGGAGGAAGCTACAGAGTAAACTACTCCATCAAAGGGCTCATTGAATTCTTTCGAGTTGTAGGCCAGCAATAATACCGCCAAGAACTTCACGAGCTCCTCCGGAAATCCTATACCGAGGTAACTCATGTAAATTAGGAGCGAAATGTCCCTCAACCTAGGGGATAGGTTAGAAAGTAGTAGGTCCTCAAGGAGTACTGCTGGAAAAACGGCCAGCACCCCAGCGAGGAACACCTTTCCAACTAGTGACAAAGATTCCCTTTCATATTTATCCTTTAGATAGAAAATCATCAGCAGAAACAACCCAGGGGCCACTGAGAGCGCTAACAGATGTAACATGATCCTCCTCCCACTCTGGGGGGTCGGGACTCGGCAAAGTCATCACCCGTCAGCCGGTTGATCCTACCTCATTCCCCCTAGAGCCTTGGGGTAATCAACCTAATAAAGGGATCAGCCATCAACCCAGCTTCAATCAGCCAGTCAAAAGAGGAGGGTAGGGAAGGAAAGCAATCACCCCTCCTTCTCCGCCTTGACCTTGGCAGGAAGGGCCTCAGCTGGCTTATGCGGCTTGAGACCAAACTTCCTCTTTATCAAGAGCTTCTTTAAGAGCTGTATTCCTTGGGCAGGATCAACCCCTCTTGGACAGACATCTGAGCAGGAGGCAGCGAAGTGACAGCGCCAGCACCCATGCTCGGTATCCACGATGGGTATCCTGACATCTAGACCGTCATCCCTAGTATCAACTATGTACCTGTACGCCTGAGCTAGGGCTTGAGGTCCTAGGTACTCGTAATCTGTTGCTGCGGTTGGGCAGGCGGAAAGACATGCACCGCACTTTATACAATCGGTGAACTGGTAGTACCTAGCATACTCATCAACTGTCTGCTTGTAAGGGCCAGTAGGATTGTTCAGCTCGACCTCATCGTTCCTTATTATCCAAGGCTTCACAGCCCTGTGCTTTTCGAAGAAGGATGTGAAATCAGCAGCTAGGTCTCTCTCAACGGGGAAGTTATCCAAGGGTCTCAACTCGACGACATCACCGCTTCCAGCAGCCTCCAGAACTCTAGTCTGACAGGCCAGCATCTGTTTGCCGTTTATCATCATGGCGCACGATCCACAAAGTCCCATCCTGCAGGAGTACCTTATTCCAAGGGAATGATCCGTCTCCCCCTTTATTATAAGGAGGGCATCTAAGACGGTCATTCCTCTAGAAACTTCCAGTTCGTGTTCCTCCCAATGTGGAGCGTAATCTTTCCTCGGGTTGTATTTGTAGATCCTGAACTTTATCTTCCTCACAGGCTTCCAGAGCTCCTCGGAGGCCTTCACGGTCTCCTCAAGTACCTCAGGCGGAAGAACATATTCCTTAGCTTCCTCTGAAGCCATAAAACCACCCCCTCATGCGAACCCAAGTGCGACCATCAGCACTTGCAGGCCCACGGCGTACGTGACTATACCCACTATCAGGATGGCCCAGCTGATCCACTTGGTCCAGCACCTGTCGGGTACCATCTCAATAAGGATTACCCTGACTCCATTAAAGGCGTGGTAAAGGAGGGCAGCCAAGAATATCGCCATGTTACCGAGGTAGAGGACTGGGCTCGCCTTTATGGCCGCGCCTATGACCGGGTCATTGTTCGCGAGCAGGTGTATTAAACCAGTAATCATTATCAGGACGGCAGCAACATAGTGAAGAAACATGATAGTGGATTCTCTCATGTCAATCACCCCATCATCGGCTGAACTATGAGCGCGTAATAGGCCCAGATAGCTGCGAGGACGACGAACAGTACCAAGGCAAACACCACCACGTATCTCTGAACTCCCTCTATCGATACCGGTCTCTGAGAGGGCTTCTTAATTAGAAGAGGCTTCCCTACAGCGAATCCCAGCTCGGCCAATATTAGCCTTATCCCGTTGGCCGTGTGGAAGGTCACGATGATGCCGAGCAGAGCATCCCACCACAGCCCAGGATGCCATCCAGTGCTGTAGAAGTGGGCCAGCACAAACAGAACTATTAGGATTCCAGTTATCCTGTGAGCAGCGTAAAGCCACCTCTCAATCGTATAGGCCCTATTGAACCAGCCGGAAATACCCCTCATGTTTTTCGCATAATACTCCTTAAACTCGCTCTCAGCCTCCATAACCCTCACCTCAATACTTCCTCTCAGTGGGAGGCCACTTGGTTATCACAACCGGGATGTAGCTGAACTGAGGTTCCCCATCGGCTCCCCTAGCTATCATCGTATGCTTGAGCCAGTTCTCATCATCTCTCTTGGGATAATCTAGTCTGGTGTGAGCCCCTCTGGTTTCTGTCCTGTTAAGCGCAGCCCTCGCTACGACGTAGGCTATCTCCAGCATTGCGTCCAGCTCCAGTACGTGTATCAGGTTTATGTTATACTCTCTGTCCTTATCGGCTACATGTCCCTCTCCAAATCTCTGCCTGAGCTCTTTGAGCTTACTTATTGCCTCTTTCAGGCCTTTTTCGTCCCTGAACACGTAAACGTACTTGCCCATCGTGTCCTGCATCTCCCTCCTTATGTGATAGGGGTTTTCACCGGTGGACCCCCTGAGTATGCGATCGAATATCCTCTTCTCCTCCTCACTAACCTTATCCATTGGGACATCTCTCAGACCTACTTTCATGGCGTAATCGGCCGCCTGCCTGCCAGTCAGCATACCGTACACTAGGCAGTCGGAAGAAGAGTTAGTTCCCAACCTATTAGCTCCATGGAGACTCACGCACGCGACCTCCCCGGCCGCCCACAGTCCTTTGGCTGGAGTGGCCCCGTAAATGTTCGTATGCACGCCTCCCATGCTGTAGTGAGCAACAGGTCTGACGGGCATCGGCTCCTCAACCGGGTCGACGCCTGCGAACCTTATAGCTAGCTCCCTTATATGTGGCAGTCTCTCATCGATCTTATCCTCCCCCAAGTGTCTTAGATCTAAGAGCACGTAGTCAAGCCCTCCTGGACCCTTAAACCCTCTACCCTCCAAGATTTCGGTCATTTCCGCCTTGGATACCACGTCCCTAGGTGCTAGCTCCATTCTCTCGGGAGCGTAGTTCTTCATGAATCTCTCTCCCTTGTTGTTTATCAGGTAGCCTCCCTCTCCTCTAGCAGCCTCCGATATCAAGATGCCAGATGGCACCAGACCGGTCGGATGGAACTGGAAGAACTCCATGTCTTTCAGCGATAACCCAGCCCTGTAAGCCATGGCCATCCCATCGGCGGTGGATGAATGCGAGTAGGTAGTGAACGGATAGAGCCTACCTGCGCCTCCCGTGGCGAGCACTCCAGCTTTGGCTTTGAAGACGTAGAAATCACCGGTCTTAAGCTCTATGGCGGTGACTCCTCTGAATTCGCCGTTCTCGATGATAAGAGAGGTAACATAGAATTCGTGGTAGAACTTTATGTTATCATACTTCAGGGCTGTGTCGTATAAGGTTTGCATCGCATAGAGCCCAGTCTTATCCGCAGCGAAGCAGGCTCTCGGAAAGCTGTGACCTCCGAACTTCCTTTGAGCTATTCTACCATCGGGTCTCCTGGCCCAGGGCATCCCCCAATGTTCGAGCTGGTAGATCTCTTGGGGAGCCAGCCTAACGAAGAGTTCCACCGCATCCTGATCGGCTAGCCAGGCAGCGCCCTTTATGGTATCATAAGCGTGCAGATCGTAACTATCACCCTCATCATGATATAGGGCCGCACCGGTTCCCCCCGCATATGCAACAGAGTGAGATCTCATCGCATGAACTTTCGTCAATACAGCTATGTCCAGTTTACCTTCACTCCTCCTAGCAGCTTCAATAGAAGCTCTGAGACCCGCTAAGCCTGATCCGATAACAACTACATCCGTAGTCACTATCTCAGCCAAAATAATTACCTCCCTTCCTTAAGGGACCTCCTAGAGGAGGCGGGTCAATAAGATAAATGTTCCCTAGGCTTTTCTCATATATAAGCCTTAGACAACGGGTAATATTTGATTAAATATATAACAAGACAATAGTTATATATAAGTGAACATCACCAGATAAATAACAGAAATTTTATTTATTTTTAGGGAACTCAGAGAACGAGGTCTCTCTTGAGAAAGGGTGTGTATCTATGGGGGTGCTGATCTCCGGAATAGTTTCTGGTGCTCAAAGTCTACTACAGACCACATTCAATCAAATAACTCAACTGTGGGTCTTGGCAGGCTTAATAGCTATGTTTGTGATAGGCCTAGTGATTTACACCTGCTATTCTAGGAGCTTAGGTATACCGGAGGGTGAGGAATGATGGTAGATGTGAGTAGGAGGGACTTCATAAAAGGAGGACTGTTAGCCTCCATTGCATTAGCAGCAGCCGCTGCTGGAGCCCCGCTCATTCAGTATCTCACCTCAGAGAGGGTAGTCGTTGGTAAAGTTAGTGGTGGGGAGAAGAGCAAGCTTCCGATGAAAATAGCGAATAAAAATGATCTTCAACCGGATTCTCAAATACAGTTCATGATGCCCCTCAATCCAGATGGGAGTAGGGGGCAACACCCATCTATCCTAATAAGGCTGAGATCGGAGCTAGCCCAGAAAGCGGGAACGGAGTTCAAGGCCTTCAGTGCCATATGCACTCACTTGGGATGCATAGTCCATCTGGAGCCCGGTGATGATATCTACTGCCCGTGCCACGCTGGATACTTCGATCCTGTGACCGGTAATGTTCTAGCCGGTCCTCCTAAGAAGCCGCTCCCAGAGATAGAGCTGAAGATAGACGAAAATGGTGATATTTACGCGGTAGGGTGGAAATGATGACCAAATGTGGTAAGGAAGAGAAGAGCTGCCTATCGTGGTTAGTTAACTGGTTTATTGACAGGCTCGGGATGGAGGAGTTCACCTCCACCATGGTCTGGAGACACACTCTACACCCAGTCTACAGCCTCGGCGGCCTAACGACCCTCATGTTCATTATTCAGGCGATTACTGGACTATTGCTCCTCATGTTCTACGTACCAGTGTTCGGAGAGACCAACATGGCCTACGACAGTGTTCTAAGGATAACCGAGGAGGTGGCATACGGTTCGATCATAAGGGGGTTGCATTTCTACGGGGCCAACCTGATGGTACTCATAGCGATACTCCACTTCCTCAGGGTTTACTTCATGGGAAGCTACAAGAAGCCTCACGAGGTGACGTACATAATCGGAATGATAACCGGTTTGCTAGCGATCGTTGCGGGTGTAACTGGCTACTCCTTGAGAATGGACCATGTAGCTGGGGAGGCCATAAGGATAGGAAACACTTTGGTTACGGGCATGCCTGGAGGTAAAATGATCGCCCAGATAATATATGGGACGGGAACGTTCGACGAGATAGTCGGCAGGTACTTGGCGTTCCACATCATGCTGGCTGGCCTGATATTCATCCTGATGCTCGTCCACTTTTTCTCAATTCATCAGCATCACGTGTCACCCCCTTACGACGGATCCGACCCTGAGCCAGCAGTACCTTTCTTCCCGAACCACATACTGACCGAGGCAGCCGCTGCCTTCGTGATGATAGGCGCCTTAACAGTTGTATCAGCAGTGTTCCCGGCAGAGCTAGGTCAGAAGTTCCTTCCAACGAAGGAATTGCCGGTAGGTCAGCCTGAATGGTACTTAATGGCTGTTTACGCAGGGATAAAGACGGGAGTAGATCCAGTCTTCGCTGGCATGGTAGTCCCGGGTGTGCTCCTACTGATATTCGTCCTGATGCCTTGGATTGATCCGGCCTACAGCAGGCACCCAAGGAACAGAAGGATAGCCACTATCTACGGCGCCATAATGGTCGGGGAGTTCGTGGTCTTCACAGTGTACGGGATGATTACACCCGGAGAGCAAATCCCCTTGGTAAACGCGCTGGCCGTCGCGTTCGTTGTCGCATTAATCACCGGAATACCAGCAGCTAGATACACATCCAAGCCCGTCCCCCCGGTTAGGAGGACTCCGATGAAAAGGGTAAGGCACACACCACTCGTCCTAGAATGGGGCAAGTATATATTCCTGATACTCCTGATAATCCAGTTGATCACCACCGCCCTCGGAATCCAAGCCCATCTCGATGAGATGTACACCTTGGCTGGTTTCTACTTCGGCATATCTGTGATAGCCTTTGGATGGGCCCTATTCGTGGCCAAGGTCGTACTCCTAGACGTTAAATACATAACGAAGCCTGTTCCCTCCTCTTAACATTTTTCTCCACCGCCTCCTTCCAGATCGACGTTAGCCCACAAACCCTTTTTACATTGGAGCCGCCACACGTAACGATGAACAGGGACAGTTTGGTGATTGTGGGAGTCATGCTGATAACTCTGATTGTACTTGGGTCCGCTTACACGGCAGTTTCAAAGGGTGTAGCTCCCTCTTTGCTGGAAAAGGGAACTTCCAGCGGATCTAAACAGAGCAGCACGGGATCTTCTCAAGTAACATCGGGAAAGACCGGTACTACTCAGACAAAGAAGACAACAACACAAAAAACAACGACCCAGAAGGCACCATTTGACTTCAAGAGCGTATTTCTTAAGAAGACCGAGTTCTCAATCACTTACGATTACTATCAAGATATGAAGAAGAAAGGCAACGGCGCCCTTTACGTCAAAGGAGATAATAGGAGAATGGATTTCAAGTTCGTTCAGGGACAGACTATACTCATAAACAAAGGAG
This sequence comes from Thermoproteota archaeon, assembly GCA_026986575.1. GTDB lineage: Archaea > Korarchaeota > Korarchaeia > Korarchaeales > Korarchaeaceae > Korarchaeum. Next base: position 404,529 of record JALSOH010000004.1, read on the forward strand.
ATTTGACCATATACTGCTTCAAACAAGCTCAAAGCGACTGGCAATGCTTCCAATCGAAAAACAAGGAATCCATTAAGAAGAAGATGGGAGGTGGAAGAGCAAATGATCCGGTGGAGGAAGGTCAGGAGGAGTTCGACAAACCAGTATACAACGGCACTAGGACCTATGCGGGGAAGACATGCTACTGTTACTACGTTAGCAAGAGCGCGAAGGAAACCGTGAATGGCGTGGACAAGGCGGGAACTCAGCGGGTGGAGATATGTTTAACTCAAGACGGGATACCGGCCTACTACCTCTACCTATGGAAATCCTCTGATGGAAAGAACATGATTAGAACCGAAATAATAGCCAAGACGATATCGTATAATGTTCCAGATACCGTCTTCAACCCACCTGTTGAACCGACCAGCATTCCATAATTGAACCATTTTTCATAATATATTTTAACATCAAAGTTCGAAGTATACCTTTCCAAGAGGGACATTTCGCAGTAATATTTAACTGCTAGGAGGCCCCTACAATAATGGGGGTGAAAGGGAATGGCTCACCTTAGACTATCGCCAGATTTCGAGCATGTTTACAACGCCATAATGACCGAGTTGAGGGGTTACATACATGGTTCCGAGTGTCACATGGATAAGATAAAAGAGTGGCTATCTACCCTGCCTCCTGAGGGAGTGAACTCCCTTCTGGAGCAGCTTAGAAGGAATTTGGAGACTTGGAAGAATATGGGTTCCATAACTGAGGAGCAGTATAAGAGGGCCCTCCAGAAACTTGAGGAGATAAGAGACCTAGCTAAGTAACCTGCTGACTCACATTATCCTTCCCACCTGCGCACACGCACTTGGCAGGTGGGGTTCTAAGTTTTTATGTTAGATCGACTCGACCCCAATACGTGGACTTCAAGCTGATCATCGTAACCGGAGGAGTCATAAGCGGACTTGGGAAGGGTGTAATAGCTGCTTCTATCGGAAAACTCCTCCAATCTAGAGGGTTCTCCATCTCCATGATAAAAATAGATCCCTACCTGAATCCAGATCCTGGGACCCTGAATCCTATAGAGCACGGCGAGGTCTTCATAACGGAGGAAGTATGGCACTTCAAACCGGGTCGTGGCGTAGAATTCAAGATAGCCGAGATCGATGAGGACTTCGGTCACTACGAGAGGTTCCTCGATGTGAACATGCATCCCTCCAACAATATAACTAGCGGTCAGATAATGCTAAGCGTTATCTTAGGTGAGAGAAAAGGGAGGTACTTAGGCCAGACGATAAGGCTGATACCTCACGTGACTCAAGCCATAAAGGAGAGGATATATGAGGTAGCGAGGAGGGAAGAGCCCGATATACTGATAGTGGAGCTAGGAGGGACGGTAGGAGATTACGAGGCCATGGCATTCGTTGAGGCACTCAGACAGCTCAGACTTGAAGTGGGAACAGAGAATTCGGTGCACATCCATGTCACCTATGTCCCCTTTGTTGAGACCGTCGGTGAGTTCAAGACGAAGCCAGCTCAACTCTTCTTCAGGGAAGTGCTGGCTGCTGGCCTCCCGCCGGACTTCGTCATAGCTAGGACGCAGTCCTCCCTTCCAGACGCGGTCAAGGCGAAACTTGCATTGTATGCAAGCGTTCCGGGAGATGCTGTGTTTGAAGACCCGGATCTAGACGTAGTTTACGAACTTCCCCTCTATCTGGAGGAAAGGGGTCTGGGCATGAAGCTGGAGGAGAAACTCGGCATCAGGGGAAAGCCCGACATGGAGGAATGGAGAGGGATAGTGGAGAAGTTCAAGCGAGGTGAGCCCAAGAAAATAGCTATGATAGGCAAGTACTGGAGGATGTCCGACGTCTACATCTCCATAGTGGAGGCTATCAAGCACGCAGGAGCTGATTTGGGGATAAAGCCAGAGATACTAGCTGTCGACTCGGAGGAGCTGGAGAGAGGGATCGGGTGGGAACTACTGGAAGAAGCGGATGGGATCCTCTCCACTCCGGGTTTCGGCTCTAGGGGAACTGAGGGGATGATCAAGGCTGCGGGATGGGCATTGAAAGAGGGTAAACCGTTCCTAGGCATATGCTTCGGGGCCCAGCTCGCGACCGTGGCCTTCGCTAGGGAGGTCATGGGATGGGAGGGAGCGCACTCCACGGAGATAGACCCCAATACCCCTTGGCCTGTCATAGATCTCCTCCCCGAGCAGAGGCAGATTGAGGAGGTGGGGGGTACAATGAGGCTCGGTGGACATGAGGTGGTCCTCTTGGAAGGCATACTCAGGAGGGCCTATGGCAAGGAGAGAGTGGTCGAGAGGTTCAGACACAGGTACCACATAATTAGGGAGTTTGCAGAGAGGATGGAGGAGAGGGGGTATAAGATAACGGCCGTGGATACAAGTGGTAGGATAATAAATGCGTTCGAGGTGGAGGGGCACCCCTACTACGTGGGCGTCCAGTTCCACCCGGAGTTCAAATCGAGGCCGGGGAGGCCCAGCCCCACATATAGGTCGTTCTTGGAGTCCCTCAGATAGAGTTCAGTACCACCTTCACCTCTTTAATCACCATGTCAACCTCTTCGTCCTTCATGCAGTGGAATATAGGTAGATAAAGCACCTCCTTCGTCAGCCTCTCTGCGTTCGGAGTCTTCACGTTTGAGTAATTTACTCCCCCAAAGAGAACGTGCAAGTAGTTGTATTCCCTCTCAGAGAGCCTAGACATGACTGGTTGTCTCTGGAGAGGCATTGGATACGCAGGTCTAGCTAGCACACCTCTTTCCCTGAGCATCCTCACGACCTCATCCCTCTTCGATCCAACCCTTATGGGATAGAGGTGCCAGACCGGTTCGGCCCAATCCGCGCTGGCCGGCGTCTCCACAATCCCAGAGAGCTCCTCTGTATATCTGGAGGCGATCTCTCTCCTTCTATAATTAAATTCATCAAGTTTTCGCAGCTGGACCAGACCTATTGCTGCATTCATCTCGGTCATCCTGTAATTGAAACCCACGTAGTGATGCTCGTATTTCGAGACTTGGCCTTGGTCCCTTATGACCTTGGCCCTCTGATACACGTACTCGTCATCTGTGGTTATGATTCCTCCCTCCCCCGTTGTCATGTTCTTGGTAGGATAGAAACTGAAGGCCCCGGCCTCCCCTATGCTCCCCACCTTCCTCCCCTTGTAGAGGGCTCCGTGGGCTTGGGCGGCGTCCTCCAACAGGAACACCTCTCTATCCCCTATGGCCTCCCTGATCGAATCTAGATCAGCGGGATGACCGTGGATGTGGACGGGAATGACTGCCCTGACTTTCGAGGTGAGTTTCCTTCTCAGATCTTCAGGGTCCATTGTTCCCGTCTTGGGATCCACATCAACGAATACAGGTTTTGCCCCACTAAGTATCACAGAGGAGGCTGTCGCATAGAAGGTGTAGCTGGGAACGGCCACCTCATCTCCAGGACCTATTCCAAGTGAGATGAGAGCTACATGAAGGGCTGCGGTTCCGTTCGATACCGCTACAGCGTACTTGCTACCGACGTAAGATGCAAACTCGTTCTCGAACTCCTCAACTAGCTTACCTTGGGCTAACATTCCTGACCTAAGCACTTCGACAACTCGGCTTATCTCTTCCTCCCCTATACAAGGTCTCGCTATCGGTATCATGGAAACACCTTCGGCTTATAGCCTCGACTCGAAAAACATAAGAGTATGCTGCTAGCGCTGGGGGTCACGATACCAGGCTTGGATCCCTTTCTAGGTGAGGAGGTAAAGGAGCTACTGGGTAGAGATGTCAGGGGAGTGGTACCTGGAAAAGTGGAGTTTCTAGCGACTCCTGAAGAGATCTTGAGGTTGAACTATACCTCTAGAACCGCGATCAGGTTCTTGATACTGGTGAGCAAGGAAATACTCGATCCCATAAATCTAGAGTCGGTGAAGAAGTCTGCCTCCTCAATTGAGTGGTCCTCCTTCTTCAGTCCTTCTTCCACGTTTGCAGTGAGAGCTGAGAGGGTGGGTTATCACGATTTCACCAGCGTGGAGGTGGCAGCCACCGTGGGAGAAGCCGTAGTGGAGCACTTCTCCTCTCTGGGCACTAGAATAAGGGCCAACCTAAAGAGGCCTGATGTAGTAATCAGAGCTTACGTGAGCGGAAATATCCTCCTTTTAGGATTGGATGCAACTGGGGAGAGCCTTCACAAACGAGGATACAGGGTGTTCGAGCACAGGACGGCCCTTAATCCCGTGATAGCCTATTCATTGGTCAAGCTCAGTGGCTGGCTTGATTCTCTTCCCTCTGATCCAAGCTCGGTTCTCGTAGATCCAATGTGTGGTGGTGGGACAATTCCCATCGAGGGAGTGTTGGCCGCCTTGAGGATACCTCCTGGGAGGTGGAGGAGGAATTACCCTGTGGATCACCTCTCCCTCTTCCAAGGCATCTCTCAGGAGGAGATATTCAATCGGGAGGATTCGTACATTGTAGATAGGGATCTGAACGTCTTATGCTTCGACATAAGCCCAAAAAGCATAAGGGGGGCCATGGAGAACGCCAAGTCGGCTGGCGTCTACGACAAGATAGAGTTCGATGTGAGGGACGCAAGCGAGCTGATCTCCCTCAATAGAATAAGCTCCGTGGCCACGGATCCACCATATGAGTTAAGGACTGGGAGGAACAGGAGAATAGGTGAGACCTTCCATAGAATGGCCTCCGCCCTCGAGGAGAAGCTCGAGCATAGGTTCTCAGCCATATGCGCTGGCCCAGCCCTTCCCAAACTCATGGCGGCTATGCGAAACCTTAAGCTGGTGTTCAAAAGGAGGATCCTCTATGGCGGGATTGAGGCTAGGTTGCTAGCCTACGAGAGGAGGGGCACCGGACAAGAAGGCCACTAAAGTACTCACTATAGGGACTGCTATGTTGTCCTCACCCCCGTACAACTCCGCCACCGAGGAGGAGATAGATACCAATGCCGCAAGGTAGGGGTCTCCAGTTAAGCTCACTAACAAGGCTAGGTAAGAGATAAGACCTGCAGCCGTACCCTCCACGGTCCCATCAGCCATCGGGATCTTGACCCTGCCCACTGATATTCCCACTATCGAGGAAAGTCCATCGGTTAATATGAGGGCGAATATGCCGTAAGAGGCAAGTGAGCCGAAGAGGAAGTAGGAAGAAGAGACGCCAATCAATCCAGACAAGGCACCAAGCCAACCAGCCCTCCTTTCATAGTCCCTCTCAACGAGACTCACCAACCTGTTGAATGATTCGAGGACAATCTCCACCCCCTTAGGTTGAGGGATCTGCATCCCCGACCTGAGCCATTGAGGGAGGCCCTTCACCTGAACTGAGTAGATCCACCCGCCGACAGCGAGGGCCGCAGCGTATACGAGTTTAGGATCTATCAGATCCCCAAACATCATCGGAGCGAGGAGGATCGAGGAGAACAGGATGTGGATCGCTTTCCTGAGCAACTCATTCCTCTTGAAATTTACTACCAAAGGACATCCCCCAGTACCATCACCACGGCCGATACTATGGGTACCGTAAGATTATCGTCTAACTTCGGCCACCTCTCCACCAGAGTGGCCACGATAGCGGCTATAGCACCAATGTACCCCTTGTAAAAGAATCCTATAGGCAGAGAGACTAGAAGCATGGCCACGCTACCCGCAGCTCCCTTACTCCACCTCTTATAGACGATGCTCCTGACTATACCAGTTACTCCATCGCCCACCGACATGAACAGCGCTGCAGCAACGCCCGCGCTCAGGTCTACGTACCAAAGTCCCACTATAACCAGTGTCCATGTGATGCAGAAGTAAACCTCTCCCAGATTGCCCTCCACTTGGAACCAGTCGAACCTCTCCCCCCTTAGCCTAGGAATCAGAGTTAGCACGATCATCCCGACACCGCCTATAAGTGGTATCGCCGGGGACTTGAAGAGATAAGGTGTCAGAACAGCCACTAGCCCGCCAGACAGTATGTGTATAACTTTCCTAGCTACGTAGAGGTTTTGCCATCCGGCTACCTTCTTGGATATCCAGAACACTACTACAGAAATCCAGACGACCAAGATGAACAACCAGAGAATCTCGTCAATGCTGGGACTCCAATACCAAAGAGCTATGGTCGACACGAGCAGTGACGCCAGCAGGATGATGGGTATCTCCGCTCTCATCCACGAGGGTCCGGTTGACTCTATACTATAAAGTCCCCGCACGATCAGTCGATCGAATGAAGGGGGTCAGGGGAGGACCACATCATCATCGCCTCCGGGGAGCTCAAAAGGGTAAGGTAAGCCGGCCGGCCCTCATCCCCCCTGTTGAGTGTGCGTCCTCTTATGTAATCTTTATCGCTTGAAAAAGAAGTGGATGTATCATGGCTGAGGAGTCCCTCCCACCAAGTCTGGGGAAAGTGCTTAAAAAGCTCGACAGAGGAGAGGAAGTGAGCGATAAGGAGTTATCTAATGCCTTCGCTGAGCTCAGGAGAGATTTCTTCAAAGTAGGAGAAGTTCTACTCTCTACGAGATTATCCCTATATGAGATGATCAGGTTGGGCATAGAGACGGCGGACGAGGACCTATTTCTCGCATGCGAAGAGCACGATTCCCTGAGGAGGATCGTCTACAAGGTCGTGAGGATGATGAGCGGGGAGAGTTTGGAGAAGGCATCCAAGGAGATACTCTCCAAGGACTTGGAAAGGACCCTCTTGGGTGCGTTCATAATGAGAAGATTGGGTGGTCGGGGCGGGGGGACTTGAACCCCCGACCTGCCGGTATCTGTGAGAGCGGGCCGCTGACGGAGCGCCGCCCGGCGCCCTCTACAGCCGGCCGCTCTGCCAGGCTGAGCTACGCCCCGCCACCTAGATGAGTGCAACCCCTCTATATTAATTTTACAGTCCGAGCTGCGCGACAGTCACGACAACTCTCCGAGGGAGACCTCTATGTCCATCTGAGCTGCGACCCTCTGGAAGATCTCAAAGTCCTCGTTGCTCCAAGCGACCAGCACTACCTCCTCCAGACTAGATTTAAGGGCCTTCTCTAGTATTACCCTCACCGCCACCTCTACGGGTACCCCTCCGACTCCCGCTCCCATGGCTGGAAATGCCACGCTCTTAAGGCCCAGCTCCTCAGCCTTCTCAAGTGCAGCCCTCACGGCCTTCCTCACGAACTCAGGACTGCTCTTCCCACCTGGAGACTCCACTGTGGGCGCATGGATGACGTATTTGGCCTTGAGCTTTCCGGCCGAAGTCTCCACAGCCTCACCGATCCTTACAGGGGCTTTTTTCAGGGCCTCCTCTTGGATCTCTTCACCACCCTTCCTTCTTATCGCACCGGCAACGCCTCCGCCCATGACGAGCTGGACATTGGCCGGATTCACCAAAGCGTCAACCTCCACCTCGGTGATGTCGCCATGCACTATCATTATTCTCGGCATGGGACTATACCCCTAGTATAGTCAGGGAATGAGAAATTTAGAGATTGAGCTCCCCAGGCCTTAGCATCCGGGGGACACCTGCTTCTATCGGGTATTCTGCACCACAGTTCTCGCAGATTAGCTTGCCGGACACCACCTCCTTACTCATGCACTCCATGCACAGGGATGGATCACTAGGCTCACCTCCCGAGAAAGCGCACCATTTCTCGCAGAGGGGCTTCTCTGGTTTACTGGGCAATCCCTCCACCGATTCCTCCCTCTCAACAACCAGCTTCAGGGGGAAGTGATGGCATTCCGGGCATGCCAAGAGGTCCAGCAATCTCCTCCTCAAGCGATCACCTTCAGGAGATCAGGTAACTCCTCTAGGCTTTTAATCATGCCATCCGCCTCGGGTCTCTGGACGCCCTCTCTCACGACCCATATCGCCCTCATACCGGCCTTCTTGGCACCCTCGATGTCCTCATAGGGGGAATCTCCGATCATCACAGCTTCCTCGGGTCGGGCACCCATCACCTCCAGTGCGCGCATGAATATATCTCTGATAGGCTTCCTGACCCCGACCCTGTGCGATGAAACGATGACTTGGAAGAAGTCGAGTAGACCGTCCCTCCTTAACCTCTCCATCACCATGTCGTGGTAGGGTGTGTTGGATACTACCGCCAACTCGTATCTCGAGGACAGCTCATTCAATACCTCCCTAGCCCCCGGTTTCAAGGTGGTTAAATCCAACATCGGTGAAGCGTACGCCCTCAGGTGCTCATCTCTCACATCCTCAACCCCCAAGAAACTCAAGAAGGATTCTAGCTCCAGAGTAGCGGGTATTTCAATGCAACTGGCCCTCCTCCTACTGTCGAATGCGTTGAAGAGCCTCCTGTAGAAATTGAAGGCTTTCTCCTCGATGTCAGGATCCTCTATGCCCTCCACTCTCAGTATGTTCCTGACCCTATACCTGTAGTAGAGATCCAAGTCCGGAGGATCGATGATAGTCCTCCAGAAATCGAAGAGGAGGTAAAGCATATTACTTCGAGGGAGTGGAGGATAATAACTTGGCGGCGAGGTGTTCGAATGTCAGATCACAAGTACGAATTACAGGTAGTGAAACTGCAGAGGGCAATGAGGGTCCCCAAGGACTACAAGGAGAAACTGAAGGAGCTGTACGGTAACAAAGTGATATCCAAGTTCTCCAAGGATGCGGTGGACTGCCCGGTGCGAGGCGAGAGGGTGAGCTTCCTCATATGCATGGGGTGTCCCAACTACGTCAGGAGGTTCAAGGGGTACGTTCACTGCAAGGGAGAACCTCTCGACGAAGGACCAGGAGAGCAATGAGTAGAGCTGTGAGAATCGATGAGGCCAAGGCGAGCATCAGGAGAGTCATCCAATCAGCCCCCGTAATCCCCTGTGGTCTCCTAACTTCGGGCATCCCTCCTTTCTCAGTTCCAGCTGGTTTTTCCGGGTAGAGGGGAACTGCAACTGTTGTGGTTCTCTCCTCCGTCGGTATTGCAGCTGGTCTCGGTCCCATGAGATACCAAGGCATACCAACCATGAATATAGCTACGAGCACGCTAATTACTAGACTTTTCACCAATATCTCCTTGGGAGGAAGCGCCCTTCCCAGAATGCTCCTCAAATAACTATCTTTGTCCTCCCTAGTCGTGGGGACGACTAAGAAGGCCGATGAAGACAGAGTGTAGAGGGTCTTCCTGCCTCTCCTCCCGGCCATCGTTCCTACGGCTCTGATAATGCCCGCCTCCAAGAGCTTGTCGATGTGGAAAACCACCGTGGTCAGTGGTTGATTCAGCTCCTTGGCCAGATCGTTTGGACTCTTAGGATACTCCCTGAGTGAGGCGATGATCCTCCTTCCCAGCTCATTAGCTATCTCCTGTCCGAAGAGCCTCACCCTATCATCATCCAGCGTGAAGATCTCCCAGTCCATCCGAACAAGCGGGCGGGGACCGGATATAAATGGTTGAGTTAACATTCAATACAAGTCGAACCTTTCCACTCTACGAGAATGTCCGCAGCTTCCGAGAGGCTGTCGACCACGTGATCAGCCAGAGACATTATAACCTCCGATCTAGGCCTAAAAGCGATCTTCTTCCCTATATCCATGCGGAAGACCGATAGATCGCTCTCACCATCCCCCACAAAGGCCACCCTGCGAAGGGGAACCCCAAACCTCTTGGCTACATCAGCAAGCTCCTCGGACTTCCTCCCCGGATCCAACTCCCTCAGAATTCCCATAACTCTGCCACCGACAATCTTCAATTCGGCGGATCTGCAGAAGTCCATCCTCAGCAGGTTGCAGAGTCTCTTGGCAATCACATCTAGACCGGAGCTGATGAGCCCCACCACAAACCCCTCCTCCCTCAACCTCCTCACCGCATCCTCCGCGTCCTCAATGGGCCTCAGATTCTCCACCTCTCTCAGCACTATGGAGAAGTCCCTGTCCATCCACGAGGAGACATCCAGCTCGGCCCATCTCCTGTAGTCGATCTCACCCCTCTCGTACATCCTCCTATACTTGGAGGCGATCTCCTCAGTACCCAGAAGCTTATGTACGAACTCCCATGAGCTGTTTATGGGGAGGAGGGTCCCATCCATGTCGAATGCCACCAAATAGATCTCACTCAATACCCAGCACCTCCCTTATCAGGGAGACCGGTACCAAGAGGAAGTCCCCCTCGACCCTGCAACCCCTCCACTCGAATCCCTCCATGTGATTCATCAGCCTATCATCCCTGCTCTCCCTCTCATAGTATCTGAATAACGCTCTGAGCTCTATCCTAACGATCTCTTGGTCTCCCACGTTGGAGAGTATTTTAGGACCGTGCACTTTAAGGTATCTCGTCAGCGCATCGATCACGCGCTCCCTTCCCATCGACACCACCTTATTTACGTGGACCATCCCATCTGCTCGATAGGTATGAGGAGGGTCGAGGATATTACCCTGCGCCCCGGAATGACTGCCTCGGATATAATCAGGGAGATGGAGAAGGCCGGCGGTTTCACCGCTAAATTCGTGGTAGAGGGAGTCAACATCTTGGAGGAAATGGTGATGGACCCCAAGTCGGTGAACTTTCTCTCCTTCCCTGCGGATGTGGTTTCTACAGGGGTGAGAGGGATACTGGTCGACATGCTGAGGAGGAACCTGTTCGACGTTGTAATAACTACTGGGGGCACGATAGACCACGACATCGCTAGGTGCTTCGCTGATTACTACCACGGGAGCTTCGATGCTGACGACTCCGAACTTTACGAGAGGAGGATACACAGGCTGGGGAATGTGTTCATACCCTTCGATAACTACGGGCCCGTGGTGGAGAGGTTCGTGAGGGAAGAGGTACCGAAGATCTTGAGGGAGCCCGGAGGGAGGATATCCCCCAGCGAGCTGCTCCATAATCTAGGCGAGAAGACGTGTCCTAACTCCATCTTGAGGACGGCCTACGAGGCTAAGGTCCCCATATTCTCCCCGGGACTCTTGGATTCGTCGTTCGGCACTGCTTTGAGCTTCCTATCCCAAGAAATGGACTTTCACTTAGACTTCATAAGGGACATGCTGAAACTGGCGGACCTCTCCTTCACCATGGAGGTGAGCGGGGCCCTAGTCTTAGGAGGCGGCATCTCTAAGCACCACACGATATGGTGGAATCAGTTCAAGGGAGGGCTCGACTACGTCGTGTATCTGACCACAGCAGTGGAGTGGGACGGGAGTCTCAGTGGGGCGAGGGAGAGGGAGGCCATAAGCTGGGGCAAGGTCTCCAAGAGGGCGGCGAGGACATTTATACCTGGAGAAGTGACTGCTCTCCTCCCGCTCATGTACGCGGCGCTCCTCGACAGGATCAGCGACTTCCAGAGGGAAGGAAGGCAATTAATCGGGAAGCTTTAAAACGGGGTAGCCTCGGGTTGGTCCCGTGAGGAGGGTGGTGCATTGAATCAAGAGCTAGGAATAAAGCTCATGCAGACCAACCAGAGTGACTGGTTCTCATGGATCTTCTTCCTGATATTCATAACCATCATGCAGTTCTACGCTAGCAAGCTCCAAGCCCAACTATGGATCAACGAGATCAGGAAAGCCCTAGCCAAGCTCGAAGAGTACACTAATGATGCGACCAAGAAGTTCGTTGAAGAGGCATCCAAGTACGGCCGCCCCAAGGAGGAGGTAGAATCCCTCTTCAAGAGGATCAAAGGGTTCTTCGTGATACAGCCCGTCACCTTAGATCCATTCGGTGCTGTTAAAAGGTTGGAGCACCTGCTAGAGAGCTCTAGAGATCACCTCAACAAGTTCATGGTCGAAATAGCCCCCAAAGCTGACGAGTGGAAGAGATCCAACCTGAGGGATCAGATGTCTGGCGTCTTGGCCTTGGACATGATATACAGAATCGTCCGCCACTACTTCATACTGGGTAGGAGGACCCAGAACCTCATATACATCGCCCAGATCCAGATGCTGCTCCCTGAGATCCTCAGGATAGCCAAGGCATACTGGAAGGCGGGTGAGGCTTTCAGGAGGGGCATCCCCATAGGGGACAGCATAGGTCCGATGGTGGCTTTGAGGCTCATGAACGGCGCGGAGCCCAAGGAGGTGGCCGAGAATATAGTCGGAGCGGAGGTGGACATAGAGGGGAGGAGAGTCTTTATTATAAAGGCGAAAGGTCCGGGATCGGAGGTAGGAAGGCCCGGAGTGGCTATCGAGAGGATAGTCGAGAGCAGGGAGGGTAATGTCTCCCTCATCATCATGATAGACGCGGCCGCCAAGTTGGAGGGCGAGCCGACAGCTGAGGTGGTCGAGGGAATAGGGGCGGCGATAGGAGATCCAGGACCAGAGAAGCTGAGGATAGAGGAGGTCGCCACCAAGTACAAGATACCACTTCACGCCATAGCCATTAAGGAGGATCCGCTCGACGCCATAACCTCCATGAGGGAGGAGATAGCCAAGTCGGTGGATGAGGTCATAGAGAGAGTGAAAATGGCGATAAGATCCAAGACCCTCCCGGGAGACTTCGTGCTCATAGCGGGGATAGGGAACACTGTGGGGGTTGGCAACACGATGGGAGGTGCTTCATGAATGTCCCCCAACAACTCCAACAAGAAGGGGGCTCCGACAGGGTTCTACCTGTTCTGGATAGCCTCAATGGTTGGCATAGTGCTGATATCGATTCTTTTCTTCTACATGGGGTTCTCCTCTCTTCAGGAAGGGAACACCAACGACGCGATCCTGAATATAGTGATGGGAGTGGCTGGCATGGGCATAGCCGTCAAAGTAGCCTATGACATGGCCAAGGCAAGGCTAGCCTATCAGGAGGAGCACCAGGAGATCTTCACCGAATTGCACTGCGCGAATTGCGGGAGGAAGATGCTAAGGACATTCAGGGAGGGAGACTTCGTAGGGAAGCTCTCCACCGAAGACAAGTGTCCCAAATGCGGCTCTCCAATGCTCATAGTCTCGATATTCGCCAAAACTCCCAAGCAAAAGGCTAAAGAGAAGGCCTTACAATGAGCGGTGACCGGCTTTGAAGAAGACTAAGATCCATGTGGTGCCTTGTGTGGTGATATTCAATAGAGAGGGTAAGGTACTGCTGCTCAAGAGGGCTAGAAGCAAGAGAAACGGTGGCAGATGGGAGGTACCGGGCGGCAGCCTGAGGTACGGTGAGTCGCCGAGACGAGGTGCTTTAAGGGAGTTGAGGGAGGAGACGGGCTTCAAACTAACTCCTTTGGACCTCAGACCTGTGGACACGTTCGGAGTCATATACCCAGAGATGAGGGTGGAGTTCATAATTCCGCTGTACACGGCCGTCGTCGACAACGGGGTGGATCCCGTGATAAGGCCAGAGGAGCACGACGACTGGGGTTGGTTCACCATAGAACAGATAAAAGAGATGGAATTGAGGGACGAGACCATGAAGGGAGCCTACATAATGGTTAAGGCGGCCAAAAAGCTGCTCGACTCCCTAAACGAAGGGAAAATAGGGGGGAATGTGTCTAGCTGATTTATGGTCTCAGGAGACCTCCACGCCCAGCTTGCTCACGGGCCACCTCCTTATCATGGCCATCATGACTTCCATTCCCTTCCAGCCTACCTCCTCCCTAGAGATAGCGCTGAATCCAAGCACTCTCTTCGTGCTCTTCTCATAGACTAGGTAGGCGTAGTCACCCCAACCGTCTCCGCTGAGGTACACCCTGTCAGCCTCGAACCCCTCGTTCTCAGCCTCAACGCTAGTCAGCCCAACTGAGGCCATGTGGATCCCGCCGAAGAAGACATCCTTCTGGAACCTAGGCACCCTATAAGCTGCCTTGAACCCCGTGAGCGCTTTAGCCGCGTTAAGGGCCATTATGCTAGCGGCAGTGCCTATCCCCATGTATATGGGCTTGTTGGTGAATATGTCTATGACGGTCGCGTTGTCCCCGACGGCGAATATGTCGGGATCCGAGGTCCTCCCCTGCTGGTCCGTCTTTATGACCCAACCATCTAGGAGCTCGAGGCCTGCCTCCTTAGCCAGCGTTATCTCAGGGCTTACACCCGTGGCCACGAAGGTCATCTCCGAGCTGACCTCCTTGTCCCCATCCACAATGACCTTGGAGTCCCTCACCTCCTTGGGTTTACCGTGGACGAATTCCACCCCTCTCTCGGCTAGGAACTCCTCTAGCTTAGCGGAAAGCTCAGGCTCCAAGCTCCTCCTGATGAGTCTCGACCTCACTATGACCTTGGGCTTGGCCCCTATGGCCCTAGCAGCGTCGGCCACGTGGAGGGCCACGAAGCTGGCGCCGATTATGGCCACCTCATTCGGTTTCTCGTCTATCAGCTTCTGGACATCCTCCAATCTCCTGAAAACTGCGCAGTTCTCCCCACCCCTCAGTCTAGAGGGGATGGTGGGGTTAGATCCGGTAGCTAGTATGAGATAGTCGTACGGAATGGTCTTACCATCCGAGAGGACAACTTCCTTCTGCTCCCTCTTTATCTTAGTCACCTTGTCCAAAATTATCTCTACATCCTTGGACTCCAAGTGCTTGGTGCTCACCCAGAGGTCCATCCCCTGCGTGACGAGCCTCAGCTTATGTCTCACGTACGGTCTCTCATCACCGATAACCGTGATCTTAGCGTCAGGAACCTGCTCGGCAACATGCCAAGCAGAGCCCAGTCCTCCCAGCCCAAATCCGACGACAACAACCTTCACTCAGAACACCGCGCAGGGTGGGGGAGGGTAATTGAAAAAGTTAAACGAAAGGTCCCTCAACTGAAGATCACGGACTCCCTCCCGAACATCTTTGCACTTAACCATAAGAATACAACTAGATAGAGGATCGAAGCGGCGAGGGAAGTTGCTATTGCCCCCAGATCTCCGGGGTTTACTATCATATCCCTGGCGAACATCGCGAGGCTGGATATGGGCAGGGCCCTCAATACGGGGTGGAAGGACTGAGGAGCGTAGGGGATGGCGACCATAGGCACCACCAGTATCAGAGTGAGGAAACCTACGTACTGTTGTGCCTCCTTGAAGGTCTTGGCGAAGGAAGCGGCGGTTATCATGACCGCATTCCCAGTCAATCCACCCAAGGCTACCGTGATCAAGATCCCCAAGGTGAGGTACAGAAGCCTCGATGGTTCCATCAGCTGCGGCACGGACCCGGATGATAGCGACTCGCTCATCGATGTGACGGCGAATCCCACCCCTATCAAAGCGGAGAACAGGGTTGCCAGACCGCTTATAAGGGATAACAGGGTGAGAGCACCGAACTTCCCCAGCAGGAGCTGCCCTCTACTGACCGGGTTGGTGAAGAGGGCTTCCAGCGTCTTCCTCTCCCTTTCGCCCGCTATCATGTCTATAGCGAATGTGCCGGCGCCCGTTATCGCGATGAGTCCGACCATCATCGGGAGAACCATGGCCGTCACCACCTCTCCAGTGGTGGCCCCCTCTCCCGTGCTGGTAACCTGAACCGCCACGGACACTATAGGCCTTATGTACTCCTCAGAGAGGTTTATGGCTTCAAGCCTCCTCCTTAACACCTCTTCGGAGTACTCGCTCACTACCCTCTGAACCACTCCCATAGCCACGGAGGATCTGGCCCCATAGGGATCGTAATAGTAGATTAGCTGGCCCGTCCTCCCAGAGCTGAGGTTCTGATAGAATCCCTCAGGGATCTCAACGATGAGATCGTAATCTCCACCTAGTACTAAGCCCGTATAGTTACCTCCATCCGTAACGATCGAAACCAGGGCTTTAGACGTATCCTCTAAAGCCTCAATCTCCTTGGCGAGGTCCATTCCACGTGGATCCTCCACGACCACCATGATCCTCGGGGGGATTGCCTTAGGGCTCAGCATGAGGGTGGGAAGGGATATGACCAGGGGCATGAGGATCATGGGGAGGAGTACCACATTAAGCATGGTCCTCCTATCCCTAAACGCCTCCAGCACCTCCTTCCACGCCACAACCAGCCAAGGCTTTGGAGGGAGGGAATAGCCTTTCTGCCCGAATCCCTTAGAGAGCTTTACCACGCCAGAAGATCCCTTAAACAGCTTTCTCAATGACCTCACCCCTCACCAGCCTCACGAATATATCCTCGAACTCCCTCCTCCCGGCGACCCTCTTCAGATCCTCTTTGCTCCCTTCGTACCTTAATGTTCCCTCACTGATGATCGCTATGCGATCGCAGAGCCTCTCCACCTCCCACATGTTATGCGTGGAGAGTATCACGGTCTTGCCGGAGCTGGCGTACTCCTCTATCATCTTCCTTATCTCCCGAGCGCTCATCACGTCCACGCCGAGCGTGGGCTCGTCCAGAAGGAGAACGGGAGGCTCATCGAGAATGGCCCTAGCGAACGCTAATTTCTGCTTCTGTCCTCTAGACAGCTTATCAGCTATTATAAACCTCTTCTCAGTGAGGTTTAAGACCTCAAGGAGCTCCTCTACCCTCTTCCGGAGCTTCCTTTCATCCATCCCCCTCAGTTTACCGAAATACACCAAATTCTCCTCTGTGGTAAGTCTAGGGTACACGCCGGTGTCCTCTGGAAGTACACCCATCTTTCTCTTAGCCTCTATAGGATTCTCCCTCACATCCACCCCCATCACTTTTGCCGTCCCAGATGTGGGCTTCAGAACCCCGTAGATCATTCTCAGAGTCGTGGTCTTCCCGGCCCCGTTTGGCCCCAGCAATCCGAATATGGTCCCTTCCTCCACCTTGAAACTGAGTTCTCTGACCGCCAAGAGATCACCGAAGGCTTTAGTCAATGATATAGCCTCCACCGCGACCATCAACACACCCCGTTTATATATTCAAGCCGCGAGAACTCCTGATGAAGTACACAGCCGCTGCATCGCTTATAATGATGGTGATGCTGCTAGCGATACCCTCCCCGCAACTCACACAAGCTCAGATAGCATTGCTGGGCGTATCGGACACCGAAGTGGTCGCTGGCGGTTTCTTCTATGCCTTCATAAACGTGACATCTACCGGGACTAGGCCCATAGTCGAGTTCAAACTGTCCATCTCAGCTCCGTCCAGCTGGAAGGTCGAACCCTATGGGGCCAGCGGGATAAACGCGGAGGGTAACAAGATAGATGTAAGGTGGGATGGAAACACGGCCGTTTATCAGGGGGACGGTGCTACGACGGCTCATGTGGCCTTCATAGTCCAAGTCCCCCTCCAAGACATGGAGGTCAGCAGGACCATATCGGCTAGAGGGTACCTCCTAGTCAAGGAGGGAGAACGCCTCGTTAAGTACGCGGTGACGGGCAGTAAGCAGATCTATGTCCACAAGTGGGAGCCGATGGTGTTCTTGAACCTTAGCAGGACGGAGGTAGTGCCACCCTCCGTAATAGTAGCTAATGTGACCGTCCTCACTGGACCGCCCCTGTACCCCACGGCCATGAGGAATGTCGTGATCAAGGTGGAGGACAGCATCTCAGGTCTTCTCTATAATGAAACCGTCGAGTACTGGAGCTATCACAGGGCATTATTCGCCAGAATACCGATAAAGATACCAATGGACGCTCCTGGGGGCCAGCAGAAAGTATCAGTGACCGTCGAGTATGAGGTGGCTGGTAGGAGGCTGAGAACCTACGTGGATTACCCATACGAGGTGATGAAGCCCTCAAGCGTTAAAATAGAGAAGATAGAGGTCCCCAAAGAGGTAAAACTGGGGCGGCAGTTCAAGCTCAACGCTACAATTGTCAACCCATCCTCATTCAGCGCTTTAGATGTGGAACTCCATGTTAAGTTCTTGGGCAAGCATGAGGTTGTTAAAATAGGGGATCTGGGCCCGGGGAACTTCTCATTCGTCAGCATACCTCTGAGGCCGGAGAAGGAAGGGAATCACTCTGTAGTGGCTTGGATCGCTTGGGTCCAAGAGTATCCCAAGGAGCTGAGGAGGTCTAACGAGACGACTCGGATGATTTATATAGCGAGAGAGGAGCCACCATACTGGATCACAGTTCCCGTTTTACTTCTGGTGATCATGATTGCGGCAGTTAAGTACATTGCTAAGAGGAGAGGAGCTAGAGAACCTTAAGGGTCAGGTTATGAAGGAGGGGGGAAGGGTCCTCCCCCCCAAGAGTAGATGGGAGCTCTTCAGGTTCGAAGTGCTTGACTACAAGGGAGTGGCCTATTCAAGCGGTAAAGTGGTGTACCACGAGCCCCTCATTCCTCTGATAGAGAAATCCCTGATAGAACGACTCGGGATAGAAATAGGGTCCGATGAGGCTGGGAAAGGTGAGAGATCAGGTCCCATAGTGGTCGCTGCCGTCGCACTGGACCAGGACGACAGGAGGTTCCTCAGAGCTGGGGGGCTACTGGAATCGAAATCTCTATCCAAGCACAGGCTCTTGGAGCTCGCTGATATGGTAGAGGGGAGGGCGCTGGCGTTGAGTTACAAAGTCGTGACTCCAAATCAACTGATGGGCATGTGGAAGAGGGGGAAACTGAACGATCTACTGACTGAATGGCACCTACAAGTAGTTTCAGACGTCTTCGATGAGGTAGAAGCCTCTAGAATAATTGTAGATTCCTTCGACGAGGTTAGGCTCAGGGAAGCTTTCTCATTCTTCGAGAGTAGAGGGGTAGAGGTTGTAATCGAGTCAGGAGCCGATCTCAAGTATCCCTCAGTCGCCGCCGCTAGCGTCGTAGCAAGGAGGATTTATCTAGAAAAGATGGATGAAGGGATCAAGTGGGCGTGATCACCCGGGGAAGGGATGCTTATAGCCTATCTTTCTCAGAAACTCCATCCTCTCCCTTACATCCTCATCGGATTCTACTCCCGTAGGAGTACCTCCATCTATCACTCCTAGTATCCCCCTACCATCACCCACATCAGCCACCACAACCTTCAACGGGTTAGCAGTAGCTGCGTAAATGGTAACTATCTCCGGTAACTGCTTCAGGCGGGGAAGTACGTTTATGGGCCAGGCATCTCTCATGATTATGACTAGGCAGTGGCCCGCGGCTATCTTCTTGGCCCTCTCTACAGCCGCCTCGATCAGCTCGGGATCATTACCCGCCTTTCTTATGAGTCTGGGTCCGGATGACTCGCAGAAAGCAAATCCGAACTTAATACTTGAGCAAGAATCGGCTAAAGCTTCGTAAACGTCCTCAACGGTCTTAATGAAGTGAGAGGTCGCTATTATGATGTTAGTACCCTCAGGTGGAGTGACATCCACGACTTCCAGCTTCAGATCCAAGGGATCACCCCTTCACTATGGACCCTATCCTATTGAATAAATCTAACAGGGCATCCTTCTGGAGCTTGTATACCCTGAACTTACCTTTCACCGTTTCCTTGACTAGCCCGGCTGTCTTGAGGTCGGACAGATGGTGGGAGATAAGCGACTGGTCTTTCTCCAGTATGTAGGATATCAGGCAGACAGGCATCTCGGACGCTGACAGCAGTAATATGATGTCTAACTTTGTTGTATTAGACAAAGCCTTGAAAGCCCAAGCCATCCTTTCCTTGTCCTCTAGCTTCTCTAGATTGTCTAAAGCCCTGTCAATCTTCTCCACGTATTCCCTGATGTCCTCTATACATCTTCGGGGGACTCTCTTCAGTACCTCCTCGGCTCTACTCATAATTTAACACCGTTGAACACTTGTTCTTTCATTAGATATATATTTTCCCTCGCAGTTTTAAAGGACCATTTGGGGCGACAATGGGAAAATGTGGGACGTTGCCATAGTCGGAGCTGGACCCTCGGGATCAACTGCGGCTTACCTGCTAGCTAAGATGGGTTTCAAGACATTACTCTTGGATATGAGGAGCTTTCCTCGACCTAAACCTTGCGGTGGAGGAATAACTTTGAAGGCAGCTAGGCTACTCGAGGAGCTGGGCCTGCCTCTGGAGCCGGTGGAGGCCATTCACAGGGAAGTTGTAGTTGCCGGCTTCGGACGTGAGATAACGGTCAGCACTTCACCGGGCGAGTTCGCCATAGCTCTGGTGAAGAGGGAACTCTTCGATCATCGACTCCTCGAAAGCGCTATAGGGGTGGGAGCCGAATTCATCAGGGCCAAAGTGAACGCCGTCAAGGTATCAGACAGCGGTGCGAAACTGATCGGACTTGGGGAGGAGGCCAAGTTTGTGATTGGAGCTGACGGCGCGAACTCCGTCGTGGCCCTAACGTCGGGGGTTAGGAGCGGCTGGAGGAGGGAGGATGTGATCGTGGCCATGGAGGGAAGCGCTCCCCTGCAGGACAGATTGATTTTCATGGTAGATGCGGCGCCCTACGGGTACGGCTGGATATTTCCGAGGAGCGAGGACTCCAATGCCGGAGTGGGAGGAATGTCCGAGAAGTCCCGGGAGATAATGGAGGCCTTCAGGGAATTCTCATCCAGATTCAATGTCAGAATGAACGGGTCCTGGATAATACCCGCTGGCGGTCACGGCAAGCCCATCGCGAAGGATCGCGTGCTTTTAGTCGGTGATGCGGCCGGTCTAGCGGATCCTCTCACCGGAGAGGGTCTTTATTACGCATTTAGAAGCTCGTTAGAGGCAAGTAAGGCTCTTGAAAGCGAATCTCCGGCTGAAAACTACAGCGAGAGGATGAAACCAATCTTAGAGGAGTTAAAGGCGAAGAGAAGGGCTGCTCGCCTAATAATGCCCAGGATGAAGTTCTTCTTCGAGCTGTTCGTCTCATATCCAGAGATAGCTAGGAGGTACATGCTCTCATCCATCGGCAAGGTCGAGTTCAGGGATTTCTGGAGGTGGGCGATCTCAAGGGTGCCTAGAGCCCTCATAAAGAGCAAGCTGGGGATATAATTACTCCAGAAACCCCTCCAATGAGGTCCACCTCCTCACGAATCTCAAAAGCCGAGAACTCCGGAGGACCGGGGTTAGATCGAACCTCACCTTACCCCTGAGGAATCTGAGCGCTTCATCCAGCTCGCCGAACCTCGCGGGCTCCGAAGAGAGCGCTATCCTCATCCCTTCCCTCACCTGCCAGACTCCCACTGGAGCGTAATACTCCGGTCCCACCTCTCTGATGGCTAGAACTGATGCCTGCCTCCTCATTGACTGTAGCTTCTCCAGAACGGCGATTCTCATGGCGTAGTGACCTCCATCCATGTAATCCAAACCCATGCGGGTGTGCTCCCTGTTGATCAGTACGTGAGCTTCTCCAGAGGACTGAGTCCACAGACCTCTAGGCAGCCAGGCCTCCACGATCTCCAGAATGTAGGGACCGGGAACGATCAACACGAAGTACCTGTTCCCCTCATAACTACTCCGGAAAAGTAGTATGTCCCCAGCGTAAGGAGACATCTGCTCGAGGAGCCTCCTCAACCAGTTCCCGACCATGGAATCTACCGCGGTTATCGCCCATCTCGTGGGAACCAACCTCCTCCTTCCCCGAACACCCAAGGAGCCTAAGGAGAGGACCTTGGAGATGGAATGGACATCTACGCCCTTCTCGTAGAGCTCTACGATACCCTCGGCGGCGCTCAGATCCCTGTCGTAAACGCTCCTCTCTATCGGAGTCGGTATCTTCGGCTCTTCGGCGAGTTTTACCCTTTCTACAGGGGCTGTCGGGCCTAGTGGTGTGAGGAGACCGTCGAAGGAGATCCTAGGAGTCGGAGGTCTCTTAAGCCTAGCCTCCATTTCGATGGGAACCTCGCTTAGAAGGGCCCATCTGACCTCCTCGACCTGCGGTTCATCCACCCTCCTCACATCCATTCTAAAGTGAGCGTAAACTTGCGAGGAGAACCTAGAAATCATGTAACTGAGGGACCTCCTTATCCACAGGGCAGGGCGCTCAGGGAGATCCAGCTCTCTTAGAGCTACCATGGGACCCACGGACACCTTTGGATATCCCCTCTCACCCACGAGGGCCGAAGGGGGTGAGGGACCCTCCACCAAGTTGGTCTTAGGGACCTTCGCCTGAGACTTGACTCTCTCCAGAATGGGGCACTTGGACAGGCCGCATAGCAGCTTGGTTCCCTTGCACCTGACGCAAAGGGATGGGTCTATCCTAGAGGGCACAAATAAGAGTTACATGGGGGAAATTAATCATTAATCGTTGATTTCAATACCTGGCTTAACCCTGTAGACCTTCCCCCTCCCGTCCACCCTCTCCACGAACCCTCTCTCCTCGAGGATCCTCAATCTCTCCGATATTATCCTCCTAGAGGCCGATCCCCTTAGCTTCCTGACCTCTTTCGTGAGCTGGGATATGTTGAGCGGCCCCTTCGTGGCAAGGGCCCTGATTATGCTCCTATCTATGTCTCCCGTCACCAGCTGGGCCATTCTCTCCACCTTCGCGACGCTTCCCAGTATCGAGGCGTACGCCCTCAGGAGTGACTTGTACACCTCCAAGCTTCTCAGGTCAGCTTCCGCGGATTCCATCCTGCTCTCAAGCCTGTCGAGCCGCTCTATTATCTTGAACAGCAATTCTTTGATCTCATCGAGTTCCCCCATCCTACAACTCCTCCTATATCGGGGACGATTATCTCCAAGAGCTCTCGACATACTCCCTCGCTGAGACCCGATGATCTGAGTTCTTTCAGAGCCGATCTCCTAGCTAGACTCTTCCTCACCTTATAGGCTCCTAGGAGGTAGAGGACCCTCAGGGCCAGCGGCGACAGCGATCCTATCAGCAATAGAAGCTCTATCGCGGCCCTGAGGCGCCTCAATCCCCTTCCCCTTTCATTACGGACTTGAGCACGGACATCGGGTTGATGAAGTGCTCCTTGGTGAGCTTGAGGGCCAGATCCTCAGGTATGCCCTGATCCACGAGCTCCTTGTAGAAGGAAGCTATGGCCCTAGCCCTCTCCCTCGCCCTCTCAGGGTTGTAGGTGAGGTCCATTATCTCCTTAAGGGGTTCGATCAGGCCCTGTAACAGCCTAGGAACCTCGCTCCTGAGGACCGAGAATATCTCCCTGAGCTCCTCTACATCTTCATCGATTGAGAGTTTCCTCCCCTTTTTCGCAACCTCCTTATCCTCGTCCATTATCTACCACCAACTCTAATCCCTGATCACGACCTATAAGGTGATTGCAAATATGTGAGCACTATGTGATCGCTCACGATCGCTAAGGGTTATTTCAAATTATGTAATTTTATACCTGTGAAGTTCAGGTGACCCTGATGCTCAAAACCCAAAGATTGGAAGAGCAGCCAGAGCTGGCAGTGGAAGCTAAGAATCTAACCAAGAGATTCGGCAAATTCGTTGCTGTCGATCACATAAGCTTGGAGATAAGGCGGGGGGAGAACTTCGGTCTTTTGGGGCCAAACGGGGCCGGGAAGACCACGACTATAAGGATGATAACTGGGGTCATAAAACCTTCAGAGGGCTACGTGAAGGTCTTTGGCATAGATGTGGCCAAAGAGAGGAAGAAGGTCCTAAAGTACATAGGGTACATGCCCCAGAAGTTCAGCCTGTACGAAGATCTAACGGTCGAGGAGAACATAAGGCTATATGGACGCCTCCAAGGGTTGACCGGATCTCTACTCAAGGATAGAGTTAAGGAACTGCTGGAGAGATTCTACCTCTGGGAATTCAGAAGAAGGCTCGCCGGAAAACTCAGTGGGGGAATGAAACAGAGGTTGGCGCTTGCTACAGCGCTTGTACACGACCCGACCCTCCTGATTCTGGACGAGCCCACTGCAGGAGTTGATCCTCCCCTCAGGCGGAAGTTCTGGGAGCACTTCAGGGAGCTGAACAGGGAGGGCAAGACGATACTCGTGACGACCCACTACATGGACGAGGCGGAGAACTGCGACAGGCTGGCATTAATGAACAGGGGCAGAATAATTGCGGAAGGTACGCCCAGAGAGATAAAGAGGAGGGCTTTGGGAGGGGACCTAGTGGAAATAGTCTTCGAGGGGAATCTGGATCCGGCTGCCCTTCCAGGGGTCAAGTCGGTCATGGAGGACTCGAGCGAGAGGTACCTCCTAGTAGTGGAGGACGCTGGGAGGGATCTCCCTAGGATCGTGAAAAAAGCAGAGGAACTGGGAGCTAAGATACTGGTGGCGTCGCCTGTTCATGTGAGCTTGGAGGAAGCATTCATCAGGTTCATGGGTGAATCCGAATGATCGAACTAGAGGAGGGAATAAGGAAGGGCTTCAGGATAATACCGATAGTGGACAAGGAGATAAGGCAGCTTGTTAGAGATCCCAAGACAATTCTAATGGTCCTCCTGATGCCGATAACAGTTACCATCCTCTTTGGATACGGGTATGGTGGCAAGGGAGCCGGGAAGTATCCTATAACAGTAGTGGACCTAGATGGGGGAGATGGAGCCTTCAAGTTCATACAGGAGCTCAGAAACTCCAAGATGTTTCAGATAAAAGCCATATACAAGTCCAAGGGGCAGGGCTTCTCCTCCGTGTACTCAGGTGAGGTTTACGCGAGCCTGATAATTCCTGAGACCTTCACCGAGGATCTCATGATGGGCAGACCGACTAGGGTGGAACTGTACTACGATGCTAGCAATCCGTCCGTGGCTCAGATGATAATGCAGGCCGTCGGGGTGGTCACTCAACAGTTTCAGGAGTGGGCCGCAGCCCGGTTCGGTACCTTCGCCATAACTCCCATGTTCTACACGGTCTATGGACCCGAGATAAAAAAGATAGAGAGCTTCATTCCGACACTCATGGCGATGATACTGCAGATGGTCCCAACCAGCCTAATATCCGTCTCAATCTGTAGAGAGAGGGAAAAGGGGACCTTTGAGCAGTTTATCATGACGCCTGTCAGCGTCTTCGACATAATATTCGGTAAGCTGGCTGCCTATTTCTTCGCGACAATATCTGATGCCATACTGAGCCTTTTCACGGCTATACTGCTCTTCGATGTGAAGCTTAAGGGCACCTTCTTGGACATGATTATCGTGTCTACGGTGTTCCTCCTGAATTCGCTAAGCTTGGGTCTGCTGATATCGGTCTTCTCTAGGAATCAACTTCAGGCCTATCAGGCGAGCATATTCTCATTCATCATATTCATGCTCTTCAGCGGCGTTTTCATTCCAGTGGATGTCCTCAGTTCGGAGGCAAAGCTGATCGCATCCTTCGTTCCGATGTACTATTTCGTGACGGCCTTCAGGAACGTTTCCCTCAAAGGATGGAACTACCTCATGGTCCTGGATCAGCTAACAGTGATTAGTATGTTCACATTCGCTTTTCTCGCCCTCTCTCTGAGGTTCCTGAGGATGGAGGTGACGTGATGAGGAGGATCGCACCGATAATCTCGATGATCCTCGTATTGCTACCTATCCTCTCAGCAGGAGTGAACGGCTCTCCTTCCCCTTACTTGAAGGTAGAAGATTCGTACTGGAGCGGCCTCCTAGTGTTGGGGGCGACGAATACCTTCACCGTGGAACTGAAGAGCCTCTACTCTGGATCCATAAGCGGAATTTCCGCCACCTTGACCGTCCACGACATGGCTGGATCTGATTACTCGGGAACCTTCTCCTACCCCGGCTCCCTCTTCGAAGGGCAGGTGCTGGTCATGGACTTCGGAATATTCGTACCAGCGAACGCGGATGCATCTCATTATAGGGCTACCTTGGAGGTGAGCTTCACAGCGGATGGCACTCCTGAAACGGAGACGTTCGATCTCTACGTGACAATCCAGGGCACTCCTCAAGTGAAGTGCTCCCTCTCCGCCACCGCCAAGCCAGGGAGACCTGCTACCGCTCAACTCACACTATTCAACAACGGAGATGGCGTCGCTAGGAGGGTAAGGGCCGTAATAAACCCTACATCACCTAATGTACAGGTTTCCTCCCCGGTGGAGGCAGGTATCATCGATCCGGGTGAAAGTAAGACGTTCCCCGTCACCATATATGTTGGCGACGCCGCTGATGAGGCGGTGACCTTAACGGTTACCGTCACTTGGGAATCTCAGGTGGGAGCTGGGGGTCAGTATACATGCACGCAAAATGTGGCGATCTCGGAGATGCCGCCTCGCGGCCTATTCGTGACCACAAACACCACGACCTTGGAACCGGGCAAGGTTAATAGGATATACCTCTTCGTTGAGAACAGAGGGGAAGATGCATTCAGAGCCACGTTAACCGTCCAATCACCCCCGAATACGGCTGTACGTGGGTCTAACAAGGTAGACTTGGGGAACATATCCTCAGGGAATGTAGTGTGTGTTCCCATAGACCTCTTCGTGGATCCGTCAATTAGGGGGCCCTTGCAGTTATCGACCAACGTTGAATGGTTTGATTCTGGATCTGAGCGCCACACCAATCCTGCGAACTTAGGATTTTACGTGGAAACGATCCCGGGGCCCTATCTCGTGGCCTACACGGATAGGAAGGTGCTGACTCCGGGAGAGCAGGACATGGTGAACATAGTCCTGAGGAACGAAGGGGAGGAAACTGCTAAGTCCGTCAGGGTGAACTTTGTTCCCTCCAAGGATTTGGCGCTTCTATCCCCAAGTGGAGTCGAGGTAGGGGACTTGGAGCCTGGGCAGGGAGCTGAGATGACGGTACTGGTATCCGCGCCGAACGTGAGTTATGGGAGCCTGGCGATGACCCTCCAAATCTCCTACTTCGATGAACATGATAGATCTAGGGAGCAGGTTATACCCCTCTCCTTCATAACTGAGAGTCCAGATACCCCATTGATCTCCGTGTCACCGTTAGATACGGAGCTGACGGTGGATGAGGTAAACAGCATTAGGGTGAAGGTAACGAACGAGGGAGGGATAGCTAGAGACTTGGTAGTGAAGTTGGCCCTGCCCTCCCCGGAGTTGGGTGCTATAGTAGGTGAGGACTACGCCTACATAGAGCAGCTCGATCCCGGGAAATCGGTGATAAGAGAATTCTCCGTTTATTTATCGCCTCAAGCATACGGAGCAGTCCAACTCTTGGTTCACGCTAGCTACGAGGACGAGGCCGGCATTGCTCACAATGATCTGCTCTCATTCGGTGTGAGAGCCGTGGGAAAACCCCAGATAGAGGTGGCTCATGTATCTACAGCCCCCTCTTCCGTATATCCCGGTGATACCAATGTGAAGCTGGTTGTGGTCCTGACCAATGTAGGCAATTACGTGGCGAAGGATCTGAGAGTCGTCCTCAAGCCCATCCCCGGTGTGATGAAACCCTCATCTCCGGGAACCGACACGTTCCTCATACCGGCACTGCCACCTAACCAAGCAATGGATGTTACATTCCTCGTCGATATAGAGGAAAACGCCAAGCCAGGCAGGTACGAAGCCACACTGGTGTCCAAGCTCGGAAACACAACCATACCCGTCCAAATAGATGAGAAGGCGAAGTTCAAGCTGCTCGAGTTCTCCATACCGGGTAGGCCCAAACCTGGAGACAGGGGGGTGAAGCTGACAGTTGTAATAAAGAACGAGGCCAGGGTGACGGCTAAAGACGTTGTCCTAGAGGTCATAACCCCTTACTTGGTGGGAACGACATCCTTGGCGCTGGGAGAAGTACCCTCGAAGTCCAACGCCTCCGCCATAATGGAAGTGGATATAGATGAGAACGCTCCCGAGAAGGTGCCAGTGGATATCAAGATCTCTTGGAAGCAGGACGGTCGCTCGCTCTATCAGACAATCCATACGGAGGTGAAACTGGAGGCCGCTGGAGGAAAGTGGTGGGGAGGGAACTACTTAGGTCTCATAGCGATATCGATCATAGCGGTCGGAGTCTTGGCATCCCTCCCAATGATAAAGAAGTTCATCTCGGGAGGTTCTTAGCCCTCCCGAACTCCACGAGAGCCTTCATGGCTCTCACAGCTCTTTCTGACTCAGGGTATGCTGGTATGCCCTCCCTCTCGAAGAGCTCCCTGAACTCCCTAGCGTACTGAGAGGACCCCACATCCATAGCCACCACCGGCTTGTCGTACTCCCTAGCCAATCTGGCCAATTTGCTGGGAAGCTCTGCACTCACGCCGGGGACATGGTGGAGCGCTAGGACTATAATCCCGTCTACATTCTCGTCTTCCAGTAGGATCTTCATCGATTCAACGAATGAATCGTCAGTCGCACTTCCAGTGAGATCCACTGGATTACCTGTGGCAGCTATAGGAGGTATTATCCTCCTCTCTTTGAGCTCTTGGAACTTCCTCTGACTCTCTTCAGTTAGATTGGACAGTCTGAGACCTAGCGCTTCAGTTTCGTCGGCGGCCATCACCCCTACCCCACCCCCATCGGTGAGTATGGCTATCCTGTTACCCTTCGCGGGTGGCTGCATCACGAGGGCCTTGGCGGCGTCGAACAGTTCCTCCATATCCCTGACCCTTATCACCCCCGCTTGCTTGAACGCCGCGTCGTAAACCGAATCGCTCCCAGCCATCGCGGCGGTATGGGAGCTGGCGGCCCTAGCTCCGGCGCTCGTCCTCCCTGCCTTGAAGACCACGATAGGTTTCTCTCTAGTTATCTCCTTAGCGAGCTCGAGGAATTCCCTTCCCCTGTCGATGGATTCGGCGTAGATGAGGATGACCTTGGTCTCCTCATCTTCTTTCAGGTACTCCAGCACATCCACCTCATCAACATCTAGCTTGTTCCCGTAGCTCACAAACTTAGCCAGTCCTATACCCTCTCCATGCATGTAGTCCAAGCAAGCGACCCCGAAAGCGCCTGACTGGGTGCTTAGGGATATGTTCCCAGGCTTGGGCCTGGGGGACGAGGTGTACTTCCTCCCCAAGAATTCCTTCTCGACGGGCAGGAACATGGTGTCCACGCCTGTGGAGGGGACCACCACTCCCACACAGTTGGGTCCAATGACCCTCATCCCGTATCTCTCCCTGATGCTCTCAAGCATCTTCTGGAGCTCCACTCCCTCCCCTCCCACCTCGGCGAATCCCCCGCTTATCACTATGACGTTCTTTATGCCCTTCTTCCCACATTCCTCCATAGCTGGTGGTGTATATTTGGCGGGAGTTACCAAGACGGCCAGGTCAGGGGTCTCGGGAATATCCAACACCGATTTGTATGTAGGAACACCCAGAATCATCTCATCAGATTTCGGATTGACCGCGTAGAGCTTGCCCTTGTAGACCCCTCTTTGAGAATTCTCCACCATGATCCTCAGCAGCTCGTACCCTATCTTACCTGGAGTCCTCGATGCTCCCACGATCACCATAGATTTTGGATTGAAGAAGCTCTCTATCGAAGACACCCTACTTCACCAAGCCTCCCTCTAGTGTCATAATAAAGAGGTTTCACGGTATACTCCTATCGAATAGGAGGGCCGGATATGCCTGATATTAAGAAAAAGGAAAGGCCCGGGCGGAAAAAGGGCCGGAGACTTATGTCTTCCAGACAGCTCTAACGGCCAGCTCGATGTCGTCGCCGGTTACGGTCTTCCTATTAGCATGCTTGGCGAGGCTGACTGCGTGCTTGCTCACTTCCATGGCAAACTTCTCCATGTAATGCTCAAGCCTCTCAACAGCAGCGTCACTAACCCTCTCAGCACCGGCCTCCCGGATTATCCTCCCGATGGGAGCTAAAGGTAGATACCTCGTCTTGGGCATAAGATAAGGGATCCCAGGTTAAATAAAAAATTTCCCCTTCAAAGCTATGAGAGGGCTCTACTCAGGAGAGTAGCTTATAACTTCGACATCATCATCTTTACACTGAAATCCATTTAATTTAACATCTGGGATCTTAGGAAGTAGGGAAATTACAAGTTCACTTGGAATAAATGGAGAGGTGTTATTAATTATGGCGAGGAGAGTAAGAATTAGCAAATTGGTATCGCTACTACTGAGGCATAGACCGGACTTAGGTGGATTGTTGCCAAATGAGAGAGGGTTTGTCCCACTAGACGATCTCCTAGACTCCGTAGTTAAAATCATGAGGGAAGAATGCTCTAAGGAGGAGTCCTAGATGTCATAATGAGCGATGAGGAGAGATTCGAGATAGTGGACGGGATGGTGAGGGCCAGATACGGCCACAGTTTTACGGTCAAATACAATAGGCCCCTCCAGCCGGAGGAGGTCCCTGAGATACTATATCACGGGACCACCCTCGACTCCCTAGGATCGATACTGAGGGAGGGGCTCAAGCCGATGGGTAGGAGATATGTCCACCTCTCCCTCACCAAGGAGAGAGCCTTGAAAGTGGCAAAAAGGAGAAAAGGACCTCACGTCATTCTCAGAATAAGGGCTAGAGATCTCGCCAATGATGTGCCGCTATACAGACCATCGCGCCTTACCTTCTTGGTGGAGAGGGTTCCCTCGGAATATATAGAAGTGGAGGAGGTAGTCAGGGGGTAATTTGGATCCGGCCATAATAGTGCACGGTGGGGCTTGGGACATACCTCCAGACCTTTTGGAACCCAGCGTTCTCGGTGTGGAGAGGGCAGCTCGTGAGGGATTCAAGTTACTGCAGGAAGGATATTCGGCCTTAGATGCTGTTGAGCAAGCAGTTGCGATAATGGAGGACGATCCAACGTTCGATGCAGGTGTGGGGTCAGTTCTCAACTTGGAGGGATACGTCGAACTGGATGCCATAATAGTGGACGGGGCTTCCCTTAGGTTCGGTTCTGTCGCGGCTGTTAGGCGCATTAGGAACCCCGTCTCTTTAGCTAGAGCCGTAATGGAGGAGATGAAGGAGATGATGTTCGTCTCCGAGGGCGCCGAGAGAGTTGCCTTGGAGTTGGGGTTCGAACTGATAGATCCCGAGGAGTTAATCGTGGAGAGAGAGCGCGAGGCTTGGAAGAGGAGGATATCTAGGGCAAGGGGGACCGTTGGCGCCGTCGCCCTAGATACAAATGGCAGGATAGCGGCTGCCACCTCCACAGGAGGCGTGCCCCTCAAGAGGCCAGGCAGGGTGGGGGATACTCCACTCATAGGGTGTGGGGCCTACGCTAACGAGCTAGGTGGGGCAAGCTCCACTGGGCAGGGGGAACCAATAATGAGGGTAATGCTGTCCAAACTCGCTGTGGATTTTCTGGCTAGGGGGTTACACCCCACAGAGGCCGCTCAGAGGCCCTCTCCTTCATGGCCGATAGGACGGGAGGTTGGGGTGGCTTAATAGTCCTAGATAATAAGGGGAGAGTAGGATACGCTCACACCTCGAGGAGGATGGCGGTCGCCTACTCCATAGACGGGGATGTAGTGGCGAAGATCAGCTCACTCGAGTGAGATCAGGATAGGGATCCCTAACCTCCTCAGGGCTTGGAAATTCCTTCACTTCCCCTCCTACGACAAGCTCCCTCCCCTCTTTCTTGAGCTCACCTATCATACTCACGGAGAATCCGTGGGATTCCATGAGGTCTTTGAGGAAACCCAAGGGTAGGTTGCCCGGAATGGCGGCCAGCACCACGCCTGAGCTGGAGGCAGCCATAGGATCGAACCCCATCTCCCGGCCCAGTCTCAGGAGCTCCGGTGGGAAGGGAATAAGGTCCTTGTTCACGGTGAAGCCTAGCTCAGCAGCATCTGCAAAGTCGTTCAGGAGCCTTATAAGTCCGCCTTCTGCCCCGTCCTTCATTCCATTTACTCTAGAGAATAGAGCTAGATCCCTAGCCGAATCAACGGCTGTTAACATCCACCTAGCCCTTCTCCATCTCTTCACAGTTCTCTTACCGAACCTCTCCTCTAGGAGCGTCGGATTGAAGTGAGCAACGCCGTAAAGTAACTCAGCTCCAGGTATGCCCACTAAGAGGAGCCTATCTCCGATCCTCGCTAGCTTGGGCGTCACCGGCTCCCTGACCTCTCCGATCACTGTTGTGACGACGATGGGCTCCTTCACCGACTCATACCAACCAGTGTGTCCAGTTATCACGGTTACGCCGTACCTATAAGCCTCCCAGTCTATCCCTTTGGCTATCCTCAGAGCTAGATCGTCGCTAGCGTCTGATGGCAGGAGTATGGTGCTACTCATTAGCTTAGGCTCGGCCCCCAAGACCGCCACATCCGATGCGGAGAAGTGGAAAGCGAAGTAGCCAAGATCTTCTCCGGGCACTCCCAATGCTGGATCGGTGGCGTACACTCTCGTCAGGCCCATTAGCCTCTCTGCCCCAGCATCTATGCTGGGATGCGGAGGAATAGCTATATTCCTGCCGAGTCTTCCAACGTACTTCGTTATTTCCTTTAGTAAGGATCTCCCAGCTTTTCCCTCCATTTCTCGAGGTGTGCGGATGGCTTTAATGATAACATTTTTGAACGCTCTTCCCAGTTGTGGAGGGATGAAGGTAGCCATCCAAGGAGAGAGAGGATCGTACAGCGATGAAGCGGCCAAAAGATTCTTTGAGGATAGGGAATACGAACCTCTGTCTAAAAGATTTTTGGAGGAGGTGTTCGATTCAATAGAGTCCGAGGAGGCTGACTACGGTGTCATCCCTATTGAGAATTCCAGTACGGGGAGTATTAGGAAATCCTTAGACCTCCTACTGGAAAGGGACATTAGGGTCGTGGGCGAGATAAAGATCCGGGTGAGGCACGCCCTACTTGGGGTGAAGGGCGCCAGATTAGAGGATGTTGAGGTGGTGTACTCTCATCCGGAGGCAATATCTCAGTGCGAGGGATTCCTCAAGTCTTGGGGATGGAGGGTAATCCCGAGCTTCGACACCGCAGGAGCCGCTAGGGAAGTGGCCGAGCAGGAGGATAGGAGAAAGGCCGCGATAGCTAGCGAGAGGGTGGCTGAGCTTTATGAATTAGAGGTGCTCGCTAGGGACATTCAGGACTTGCCCCACAACACCACTAGGTTCTTCGTGATCACTAAAGAAGGGGAGTGGCCTAGGGACGCCGACACCACATCAGCCTTCTTCGCCACGAGGCACGTGCCAGGCGCCCTGTGGAGGGCACTTGGAGTGTTCGCTAGGAGAAACATCAACCTCTTATGGCTTGAATCCCGCCCTATAAGGAGGGAACCTTGGAATTACTCGTTCTTCGTGGAATTCGAGGGATCTCTATGGGAAAAGTACGTAAGGGACGCTCTCGAGGAGCTGGAGAGCGAGTCGATATGGGTGAAGGTGCTCGGGACCTATAGGAGGACCTCGGTTTTCTAGTCTTGAAACCATAAATTTGGCCTCTGTAGTGAACACTGGTGATGAGCATGGCGAGGATAGCTATACTAGTACACGATAGGGTGGAGGATGACGAGTTCACCTTCCCGCTCTATTACTTCAAGTGGAGGGGTCACGAGGTGGTGGTGGCATCTCCGCTAGAAGAGTTCGGAAGCAAGCACGGCTGCAGGAGGTGGAAGCCTGATGTAAAGACATCGGACCTGAGGGCCAACGACTTCGATGCTTGCATAATCCCAGGAGGTTACAGCCCCGATAAGCTCAGGCTCGATGTACACACGCTAATGTTTGTTAGGGAGATGCTTATGGCGGGGAAGGTCGTCGCTGCTATATGCCACGGTCCTCAAGTGCTCATCTCGGCCAAGGTCGTGAGAGGGAGGAAACTAACCTCAGCTAGGCAGGTCAGAGACGACTTGGTGAATGCTGGCGCCGAGTGGGTGGATGAACCGGTAGTAGTGGATGGAAACCTGATCACTTCCAGATATCCCATCGACCTGCCAGGCTTTGTTGAGGCTATAGAGAGGACCCTAACCCGCTAACTCTTTCCTAAACCTGTCGTCCAAGGCTCTCACATCCTCCTCATTATTTTCTCCGCGAGAGTATGCCTCCAACCTCTCATAGTTCAGGTGAATGAACTCAGGACCCCATTTGAACGGATCGAGTAACTCCAAGGCCTGCTCCTTGTAGCCCAGTATGTAGAGACTCGCGGCCAAGGCTTCCACCGTGGATAGTCTCTCAGGCACCCCGTAATTTATGGGGTTAGCTGCCACTAAGAAGGGTAGTCTCCTCTGTTTCCCGTGAGGCCATCTAACCGACTCTACCTTACGCCAAGAGGCATCCACAGCTACTATGCCCTTGGTCCCCTCCTTGTCGACGGGTGACAGGAACCTACGGGAGAGCGGATTCAGCACAACTAAGGAAAATCCTTTACTGGGTCTATACCTCTCGGCAAGCCCCAGCCTAAGGAGCTTCGAACCTGTAGCCCTCTTGGGATCGTCTTGATGGAGCCTGAGGACTATTACCTTGATCCTCTTGGGGCTCACTTCAGCTTCTCCAGTACGATGAACGTAACCGTGTTCTCCACACCCTCCTGACTCCTCAGGCTCTCTATTATCCTAGCCAGCTCGAAAGTGTTAGCTGCCTCCACTCTTAGGAGGAAATCGAACTCACCTGTAACGTAGAAGACCTCCTTGACCTTCTCGTTCTCTGGGAATACCTTCTTCAGATCGGTAGTGCTAGAAGGCTTGACGCTTATGGCTATAAACGCCTCCAACATACCCATCCCAGACCCCTCTTTTCCCCCTTCGGGATTAGTGTATAGGCTCCTAAATAAACTATACTCCGGTGGTCTCAGGGGGCGCGGGAGGCGGAGCGTGTACCTCGCGGCTTCGGATTGAACTTTTTAAGTCAGCCCACCGCGGTCCTATAAGCTGATAATGGATCCGACTTATGTTCGACATATGTCGTTTCGAATTTCTACAATAATCGCTTATATAGAGGAGCTGTTCTGAACAGGTAAGGTGAGAGAATGAGCCAGCAAGTATCGCTGCAGGTTGACAAGGAACTCATCGATGCCATCGATGCCCTCGTATCGGAAGGCATGTTCAAGAGCAGGTCCGAGGCCATTAAGGCGGCCCTTATGGGCTTCATAAGGACGAAGAATGCCGAGAGAGTGAGAGAGGTATACGAGGAGTTCATATCAGAAGCTATATCCCACTTCAGAAGGTGATTTTTGAACCGAGGCACTGATCCTCATCTATATTAACGATCATCTTGATGCTTCCCCGCTGTTTTTATCATTCCATCTCCCCACTAGGAGAGGGGTTATCGCTGTGATCGCCGCCAAACTGTTCAAAATTCCAGACTACAATCCGAGCAAGCTAATTGAAGCACTCTCAAACTGGAGGGAAGAGATAGAGAGGGAAGGGAGGACCCTTCTAACAACCTTCGAGTCCTTGGAGTCCTCCGGAGACGAGGTCTCAGGAACCTTGGCTAGGGACAGGTTGGTCAGGAGGAGATCTAGGAGGGGTATCTCACTGACGGTGGAAACTCAGTACGCAGACTTCCTGACCTTTAAGGTTGAAAGCTCATTCATTATGGTGTTCGGAGGGAGGAGACTGGCTGAATTCGTGGCATTCAAGGTCACTGAAGCCCTTAAGGGGGAGGGGGAGTTCGAGCACTGCGTACTCCCGGAGGAGGTCTTCGAATCCCTCAGCGAGGGGACCAAGGTGGCTCACTTCGAGGACCTCAGGAGCTCGGGGATCAGGAAGATAGCCATCTACGGAGAGAATCTCGAGGATCTAAATCTTTACAAGGAGATGAAACGTCTAGGGAGACTTTCCTACGTACAATTCTACTCTCCAGAGCTGGGCGGGTCCGTAGGACTGTCCAGAGACTTCTCCATAATAGCTTACGGGGGAGTGGATAGGAGGTCGCTGGTAGAGTACGTGAGATCCCTGCTTACCGAGGCGATCTGTTGACCGCATCACTCCCTCCTGTAAAATAGATGTAGCTTCTGAACGTTCTGCAAGGACACCAAGTCCGCTCTCCTACCCCTGAACTTCAGCCTACTTAGTCCTTCAGATTCGGAAGCCACCCTCAGGGCATCCAGCATGACCATCTCCGGTCTGATAGATCTGGCGTGCTCTATACAGGCGGTATCAGCTAGGTTAATGAAATCCGGATAGGACGGACCTCGGGTGCTGCCAGCGGAGAAGGAGGAGAACCCCCACATGTCCACATTGAATCCTGTCAGCTTGACCACAGGAGCGCCGCTGGCCCTCGGCCTGTAAAACGACACCTCCACCTCGTTGAAGAGGGGATATTCCTCTAGCCTCTTATTCATCCTCTTTATGTACTTCTCCTTCCCTCTAACCATGGACGAGAAGTAGGAGACGATGAATCTCATACCATCGAACTCTTCCCCGTACTTCCCAACTGAGAGGAACTCTCCCGGATCGAGCATGAGCCAGGCTAGGACAGGGTCTGATAAAAGGTCCCAAGCCACGCCCTGAGGTACCCCCTCAGGCCGGGAGTTCATTATCTCGAGGAGCTCCATCCCTAAATACCTGTAGGCGATGAGAGAGGTGCTTATCCTCTTTACAAGCCCCACCAAACCCTTATCCTTCTTCTTAGCTAGTTCCAGCACCTCGTGAGACAGACTAGTTATCCCAGTACGCCTCCTAAGTTCAAGTACGGCATCCGCTGGTGGAAGGTCGCCATCCCTCACCACCACATCGTAATCACCCCTATGGATCAGGATGTCCCTGATCAGGAGCAATTCCTCCTTCTTCGCCCTGACCGAGACTATGGCATCGCTGGGATCCTCATCCTCGTCCCTCAGGCCACTCCTCACGGGTTTCAATCGGAATATGGGACGCGAGGGTTTGGGGTAGGTCACGGCAGCGAGGAGGATGAATCCCGCTCTCAACCCTCTCAGTGAGAGGGTTGGTGAGAAGGTGGAATCTACGGCGATGACCCCGTACTCCTTGTGGGACTCGCTCAGCTCGCGGACATCTCTCCTGACGACAGATGCGAGCCTCTCGTACACGGGTAGTAGGTATTCCCAAGCCTCCCTCATGCTACCAGCAATTTTCCTAGCCTTCTCCAACGCCACAGAATACACATCCGGGTCTAGGAGGTCCTCACCCCATTCCTCCCTCTCATTCATGGTACTCACCGAACGTGTGCACCAGTATCGGTCTCCTGAATGGGGACAGTAGGCCAGTAATGTAGAAGTCTCCGGTCCCTAGGACCCCGATGTCTATGCTGCCCAGGCTGACGACTTTCCCTATGTCCTCGAGGTCGCTGGACGACTGCAGCGAGCTGAACACCACGCTATTTATGTTCGCCCTGATGTTCATGTCTAGGTCGGATACCCACCTCTGGCTCACGAGTATCAGCCCGATCCCCCACTTCCTGCCCCTCCTTGCCACATCTGAGAGGGCCTCCGTGGGCGGCTGTCCCCTAGCGTAAACTTGGGCCTCGTCGACCACTATAGCGACATCCAATCTTTCACCGCTCCGTTCTGCCCTCTCCATGAGCCCGGAAACCACGCCCCTCATTATACCGTATCTGATGGGCAGGGTCTCCGAGCTTATGTCTAGGACCGTGAGGTCTCTGTTGAGTATCAGATCCACCAGATCATCTATACCGTACCTCCTCCCATTGAACGATCCCAAGCTGATGCCTGACTTAACTAGTCTGAACAGGGACTTGGCAACAGTGTGCTCCCTCCTCTTGAGGTACCCCATGACGAGCCTCAAGATCGCTATGAAGGACTCATCGTCCCACCCGATCCCCATAGGGCTCTTATCCCTCAACTCAAGGATGGTCGACATGTCGAACTGCCCGTTCCCGAAGCCAAGGGACTCCATGAATTCCCTAGCTTTTCCGACGTCTCCCTCGCTGTAAAGGTAAGCGTAGAGGGCTACTTCAACGTCATCTAGGTACTCCTTCCCCAGCACCTTGTTAGCCATCACCTCCGCTAGGGAGAGCATATCTGGGAACACGTCAGTGTCGGGTACGGTCTCCTCTTTGAAGAAAGGTGCGTAGTCTGCGCCGGTGTGGTCGAATATCACGACTTTCCTACCCACCTTCACGAGCTCCCTTACCAAGATCCTCACCAGATGCGACTTGCCTGATCCTGTGGAGCCGACCACGGCTATGTGGTAATCTACGGCCCTAGGATCGAGCGGGAGGGGCCATCCGGAGGAGGGATGCTCTCCAATGAATATCGGATCTTCAATGAACCTGAGATTCTCCAGATCCCCTTTCTCCACTTTGTAGACGGGAGTGCCCGTTGGAGTGGCCGTCAGGACCCTCGGATCGAATCTGCCACTCACGAGGGACCCGTACAGCTCTACACTAGCGTTCAGGTACTCGTAAGCCCGGACAGCTTCTACATTCGTGGGAGTGAAGGGCGAATAGGGGGACATGGTGGGATTGGCGTAGGATACCCCTCTGACCACACCAAGGAGCTCGTCGCCCACCAACACCAGGTCGTTAATCAGGACCTCCTCCTCAAGCCTCACCGTGACCCACTTGGTGGAGGTCCTACCGACAACGAATCCGACTTCCCTCATTTGAGGGAAGCCTAGGCCTAGCGCGATAAAAATCTATGGACACTCGCTTGGAGGAGCCCTATCCGACACATATTTATGCAAGGGAGAGATACTGGGAGCGGTGTACTTAATGGACATTGAAAGGGAGCTTAAGGAGAACAGGAAGATCGTTGACTCCCTAATAGAGGGAAGGTTCCCCAAGAACATCGATGCGGACTACCTGACATGGCTGGCCGGTGAGGCCTCCTACTCCTACGATCCTGACGTCATCCAGAAGACCATATTCGAGCCTATGTGGGATCTCCTCTCTAGGGGTGGCAAGAGGTGGAGGCCTTGGCTCTTCCTTATACTGGCCAAGAACCTCAATGTAGACTTGGAGAGGTACCAGGAGCTAGCCATCATAGTGGAGCTCCTGCACAACGGCTCCCTGATCGCCGACGATATAGAGGATGGGGCCGAGGTCAGGAGAGGCGATAAAGCCATTCACGTCAAGTATGGCCTCGATATAGCCGTGAACTTGTCCTCAGCCATGTACTTCATGCCCCTGCGCATTCTCATGGAGATGGATGTGGACGACTCGACCTTCAGGAGACTGATCAACGCATACTTGGAGGACATGATAAGGATACACTTGGGCCAGGCGACTGACATAGGGTGGCATCGCGGGCTCAAGGACCCGGAGGAGATAACGGTTGGCCACTACCTCCAGATGTGCGCCAATAAAACCGGGGTACTCCCGAGGCTCGCGGCCAGGTTCGCGGCCATAGCAGCTGGTCTCAACGAGGAAGAGGAGAAGAAGCTGGGGAGATTCGCCGAGACCATAGGCGTGGCCTTCCAGATACAGGACGACATAATGAATGTGACCGGCGCCGAGAAGCTGGGTAAGGCCTTCGGTGAGGACATAACCGAGGGCAAGGTAACTCTCATGGTTATACATGCGCTCTCAAAGGCGAGCGATGAGGATAAGAGGAGGCTGAAGTACATCCTCTCACTACACACTAGGGACAGAGAGCTCATAGAGGAGGCCATATCCATCCTCAAGAAATACGGGTCGATAGAGTACGCTAAGGAGTTCGCAAGGAAAATGATAAGGGAATCGTGGTCCAGCGTGGAGAAGCTCCTCCCTGACAACGAGTACAAAGAGAAGTTAAGGGATCTCGCCAACTTCCTAGTTGAAAGAGAGTTTTGATCATTTTTGAATGAGGAGGCTCCTCCTCACCTCATGTTCCAGCTTCTTGGTCTTTATCATAGATGCTAACATCACCAGCACAGCAGATGCCCCGTAGAGGGCAGTCAACCCAGCGTAGCTCGCCACGAAACCGCCCAAGAGAGCACCGATTGACCAACCAAGCGATCTCACGAAGTTTACCTGTCCGAGGTATTCCAGTGAGACCTTCAAGCCTCTCTTGGATATAGAGACCATGATGAAGGACCAAGTTGCCCCATCAAGCATCATGAACGCGATGAAGTACTCAAGTGGGGAGAAAATACCAAGCAAGACTGTTGGGACGCTGAAGAGCATGGCCGATCTTGCGAGCAGGGAGAGGTCCAAGTTCCTTATCTCGTCTCCCCTCCCAGCCCTCTTGTAGAGCATGCTGGAGACGAGGGAGCTCAGGGCTGACAGCAGGTAGATGCGGGAGTTGTTCAGGCCCAAAGCCTTCTGGACCCCAACAAGCTGCGGGTAAGCCAGTCCTAAGCCGATGAACGCCAAAAAGACCTTCAAACTGAAGGGAACTCCCACCTTGGGCAGGCTCAGCAGTATGTAGGCCGGCTTCTGGAAGAGGGTCCCCCTCGCCACCCTAGAGATGAGGGCCATGGTCCATTCTAAGGCCTCCTCCTCCACGCGGTGAACTGCTTCAATGCCCTCCTCTATTATGGGGAGGAGGCCTATCTCCTCCTCGTAGGCCCTTCTCAATATGCTCAGGACGGGTATCCTCAGGGAGACCACGATGAGGGGCATCAGGAGGAGATCGATCAGGACGCTGAGTAGGGCCAGCCCCTCTATGTCCATCGAGTGAAGGATGAAAGCCCCTAGGAAGAGTCCGGCGAGCCAGGCCCATCCAGATACAGATTCATATGATGAGGAGGCCTCTGATGGGTCCTTAAGCTGATCGTAGGCATAGAAGAGTCCCGAGAAGTATGAGATGGGGGAGAGGAAAGCAACCAAGAACGAGGCAAGGAGGGCAGCATAAACGTCTGGATAGCTGACTATCAGTCCGGGCACCACGAGAGAAAGATGTCCCAAGGCTATCCCAGGCACATGCCTGTCCTTTGGGGCTAAAGCCTTGGTCCACGCGAGGTTGCCGATCATAAGTCCCAAGTACATCAGGAAGAAGGAGAGTGAGAGGTGTTCAGGCCCTCCCCCGTACTCTAGGACTGCGAGCGGCGCTAGCTGGTAGAGTATGGAGGAGAGGAGCCTATGGGGGATAGAGGCCGTTTTCCACCTCTCCATTCTTCCTCTCACTTTCCTTTCCCAAGATCTCCCTTAATATTGATTTGATGTATGGTCTCAGCTCGTCCTTGAGCACCAAGCCTAGGGCTATGCCCACCGCCACTCCTATGGAAATGGTGATAGCCGCTACAGCTATCACCACGGTCTGGACGAGCAAGCTGACATCTATCCCCATCGTAGAGAGGGCGGCTATTGTGAATACGGCGATGCTCGCGAACTTGAACAAGGACCCGAAGAACTCCTTTCCGGCTAAGGTGGAACCGAGTATGTGCTTCTTCACCATGCCTCCGACGATCATTCCGATGAACACTAGAAAGAGACCAGCTAGTATCTTGGGTGAGTGCTCCACTAGGGCCTTGGCCGAGTCGGCTAGGACGCCTGAGCCCAAGTTCTCGGCAGCGACTCCTATGAACAGGAGGTAGATGTACCACTTGACTAGCCCAGCGAGGAGACCGGAGGGACTTATGCCGTACAGTTCGTCCATGAGGCCCTTCCTACGTACCCATTTGTCCAGTCCAAGGAACTTCCTTAACAGTCCACTGATGACTATGCCCACGAGTCTCCCTATCACGTATCCCACTAGCAAAATCACGGCAGCGGATAGCAGCTTGGGAGCGGTCACTTTGAACAGCATCCAGAGCTGCTCCAGCGCCACGACCACGTCCTGTAGGCCCTGCATTCCTACCAGCCGGCAGTCGGCTCAAACCCGTTTATAAATGTTTCTGGTCAAAAATAGGAGGTTATTCAGGCTGAAAACTTCTCCATGGGCTTGACGTCGTGAGGAGCTATCTCTCTAGCACCTACTGATGATAGGAGGGCTATCCTGGCCCTCTCCTTCATTTCCCCTATGTTGGCAGCGCCCACATAGCCGAAGGCTGCCTTCAAGCCCGCGAC
This sequence comes from Thermoproteota archaeon, assembly GCA_026986575.1. Taxonomy (GTDB): domain Archaea; phylum Korarchaeota; class Korarchaeia; order Korarchaeales; family Korarchaeaceae; genus Korarchaeum. Next base: position 445,751 of record JALSOH010000004.1, read on the forward strand.
GAACTTATCTATGACCGTCGCGACATCTCCCCTGTACGGGACCAGACCCTCTATCCCCTCGGCTATGTCCTTGGACGGCTTGCTGTACCTGTCCAGAGCGAACCTCTTGGACCTGGCCGATGGGCTGCCCATCCCTCTGTAAACCTTGTACATCTTTCCACCCACTATCAGGGGAGATCCTGGGGACTCCTTGGTTCCAGCCAAGGCAAAGCCGAGCATGACAGCATCTGCACCGGCTGCAAAGGCTTTAGCAGCTTCAGCGGGACCTCTAACCCCTCCATCAGCGATAACAGCCACATCAGAGCCGTATTTAGCTACCGCTTCGGAGGCCTTGGCCACGGCGAAGAGGGTTGGTGCGGCGACACCGGTTACCTCTCCCGTGGTGCATATGCTCCCGCTGGCTATGCCGACCCTCAGACCAACGACATCCAGCCTGGTGATGATCTCCTCAGCAGCCTCGTAGGTCCCGATGTTTCCCGCCACTAAGGGAACGTTGACCTCCTCAGTTATCCTCTTAGCAGCCCTCATCACGTTCTCATTATGGAAGTGTGCCACATCAGTGACCAGCAGATCCACATAAGGTTCAAGGGTCTTCGCCCTCTCCAAATCGAAGGGAGATATGGCCGCAGCTACTCTCAGCCTTCCCTCCTCATCTCTGGTGGCAAACGGATGTGACTCCCTATAAAAGACGTCCTTGGCAGTTATAAGACCGACTAGCCGACCAGAATCGTCGACCACAGGAAGCTTCTCTATTTTATAGCGGGACATGATCTTCCTAGCCTCTTGAGGAGTGATGTCCGGACTGACCGTGATCACATCTTTCGTCATCACCTCCTTAACCACCTGATTACCGTCCTCAGCGAAGTAAACATCTCTCCTAGTTATTATGCCCACCAGCCTCCCCTCAGCCACGACAGGGAGGCCCGATATGTTCATCTCCTTCATTATCGCTCGAGCGGCTTCGACGGTATCATCGGGAGTAACAGTCACCACATCCCTTATTATGAAAGATTCCGCCCTCTTAACAGCTTTAGCCATGTTAACTTGCTCTTCCACTGTACAATTCCTGTGCAGTACACCCAAAGCGCCCATCCTAGCGACGGCTATGGCCATCTCTGCCTCCGTCACTGTATCCATCGGAGAGGATAGTATGGGGACGTGAAGCCCGATTTCCCCCAGCCGAGTGGATAGATCCACCTCGGAAGGTTCTACTTGGGTCTTTCCGGGCAGGAGAATGACGTCTCCGAAGGTGAAGGCCATCTCTATGTTAGCGAACTTATCCCAAGGCATATCTAGAGTGGATAGATGGTTGGATAAACTTTTCGCCCCCGTGTCAGGGCTCGACAGTCCTGCTCTTGGGGACTAGGTTGCGGAGCACCTTCCCATTGTAGTACCCTGAGCCAGCGAAAACCGGGCCGAACTTTACCAAGTAAACGCCCCTCTCCGGCAGCTCTACTGCTATATCCTCTCCCCTCATCCATCTCCTGAACTCCTCCTCGGTGAGCTCCACCACATGCCTCGAAGCCCCCCTGCCGATTATGTAAGATCCCTCCACGCTAATTATGTAACCGTAAGGGGCCTTCTTGGCCAGATAGACCCCTCTTATCACATCTTTCACATAGAATTCGGCAGCCTCCTTGGTCAGGAGCCTTATCCTCTTCTTACCTGACCTGACTAGGGAGAAGCCAGAGAGATCGACACCGAACCACTCCCTGATCCAGGCGAGGAACTCGCTCACATAGGCTTCCTTAGTAGGGCCACGAAGAAGCCTATCGTGTCGTTGTCCTGCGGGTATATCCTCATGGTTTTCCTCAGCTCGCCTCCGAACTCCCAATCCATCCACCTCTCCAATCCTGGCCTCCACCTGAGCCCCTCCAACTGGGGCTCCTCCAATACGGCACCTAGCTTCAGGAGGTTATAAACGACCCACTCGTTCTCCTTCGGTTCCAACGTGCATGTGGAGTACACCATGACTCCTCCTTTCTTGAGGACGCGGTAGGCCGCCTTAGCAAGGGAGAGTTGGAGCTTGGCTATCTTGTTGACGGACTTGGGGCTCCACCTAGCCAGAGCACCCCAAGACCTCCTGACCTCTCCTAGAGAACTGCAGGGAGCATCTAACAGCACTTTATCAAATTTCTCCTCCCCGAAGAATTGAGGAGCCCTCCTTCCGTCGGACAGAGTAACTATTACGTTGATGGATCCCATCCTCTGGATGTTGGCTATCAAGGCGTCTACCCGATCGGGAGTCACATCATTGGCCACCAAAACCCCCTCGTACCTCATCATCTCGGATAGCTGGGTGGTCTTGGATCCTGGGGAGGCAGCCAGATCCAATACCCTCTCACCTGGACCGGGCGAGAGGACAACCGGGGGGATCATGGAAGCCGCTTCCTGAACGTAATATAGACCTAGCTGGTGCCATTCAGTATTTCCCAGTCTTTCCGGACCCTTCCTCACCCTGTAGCCGTACTCGTACCACGGTATTGGCTCCAACACCCACCCACTCTCCTCAAGCTTCGCCACCAGCCAGTCAGGATCTACTTTCATCGGATTGAGCCTGATGCTTGGAATTGGCTTCCTTGCCATGAAGGACAGGAGTATGTCGTACTCCTCTCCAAGGAGTTTCCTGTACCTCCTCTCAAACTCCGGTTTTATCAGCCCCTCCGGGATGCCATCGCTCATCTCGCCAGATGAGACCCCTAGCTTTATCTAGGTTTTGGATAGATGGAGCCTGATGGGTGTTAACTTGGAGGAGCTGAGGGACCTGATACTCAAGTTGGCTGCTGAAAACGCTCTCAAGTACGGTAAGGCCAATCCAAAGGCTGTCCTAGGTAAGCTCATGGCATCTCGACCGGATCTTAGACCGAAAGCTAGGGAACTGGCTTCTCTGGTGGAGGAAGTGGTCTCTCAGGTCAATGAGATGCCTCCTGAAGCCCTGAAAGAGATAGCCACTCCACCTAAGAGGGAGAGAAAGCCACAGGGGAGAGTATGGCCACCCCTAGAGGGGGCTGAGGAGGGTAACGTCGTGACGAGGGTGGCACCGGAACCCAACGGTTATCCGACGCTGGGGCACGCTAAGGGGCTGTTAGTCCCCTTCATATACGCTAGGATATACAAGGGGAAGTTCCTGCTCAGATTCGAGGACACCAACCCTAGGGTGGAGAGGCTGGAGTTCTACGATGCCATAAGGGAGGAGTTTTCCAGACTACTCGAGGCTGCTGAGAGGGAACTCGGGCTGTCACCGGGTAAATGGGACGAGGAGATTATTGAGTCCTATCACATCCCTAAAATGTACGAGCTGGCGGAGAGGCTGATAAAGCAGGGAGACGCATATGTATGCACATGCCCAGCTGAGAAGGTCCGTCAGTGGAGGAGAGAGGGAAGGGAATGCGAGCACAGGGATCAGCCGGTGGAAGTCAACTTGGAGTTGTGGGAAAGAATGCTTGAGGGAGATTTCAAGGAGGGAGAGGCTCATCTCAGGCTCAAGACGGACATGAGGCATCCCAACATAACCATGAGGGATCCAGGCATCTGCAGGATAGTGGAGGCGCCTCACCCGATCCACGGGGACAGGTTCAGGGTGTACCCAGTGTACGACTTCTCGGTCAGCGTCATGGACTCTCTAACTGGGGTAACTCATGCGTTCCGTAGCAAGGAGTTCGAACCACATGTAGAGGTTCAGAGGACGATAATCAGGAAGCTGGGCCTGAGGGAATATCACATGGTGCAGTTCGGCAGGATAACAGTGGAAGGGATCCCCCTCTCCAAGAGGTACATAAGGCCTCTTGTGGAGAGCGGGATCTTGGAAGGGTGGGACGATCCTAGGATACCGACCCTTAGGGGGCTGTTCAGGAGGGGCATCCTCCCAGAGGCGATAGTGAGGTTCTTCCACGAGCTCGGACCAAGTAAGGTGGATGCCACGGTCAACATGGACATGCTAGCAGCCATTAACAGGAAGTTACTCGACCCCAAAGTGCCCCGCTACATGTTCGTCCCGGATCCAGTCAGGGCAGTTATAGAGGGGATAGACACTCCTGTAGAGGCGAGGGTGCAGATCCATCCAGATTCAAAGGAGTACAGAACGATAGTCGTGGAGGAACCGATCGTCTACATATCAAAGAGCGATGTGGAGGGTTTGAAGGCTGGAGATGAATTCAGGCTGAGGGGTCTAGCTACAGTGAGGGTGAGGAGCGTGAACCCCGACGAGGTATCCCTGATCCTCAGCCAAGAGCAGAAGATCAAGGGGGTCAAGATCATACAGTGGGCGCCGCTCAAGGGAGGTGTCCCAGCTAGGGTATTCATCCCTCTGTCCCCCTACTCTTACGAGATGCTGGGAGGTTATGGAGAACCCGCATTGGCCGAGATGAGGGAGGGCGATATGGCCCAGATGCTGAGGATGGGGTTCGTCAGACTGGATAAGCGGAAGCCCCTGACCTTCATCTTATCGCACAGGTAATTATCCTCATCATTTTTCCCAAGCGGAGGTATTAGGGGCTCGATACCTCCTTCATACAGCACTATTAATTGACGAGAGTTCCATTTAAAAGGGGGCAAGCTTGACTATGCGTGAAGGGATGAATGGATGAGATGGAAACTAGCGGCCCTCCTGATAGTCCTATCGATGAGCCTTGTCGCCGCTTCTTCTCACGATCTGACGCCAAATGAGGTATCAAAGATTAAAGTGTACGATTCCAAGCCGTTATACAGGGTCCCCCAACCTGTCATACATGGGGATAGGCTATACACGATAGGAGGTCAGGGAGACACCTTGATTGCCATGAATCTGAACGGAGAAAAGCTCTGGAGCGTCAGGATAGGCGCTAAAGTATCTACCCCTCCTCTAGTAATCCCTGAAGCATACTACGGCCATGCGAAGAAGGAGTCATGGGTCATAGTGGCAACGGACTCTTTTGAGCTGAGGGCTTACAACTCGGTCGCCGGTGAATTGAGGATAGAGAGGCTCAGATTACCTTCAGCACCCTCCGGATCTCCCATGACCTACTTGAATGATGGTAGAACAATAGTGGTTCCCCTCACCAGCTCCCTCCAAGCTGTGGACTTGAGGTCCAAGTCAACTGGCTGGTCCGTGGATTTGGGATTCAGGATAAGGCATGTGCACTACGTAAATGGTGGTGCTGTAATTTACGGAGATTATCAGATCGCATACTTCGATCTAAATTCACGCAAGCTGGTCTGGAATCTGGAACTGGGAGAGAAGATACTAGTTGCTGGTGATGATTCCTCCTTCATCGGGGTGATGCTTCAGAACGGTACTGTGGTATCAATAAACACCTCTACAGGCGAACCGGTTGCTAGGAGGGATATGACCGATATCTTGGGGTACGAGTTCCCCTACGGGATGTTCCCAGTATTGGACGGCATAGGTGCGCTGACCAGCTCGAACGAAGCCATACTCTTCATAAATCTATCGGATCTCAGCGTATCTAGACCCATAAAGACGTGGATGCCCCCGGCCTCCCAACCGGTCGCGGCGGGCAAAGCTCTTCTCTACTTCTCAAAGTTCGGTGAGGTCAGAGTCTATCACTACACCCACAGATTCCTGCTTTCAGAGTTTAAAGTATCCAACCCACCGTTCAGCTTGGTTACGGTCTCTGCGAGCGGTAATCACACAACTTCTATCTCATACATAGACGGAAACGGTGATCTCCACCTCCTCAGGCTACCCGACCACTGGATAAAGATCCAAAGGACCGAGCCCAAGGATGGAGGTTACTTGGTCGAGGGATTTGTCTGCAGCACGGCGCTGGGTGGCGAGAGGAGCAAGATCGTGCTGTATGTGATGTCTCAACAGGGAGAAGTAATCGGAGAGAAGACAATCGGGTTCCTAACTCCCGGTCGCTGTGGGGCTAGGTTCTCCACCATGTTACAGGGCAAGGGAGCCCTAGGACTGATCGTGGGAGAGGAAGCTCTTTCTCCCAATGTCCCCATAGGTCTAACTAGGGAGGAATGGATCTCCCTAAAAGGCGGCGCGTCGGTCACCACCACGACAGCGCCCGCGACCACGACCACTACGAAACCCGCTGGGCAACCCAAACTGGAAGTTCGAGCACCATCCCAGCTGGTTGTAGGGGACGTTTTCAAACTGAATGTTTCCGGAATAAACTCGTGGGGCGTAGAAGAACTCACATTCGTAATCAAGGGGCCAACTATCCAGGGCGATGAGGTCGCAGAAAAGGTGGGCCCCGGATCCGAATTCTCCGTATCAATAGAGGGCCGGGCTCTCAATCCGGGGACGAGCGCGATTCTCTATATAAAACACGGTGATGAGGTGCTCTACAAGAAGGAAATATCCGTGAGAGTAGAGCAGGGCAGGGTAATAGATGAGGTGAGGGCCCCAAAGGAGGCGAAGGTCAACAGCTCCATCATAGTGACGGTGAAGCTCGTCAACAGGTTCCGGGATAACGCTCAATTCATCTTAGTCACATCTCTGGATGGCTCCCTCATCGAGAGGAAGGTCGGCCCCTTGAGGGCGGGAGGAAGTGCCGAGGTACATGTTAAAGTCACTCCCAGAAAGACGGGCGATCTTCAACTAAGAGTTCAAGCTCTGGCTGGAGGCAAGGTCGTCGATAAGAGGGTCTCCACGATCACGGTGACTGTCGCACCACCGTCCACGCCACCGGTCGTTACAACCCAGCAATCCGCTCTCCCCATACCACTGGAGTACTTGGTGGGTGGGATAATAGGCGCAGTTCTCATTTTGATTGCGATCGCACTCTTGCTAGGATCTAGGAAGCCTAAGGAGGTGAAGATGGAGGAGATAAAGCCAATCATCGCGCCAGCAATAGAGGAAGCAGCGGCGAAAGGGATCCCGGAGACCAGACCACCCTCTATCATTCCGCCGGAGATCGAACAGGAGGAGATAGGGATAGAGGTACCTAGGATTCACAGGATAGAGATGGAAGAGGCTCCTAAGCCTGAGATAGAGGAGGAAGAGGAAGGGAGGGTGACTCCTCCGGAGATGGAGGAGGAGATCCCAGCCATAGGTCCAGAAGTCAAGGAGGAAAGGGTGATCTCCGAGGAGGCAAGGGAATCGGTAGAGAGTGAACTGGAGTCCGTGAAGAAGAGGCTAGAGGATGTGAGGAGGGCCATATCAAAGTTAGAGGAGATAGTAGGATTTGAGCTCTCACCGTACAGGCTCGTGGATGCGGAGACCATGCTGGTCTCGGCGGAGCTGAAACTGAAGGAAGGGGACGTGAGCGAAGCGGAGAAGATCGTTAACTCTGTAAAGGAGTCGCTTGACGTGCTGGAGGCGGAGGTCTCCGAGGCGGAGAAGGTCTTTCTTGAGAACTGGAGCGCGGTGGAGAACAGGATCGACATAATGCTCAGGGTCTGGGGGAAGGCTCCCGCCAACATGCTCACCATGGTTCCGGCCGGCTTCAGGATACACGCGTTGGAGAGATTCAGAAAGCTGCATCCGGATAGAAAATTGGAGCTGAGGGGAGACGAACTCATTTCGCTGGAGGAGTGAACCCTTCTCCCCATATTCTCTTTCTAACCACCTTTTCCTGTATCTCGTGATAAAGCTCATCGATCAGCTCTTGGTAATCGGCTCTTCCCTCCTCGACCGCTGTCATCTTCTCCTCCAGCACTCTCGTCCTCTCCTCGCTGATCAGATCCGGGTACTCCGATGTCAGGAAGTTGTACACTTGGACGCCCAGTCTCGTTGGAATCAGTTTGTTATTCTTCTCGAGGACATATTTCCTCTGCAGCAGCTTGTCTATTATGGCAGCATAGGTGGAGGGCCTTCCTATACCCTTCTCCTTCATAAGAGCTACGACATCTCCTTGCGTGTACAAGGGTACAGAGGGGACCTGAAGGTGCTTTATCTCGACTTTGACCGTCCCCACCGAAAGAGGAGCTTTCTTCCGGTAGAGGAACGGGTATATGAGCGCCCAACCCCCTCTGACATCTACAACTCTCTCATCGGTAACCTCATCGCCGTTCAAGACAAGCTTGTACTTCTGCTTTACGATGATGCTCTCCTTGGTCTGCGAGGCCATGAATCTCCTGAATATCAGGTCATACAGCCTCACATGGTCCTTTGAGAATCCTTCGGGAGCGGCTATCAGTCCCTCTCTTACATAATCAAGCAGCTCCTTAGCTGATAGGGGCTTAGTAGGCCTTATACACTCGTGAGCCCCTCCTTCACCCCATCTCCTCGGGACGAAATCATCGCCGAGGACCTCAGCTGCTACTCTCAAACCAGCGTCGCTCACCCTAACACTATCCGTCCTGTGGTATGTGATTAGGCCAGCTTCGAAGAGGGACTGAGCTATCTCCATCACTCTCTTAGCGCCCAGCCTCAGTATCCTGCTAGCCTCCCTTATCATCTCGTCGGTGGTGAAAGGAGGCGGAGGCTTAACTGCGCCCTCCTCCAATTCTATCGACGAGATCCGGGCCTCTACGATTCCAGGAGATCCTATCCTACCCTCTACCTTGAGGAAGATGTCTTCTCCACTGATGATGGTGAGGTTCTTCCTCTTCTTGTGCTCTTCGTACCTCTCGATTATCCAACCTAGCGTGGGGGTCTGAGCCCTTCCGGCAGACAGGTTCTTCCTGTTGAACTTCCTCTGTACCTCATAACTGAGCTCGAATCCTATCCACCTATCTTCTATCCTCCTCACCACCTGAGCCTTCACTCTCGACTCGTTGGTCTCTGAAAGCTTCCTCAGGGCCTCCAAGATCGCCCTTTTGGTGACCTCATGGAATTCGGCCCTGTATATCTCCTCAGCCGCATCTTTGATCAGCTGATAAATGTCCCAAGCTATTTTCTCTCCTTCCGTGTCAGGATCCGTCCCTATTATGACCCGAGACGCCTCGAATCCGAGCCTCCTCATGGAGACTATGTTGCTCCTGCTGTCCCTCAGATTAGTGGAACCGCATCTCGGACATCTCTCGCCATCTGTGAACTGGTAACCGCAGTCCAGACACCTCTTGATGGAGGCATAAACGGGTATGTAGGTTCTACGATCGCCTTCCTCTATGAGAACCCCATGGTACCCTCCCTGCGTCGAGAGGTCCACTACATGACCCCCGCTGGCCATTATCGTCAGCACATAGTCGCCGGTGGTCACCTCGTAAGCGACCACCCCATTTACAACCCTTCTCCCCGGCCTACCGAAGAATCTAGCTATTGTCCGGGCCTTATTAGGGCTTTCCACTATGAAGAGCGCGGTTTTGAGTAGACCGGCCATCTCGAAACCCGTCTTCAGCGAGGAGTATCTCTCCCTACTTTCGTCGATCTCCCTCCTCAGAGCCTCCAAATACACTTCCTCTAGCGGGGACAGTTCTATGTCGTAAGCGCTGGCCCTCTTTATGAAGGAAGAGAGTAGTGGCTTCGTGTCCCAGACGAGACTAGCCCCTCTAGTCATTCCCCCAGGATAGAGCCTGGAAGAACGGCCAGATCCCTGTATGTACGTCCTAACATCGGGGATTATCACCCTACCCTCCTCGGGGATAACCGTTATGTCCCCGGTGCCAGCCAACTCTTTCAGTCTGCTCTCGCTGGATAGCAGGTCCTTCAGTCGCTCTCTAGCTCTCAGGATATCCTTCTCCGTTGGTCGCCTCCTCAGCCTCATGATGAACTTCTTAGTCTGGGGATCTAGGCCTTTGGCCAGCGCGGACAGTATTGCCACAACGGCCCGGTCGCTCATCTCATCCACATCCTTCAGGGTCATCTCGAAGCGGGGAACTCCGTAGAAGACCACGTACCTGATCCTCTGAGGCAGATCCACTCCCCTAACTAGGACCCCATAGGGCTTAGCGGCTCCAATTAGACCGTCTAACTCTCCTGACTTGAAAGCCTCAACTAGTTTCTCGTCGTAACCGTGCAACACCTCTACCTTGTAGCCAGCATCCTCCGCCAATGCCTTCGCCTCATCAGCCAACTCCATCCTCGGGACGAAGAGGAGGAATCCATCCCCCATGAACTTCAGGAACTCTTTCAGTCGAACTTTCTTCCTCACGTAGAGATCAGCTATATTCCTCAGCAGCTCCTGCCTCAACACCCCGACATCGAAGCCTAGCAACCTTCTGAATAGGATCGCTCGGGGGCCCGGCTTACCGGTTGCAGTTGAGACTATTAGGACGCTATCCGTGCTCTTGGTTACCTCCTTGCCAGCCAGAGCATCCTTTACATCAGCCTCGGTGAACCCCATGAGAGTGAGAACCCTATCGACGTTCCTCGAGTTCTTGAGGAAAGAGTCCACGTCGTCTACGAATAAGAAGGAGAACCGGTCCACGGAGCGCCTTATCCTCTCATGGTTCTTCGAGAGGTACTGGGAAGTCGTGACCAAGATGTCGAAATCACCGCTTTCTAGCTTCTCTAGGAACTCCCTCCTCTGCTTGCTTCCCATCCCGCTCCTGTAGGCCAGAATCCTGAGAGGCTCCCCAGCAGACCTCTCATACTTGGCAAGAATCTCCACGGCTTGATCAACGAGGAGCGATGTGGGGAAGAGGAGGTAGGAACGACCCCTTCCCCTCACAGCGAAGTAATAGCTGGTAACGAGCCCAAAGGCAGTCTTACCAACCCCTGTGGGAGCTATGGCAGCGAAGCTACGTCCGGCTAAGGCTCGCCGGGCCCACATCCTCTGAATCTCCCAAGGAGGAGAACCTAAACATGATTTGAAGAATTTAACATAGTCTTTGAACTCAGAACCTACCTTAGAGATCTCATCTTCGATACAAAGGGATCTGTGGTGGGTTTCCAAGTCACCTTCGGGACACAGATCCCTGAAAACCGCTGGTATCATTTCCACTCACCGCGCATTACTTGGACAATATCTCGATCCAACATGCAGTCTGGAGGCTTTATATCATTGGGTGAAGGAAATACACAGGATCGAAATGACTCGGCTAGTTGTCCCTATTGAGGAGACGGACGGAAACGTGAAGTTTAACCGCATATCAAAAGGCTTCAGCCTGGCTAAAGGGCTGATGGTCATAGACCTGAGTGATTTCGGTGTCGTCATGGACGCCTTCTCCCTAGAGGTGGGTCAGGTTCAAGGGGAGACCATGCTGGACATATTGGTGGGGCTGGAGGCGGACATGGTGTTGAGCGAGGACATCGAACCGGAACTCAGTGAACTCCTGCTGAACAACAATGTGAATGTGGCACTGACTAAGTCGAAATACGTCAAAGACGCCCTGAGGGACCTCCTAGCTGGAAAGGCCTTCGTCATACCAGGAAAGGAAATACCCATAAGGTATGCCAACTAGTTATGTTATGCCCTATGTGAAGCTGAGGGTAAAGAGGTGGGAAAGAAACGGGAGGAAGTACCTGAGCTATCAAGTAACTGCTCCTAAATCCTTAGTGGAGGAGCTCGGTTGGGAGAGGGGTGACACTTTATACGTCTACGTTAGGAATGGGGAATTGATTTACAGACACAGAGAAAGACCCAAAAGGGGAAAACAAACCAGACTGGAACTATAGTCACTCAACTCTCAAGAGGAGGCCTTTGAGGTATCTCGTCCAAGGATGCACGGGATCTATTGGATGATCGGGAGAAGCCCCCCTCTCACCTAGAATCGTGATCTCCCGATTGGAGAGGATAGCTGACCTGACCACGATCTTTTTGAATTCCTCCTTGGTGATGAATTGGCTACAGCTGCTTGTGAACATGAGGCCACCACTTACCACCCTCTCCATAGCGGCGGCATTGACTGCTGCGTAGGTCTTCCTAGCTCTGGGGACCATGTCCCTGCTTGGAGCTAGGGCTGGTGGATCTACGATAACCAGATCGTAGGCGGAGGAGTCTCTCTCCAGAAACTCCTTGACCCTAGATTGAACGGTCACTAACTCAATCGAGTTGAGTCTCACATTAGACTTCATTTCCGTGACGGCGTACTCCGACTCATCGACAGCAACGACCTCGGCGCCGGAGAGAGCGGCGTGTATCGCGAAACCGCCTGTGTAGCTGTAGAGATCCAAGACCCTGTCACTAGGACCAGCAAGGTAGCCAATTTCAATCCTGTTCAACCTTTGATCTATGAAGAAGCCCGTTTTCTGGCCCTTGATCGTATCCACGTGAAAGAGAGCCCCGCTCTCCCTCACTACAGCTCTAGTTTTACCTCCTGAGAGGATCCTCCTCTCCGAGGGCAGTCCGACTTCCCTCCTCGGCCTACTATCGTTCTTAAGAACTATGGAACTGGGCTTGAATAAGTCCTCCACCATGGCCGAGATCTCCTCCACTCGCCTATCTATTCCTATTGAGGTGGAGGAGATGACGACGATATCGTCGTATACATCTATTATCAACCCTGGAAGGGCATCAGCCTCGCTGTGCACCCATCGAAAGAAATTGTCCAGCTTAAGTTTCTCCCTCAACCTCAAGGCCTCCTCTAACCTACGATAAAGTAGAGAAGAGGGATTCTCCAGCTCCGTGGAGAGGACCCTCACTGCCATAGCCCCTATTCCCTCGAAGAAGCCCAAACCCAGCGTGTCTCCTCTCTCATCCTTTATTACGACTAAGTCTCCCTCCTCCACGGGTCCCCTTAGGGAGATGAGCCACTTGACGTAGATATTCCGCTGCCCCTTTCTCAGCCTAGAAGCCCCTTCCTCAGCGAGCACGGCTTCCCCAACGGGGCTCCAGATCAAGGGTTGTTCTACCTCCTAAGGTAGTCTGGGTCCTTGGAGAGCTTCTCGGTGAGGGGAATGCCTCTATTCCTCCCGACCACCACGGTATCCTCTATTCTTATGCCTCCCCATCCCCTAATGTAGATTCCTGGCTCATCAGTCACTGTCATCCCTTCTTGGAGCCTTCCTCCTCTCCCCACTAGGAGCCTGAAGAACTCGTGGATGTCGATGCCAATCCCATGCCCCAGAGAATGAACGAAGTACTCTAAAAGGTCCAATTCCTTCAATACCTTCCTAGCCTCTATATCTGGTCTCTCCATGGGAACTCCGTCCCTTATGAAATCCAATGCTCTCAACTGTGCGTTGAGAACGGCCTCGTACTTGTCTAAAAAGCCCTCCGGCGGGCTACCGATGTAGAAGGTACGGGTCATATCGCTGCAGTACCCCATATACTTGGAGCCAAAGTCGATGAGCAATATCTCCCCCTCGCTGACCCTCCGCTCGGTGTTAATGTGATGAGCATTGAATGAGTTGGCCCCACTCGCCACTATCGTCGGAAAGCTGGGTTCCTCAGCACCTAACTCCTTCATCTTAAACTCAAGCATGTTAGCTATCTCCCTCTCAGTCATTCCAATCCTTATCTCCAGAGATTCGAAGGCCCTCATCGCTATCGATGCGCTCTCCTTCATGAGTCCCAACTCATACTCGCTCTTGATGATCCTCATCCTCCTCAGCTGATCGTCCAAGCTCACTATAGCCGCGCTCTTTTTCCCCCTCTTGAACCTCTTCCTCACTTTCTCCACCTGCTCTTGAGATGACAGGAAGTCTACAGCTATCCTCCTAGCACCTCCGTGCCTCTCAGCTACCAGATCGTAGACGCTGGGGTTAATCACTTCCTTACCGCTGGTCCCGTAGAAAGGCTTCTGAACCTCCACATGATAAGGCGTCTTCTCCCGAGCGATCTCGTCTCCGAAAGCATATCTCGCGACCAAATAGGGATCGTCATCTAGGGGAACGACAAGCAGCTGGGCTTCGGCTGTCCCTGCTAAGTATAGCATGTTGCTTGGGGAGTTCACGAGGGAGAGGTCTATATCCCTCCTTCCCATCCACCTCTTCAGCCTGCGGATCCTAGAGTCCAACTCACTCCTTGGATACATTGCGGGTCACCCAAATGCCAGCATGATAGGCGGGCCAGAGGGGATAAAGTTGAGTCGTTAGACGTTTATGAGCTCCCCAACTTCTGGCAGTAATACTCGATCTCTCATGCCCTTAGGCACATACAGATCGAATAGATCCGGGTGCTCGGTGTGAATGGGAACAATCCTGTCGGGATTAACTCTATCTAAGACATCAGCTATCTGCTTCGGGGAAAGGTGCCCGGACACGTGGATTCGATAGTAACGGTGAACCCCATATATAAGGAGCCAGTTCATGAGTCTGTCCATTGAGAGGGCGCTCTCTTCACTGAAGGGCTCGGATCTACTCATCACGAAGTCTATGTGGGGTTTCACGCCCAGAGGAATCTCGTATAGGAACCTCGTGGCATTACTGGTGACCACGAAGTAAGAGCTCTCGTCTTTGAGTATCTCCCTCCTTAGGTCACCCCATATTACAGATCCGGATCCTTTCTTATCCTCCACCCTTTCGATGAATTCTACGAGGGGTCTGGGCTCCCTCGACCCTAACTTCACCTCTCTCCCCCCTTTCCTCCTCTTCCTTCTCCACAGCAAGTAATCTCCAGGTAATGGAAGACCACTAATCCCCGCACCGCTCAACGTTTCCGCCATGAAACCGATCCTCTCGTCGACTACTAGTTCCCTGCCCATCTTCTCAGCCACCTTGCATACGGTCCTGACCCTGTCAACATCCGTGGGCGAGACCTCCACGAGCGCGAGTCGGGAACTGCCCTCCAATATCTCCATCATCCTCTCTCCAACCTCCCTCTCGGAGGAGACCTCGAAGTTTACCCTCTTGGGTGGCTCTCGCTTCCATCTGTACCAGATTCTATTCTCCAATACCTTGACCAGAGAGGCCTCAGGGTCATTCTCGGGCGCCACCTTAGTGGCCTCCATGAGGAGCAGATCAACCCCCTCCTCCGCTAGCATATTTAGGAAATCCATGGTCATGTCACTCCTAGGACCGTGCATCCTGAGATCTCCTGTGTAGGCAATCTTCTTCGAGCAGCATTCGATCAGGAATCCGTATGCCCCAGGTACAGAGTGATCCACATGAGTGGGGATAACCTTCAGGCCCTCCATGTCCAGTACATCTCCTGTCCTGAAGGTGTGCATCTCGAACTTATCTAGGACCGACAGGTCCTTGAACCCCATAGACCTGTAAGCCTCCAATATCACTCTACTGGCCTCTCCCAAGTGGACAGCTATCTCCCTGTGAACTAGGGGGAGATAACCCCAATGATCCAAGTGAGCGTGACTTACGAGTAGGCCGGTGATGTCGTAGCCCTCCATCTTCCACTCGGGTCCCTGAGAGGGGGGAAGGAGGCCTGTCTTGAAGTAGTCCTCAGGGAACATGGGGGACATGAAGGGATACTGGAAGAAGGCTTCCTCGCGGGAAAAGCTCTTTCCGAAATCGAGCATGATTGCGAGCCTGTCGGGGGAGGACACCAGCACCTTATTGCCTCCGATCTCCCCAATACCACCGAATATCCTGACTTCCACAGGTCGAATGCCGTGGTTACCTTTATCAATTTTTTATGAGGGAGGCGCCGGGTGATCACTCTGGCCGTAGTGCAAGTGGACTTCCACGTTATACTCAATATAGATGAGGCCAAGTGTATCGGATGCGGCATCTGTGTTGATGTCTGTCCATCTAACATATGGCGCCTAAATGAGAACAAGAAAGCCTATCCGAGGGAGAACTATGAGCCTGACTGCTTCATATGCCATGCCTGTGCAGTGTCTTGTCCCGTGGGAGCGATAGTCGTTCAGGAGGAGGTATGGGAGAAGTAGTCAAGCGATCATATGACCTCTTTATACTCCTCTATCCTCCCCTCAGCCCTCCTGAATATAAGGAGAGTCCAATTTTCCATTTCCTCCCAGTTTCCATCATCTAAAGGCTCCGATGCTAGAATGACTATCCCCTCCCCCCTCTTCACGTAGAGGTTGAAGTAATCTGGCCTCTCCTTGGCACCCTTTAGCGCGTAGATCTCATCATCACTTACCATCAGGAAGGTCATGGATGACAGACCCTCCCAGAACTTCTCTCTTATCTCCCTCACGCCCTCCACCAACTTAGAGGGATCGACACCGTTGTGGGTCAGCCCCAACATCATTGCCTCGCTGTCCGTCTTACCTAGAGCATTCCCCTCCTCTATCCCCTTGACCGATCCATTGTGAGCAAAGAACCATACCTTGCCCCCGACGATCACCGAGAAGGGGTGGGTGTTCTCGAAGCTGACCTCACCTACTGACGCGGCCCTCGCGTGAGCTAAGACGACATCAGCTCTAAAGCGCGCGTAAAAGCCCCTCCTCCACATGGGGAAGGTCTCCCTCACGTAGAGAACGGGCCTACCCTTGGAGAAGGCGGCTAACCCCCATCCGTGAGGGTGGCCCATCCCGCTCTCCTTGGAAGACCTACCCCGGCTGGCCATGTGGGCCACAGCCTCTAGGAAATCTTCAACCTCGTAACCCTTCACCGGCTCTAGGGACATGAAGGCGGCCATTCTACACATGCTAATCCAACTGGAGGAGCGAGCCAACCTTTTTATACTATTTCCAAGTTCCATGTCGTGGCCCGTCGCTAGGGGCGGGGTAGCTTAGCCAGGTAGAGCGCCCGGCTGTTAACCGGGAGGTCGTGGGTTCGAATCCCACCCCCGCCGCCATCTCGATTTTAAGCTCATCCGTGCCTCTTCCATGGTGCTCCTAATGAGAAGGGAGGATGAGTTCTTCGTAGTGTCAGGGAGGGAGATCAAGGAGGGAAAGGTCACCGATATCTACTTCATCAGAACCATGAAGGTCCTCAGGGCCAAGGGACTGGCGGACAAACATGTCGTCATGGAGATAGCAGCCAGATCCCTACCGAACGGCGCCCCTTGGGGGATACTGGCAGGAGTGGAGGAAGTGGCTAGGCTCCTTGAGGGCGGGAATTTGGATGTGTATGCTCTCCCCGATGGCAGCCTCTTGAGACCTTGGATACCCATCATGAGAATAGAGGGAGCCTACTCGGAGATAGGACCCTTGGAGACCTCGATACTCGGGTTCCTATGCAGCCTCTC
Organism: Thermoproteota archaeon; assembly: GCA_026986575.1. Classification (GTDB taxonomy): domain Archaea; phylum Korarchaeota; class Korarchaeia; order Korarchaeales; family Korarchaeaceae; genus Korarchaeum. Next base: position 462,580 of record JALSOH010000004.1, read on the forward strand.
CGGGATAGCCACGATGGCGGCTAGGGTAAAGTTCGCGGCCGGGGAGAAACCAGTGGTCAACTTCGGGATAAGGAGACAGCATCCCGCTGTAAGTCTGGCGTACGAGAGAGCCAGCCTCATAGGCGGGCTCGACGGATCTTCTGGCATTCTACTGGAGGAGATCGGTTTCAAACCTGTAGGTACGATGCCCCACGCTATGATCATACTCTTCGGGGACCAGGTTGCCGCTTGGAAATCATTCGACGAGGTCCTGCCGGATGAGGTTCCTAGGATAGCCTTGGTGGACACTTTCTATGATGAGAAGACAGAAGCAATAATGGCCGCGGAGGCATTGAAGGATAGACTCGAGGGGGTCAGGCTCGACACTCCAAGCTCTAGGAGAGGGAGGATGTCCGACATAATCAAGGAGGTGAGGTGGGAGCTGGATGTGAGGGGCTTTAAACACGTGAAGATATTCGTCTCTGGGGGACTAAACGAATATACTGTTAAGGAGTACTCCGAGGCCGGTGCCGATGCATTTGGAGTAGGTTCTCACATAATGGGAGCTAAACCAGTAGACTTCGGCATGGACATAGTGGAAGTTGAGGGAGAACCGAGGGCCAAGAGAGGGATAAAGTCAGGGGCCAAAGACCTCTACATCTGTGAGGAGCATCTCATCTACAAATATGTGCCGAAGGGATCCGAACCGCCGAAGTGCCCCGTCTGCGGTAAGGAGATGTCCTACGCCTACAGAAAGATACTGGATGGAGGAAGGCTGGTCTACAGGATAGAAGACCTCAAAGCGATCAACGAGGCCACTAAGGATCTACTGAGAAAACTCAGGGATTTGGGAGAGGGCCTCTGATGGATTAACCCACCTCTATCCTCGCCCCCTCCCCGGCGACCCTCGCTGTGAACACCATCTCTGCGACAGGTTCCAGCTCCCTAATTAGGGAGGATGGTCGGGGATGCAAGATAACGACGCAGCCTCCTCCTCCCGCTCCGGATAGCTTGGCTCCATAGGAGCCGCTCTCTCTCGCCTTCCAGACTATTCTCTCTATCTCCCAGCTACTCACTCCTAGGGAGTAGAGCAGGCCTTGATCGACATTCATAAGGGTTCCTAGGAGCTCATAATCCTCGGCCATAATAGCCTCCCTTCCCCTGACAACCAGCTCAGATATAGCCCTGACCACGGAGTCCCTCACTCCGGGCAACATAGATCCCAAGGTGCTTACCCTCTCGATCATCTCCTTGGTCGGGCTAGGCTTTCCAGTACAAGCCATAACTAGGGGGACATCCTTGAATCCCAAGCTGCTAGCCGTCATGACATCGCCCGTCCACTCCACCCATATGATCCCGCCCATGACTGCGCATGCCGGTCCCGTCTTGCTGGCCTTGCCGTGTATGATCCTTTCAAAGAGATACACGGATTCTAAGAGCTCTTCCTCACTCATTCCCAGCTCAAATAGGCCATCGATCGATTTGGAGATGGATGCCGCTACTGAGGCGGAGGAAGCCATTCCACTCCCAATGGGGACCTCAGATCTTATCTCCAGCTCGACCCCCGACCTCACATCATATCTTTCTAGGATGCCCTTGACACCTCTCGCTACCCTCTCCAGTTCTGGATTAATCGTCAAAATGGAACGATCCCTCTCCTCGTAGACTCCTAGGAGATGAGACTTTATCCTCAGATGCCCCTTTTCCAACTCCTTAGCGGTAGAGAATGATCTCCTATCAACGCTCAAGGCTAAAGCAGGGGATCTATATAACACCGCATGCTCTCCCATGAGGAAAGCTTGGGAAGGGGCTGATGCTGTTACCGTTCCTCTCATCTGGGGAGGAGTCTAGTACATCGTAATTATCGTTATGCTTTTAATGAAAAGTTCAACACATAAGACCGCTCCTCGGCCGCTCACATATCTTCGTACGTACAACGACTATCACACAAATTACATTGATACACACCTCACAATAATCAGAACTTTTCTAAATTTAGACATCTCGAATAAAATTATGTTCTAAATATACTCGCTATAAATCATATAAAGAGATATACGTAATATTATAAATCAATTTTAACTATATAATTCGTAGAAACTGGAGTAAAGATCATGTATTTTTAATTATACAGTTACATAATAAAAGCAATTATTAGCAGGAATCGACGTTTATTGATATATTATTTATATTATTTGGATAAAAAACATCTATTTACCTCAAGAAACGCGGTTAAAGGAGCTAAAATTCCCAGTATAGACTTATATTTGCAAGGAGGTGGATAACTGGGTGAGAGAATGCCGAAGGTGAAAGTGGCAATTGCCGGTGTAGGTAATGTGGCCTCCGCCTTAGTTCAAGGCGTATTCAAATACAGAGATGTCGACGACGATATGGATGTCCCTGGGCTGATGCACGTCAGGTTCGGACCGTACCACATTGCAGACATAGAGTTCGTGGCCGCCTTCGATGTGGACGAGAGGAAGATAGGGAAAGACCTCTCCGAGGCCATATTTTCTAAGCCGAACAACTTGGAGAAGTTCGCTGATGTTCCGAGACTTGGAGTCGAGGTCTTGAAGGGAACGGTACTCGACGGCGTGGCTCCCCACATGAGGGACTTCAGATACGGGGAGGGCTTCCTCGTTGATGACTCTAGGCCGAGCGTAAGTGTGGCTGATGTGCTCAAGGAGACTGGTGCCGATGTCTTAGTTAACCTCATACCCGTAGGCAGCTACGAGGCGAGCAGGGCCTATGCCTCAGCAGCTCTGGAAGCCGGGACGGGATTCATAAACGGGATACCCGAGTTTATAGTCAGCGATCCGGAGTGGGCAGCGAAGTTCAGGGGCAGGGGAATACCAGCAGCTGGAGACGACTTCAAGAGCCAGTTAGGGGCTACGATACTTCACAGGACCATCGCGAGGCTCGCTGTGGAAAGGGGCCTGAGGGTGCTCAATACGTACCAGCTCAATATCGGAGGAAACACGGACTTCCTGAACATGATAGAAGAGTCTAGATTGAAGACCAAGAGAGTCAGCAAGACCGAGGCTGTCACGAGCATGGTGCCATACGAAATCGGTGCTAGAGTGGGACCGAGCGACTATGTTCCCTTCTTAGGGGACAGGAAGGTGATGTACATGTTCATGGAGGCTGAACAGTTTGGCGGGTTCAAGGTGTACATAGATGTGAAACTGAGCGTGATGGATTCGCCTAACGCAGCGGGTGTGGCCATAGACGCTATAAGGGCAGTAAAGCTTGCCATGGACAGGGGGATAGCGGGTCCTCTCGAAGGGGTCAGCGCGTACTTCTTCAAGCACCCGCCGAAGCAGCTCCCCGACTATGTGGCTAGGGAACTGGTGGAGGCATTCATAAGGGGTGAGGAGGTTAAGCTTAAGGAGATCACTAGAAAGTAGAGCCCCTCACCTCATCCAACTTCTCCCTTATTCCCTCCAACGAAAAAAACGCCCTCGCATAGACAGATCTACCTTCTCCCCTCATGTACATCCAAGAGTTATTCAAAGGGTCTATTATCACCCTTTCGTCTTCCATCTCGGCATCTATCCTTCCATCTTTATATCTCTTTATCAAGAACCCTCTCTTCATTAAGAGATCCACGATATATTCTATATCTACCATCGAGTTCACCCCCTCCTAAACCTCCGAACGCACCCTAGGCTGCTCTATCCTAGATCATTCAAACCGCCCTCTACCCTTAAAAATTCCCTCCAGGACCCCCTTTATATCAACGTATCTCTCGATTAATATTTCAAATGCCCTGTCTCTCTCACCAGTATCGACTACGAAGATCTCACCCTCCTTCATGAAGGAATAAGCAAGATATACCCTCTCCCCGATATCGAATCCCTCTTCTAATCCGAACCTCTTGGTTAGGAGCTGTAATGCTACCCTCAAGTCAGCTTTTGCCGCGCTCCTCCTAAAGGAATCGCTTTTTCCCCTTAAAACGTCTATCATCTCCCGTACAGATAATGATAGCGTCGACAGCCTAACCCTAATCTCCCTAATAGATTTCTCAAACAGGTATCTCAATTCCTCCTGAGATAGCATATTCACGGGTAGGAGATAAGGCAAGCTAATGGGCTCATGATCAATTAAATGAGCAGGTAATGGCCTGAATAGGGCCGCGACGTGAACTACATCCTTTATGTACGATAATAGAAATTCATTCAGCAGATAATTGCCCTTCTTCGTAGAGATTACTCTAAAAGATACCCAATAACAACTCTCCCTTGGAAACTTATTCAAATGAGCGCTATTTATAGCTACCCACCACTCTGGGGCCCTCATCCTCATAAAATCAAGCACTACCTTCACTCCTACTAAATAAAATAAAGATTACAGAAAATTATTTAATATAAATGGCAAGCTACGAAATGATGCGGCTCGATCTCCATTAGTTCAGGTACTTTTTTATCACAAAGTTCGAATGCCTTCACACATCTTGGATGGAAACGGCATCCCGGGGGTATATTTATTGGGGATGGTACTTCGCCTTTTATTGGAATGTCTCCTATTTTGTGCCTTGGATCGGGCACCGGAACTGCACTTATCAAAGCTTGTGTGTAGGGGTGCAATGGGTTATCTATAATCTCCGTCGCGGGGCCCATCTCCACTATTTTACCTAGGTACATTATAGCCAACCTATCGGCCACGTACTTGGCTGTGGCGAGGTCGTGTGTTATGAATAGATAGGAGAGACCCCTTTTATCCCTGAGATCCAGCATGAGATTTAGTATGGAAGCCCTTATAGACATGTCCAGCATGCTTACAGGCTCGTCAGCCACTATGAACTCGGGCTCCAGTACGAGTGCGCGGGCTATTGCAACCCTCTGCCTCTGCCCACCGCTTAACTCGTGGGGGAACCTGAATATGAAGTCTTCCGGAGGAGTTAGCCCAACTTCCTCCAAATACTTAGAGACGATCTCTCTTTTCTCGGCCTTGGTCTCTACTAGCCCATGAACTTCCAAAGGCTCGCCTACTATATCCTCCACAGTTTTTCTAGGATTTAGAGATTCATAGGGATCTTGAAAGATTATCTGAGCTTTTCTCCTGAGGAATTCCTTCATCTCTTTCTTGTCTAGCCTAGTCACATCTCTCCCTAAGAATTCAACCCTGCCTTCTGTGGGCTCTATCAATCTGAGTATAGCTCTCCCAGTAGTCGTCTTCCCGCAACCTGATTCTCCCGCTAACGCGAAAATCTCTCCCCTCTTTATTTCGAAGTTTACTCCATCCACAGCTTTAACGTATCTCCTCGGTCTTCTAAATGTGATATCAGATAAACTCCTTCTCAGGGGAAACCACTTTTTCAGATTCTCGACTTTAATAATTACTTCATCACTCTGAGGCATCCCAAGGTACCTCCCTTAATTCTTCAGCAAAATGGCATCTCACATAGTGCTCGTCTTCTATCTCCATGAGTTCTGGCTCCTCCTCAAAACACTTCTCTTTAGCGAAGGGGCATCTCGGAGCAAATCTACAGCCTCTCGGGGGATTAAGTAGGTTGGGAGGTGCGCCAGGTATGGACTTAAGTCTCCTAGGTTTTCCTTTTACGCTAGGAACTCCTGATAATAAGCCCTTAGTATAGGGATGTAGTGGATTTAAAAAAACATCTAATGCGCTTCCGAACTCTTGGAACCTGCCAGCATACATTACCGCGACCTTGTCACTCATTTCAGCGATTACTGAGACGTCATGAGAGATCAATATAAGAGATATACCAAATTTCCTCTGGAGGTCCTTTATGAGCTTCAATATTTGAGCTTGAACTATCACATCTAGAGCGGTAGTTGGTTCATCAGCAAGTAGTACGTCTGGGTTTAGTGCTAACGCCATAGCAATCATGGCTCTCTGCCTCATTCCACCACTGAACTCAAATGGATAGTTGTTCAGCCTAGACCTGTCGATCCCAACTAGTTCTAGGAGATCTCCTGCCCTTTTCCAAGCCTCTTCCTTAGATACATCCTCGTGAAGCATTATAGCCTCTACTATCTGATCTCCTACCTTTATAATCGGATGCAGGGCATTCATTGCGCCTTGGAATACCATAGATATTCTTTTCCACCTAATTTCCTTCCTTAATCTGTCCTCAGGAAGCTTGTATATATTAATTCCATCCAGTACAACTTTGCCCTTCAATATCTTTGCGTTCTTGGGCAGGAGACGCATGAGTGTTATCGCTAGACTCGATTTACCACATCCAGACTCACCGACTATTCCCAAGCTCTCCCCTTTCTCCAAGGAGAAAGAGATACCATCAACTGCTCTGACAAATCCCCTAAAGGGAATCTCGTAATACATAGTTAAATCCTCAACCTCAAGCGCTGGCATGAGAACCACCTCTACCAGATAGAAATATGATACCCACGGAGCGAAGAGCTATGCTCGCACCTACTACGGTGATAAGGAAAGCTGGAATTGAGAGTATTAAGTAAGGCTGCTTGGTAAAGCCTTCTTCTACCTTAATTAGGTAGTCTGTGCCGTTAACTTTCAGACGATAATTTCCCTTAGGTAATTTAAGGAATAAACTTCTACTAATACCTGAGGTCATATTCTCATTAGTTAATGCGTAAGTCACGTAGCCCTTTCTCGACATTATCAAGAGACTACCCTCCCCCCTAAGAGTGAAATCAATCACCTTTTCCCTGTGATACTCCCCCGCTATTATCTTCTTGGCCGTTGAAGTCGGTATCATAGATAGGAAAGCTAGGATCATTCCCGATAATATGAGGCCGAGCCCTGTAAAGAAAATCTTCCTCCCTTCATGCACCCTTATCTCCTCCTAAGCCTCGGATTCACTATCTCGTCTACTGCATATCCTATAAACACGAAAGCCATCGAGACAACGGCTATAGCTAGCCCTGGCGGGATAAACCACCACCACATACCCGAACCCAAAGCCCCTCCAGTCTGAGCCTGATTGAGTATCGCGCCCCATGTGGGAAGAGATGGATCTCCTAATCCTAAGAAGCTAAGAGCTGCTTCAGTTAATATGGCGTCCGGTATACCAAGTGCAAGGGCCGCAACTGTATAAGGCACTATGTTGGGTATTATGTGGACCAATATTATCCTCTTCCTGCTCGCCCCTATAGCCCTAGCTGCCTCCACGAAAGCCGATTCTTTAAGCTGGAGGGCTATACTCCGTGAAACCCTTGCTATACCCATCCATCCAAATATCGTAAGGAAGAGTATTATCAGCCATATAGTGGGCCTGTAAGCTATGGCAAGCACTATCAGTATGGGTAGCTTCGGTAGAGACATTAGAATGTCCACAACTCTCATCATTGCTTCATCGGACCATCCGCCTATGTACCCTGAAGTAACTCCATATAGCAAACCGATCGCCACTCCAAGCACTGATGTCAGGACGCCTATCAGGAGAGCTATAGGCGTTCCCCAAACAAGCCCTTTAAAGAGATCTCGGCCGCTCTTATCGGTGCCTAATAATCCGTATGCGGTGGCCCCTAATATCACCCTGAACTGCGTCACGTTAATGTTTTTACCTTGAGCAATCGCTCTCACTGTAAAGACGTACTTACCTTTGAGGGGAACCACCTTGTTCTTCTTTAAGAGTTTCAAATCAGCGAAGGCTATTTGTATAGGAGCAGCTACCTGTATCTTATTGATATCCAATCCCACACTGCTCAACCATTCACCAATCCTCCTCTCTACATCTGGATGCCTAGTCGCATCAATTTCTATTACAGTCCATCCCTGACTGGCATTAGAAGTAGTTGCTGTCCCAGTATAAAGCGTTATCTTCTTCCTATCTGGTCTCATAATGTAAATCTCATAGAAGGCACCCGCTCCCACAAAAGTGAGGTTGATCTTCCACTTGACCATCGTAGGAAACTCCGTGTAACTATAGTTTATCGGTAGGAAGACTTGGATCATCGGATATCCTGATATCTTAGTGAGTTTAGTTTTGTAATTCTCTAAATATAGCTGTGGAATGGGTACTTTGCCTTGCAAGTAATAAGCCCAAGTAGGTGGAACTCCCTTAGGATTGTTGGTCCAGTAATTTACATCACTCCATCTAGTTGGGTCCATGGGAGCTATTACAGGGGCCAATACCGATATAGAGACTATCACAACCAGTATGCCGAGTCCGAGTATTCCTATCTTTCTGTGTTTAAATTCATTCCAAAAATCCCTAATCCTTGCAGCAAATTTCATAAAGTAGCACCTCCTGCACCGAGTCTTATCCTTGGATCCACTATACCGTATAACAGATCTGCAGTGAGATTAGCAAGCACTATCAGGATCGTAGTGAAGTACACATCTCCCATGATGACCGGTATATCTAGGGACAGTATAGCGTCCCAGTACAGTAAACCCATTCCAGGCCAGCTGAAGACGATCTCTGTCAGTAATCCTCCAGTGAATATGCTGGCTATTGCCAATGTAACCTGCGTTAGAATGGGCGGGGCTGCCATCTTAAGTGCATGATAGTAGATAACTTTTCTCTCAGGTACTCCCTTGGCCCGGCTTGTTGTTATGTAATCCTCCGTTAGAATGCCTATCATCAGGTTTCTAGTGACGTATGCCCAACCTCCTAGGGCCACTATTAGTATGGTCAAGACCGGTAAGAACATATGCCAAGCAAGATCCAAGGCATAACGTAGAGGCTCCTGCGGTGGTGGGACAGAAACCATTCCACCCGCCGGAAATATGGGTATCAGGTAAGCGAACAAGTAAAGAAGGACCATTCCTACCCACCAAGTTGCGAATGCATATCCTAACAAACCTGAGAGGACTACCACCCTATCGAAGAGAGATCCCGGAGTGGCAGCAGCTTTCGCTCCTAGCAGTAACTGTAGGACAAGCAGGATGATTGTGGAAGTACCGAACAATAAGACAGTACGCGGTATTCTTTCCAACAGTATATTAACGACCTTAGAGGATCCGCTATCACTTTTTATCACCCAGCTCGTCCCGAGATCAAAGGTCAATGTCCTCCAGAGATCACCCCATATCCTGATATACCACGGCTTATCCAACCCAAGGGCTTTGATTCTTTCCTCGATTGCTTTCTGCATGGCTCTCTTTGCTTCCTCTGGGGTTTTGTACTTTCCAAATGCCCCCCCTTTTAGTATTTGCTGCCTTACCTCCATCTCTATTTGAGCCTTGAGCTGCTGATCAACAAGAGGGCCGAACATTATCAGAGTGAGCAAAACGACTGCAATGATCACTATTACGGAGTTAACTGCTCTCAATGCTAAGTATCTTCCCAAGCCTGATGCCAACGACACACCCTCCCATCTAGCTCACGAGCAAAGGGTTATGCGCTACCTAGATACAGCTCTTTGCTTCAATAAAAATAGTAATCACTGATCAGTAAATCTCTTGGCTCTACAGGAAAAATGCCTTCAAAAAGGGAAATTATGGACAAATCAAAAAAAGAAAAAGGGAGATCTAATCTAACCACTGTACTTTACGGCGATCTCATCCAGCTGAATCTTGCCGTCTCCATTCTGGTCTGCCCACTGGATTATCGCCCAAGTCGAACCGGTGAGCTGTGCCACGTTCTTGGCTAGGAAGAGGGCCGCAGCCTCGGTTCCATATCTTGTGCCTCCTTCTATCAGCACTACTTTCCTACCCGATATCTCGCCGATTGCTATCACTGCAATGTCTGCCTTACCGAAATCAGAGCGCTTTATTGAAAGACTCTTCCCGTTGACGCTTATGGTTATAGTCGGATATGTCTTTATCTCTATTCCGAGAGGCTTGTTATAAGTAGCCGCTAAGATGTTCACCTTGGGACCACCTATTACGAAGAGGTCTCCATCAGGCTGATCAGAGAGTGACTTCACGAGAACAGCGTCGTTAAGGCCAAATGCGTCCCTAAGTATATTAGCAGCAGCCCTATCGTTCTCACTACCTATGACTGGAGTCCCGCTTATAGTCTCAGCGGCAGACAGGTCTAGAGAGCTCTGACCCGTTATGAAGAAGCTTGCCTTGGCATAAGCCCATGCGCTGGAGTACCTGCTGGCAGCCCTCACCTGTATCTCTGCAGGCCCGCTTATCCAAGCAGCCATCATACCAGGGGTCAAGTTAACTACGAAGATCCCAGGAGTTTCAGATGGTTTCGCCACTCCCTTAGCAAGCACTCTACCGGAAGTCAGCAGACCCCTTGATACTATCTTGTAGTGAACTTCTGCCTCGTTAGACGGTTCTCCACCAACCAAGACCCTTATCTTTATCACAGATCCCTGGGCCTTGTCTATTATCGGTTCCACCATTATACCAGCTATCTCAGCCATCTTAGCGTACTTGAAGTCAGCCCACTTCTCAGGACTGAACGGGTAGTCCCTGTTAGCTACTAGGTGTATGAACCTGTTAGTAGGATCGAACTTATCGAGTATGTAGGGCCCATTCGAGATCACGGCATGTCCATGCTTGTCGATGAACTGTATGGCCTTATCGTAGTCGCTGAGAATTGAATCCGCCGATATCTTGTATCCTGGTATCTTGAGAATCTCCTCGGGTACATAACCTTTCTGCTTGAGCTCCTGAAGCTTAGCTTTTATGTCCATTGCTATATTCTTACTGAGAGGATCTAGCTGGTCGACTCCCTTATAGGAAGACACAGCCTCGGAGAAAGCGTACTTACCCTCGGCCACAAGCTGCTCTAATGCTATCGAGAGGTGCATCGGAAAGTCTGGCCAGTAGAGCGCGGTAGCAGCTATCTCCTTATCATCGAAGTGCCAATAATCCAAGTAAACCTCTATTGCGGTGGAGTTTATCACTTTTATCCCCTTTATCAGGCGTATTGAGTCCCCTAGGTAGGAAGCTATCGTGGAGTCGTAGTACGGGTCTGGATGGCCTGGCGTGCTATCATCAGAGGTCCATTCCCACAGCCAGTAGTACAAATACAGGACATCCGCCAAGGTGACATCAGCACCGTCGTGCCACTTGCCAAGCACGTAATTAGCAATAACCTTTGCCTTTGCCTTCACACCACTGCCCACCTCCTTCCACTGGTTGGCTTTAGAGTCCCACACGAAGGCATCGTTAGGGACATCTATCTCCTTAGGACCTGTGGCTGGATCGTAGTTATAGGATACGGTGAATGTGGCTCTCCACGGGTAGATCTCGCCGGTAAACGGGTGACGCGTTACCGCTCCTGGATCGGTTATAGCATTCCAGACTGCATCCGAGTAGAACCCAGTTGGGCCTAGGTATCTAGTGTAGGCGCTCATGGCCGTCCTAGGCATGTACTTGGCTCCCACGTAGAGCACATCGGATCCGGGCTTGTAAGCTGACATGTAATTGAATCTAGTTATCATCCCTGAACCAGGACCACAGACTATATCCTTCACATCCTTTCTAGCTGCGTAAGACTCGGCAGTGGTGGCGACGAATACCCTTATGGACTCTTCCAGCCCTATAAGGGTGAGCTTCCTCATTGCCTCATCTCTGTCATACTTGGAGATGAATTTGCCTAGAGCAAGTTTGTCTCCCAGCTTATCGGCCGTGGCGTTCTGGTAATTCCACCATGCTGGATTACCCAGTCCAGGGAAGTATCCCCACTTTGGTGAGTAGAAGAATGCTATGTCTCCCTCATTATACTTCGAGAATGTACCGAATCCCCAACCTTCTGTGTAAACATGCCATTTGCCGTCCATAGGATCAGTTAGATACACGGTGGGTATGGCGAAGTCGAAATTAGCATATACCCTGTCGACCTCGATACCGAAGTCCTCTAAGGTGTTAGCAAAGAAGTCTCCCAATAACTTTCTTTCATCTTCTACCCTTATTATGACCTTGACCTTGATGGGCTCGCCGTTGTAGTACCACTTACCCCCTTTCTTCACTGCACCAGCATCTAACAAGGCCTTAGCCATAAGAGCCCTTCCCTTGGTTTCATCGTACCTTATGCCCAGCTGATCCACTATATCACCAATTACACCGTAATCGTACTGCACTGGTACTATCGGAGCGACCATAGGTATTCCTTGGCCTTTCAGCTGCTCGTTAACATAGGCCTCTCTGTCAACCAAGTATTGTAGGCCGAACCTGAACTCTCTCAGGGCGAAGGGATTGAAGTGCCCTCCAGCATTGGGTGCGGGGTTGAAATATAGGTCGTGTATTCCTGATAGTGGGTTGAAGTATATCTTGATATTAGGATCTTTCTTCAGATCCTCTACTAACTCGTATGGGATTCTCCAGTAGTGCCAATCTATCTCTCCTTTCCTCACGGCGAGCATAGCGGCTTGGTCATCTATGTACTCCTTGAAGTAGATCTCATTGGTGACTGGACCCTTGCCAGGCGCAGCTAATACGTTAGCGAAAGGAACCACTAGAAGCACAAGCAGTAGGAGAGCTGCCGTTCTCACTAGGACTTTTCTCCGTAACATCATGAGTTCATACAAAGGGGATCACCCTAGTTAGATCCAGTCTATCAGACTAATTTAAAAATTCACCGAGTGAGACCGTTCCTCAAAAACCCACTTCTTCCTTATACATAGATAGCCCGCTTACTAAAGTGAGGTGAGAATATCTGCTCTTAAAATAGAGGATTGTAAAGCCATAGGGAGATTTATTTCCGCAGGAAAAAACACCGTATTCACAGCTATACTCATAGAGAAATTAATGAGAAATTAATGAGAAATTAGAAGAAAATAAATGAAATCTTTCCCATAGAAGACAAAGAACACTAGATTTACCGAGCATATCGGGATCACCTCTTCATTTTTCTCGCTTCCGAGAGCGTTTCTTCTTGGAACGGACCCTAAAGTACAAAATAACCCCGCTAACTGCAATAAAAGATATAGAGATAACAGCAATAACGGTATAACTATTTATCTCGGTTTTACCAACGACTGGGGCATTGGTTTGCGTTCCGCTATCTTTCAAAGCCTCTATTATCTCTTTCAAAGAACTTTCATTTTTCTCTGAAAATCTCTTTTCTAGTTTAATAATATTGGTATCTATAAGAGTATACATATATCTACTGAGCTGTATGGCCTTTCCACCAAAAGCAGCCTCTCTAGCCATGGCTATCTCTCCTAGAACAAGGCCACTATTTGTCTCTACCCATTTGACCACGTTATATTCACCCATCTGATTTCTCAATGTGTACTTCCATCTATACGCAGAGAATGTACCCACCTGTAGCCTAAGAGCTTCAGATGAAAGGAACTTAGAGAGATTCCTCAACTGGGACGGTGTAGCATAGAATGAAAAAACGCTGGGGAGCTCTCTGCATGCATTGTAGGAGAATTCTACTGTAAAGTTGCTCGTGCCTGTAGATCTATATCTACCCTTTACCATTCCTTTCTCATCGATACGATCTATTGAAATACTTATGACGTTCCGTTCAATAAGTACGTCTCCCCTAGTTACCGTAAACAAGTACCTGGCGTAAACTCCAGATTTTAACCATGCAGGGGCGTCGCAATCAGTTCCATACGCAGAAATCTCTACATAAGCTAGAATCGAAAATGCAACCAGAGCTATTAAGATGGTGAATCTCACCTTCTTCATCAGAATGTCAGATCACCTCCAGCAATTTAAGCACGAGGAGCTCTGCTAACTGCGTGAATTACACCAAACATTTTAACATATTAAGTCGACCCTCGTGAGGTGAGTGCGATGGATGTCCCAAGGATAGTTGTACCTCCTCCAGGCCCAAACGCTAGGAAAATATTAGAGAGGGACTCTAAGGTCATCTCTCCATCCTATGTTCGGTTTTATCCTCTCGTAGTAGACAAGGGTCAGGGCTCGCTACTCTTCGATGTTGATGGGAACATCTATATAGACCTGAACTCCGGGCTTGGAGTGATGAACATAGGCCATTCTCATCCTGAAGTGGTGGAAGCGATTAAAAGACAGGCCGAAAAACTCCTTCACTACTCGAACACGGACTTTTATTACGAGGAATCGGTAATCTTTGCTGAGAAGCTTATCTCGATATCACCGGGGAACTACAACAAGAAAATCTTTTTCTCCAACAGTGGAACTGAGTCTGTCGAAGCGGCCATAAAGCTAGCTAGATGGCGTACGAGAAGGCAATATATTATAGGTTTCATAGGAGCCTTCCATGGAAGGACTTATGGATCCCTAAGCATCACCTCCAGCAAGCCAGTTCAACGCGCTGGCTTCTCTCCTTTGGTGCCGGGCATAGTGCACGTACCCTACCCATATCCCTACAGGTGCCCCTTCGGAGCGCCGCCTGATGACCCAGAGGAATGCGCCAATCGTGCTATCGCCTTTATAGAGGACTGGGTCTTCGGGAAGTTCGTCCCGCCTGAGGAAGTCGCAGCATTCATATTCGAACCAATTCAGGGGGAGGGAGGTTATATTGTCCCTCCAGACAACTTCATTCCCCAACTCAGAAAGCTCGCTGACGAGTATGGTATACTGCTGATAGACGACGAGGTTCAGGCCGGCATGGGCAGGACTGGGAAGTGGTGGGCCATCCAGCACTTCGGAGTCGATCCCGATATCCTTACCAGCGCCAAGGCTTTGGGTGGTGGACTTCCAATAGGGGCCACGATAGCGAGGGAGGATGTGATGATATGGCCGGGTGGATCTCACGCCTCCACATTCGGAGGTAATCCTGTATCCTGCGCTTCTGGCTTGGCCACGATAAACGTGATAGAGAGAGAGATGCTGGTGGAGAGGGCCGCAGTACTGGGTAAGAAGGTGATGAAGCTGCTTAACGAGTGGAGGGAGAAGTACGAGATAGTGGGTGATGTAAGGGGCAAGGGCCTCATGATAGGAATAGAGATCGTGAAGGATAAGGCCAGCAGGAAGAAGGCCCCAGATCTGGCTCACGAGATAATGATGAGGGCTTGGAAGTCGGGTGTAGCGATAATAACTGCGGGAGTGAACGCTCTCAGGGTATTCCCACCACTGAACATAGAGGAAGAGTATCTGTTCAGGGCCCTAGAGATAGTGGAGGACAAGATAAAGGAGGTCTCATAATTACCTATGCGCCTTATCCTTCTTTCTTTCCCTCTAACTCCTTTATTCTCCGCCTGATCCTTGAAGTAGCTTATTGACTACATCCCTGAGTTCTCCCTTCTCCCTCGGGATATCGTACTCCATGCACATCAGGTCAGCAGCTTCCGCGTACTTACCTTGGATCCTCATGCCCGATTTGCAGTAGATCCTCTTCTTCCTAGCTTGGTAGCATATCTCGCAGATGAGGATGGAGAGGTCCTTCTTAGTGAGGTCCTTGTTTATCAGTCCGGTGGCTATCCTGTTGACTATCCTCATGATCTCCTTATCGTTCCTCAGATCTATTATGTTGCCCCTTGCCCCCCTCAGGTACTGGCTTATGGCAGCTTGGGTAACCCCAAGCATCTTAGCCACGTCTGTCTGTCTGAGCTTATACTTAGTTATGAGTTCCTTGGCTACTAGGGCCCTCACGGATGGGATGAGCGTTTTAACCACGAGTTCGCACGGCTGTATCGTTCCCTATCACCTACTATAACATATGTTTTCGTTATATATAACGGTATCCGTTCAGTAAAATGGGACCTTTTGCTATTTATACCCCACGTCATAAAAAATATTAGGACGTGGAAATGACCACCTTGCCATTCTTCTCGAGATCCCTCACCATCTGTGGCATTACCGCCCATGTGCTGTGAACAACTACCTCTCCCCATCCAGAGTCAATCAATTCCCTCGACAGACTGAACATGAGCAGCTTGTCGAACTCGCTCTCGTTAGAGAGAGCTCTCTCATCGCTGAGCAGCTTAATCATCGTTGCTGCCACTAGGGAGTCCTCCAACCTCTCAGCGAGCTTGCCTTTACCCTTGGGATCTGCTGGAAGCCTAGCATTCCTGACGAACTCCCTATCTATCTCCTCCATGATCTCACTGGCAATGAGGGATAACTTAGCCTCCGTTTCCTTGAGAGCGAGTCTCTCCTCGTCTATGGGCAGCTCTTTAGCGACTACTTCGGCCTCTCTGTCTAAGAGTTCCTGGATCTCCGCTCTCCTGATGTCTATATAGTCCAATGCCTCCAGCTTAACCTCATTAAATGTCCTCCACCTCAAGAGGTTAACCGGCTCCTCCGGTACTATCTCATCCGGATCGTATCTGACCTCCTCCGTGGAGTGCATCGCATCTAAGATCTCATCCAGATCGAAGAATACGCTGGCCTCCCTTATAGCGGCTGCGGGATCATCCGCAGCATGTATGATGTTAAGCACCCTGTTGGTGCCCTTCAAGTCATACCTCAGGTTCCCCGGTTTACCAGCATCTGGTGTCGTTGGACCGATTATGTCTCTCAACTTGGCGCTCAGGTGCTCGAACTCCCCAGGGTCCCCAACTAGGATCATCGGGATCACAGGGGCCTGACTGAACACCTTGGGCATGATCCACCAAGAATCGAAGTACTTCTGCTTCACGAACATGTAGAGCTCATCAATGAGGGTCTCATCCATCTCGGTGACCTTCATGGCAACGGGAATAAGTCCGGATTCCTTCAGCCTGCTTATGACCTCTGGAGCGAGACCTCGCACGAACGCATCTGGCTTCACCATGGCGAAGGTCATCTTGGGTAGTGAGGAGATGTGCTCATCGTCAGCCTCGGAGACGAACTTCTCCTTAAGCTCCGCGAAGACAGGCCTCTCGACCTCATCTTCCCTCTCGAAGTAGGCCAGTGGATCCATTAGATCACCCCTTGACCTTAAATATGGCCACCTCGACATACCCTTTATTCTTACCCACGTGAACCAAGTCAAAGTAGTTCAGCTTGGCTCCACCTATCGCGTTCAGGGCCATCTTGTATAGAGTGGTATTCAGCGTGTAGTCCGTGGGAACGGAGCGTCCCGTAGTTCTGTCGTAGATGAAGAACTTCTGCAGATCCTGGGCGAACCACTTCCTGGCCTCGTCAGGTCTATAGGGGCTGTGCTGGAACTCTCCAGCTATCCAAGCCATGGCTACCCACTTACCCCCTCCTGAGAACTGCCCCACTTCTCTGGGCACATCAACAACGACGTAGGTGGCGTTAAACCTACTTACTAGGTCTAACATTCTCTCCTCGGGACCGATGAAGGCCCTTGCCACTAACCTTATCTGGGTGGAGTTTATGGTGAGTCCGTCCACCATCGTTATCTTCCCCGCTCCGGTCTGCATCCAGTAACCGTAGTCCCACCAAGATACCACGACCTCATCGGGCTTTGTATTCTGCTTCAACCACTCCAACGCATCCTTCCATCCCTCGGTGAAGCCGAGCGGGTACTCCATGGCCTCTTGGAAGGTAAGGACGTACTCTGAGTGTCCAGCGCCGTAATTCCTTATGTGGCCCTGGAAGGCAACTGGAAGCACTACTAGGAGGATCATCATCGTGACAGGAACCTTCATCATTCCCAGCTTCTTGGACATAGGAAGACTACCGCCCCTTCTCTTCTTAGCCCTCTCCAAGGATCTTATCTTTTTCATATAAGGTTCTGAGAACACCACTATCCTGTAAGCGAAGAAACCCGATACGAGCGCCACGAAAGGCGCGGCTAACGGGGGTAGCCTCACTATGCTGGTGGCGAAGTAGAGGGATATCAGGGTCATGAGGCTTATCATAAGCTCGTCGTCGTTCCTCCACCTCTCCATCAGCAGGAAGAAGAGGCCCAGCACTCCGGGTATTAAGAGAGTGGTTAAAGTTTCCACAGTCGCTCCGGCACCGTGTTCAGCTACAGTCTCGACGACATTTCCCTGTGGAAGCTTCACTGACGGGAATAGGACCCTCATCAGCCTGCCCGTGAGGGGCTGGTATATGCCCAATGCGAAAAATGCAACGAGCAGGGCCAGTCCGACTCCAACGGATACTATCCTCCTCCGCTCGCTCAGGGCTCTCACGTTGATCTTGGGGAGGGAGATGTAAACTAAGGCAGCTAGTAGAGAGGCCCAGACGAGCGTGCTCTCCACGCTTATGTAAAGCCTCCTGTAAGCTTGGTTGGAGAGGAACCCGAAGCTAGCCAGCAATACATAGAGAGGGGGCAACCCCAATGCCAGACCCTCACGCCAGTCCAACCTGTTCAGTAAGAGGAGGATCATGAGGAGCAACGCGTAACCGTCGTAGAGCGCCTTGAATCCCGCCCATACCCCTGCTGAGTACACCAAGAAGAGACCGCTAAGTCCAGAGTAAGCCAGTACCTTCCATTCTTCCTCACTCCTCATGGCCTTTATCGTGAAGTACATTGAGGTCATGAGCAGGGGAATGGCGAACTGCTCGTGCCTGTACCATCCTGCTAGGGACCTGTTTATGTACGCCCAAGATAGGGAGATGGCGAATGCGGATGTTATGGCCGCCGACCTATCCCACAGCTCCTTAGCCAGTAGATAGACTGGTATGACCACCAGCGGAGCGAATACGACCGGTATATACACTACAACCGTGTAAAGGTCGTTGAAACCGAAGAGAGACGCGATCTTATAGATCGCGGCACCGGTGTAGTAGTGAAGTATGGGCAGCACCTCGCTGGGATTGTAGCTCCAAGGATGCCAAGCTAGGGGATCGAACGTTGGAAGGTGCCCCGTCTTCACTAGGTACTCCGTTATCCTGTAGTGCAGCAACGGGTCGTCTGCAGTGAGGTGGGCTCCGTACTTGAAGGTCGGGAGGACCCTAATAATGGCACCCATTATGTAAGTGACTGCTATGACGAGAACATCGATTAACCTGCCCTTCACGCCATCGTCGGGCAAATTAGCTTCACCTTCGGGGATGTCTGACCCCCTCTTATAAAAATTGATCGAACGCCCGCGGCATCAATGTTATAAGAATGAGCCGAGATGAGGCCCGATGGTGAGATCGGAACCGCCTCTAAACCCGAAACTAGCGCTGGCCGTAGGTATAGCTGCAGTATCCACTGCGAGCATACTGATAAGATTCAGCGAGAGCAACCCCCTAATCATAGCGGGTTATAGGATGGCATTCGCCTCCCTCCTCATGTCAATTCTCTCTGTAGGCTCCCTAAATCAGATAAGGGGCCTCTCTGATGCGGAAAGGGCGGTCCTCATCTTGTCTGGGCTGAGTTTGGCGGTACACTTTGGCACATGGACGGCCAGCTTGGAGTACACTTCTGTAGCTGCGAGCACGGTCATAGTTGACTCCTCACCGATATTCGTCGTCCTCCTCTCCTATCTGGTGTTGGGTGAGGGAGTCAACACCAGAGAGGCGGCAGGCATAGCGATATCCTTTCTGGGAGCCTCGATAATCGCGATGGGCCACTTAGATATGAGCTCCAATCTATTCGGAGACTTTCTCGCGCTAGTAGGATCGATATCCTTGGCTGTTTACCTAGTGGCCGGGAGGAGGTTGAGGGGGAAGCTCGACCTCGCACCGTACACAGCGTCAGTGTACGGGATATCCGGGATAATCCTTCTCCTTGCAGCTAGCGCGGCAGGCATCCCCCTCGCAGGGTACCCATTAAGGGAGTGGACGATATTCCTGGCGCTGGCTCTCATTCCGAGCGGGCTAGGCCACAACTCCTACAACTACGCACTCAAGTACCTGAAGGCCTCCGTCGTTAGCGTATCCATACTGGGAGAGCCTATCGGTGCATCTATACTGGCTGCGATTCTGCTGAGGGAGCTACCCCGCGTTACTACGGTCATCGGGGGCGCTCTAGTTTTAGGTGGGATTTACGCAGCTGTTACCTCGCAGAAAGGTGTTCCCAATGGGAATCGTTGAGGAGGCAGTCATTCTAGCCGGAGGAAAGAGCACTAGGTTCGGGAGAGATAAGCTGACCTACAAGGTTAACGGTAGAGAAATGCTAGTTAGGGTGGCTGAAGCAGCTCTGGCAGTAGCAGAGAAGGTCATTCTCTCGGTTAGAAGTGAGGAAGATGGTGAGAGACTATCTAAACTAACTGGACTGGACTACAGGATCGATGAACAATTACCCTGCACGGGGCCCATCAGGGGCGCGCTCTCCTCGGTCAAAGAGGAGTATACTCTGCTTCTCCCTGCTGACCTGCCTTGGGTGAATGGTGATGTGTTGAAGTCCTTTCTGGGGATGTGCGGGGACTCCTCAGTCCAGATATGTGGTCTCCTGTGGTCCACCCAAGGGAGGTACTTGGATCCAATGATCGCTCACATTCATTCCTTGGAACCGCTGATCCACGTGAAAAAGGCTTGCCCTTTGAAGAACATGAGAGTGACCGATATCCATAGAGCCGCTTCCTCTCTCCTGATGATCTCAGCCGGTCTTCTGGATGAACCTTGGAGGCTCTTAGATGTAGACAGACCAGAAGATCTCGTGAGAAGGGAGGGAAAATGGGAGAAGGGGCTCCTGTACATCGCTCCTAGAACCTTAGGGAATCCCTACAGGAGGGCCATTGAGGAGCTAGAGACGGGATCCCTCAATGGAGCCCGTGAGATGTTTAATTTGGAGTTATCTATATTCTGGGATGTGGAAAACATCCGCGATCATGTGAACAAGGACCTGAGGTCGCTGGGTGGGAAGGATGGAGGTAGTGATAAATAAGAACGAGACCTTCGAGCCAGCTGGGAGGTACGACAGGGTCGAGTGCCGGGGGTCAGCGAGGATAAAGGGGGCCCTAGAAGCCACTGAGGTCGTGTGTAAGGGAAAGCTCGAGGCTGAGGAGTTATTCGTGGTAAGGGTGGAGGCAAGGGGTCTGAAATGCAGGAGAATCAGGGCAAGGGAACTGATCACGGACTTCTTGGAGGCAGGAACGGTGGAGGTAGAAAGGGCGTACATCCGCGGTCCAGCTAGGGTTAGCAGCTCCATCAAGGCGGTTGAGGTGAGGGTGGAGGGTTCCCTGTCCTGCGCCGCACTCGAGGCGAAGGAGGCGATGATCTCAGGCAGTTTCAGGGCCCTGAAAGTGGATGTCAAGCATCTGGAGGTAAAAGGATCCCTTGAGGTAGACGAGGGGCGTATAGATCGAGCCTCAGTCGGAGGATCAGCTAAGCTTGGAAACTGCGAGATACTCGGAATCAGAGTGGGAGGGACATTAAGAGTAACTGGGAGCACCAACATCGGAGAAGCAGAAACGGGAATGGCAGAGGTGACTGGGCGCTTAACAGGAGGACTGCTGAAGGTAGATGAGGTTTTGAAGGTAGGGGGCGATGTTAGAGTAAGGACCTTGAAGGTAGGGGGAGCCCTCAAAGTATCAGGATCCCTTTCCGCGGAGGAAGCTCATGTATCCGTGAAGGGGAAGGGCAGATTGGCGGGCGGAAGGATCATAGTGGTTGGGGAGGCCACCGAGGTTGAGGGGGAGGAGATCCAACTGATAAACGCTAGAGTATCGAAGGTGATCGGAGGGAGGGTGAGGGTAAGGGATTCCTCCGTTAGAGTCATTAATGCGGTGGAGGTCGAAGTGATGGGAAGATCTAGGGTATCACAAATAGCGGCAGAGAAGGTTTACGTGGCTGGCGGGATGGTAGAAAAGGTGTACTACACGGAGAGGTTATTTGTATCACCGGAAGCCCAGGTGAAGTGGGAAAAGAAGGTGGCCAGCTTATGATCACCCGAGCTTCTCTACCGCCTCCTTTAGATTCCTGACAGCCTCCTCTAACAGGCTTGATGCCTTCTTCAGTAGTTCCTTGGCTTCATTCAGTCCCTCAACCTTCTTGAGGCCCAAAATCACACTTAGGGTATCATCTATCTCTCCCTTCTCCAACTTCTTGTAAGCCTCCAACACTATCTTGCCTGCCTCGGTCTCACCCCTAAGGTGCTTCTTTATGGTGGCCTCGGTCCTCCCAATATCCTCAGCTATTTCAGAGAGGGTCATTCCCGCCTTATCCCTCGCGAGGGCAGCGGCTGCGGTGGCTATGCTATCTATCCAGGTCAGCCTGTCCTTGGGATCCCTCAACTGCTCCACAAACTTCGGATCCGTGAGTACTTCGATCAGAGACGAGATGAGCAGGCTGTACTCCAGCTTGTGAATTTCCTCCTTACCCATCGGTTTGAGCGGTATTCCCATCTCGGCCATGATATCACCTCTAGGAAAAATGTATTCAGGATAATTTATAAATATTTCACTAAGTAAATTCTATTAAAGCGGTATCTCATAAAAATAATCAGATATGTTTGACGCGAATATTAATCGTCCTTAATTTAGGAAAAAGCTAACTTAGAAAAAATCTTTTATTATTATACTGCATTGCACTAGCGGGGCAATGGCCCGCCTAATGAAGGAGGAAATCGCACTGAGGGGAGGAAAGGCCACAATAATCTGCGTGGACGAGGAGGAGAGCGGGAACTTCAGGCTCTTGTACAGGAAAGACCGCTGGAGGGAGGATGAGTGGGTGAGGGTAGACTCAGAAGGAGACGGCGCTTATCTCCAAGTGAGGAGGAGGTTGGGTAAGCTGAAATGCGGGGACCTCAAGCGCTTGCTTGAGCTGATACTTGATAAAGTGGAGGAGCTGGGGGAATTTGGCGGTGGGGAGTTCGGGGAGAATGAAGACTAGAAGGAAGGTGGAGGATCTATCTGAAGTGCCTCTATCCAAGCTATTAGGCGAGATCAGGAAGTTCGAGGCCAAGTACGGGAAGAGCTTCCAAGAATTCATTTCCTCATTGAAGGAGGATAGAGCGAGCATGGAGGAACTGGCTGACGGATTCCTGTGGGAGCAGTACGTGAAAGAGGTCCTCAGGAGATCCTCCATGGGAAGGCTAGAACTTAGCGTTGAGGACGCCGTGGAGTTCACTGAGATCTTCACTCCAGCTAGATTGGAGATAATGGGCTACCTAGCCAAGAAGAAGGAGGCCACGGTGTCAGAAATAGCTCGCTCCCTGAGGAGACCTGTGGGTTCCGTGTCTGAGATGTTGAAGATCCTCGAGTCCAAGGGACTGGTGAAGTCGGAGAGGAGGGGAAAGAGGAAGGTCTATAGCTTGCTGGTGAGGGAGATCCTACTCAGAATGGGATAGGTGCTATCATGAGGTTCAGGGCAGTTACCCTACATGTGAGGGACCCAGAGGATTACCTCTCTTACTCGGACCTACTCAAGAAAGTTTCATCCAAGCTGGAGTCCTTCACGACTAGGGTAGTATCACCTAAACCGGGAGATGAGCTAGACATCGATCTCAAAGCGGTGTACTCCGGTGAGGGATTAGAGGGTTTCGATATGGCGTGGGAACTGCTCAAGGAGGGATATTTCACCTCCGTGTCCCTTGGGAGAGATCCCTACACGGCTCATCTAGGGTACGCGGCTTCCTTCATAAGGAGAGTGTCCGAAGAACTCGGTCCGGAGTACGGAACGATGCTCGCGGTTACGTCGGATCCGCCGCCGGAGGGGCCGTACTTCCCAGCATCCAAATCCTCCTCCCTAGGATTGAGCGCCTCCCTTCTCTACCCCTCCGACCTTTACGGAGCTCTCTACGAGGCGGAGGAACCA
This sequence comes from Thermoproteota archaeon, assembly GCA_026986575.1. GTDB lineage: Archaea > Korarchaeota > Korarchaeia > Korarchaeales > Korarchaeaceae > Korarchaeum. The sequence continues at coordinate 485,878 of JALSOH010000004.1, forward strand.
GACACGACAGTAAGGCACATGCTTTCCCTCATATTCAATGAGGCCTATGGGGAATTCGTAGATGCTGTGGGAGAAGAGGCCCCGATACTTGGTATGGACTACTCTCTCAGTCCTTGGATGGAAGAGAGCTCGGCTCATGTTGTGAGCCTCATGGCTAGGGCTCCTTTCATGGCTCCAGGAACGGCAAGAGCAATATTGGAGCTCAACAGATCCATAGAGGAGGCCTCCGAGGGGCTGAAGCCCTTAGGCTACAACGAGGTAATGCTCCCAATGGCCGAGGACGACCTCCTCAAGCAGATGGCTCTTGAGGGATCCCTCACCGCTAGAGACCTGGTCTCCCTTACTCCTTACTGTATAACCGGATTGGACATGGTCATCCTGCCTAGGTCCACGCCCGACAGGGAGATAGCTGCGCTGATAGGTGACGTCCTAGCTTCGAGCTACGTGAAAAACAGAGTTCTCGGCGTCAGGATCATTTTAGTGGATGGGGAACCGGGGGAGGAGGCGGAGCTGGGCAGGTTCGGTAAGGTCCCGGTGATGAGGGTGGGCTAGTCCTCTGGGATGCAGGGGGTGGGGTGCCAAGAGGCTTTGGGCTCCCCGTAAGCGCCACCAAATATCCTGTCGTGTATGTCAGTGGCCGCTTTGACCCCATCTCCCACAGCCTTGGCTATCTGCATGGGCTCACCCGTAACATCACCCACCGCGTAGACGGCGAAGCAGTTGGTCCTCTGCCAGTAGTCCACCAAGATGAATCCCTTCTCATCCGTCTTGACTCCAGCCTGCTTGGCGATATGGCTCTGAGGAATGACTCCTACGAAGATGAAGACTCCCTCGGCCTCAACCAGTTCCTCCTCACCACTCTCCAAGTTCCTTATCCTAACTCCCCTCACTCTCTCATCACCAACTATCTCCGTTACCACGCTCTTCCACCTGAACTCGACGTTGGGAAGGACCATCACCTGATCCACCAGAGCTTGCTCGGCCCTCAACTTGTCCCTCCTATGTACCAAAATCACCTTACTAGCTAGCTTGGCTAGGTAGAGCGTGGAAACTGCTGCTGTGTTCCCCCCACCGACGACCACTATCTTCTTCCCCTTGAAGAGAGGTCCGTCGCAAACGGCGCAGTAGCTCACCCCCTTACCGTAGAACTCCATCTCCCCTGGAACCTCCAACCTCCTATCCTCGGCACCAGTCGCGATGATCAGGGCTCTAGCTGAGAACTCCTTACCGCTCCTCGTGTGCACTTTCTTCCAATCACCCTTCAAGTCTAGCCTCACCACCTCCTCAGGGAATAGGATCTTAACCCCCGCTTTACTGGCATGCTCGTGGAATATCTTGGAGAGCTCCTCTCCCGTGATGTAGGTGAAGCCCGGGTAATTCTCCACCACGGGATTTATAGACACCTTGCCGCCCGGCGTGTCCTTCTCTATGACTAGAGTTCTGAGTCCATACCTAGCTAGGTATATGCCAGCCGTCAATCCACCGGGCCCGCCGCCTACGATTATCACGTCCCAGTCCCGAGGAAGCTCCTCCTCACTCTTGGCAGGCATGAGAAACGCTCCGAAGCTCATTTTTCTCCCTCCACCTTGGGCCTCATGTCGAACTTTATCAACTTTAGTCTGGTCCCCTTGCTCAGGACCTCCTTCCCATAGATGGAGCTGAGCTCCCTCAACAACTCTTCTAGGTTGGAGAAACCGTCCTCCCTAGCGTGCTCATCGGTTAGCTCCTCCACTTTGATTTCTGAGATCTCCCTGATCACGGCCTCACCTATCTCCTCCTCGCCAGCCTCCACCACCACCCTATCGCCGGGCTTCAACTTAGTTTCCCGTCTCAATGTGGTCCTCTTTTCTCCGCTCAATATTCTACCCTTGTACTTCCCCCTGAACTTGAGCTTCTTCATGGAGGATCACCCTTTCATCAGCCTAGACACGGTCGGAGGGACTATCCCTCCCCTCACCACCAGCGCCTCCGAGGAGAACCTGCCGACTGACATTACAGGGGCTTTACCCAGTAGCCCACCGAAATCCACTTCATCCCCCTCTCGCGCCCCAGGAACCGGGATCAGCCTCACACCTAGGGACTTATCCAGCACTATGCCTAGGGCCATGACATCCCCTATTATGGCCGCTATCACATCCTCCTTCACATCTCCCGGCAGCACTATCATGTCCAAGCCAGTACTGCATACCGCTGCCATTGCTTCCAAGGAGCTGAGGGTTAACGCTCCCCTCCTAACCGCTTCGGCCATCCCCAAGTCCTCACTCACCGGTATGAAGGCTCCGCTTAGCCCCCCGACGGATGAGGTGGCCATCGCGCCGCCCTTCTTTACCGCGTCAGTTAGTATGGCAAGCGCTAGCACGCTACCGGGAGCCCCGGGCTCCTCCACTCCCATGGCCCTCAGCACATCCGCTACGCTATCTCCAACCGCTGGCGAGGGAGCTAGAGAGAGATCCACGGATCCGAACCTCACCCCTAACCTCTTAGCGACCTCCCTACCTACGAGCTCACCCAGCCTCGTGATTTTGAACGCCGCTCTCTTCATAGCGTCGTGCAGCGTCCTTAGATCCGCATCCTGCAGAGATCTGACCACGTTCTCTATCACGCCTGGCCCGCTGACCGCCACGTTGATCACGGGATCCTCCTCCCCCCTTCCATGATAAGCTCCGGGAACGAAGGGGGTGCCCTCGGGCGCGTTGGCGAAGACCCCAAGTCTTGTGCATCCCCTACCCTCAGTGAGATCCGCAGTTCTCTTCACTACTTCTCCCATCTCGTAGACCGCATCCATGTTTATTCCAGCGAGGGTTGAGGCTGCGTTCACCATGGCGGTGATCCTCTCCGTTGAGGACAGGGCCTCAGGTATCGATTTCACTACCCCTCTATCGCCGAGCGAGTAGCCCGATTCGACGAACGCGGCGTATCCCCCCATGTAGTCCACGGCCAGATCCTTGGCAGCTGAGTCCAGCGCTTCGGCAACGGAGATACCCAGCTTGAAGGCTTCCTCCAAGTCCCCTGCCCTAGCATCCAGCAACATGCTGATAGGAGTGACAGCCACCCTCTTGGTGACAATCTGCACCCCTAACCTGGACGATACCTCCTCCACAGCGTCTCTTAATTCCTCGGCCCTCTCCTTGACTATTTCATGCACTCCCTCCGCTAGGTTGTCGTATCTGAGAGCACCCATAATATTGATTCCCATGGTCACGGCCCTGATGTCCAGATGCTGAAATGACAGCATCTCAATTATTTCAGCAAGCTCGGAGGCATCGTATTTGGTCATTCCACTCACCCCTACTAAACCTTCTGCATGTACCTGAACACATCCTCGTGGAGGACCATCACCCTGACCCCTACCTCCTTCCCCCTCTCCTCTAATCGTTCCCTGAGCTCAGACAGATCGGAGACGGCTTCCGAGATGTCCACCACCATTATCATTGAGAAGAAGCCCCTCAGGACGGTCATGGATATGTCGACGATGTTCGCCTTGGCCTCGGCGAGCACGGATGATATCGCAGCCACGATGCCAGGCTTATCAGCGCCGACGACCGTGACGACGATCATCTCCCCCATGGACACACCGAGGTGGTCGGAAGCATCCGCTTATAGGTGTGGTCCTCAGCGAGCACCCCAGTTATATATGCCCACCGCATAAAGGATGGATGATCCTAGTAAGCCCCTCGCTAATAGGGGGGAAGCTCAACCCTCCACCGTCCAAGAGCTACTCCCACAGAGCTATAGCAGTTGCTCATCTCTCAGATAAACGTTCGGTACTTAACGGTGTATCCTTAGCCAAGGACGTGCTTGCCACATTGAGGGCCGCGGAGATGATGGGTGCTTCCCTCCAAGTAAGAAACGGTGAAGGGAGAGCAGACATCGTGGTAGAACCCCCAGAGCTTCCCACTAATCCCGAGGACGTGATCTACTGTGGGGGATCAGGAACTACCATGAGGTTCTACGCTGCTATCTCTACCTTGACTGAGAAGGGATATACGATCCTCACAGGGAATGAGGGACTTAGGAAGAGACCGATGGGTCCTTTGATCGAGGCCATCAACTCCCTAGGTGGGTGGGCTGTCAGCGCCGGACTGAATGGCTTACCACCCATCATCGTGAGGGGAGGAGGGCTTAAGGGTGGAGAGATCGTCTTGCCGGGAAACGTGAGCTCTCAGTTCTTCTCCGCCCTACTAATAGCCGGGACAATGTCGGAAGGAGGTGTGAAGCTCAGGTATGAGGGAGAGCTGGTCTCGAAGCCTTATCTCGAGATGACCGCCTACGTGCTCGGAAAGGCCGGTTCCCGCGTGAAACTGGGAGATGTCCTCGAGGTCGAACCCGTCCGCCCCCAAGGGCTGGACATATCGATACCGAGGGATTTCGGTCTCGCGGCCCCGTTCATGGTCATGGCCTCAGTTACAGGAGGTAAGCTAGAGGTTGTTGGGTTGGACAGGAAGGTCCCGCAGGCAGATAAGTTAATCTTGGAGATCCTTAGGTCCTTCGGAGTCTCAGTTAAGTGGCAGAACGAGTCTTTGGTCGTCGAGGGGAGGCCCACGAGGCCAGCGACCTTGGATCTGAGGGACGCCCCAGATCTTCTGCCCCTCACCGCGGTATTAGCTGTCTTCGCTAGGGGTAGGAGCGTGATAAGGGGAGTAGCTCATGCCAGACTGAAGGAAAGCGATAGGATAAGGAACATGAGGGTGGAGCTGGAGAAGGCGGGAGTTGATGTCAAGGAGCTAGAGGACGGTATGATCGTTGATGGAACGGGAGGAGTTAGGAGGTGCCCTACACTTGAGTCCCACCGCGACCACAGGATCTTCATGGCCCTAACTGCCTTGGCGGCGGCGTCCGAGGAAGGATGCGAGGTCGAAGGAGAGGAGTGGGTGTCGGACTCCTACCCTAATTTCTTAAAGGATGCTCAGAATCTCGGCTTGGTGATCTCTTGAAGCTTTATCACTTAGGGATCTCCGAGGGTACCCTTCCCCCTAGAGTACTCTTGGTGGGGTCCCGTAAGAGGGTCTCCCTCATCTCCGAGATGGTAGGGGGAAAGTTGATGGAGGAGGGCAGACAGCTCATAGCGGTAGGTACCTACAATGGAAAGGAAGTGGCGGCCGTCGACACGGGAATGGGCCCCTCCTCAGCGTCGATAATAGTCAGGGAGGTAATAGAGGCAATGAACCGCGAAGGGATCCTCATAAGGGCCGGAACCTGCGGTAGCCTCCAGCCTCATGTTGAGGTGGGACATCTCGTAATATCGAAGGCTGTGATAGCGGATGAGCGGGTATCCAAGAGGATAGTTGGAGACTTACCGTTGATGTCCCATGAAGATGTTGTAAAGGCTCTAGAGACCGCAGCCGAGGAGCTGGGATACCGGAGGGGAAAAGACCTCCACACGGGGGTAACCCACACGAAAGACGCTCTGTACGAATTCGAGGGTCCTGAACTATCCGTAGATCCGGAGTCCGGAAGGAGGAGGATTGAGTTCCTGTCCAAGGTGGGTGTCTTGGCTACCGAGATGGAGATGTCCGTGATTCTCGCCCTTACCCACTGGTACAATCTACGGGGAGGGATGTTGAGGGCCGGTGGCGTACTCTTAGTAGTATCACCGCTCGTATCGCGCGGCCTGACATTCGCGCATCCAGATCAAGCAGACTTGGTGAAGGTCGCCCTCGAAGCCGTTACCTCCCTCTGATTAAGCGTACTCCCTCCAATAATTCAACTTTTCGAGAGTATTTTTCATAGTTTCTCATCTTTATCCATAAATATGAAGATGATCCAGAGTAATTAATCGGATTTTAATTTAAATTTCTTCTTGCCCCTACCTAATCATCTCCCACGCGATAAACAGGCCTTTAGGTAGTGCTACCACCCCACTGCTCCACCTACCAAGGAACAATCCTGTTAGAAACAAACTCAGTGTAGAACAGAGTATTATATTCGGGCATATCTGGCCTGGATAACCTGGATAATCCCATCCTTAAATTTGAAGGCATGGTCTCTCTGCTACTAACCTAAGTTAGTATCAACCAGTCTGAAGCAGTACTACTATCCCATTATTCTACCTCATAGGGAACGCCACCACTTGCTACTATGCCACCTTCACTGGAATTACCATAGTTGTTTGGAGATGGGATGTGTCCATCGGTTATGATCACATTCCAGAGTGAGGATTGGGGATAACGTGGTCAAAGAGATGCTCGGTTCATTTGATAAGCCAGTCTCATGGGTCTTTGGGTATTGAGGTAGCAATAGCATTAGCTCGGGTGCATTTCTCTGGGGTGGGGTTAATGCCACCACTCTGGGAAGGCAAGCATTAATTGTTCCTTTGCCCGTTAGGAGCGTGCATTACCTGTTCGTTGATGAGACGGGGGATCTCGGCTTTGACAAGAAATCCACACGGTACTTCGTTGTGGGATGCGTCTACACAACATCGGCAGCTAGACTGAGGAAGGAAATGCAGAGAATTAGGGAAAAGCTCAGGATGAAAGGCTATGCCGAAGATGAGATAAAATTCAGGTTGAGGAGGAAGGCCCAAAGAATCGAAGATGTGGCCAAACACGTCCTCAAGGAGATAGTTGAGAACGATAGGCTTGGGGATGTGAGGTTCGGAGGAATTGCATTGAATAAGGCAACAGTAAACGAGGATCTCAGGAGGAAGCCGCGGCATGTCCTAAGGAACTACATTCTAGTGCATCATGTGATATGGGGGTTGTATCGAGACGTCAACCTGAGGATCAAGGAGGGAGACAAGTTAGTGATCATATATGACAAATCCATGGGCCCGAAATCCATATGGGAGTTCAATGAATACCTGAGGAGCAAGCACAGTTGGACGAAGGATATGCTTCACAAACCTCCAATCCACTTGGAGGTGAAACATGTGGACTCGAAGGCTGAGCTCGGGGTCCAGCTAGCTGATCTAGTGTCTGGCGCCATATGGCAAGGTTACGAGAAGGGGAATTGGGAGTATTACGAGATCATAAGGGATAAAATCATGTTCTTAAGGCCCCTCTTTAAGAAGTAGCGGACGGCCCGGGTCCCACCCAGGGCTACCCCCGGCATCATCTCCCAAGCCGCTCCCCCCCATGAGGAGGATACCCGCATGCAAATCACACATATGTAAAATAAAATACTAGCGTTTAGGTGTACTCCCTCCAAGTGTATCCGCACTTGGTACAGGTGTATATCCTCGTGGGTGGTTCGTCAGCGGCCCTAGTCTGGACTATCTCCAAGTAGGCCTTGTCATTACCGCACTTGGGACACTTGGCCTCTACTATCGGCGCGGCCAGCTTCTTACCTCCTTCCGCTATTATCACGCCATCGCTGTCGGAGGCGACCTTGGTAACTATGGCCGTTGACTTTCCCGGATTGCCCTTCATCTCGTATCCACAGCTGGGGCAGTAGTAGACGAGCTCCTTGCCCACTTTCTTGGGTCTCATGAGAGTTCCGCACTTGGGACAGAACATTTGGCCTCAGGGCATGAGGAAAGTAGTCTATTTAAGTTATGAGGTGGCGGACCATCCGATAGGAATGAAGGTCCTCAGGAGTGTCAGGAAGAAGAAGGGAAAGCAGCTGGCGATTATCGTGGATGGCCCCAACATCCTGAGAAAGGAGCTGGGGATAGATCTTGAAGAGATACGCAGACTGGCCGAGGAGGAGGGAAGGATCCGCGTCGCCACCGTGGTTCTGGATAGGAAGGCGCCCGAGAAGCTGGTGGAGGCGGTGGTCAACGCAGGCTTCAGAGCCATCATATCCACCGGAAAGGTCGAGGTGGACCTCACCATAGCAGCTATGGATGCCATCTACAACGAGAAGATAGATTCCTTGGTGCTAGTCGCCAGAAGTGCGGCCTATATGCCCATCGTCCACAGGGCCAAGGAGGAGGGGAAGGAGGTCATCGTGATCGGAGCAGAGCCAGGCTTCAGCACTGCGCTGAAGAAAGCTGCAGATCTGTACATATCACTTCCATCCTCTCTCCCTGAAGATCTTACCCAGCCTAAGGGTTATGAAGAACACTGATATCGCGAATACCAGCGCTCCGAGCTGCATCGCTAGGAATCTGAGAAGACCTATGCTCCCCTCCATGTACTGGCCTATGAAGTAAAAGGACATCCAGAGGGAGAGCACGAGGCCGGCACCCATCAATTTCTCGAAGGCGTTCACATTTCTGTTGGCGAAACTCTCTATTGCACTACCGACGAACATCACGGTGAGGGAGAGAGCTATAAAGCCGCTCACCTCCTGAAAGAGCCTCGCCATTATGAGCTCCAGTGGGTAGTTCTGGGCCGCGAGGGAGGTTGCCCTACTGTAGGAGAAGAACAGGGAAATGAAGACACCGAACATTCCCATTATGAAGGAGAGCAGACCTACCTGCTTCCCGAAGTAATTGACTCCCCTCTTGAGCTTGTCGGTCAGGTCGAACCCCTTATCCAAGAATATCAGTCCAGCCACCACGGTGGCCCCGATGTATAGATACCTCTGTAGGTCCAGCAGGGAGAAGACCCCTGCTAGGAGCAGTAGCGCCCCGGGAAGGCCGAATAAGAGGGCCCTAGAAGTGGGAGACTTCATCAGCTTTTCGAAGTACCTCTTCATGAGTATGTAGGTGTGCTCGATCTCCCTGCTCTGTTGCACTATCACTCTCCTAACGCTCCTTATAGGGGCGTACCTCATTAGGAGGGGAATGACCAGCTCGTCGTCAGCGCCATCAGAAACCAGTATTATGCTGTCTGGCTTGAATTCCTCCACAACAATTTCTATCTGTCTCTTGATCTCCTCATCAGCTAGGAGCTCGCTCTTGGGATGACCTGTAATGGTGACCACTTCAACCTCCGCTGGAGAGTTGGAGAATATCTGCTTGACCTCCTCGTAGACCTTCACAGCCCCAAAGATGGCATTGGCATCCGCCTCCGTTGGGTCAGCGAGGGCCAGCTCGGAGGCCGCCCTTATATTTGCCTCTTTACCTATGACCGGGCCCTTAATGCCAGCTTTGACGCCCAGATCATCATCTCGGTCCACGCACACTACAAGTATCCTTTCGGGGGGCGACTTCTTTTCCATCTCCGCGAGAGAAGACCTTCACAACATAAAAAGTTCAACTGCTGGCAGGCTTCTCAAGCAGCCCGAGCTCCATGAGGACTTTCAGCTCCTCAATGGTGAGCTTTTCACCAGCCTTATACTTCTCCAACGCCTCCTCAGCTAGCTTCTCCTTGAGCTTCCTCTCGACCTCCTTATTGCTGGTAACTATCCTCTCGAACCTCTTCTTTATCTCCTCCTGTATCGTCCTCATCTCCTCTCTTATCTTATCCATCTCCTCCTTCATCCTGTCAACTTCCGAGCTCTTCTCATTTATTACATTGCTCAACTCGTCTATTTCACTCCTTATTTTATCCAGTTCCTCCTTCTCCTTAGTTATGTAACCGTAGATCTCCTTTAACTGTCCCTTTATCTCTCCTATCTTCTCCCCGGAGTCCCTTACAAAGAACCTCCATCTCTCGGCCTCGGCCATTATCTCTATGAATTTCCTCTTCAGGGACTTAGCCCTATTGAGTTCCTGAAGCATCGCCTCGTACTGGCTTATCTGCATGACTATGTCTCTCTCCTGATCCTTGGTTAGAGGAGAGGTCTCTATCCTCCTCTCCAATCTCGAGATTCTCCTCCTGAGAACCCTTTCGGGGACGCCCACGGAATTGACTATCTCCTCGTACTCCTCTTTTATCTTCAGGGCTTCGTCCCTCGCCTGCCTGAATCTCTCTAGGGCTTCCTTTCTTTCTTCCCTGAGCTTGACTAGCTCGCCTTGAAGTTTCCTCTTCTCCTCGATCTTCTCCCTTAACTTGGCTCTCCTCTCTCTTATCTTCTCAATCAGTTCCAACCTCTTAGATCTCAGTTCTTTAAGCTCCTCTATAAGAGATCTTCTCTGCTCACGGAGCTCGGATAATTTCCGCCTCAGCTCCCTTTCTTTTTGCTTTAGGGTACCAATAGCCTCCTCTACTGCGGCCATGCGGTCTCCTCCTGCCATTTTTTGATGATTAGGCTGATGTCCAACGATGCAACATGATCCCCTACTTAAAAAGTATTCGGTTGCTTTCGATGATCCGGCGACTTTCTGAGAAACTTTATAAGCTCCAAGGGCTGCTCGCATCCTCTAACCCCCGGGCGAAGACGCACAATCGCATGCTCTTTTTTAGACATCCCTACCAAACAACATTATCTAGAAACGGGATGATTTATTCAAGCGCAAGCTCCATCATCCCGCTAACTATCACAGGGTGAGACCATTGATGTGGAGTAGGGTAAAGAGGACAGCGCCGCAAGCGGTAATCTCTGCGTTCTATGGCCTGGGAGACATCGTGGCAGGTCTAATACTCTGGCTCTACTTTCCTACAGACATCAGATGGGCCGCCCTGCTATATCCTCCCCTGATAGGAGCTAGAGGAGCTATCTCCGGTTCCGTCGCGGGGAGATTAACCTCGGCTCTAAACTTGGGTACCGTAGACACTAACTTGAGGAGAGAGAACGAGAAACTCTGGGAAATACTATCAACGGGTGTATCCGCCTCCCTCCTCGCATCCGTAATGATTGTGTTCCCTTTCCACCTGATGGAGATCGATGTCGGGTATCTCGATCTGCTGGCCATATCGCTCATCACCGTGTGCGGCGTATCTCTCATTCTCCTCCCTCTCAAAATCGCTGTATCCTTCGAGTCCTTCAAGAGAGGGTTGGATCCCGATATAGTGGTCTATCCTCTCATTTCCACGGCCGCAGATATAGTGGTCACGGTCCTCTACATATACTCAATTAAGACTGCTGGTACCTTCATCAGCTTAGCACTAGCTTCGGCTGTAGCGGTGATCTCAGTCATACTGGTCCTGAAATGGTTTTCCAAGGAGTACCTGAGGATACTGGCCGAGGTACTGACTGCGACAGTCATAGTTATAGCGATAGAGAGTATCGCCGGCATATTCCTCAACGAAGCAGTTTCTATATCAGACACCAGCCTCTTATTCGTTTATCCAGCGATGCTTACCGAGTTGGGAGATGCCAGCTCGATCTTAGGGTCTATTCTCACGACTAGGCTCTTCTTGGGCACCCTCAGGAGGAAGGTTCCCTTGGTAGATATACTTCCAGAACTCACAGGGGTGTTCGGGGTCTACTTGGGTTTCTTTTTCCTAATGGGTGGAATGCTCTGGGTCTTGGGAGGAAACCCTTGGGTGAGCGTTCTAACATTCCTGATCGCCTTCCCAATAATGCTGGTAGTGACCACATCCGTCGTCCTTCTTACTAGCAGGAAGCTGGATCCCGACAACTTCACGATCCCCATCGCCACATCTACCGCTGATCTGGTAACCACCGCTACCGTAGCCCTAGTTCTCAGCCTACTATGAGGCTGGAGATCACGCTGGAAACCTTGTCCGGATCGGGTATACCGTAAAGGGCTAGGAACGTCCTCGCCCTTGGGACATTCACTCCCCTACCGCCGGCAACTCCAACCTCGAACCTGTTTACCTTCACTGAGGTCCCCGCTAGAGCCAAATCCTCACCGATCCCCAGACCCGAGGCCGTAAGTGGGGTGACCGTTCCGAAGTTGAATATCCTCCCGAGCAAGGGGATCTCCACAACCACGTCATTTATCTTACTGATCGGAAGCTCTCTCTTCCTAACTGATAGGAACCGCTTCTCCATGACTATCCTCCTACTAGTTATGTAGTACCTGTGCCCCCTCCTGTAGAAGTCCACGCTGAGAATTCCCACTAGGCCAAAGGCCACCTCTGGCACCCAAGGAGGATAACTGCTGTAGTTCATGTAAGTCGAGATGGCGGCCAGTAAAACTGAGATGAAGGCCCATCTCCATGATATCTTGATTATCGAGGCGATTACTAAGGGCACCACCAGCAAAAGCCAGAGCAGCAGTAACTCCCCCTCAATTGGGAAGACGTCGGGGGGCTGAATACTGAGGACCTTCGACCAAAGCAGCAAACCTACGACTAACACGTACCCGTAGATAAGGTATAATCCGGCGAAAGCGAGAGGATGCGGCCTAGCGTCGACTAGAAGTTCCTCTCCTCTGGCCAGCTTCATTTCCAATCTCGGCATTTCCCCAACCTGCGGATTTAAACATAGCTCGAGAAGACTCACTGTTATATTTCCCATCAACCATTCCCTACTATGCTTGTGGACCTTGGTATCAGGGTCGCTTGGTTGGCGAGAACGGGATGGATGCAGTCGGGTATACCGCCTTCCTTGGCTGAAACTGTATCTCAACACACGTTCCTCGCCTCTCTAATCGCGTTGGATCTGATGAGGGAGCTCAAGAGAAGGGGAAAGACGTTCAGCGAGAATAAAGTGCTGAAGATGGTCCTGATCCACGATATAGCTGAGGGTGTGGTGGGAGATCTGCCTAAATGGACCGGAGACCGTGTAAACAAGAGTAAGCTTGAGGAGGAGGCGCTCTCAATGGAGATCACCCAAGCTGACCTCTTGGACCTCTGGAGGGAGTACAGCGAGGGGAGGAGGATGGAGGCAAAGATAGCGAGGCTGGCCGATTTGATGGCCACTTGGAGGATGTCCATCTACTACAAGGAACTCGGGTTTCCCGTGGACGACATCATGAGATCTACAGAGAGGGAATCCTTGAAGCTAGCCGAGGAACTAGGACTTGTCATAGAAGGGGGAAGGGGATGAGGTAAACGAAGGGGAAAGGAGACACAGTTCACAATTCGACTATATCGTCATACCTCGGACCGGCCCTAGGAGGCTTGTGGAACGGCTCTCTAAGTCTAACTGCCCTTTTGAAGGCCTCTAAGAGTTCCTCATCTGTCCCTCCGTTCCTCATTATAGAGAGGAAGTCGACGAGGTTGTCCTCCCTCCTTATGCATGTCTTAAAGAAGCCGTCGGATGTCACCCTTATCCTGTTGCATCGCATGCAGAAGAAGGGATTGCCTGTCCCCTTGACTATCTCCACAATGGCTCCACCGTCTAAATAGTAGAGAGGTCTACCGTGGAGCTCCCTTATCTCCTTTCTCAGAGACATCTTCTCCAGTTCCTTCTCAAATCCATCGAGGCTATAGTAGTATCTCCTGAGGCCAGGATCCACATCCAAGAGCTCTATGAATTGAATCCTTATCCCCTTGGATGAGGCGTACCTCACCAGTTCCCACAGCTCATCATCGTTGTATCCCCTGAGAACAGTCACATTAACCTTCACGGGGGTCAATCCGCACTCTAAGGCGGTATCAACTGCTTTTAACGCCCTATCCAAACCATCTACTCCGGTTATCCTCTCGTAAATGTCCCTCCTCAGCGAATGGAGGCTTATATTCACCCTATCCAGACCGGCCTCCTTTAGGGGACAAGCTCTCTCTGGGAGGAACCATCCGTTGGTCACCAAGCTTATCTCCTCAATTCCAGCCTCCCGAATGCCTCTCACTATCTCTTCCAAGTCACGCCTCATCAGGGGCTCTCCACCCGTGATCTTGACGGTCCTTATCCCGTGCTTTACTAGCAATTTCACCAAGCGGGTTATCTCGACGGGGGTCATCTCACCCCCTTCTATTCCATGTCCCTCCTTGTGGCAGAAGAAGCAGTTGTAATTACAGGCGTTAGTGACGGAGATCCTCAGATTGGTGATGGGCCTACCCCACCTATCCAGTAGCAATTCAACCCTCTCCCTTCAACTTCCTGACCACCACCACATTCTCTATTCTCGTGGTCGGGTAATTCCCACTCTCATCCTTCTCCAAGTATTTCACCATATCCCAGACGGTCAAGAGCGCCGCCGATGCTCCTGTCAGGGCCTCCATCTCTACTCCCGTCTGGGAGGTGGTTCGAACTGTTACTTCCACCCATACTCTCTCCTCCTCTAGACTGAAACTGACGTCGACGGCTGTTATGGGGATCGGATGGCAGTACGGGATGATCCTCGGCGTGTCCTTGACTGCCTGCACGGCAGCTACCCTAGCCACGGTAAAGACATCACCCTTCTTCACTTCACCCGCTCTTATGGTCTCTATAGTCTCTTTCCGGAGCCTTATGCTTCCCCTAGCTACAGCCTCCCTGTAAACGTGAGGTTTGCTCGTTATATCGATCATCTGAACCGCCTCCCCACCTCAATTGCACTTCCTCCACCCAGCGCTCCCCTCCACCGATGAAAACCTCCTTCTTCCAGATGGCGGCGCTCCTCTTCACCTCGTCTACCATCCACCTCGCGGCCTCAAAGGCAGCTTCCCTGTGCTCCGAGGCAGCGATGACGAGGAGGGCAGTTTCACCGACCGGGACCTCCCCCACTCTGTGGAGGATGGTGGCATCCACCAAGCCGAACTTCTCTATAGCCTTCCTCCTTATCTCCTCCAACGCCCTGCCTGCCATTTCGGGGTAGAAATCGTAATAGAGAAATTTCACCCTTCCATGAAGAGACTTCTCCCGTATCACACCCCTAAACGTCACGATAGCCCCTACTTCAGTCCTACCCTCAGCTACCGATCTAATTTCGGCCTCCTCGTCTATAGGTCCCTCAACGATCCCAGATCTTCCCATCTAACCACCCGAAAATGTGGGTAGTATCGCTATAATATCCCCTCCTGATACCCTCTTGCTTAGATCCCTCTCTAAGGAGTGGTTGACTGCCACCATAACCCTGCCCTTCAAAATCAACTCCACGAGTTCGGGGTTCAGACCGTTGAGTAGATCCTCTATCGTACCCTCGAACTCTAGAGACTTTTCCCTCCATCCGAACCTCTCGGCTATCCATCCGTAGAGCCTCATCCTGACCATCACTCACACCAGCTCTATAGCTATGCTCTGTCCCCCACCACCGCCGTGGCATATCGTAGCTAGGCCCTTCCGTCCACCCTTTATCTGCAGGGCGTTTATCAGTGTGATGACTATCCTAGCCCCGCTATCGCCTAGGGGATGGCCTATAGCCACGGCTCCACCAAACACATTTAACCTGTCCATTGGTATGCTCAGACCCCTCGCCACGACGAGGCTGGCCAAGGCGAATGCCTCATTGTGCTCGTAGAGGTCAAAATCCTCTATCCTCATGTTAAGTTTCTTGAGAAGCTTCTGGGTAGCCGGAATAGGGGCCTCAACGAAGTCCTTCGGCTCCACTCCCGCAGAGGCGAATCCGAGGATCCTAGCTATGGGTTTAAGGCCCTTCTCCTCGACTACATCTCTGTGAGCCAGCACTAGGGCTGCAGCACCATCGCTGAGCTGGGAGGCGTTGGCGGCGGTTATGGTCCCGTCGGGCCTGAATACGGGCTTCAGCCTAGCTACCTTCTCTAGGCTTGTGTCCGGCCTTATGCCCTCATCTTTATCCAAGATCACCTCGTCGCCCTTCGTCACGGGCTCTATCTCCTTAGCGAAGTATCCTTTCTCCGTCGCCTCTGCCGCCTTCATGTGGCTGCTAACTGCGAACTCGTCGGCTTCCTCCCTAGTTATGCCCCACTTCTTCCCTGTCTCCTCAGCCTCTTCCCCCATGAGGAGCCCGGTGTGGGGATCCGTCAGACCGTCGTGGACCATTATATCCATAAGCTTCTCCCCGGCGAAGGCGAACTTCACCCCCCATCTCCACTTCGAGGGCAGGGTGTAGGGCGCCATGCTCATGCTCTCCATTCCACCGGCCACCACAACCCTATTCTCCCCGAAGACTATGCTCTGGGCTGCAAGAGATACGGCCTTCATGCCCGAGGCGCACACCTTGTTGACCGTGAATCCGGGAACGGTGCTCGGTATGCCAGCAAGTATCGCCGCCTGCCTGGCCGGATTCTGGCCAACCATCGCTTGGAGGACGTTCCCCATTATCACTTCATCTACATCACTGGGATCGAGGCCTGATCGTCTGACAGCGGCCTCTATTGCTACGGCCCCGAGCTTTGGGGCCGGCCAAGTCTTCAGACTCCCACCAAACTTGCCTATAGGTGTTCGAGCGATACTAACGATGAAGACATCCTCCAAACCCATGGGCATCACCTATAACTCAAAACTCACATACTTCTCAGGGCCTTCCATCCTAGCAGGAGGGCCGACAGGAGGGAGATCCCCTCCTCGGACAGCTCCTTCCTGAGGAAGGAGTAGAGGTTCTCCTTAGGCCTACCATCAACCAAGAAGAGGTGCTCCAGTGTTTCCACCGCTATCCTCGGTATGGAGGAGTAGAGCCTTTCGTCCTCCATCAGATCAACCGCCTTCTTGGCGGCCTCTAACTCTCTAAGCATTCCCTTTGACAGGATCTCCTGATACCTGCTCAGAGATCTTGCCGAGGTATCCCCACTCTCTAGGGCGTGATGCACCGCCTCCGCTGCGGCTCTGGCGCTCTCGATGGCGAAGTCCATACCCCTGACTGTCACGCCGTAGTTAACGCAGAAGCCAGCAGCATCGCCGACGACGACCATTCCATCGGTATAGAGCTTGACGCCCCGCATGAACTGGGTCTCGGGTATTATATGGGCAGAGTATTCCACGAGCTTCCCTCCTTCCAAGTATCTCCTGATCATTGGGTGTGACTTAAACTTCTCTGTGATCTCCCACATGGCCGTTGATACCTCGGAGACTTTGGAGGCTAGGGAACCTATCCTCATCACCACGCCCAAGGAGATGCTCTCCTTATTGGTGTAGATGAACCCCCCGCCGACCACTCCCTCGGTCAGGTCTCCCACGTAGAGCTGAGCTGCTCCTTCATCCCCGGAAAGACAGAATCTGTCCTCTATAACCTCCTTAGGTAGTTCTATGACCTCCTTAGCACCGACGGCGAAGTCCTCCTTGGATAGCCTCGGCCTGAGACCAGCCTTCTCCGCCATGAAGCTCAGAGCACCATCAGCTGCTATCACGACCTCAGCTTCCATCTCCTCTTCGCCCTCTGCCACTATCCCGACCACGCGGCCGTCCCTGATGAGGGGTCCCTCGACCTTGAATCTGGATATCACCTCAGCCCCGGCGTCCTCAGCCTTCTCAGCCAGCCACTGGTCGAACTTTGCCCTGAGCAGGGTGAAGCTCCTCCCCTCGGGCTTGGTGCTCAGTCTTATCTCCACACCCCTATCGCCATGAAGGAACCCTATGACCTCCTTCGTTACCTCTCTCTCTACAGGAGCCTCCTTCCAGAATTCCGGGAAGACCCTCTCTAACGACCAGGAGTAGAGCCGTCCTCCGAACATATTCTTGGCTCCAGGCCTCTTCCCTCTCTCCACGGTCAATACGGTGTACCCTCTCTTTGCTAAGAGGTAGGAGGCGACGGAACCAGCTGGTCCCGCTCCCACCACTATGACATCGAAGTCCGCCAACTCAGCCACCCTTAATCTCCTTCAGCTTCTTAGTGAGGACGGGAAGGAACTCGTACAGGTCCATGACAACCCCATAATCAGCCTGCTCGAATATGGGCGCCTTGGAATCCGTGTTAACCGCGACTACGACCTTGGAATCCATTATACCGGCGGCAAACTGCTGTTGCCCCGATGCCCCGACCACTATCAGGAGCTTAGGAGCTATCCGGACGCCGCTTATCCCTATCCAGACTTCCTCCTCCATCCACTTCAGGTCCGCAGCTAAGGGTCTGGTGGCGCCCACCACCCCTCCCAGCACGTCAGCCAGCTCGTAAGCTAATTTGAGGTCTTCCTTCTTCCTGAATCCCCTACCTACAGCTACGACGATCTCCGCCTTGTCGAGGGGGACACCGACTTTAGGCTTCTCTTTCCCCCCGATGACCTCAATCCTCCTCTCTACTGAGGGAGCGCCGACCTCCCTTACTGAGGGCTTACCCTCCTCTGGAGGCCTGAACTTACCTTTCTGAACTGATATCACAGCAGGAAGGCCCATCTCCTCCACGGCTATGGCCTTCCCTCCGAAGGTCATCCTCTCGACTACGAGCTTCCCTTTCTCCACGGACAGGGAGGAGACATCTACTGCCGAGGAGGCTCCCAGCCTGTGGGCCACCTGACCCACTAACTCCCTGCCCCTTCTATCGCTGGCTAGGAGCACGACCTCGTAATCGCCCGCAAGCCCACTTATCAGCTCGACCAATCCCTCCTGATCCCCACTATCCATCTCCTTGCAGAGCAAGATCTCCTTGGCGCCCTTAACTTCGTTGATCCAGCCCTCCTGATCAGAGGTTACGAGAAGGGATACGTCTCCCAGTTCTCTACCGGCTGATACAAGTTCGAGGGCTAGATCCATGGAATGAGAGAACGCTAGGACCTTCATCCCATCACCCCCTCACAGGACACCTTCTTCCTTCAGGGCCTGAATCAGCTTTTCTGCCGCCTCCTCAACATCTCCTTCTATCACTATTCGCTTTCTCTCGACTTTGGGGACCTTTAACTCCCTAATCGTGAGTTTGGGCTCAACAGGAGGAGAGAAGTCCTTTTGGTCCATGGGCTTCTTCTTAGCCTTGACTATCTCGACTAGTTTAGGTACCCTAGGCTTGTTTATCTCCTGAGTAACGCTTATCACGGCTGGTAGTTTGACCTTCACCACTTCCTCGAAGTCCTCCAAGCTCCGGGTCACTTTCACGTAATCCCCCTCAACCTCGATGGCGGTTGCATAGGCCACGTAAGGCCAGCCGAGCTCGGCAGCCAGCCTGGCCGGAAGAAGGCCTGAGAAATTGTCCTCACTACCCTCAGCTGCCAAGACCAGTCCGAACTTGTCCCTTATCTCCTGAGCTAGGGCCTTGGCTATCATGTATGTGTCGCCTCTCTCTGCGCCCTCTCCCGTGATCAGCATCGCTCCATCTAGCCCCATGGCCAATACCCTAGTGAGAGCCTCCCTAGCCTCCTTTTGCCTCTTCCCCGAGGCGCCCCAGGTAGATAGCATGAGGGCTATGGCCTTTCCACCGAACTTCTCCTTCAGTCTGACAGCCTCCTCCGTAGCATTGAGCTCTATATCCCCCGCCTTCGTGGGAGCATCCTCTATGTAGATCTTTCCGGTATCTTGATCTACTCTGAGCTCCTGAACGTCAAGGGACTGCTTAACGAGGACGGCTATATCCATAATCGCCACCGCGCTGGCCCTAGACCGGAAATATCAAAAAGTTGATTAGTTAAACGGGAAGGCATGTTATGGTGCGGGACAATGTCTAAGCTCTTCGGCCTCTCCATAGAGGACAAATTGGCCATGACTCACTTTGAGGTGGACGACAAGCCCCACATATGGATAAAGGACCAAGAAATCTGCAGAAAATGTTCTGAAAAGCCCTGTCAGGTAGCATGTCCGGCTAAACTGTATCAGTGGAATGAGGAGACTAAGGAGATGCTGTATAACTATGAGGGCTGCCTAGAGTGCGGTACATGCCTCCTGATATGCCCTCATGATAACGTTCACTGGAGCTACCCTTCGGGAGGGATGGGGGTAGTCTATAGATTCGGCTAGGATATAACATACTGATATTTTACAAACAGGAGCTGTCATAATTTTTAAGCTTCCCAACACACCCTACGCTAGGGTGCAACCCTTTGGTCGATTTAGGTTTCACTGAGGAGGAGGAAGTATTTAGGGAGACTCTTAGAGAGCTTCTCTCTGAGGTATTAGCCCCTAGGGCTAGGGAAATAGACACGAAGTGCAGGATTCCCGACGAGGTGATAAAGACCCTCGCGGAGAACGGCATCCTCCTTCTAACGGTCAAGCCAGAATACGGTGGTCAGGGAGCTAGCTGGGTTATGGGGACCATAGCCACTGAGGAACTGGCTCGAGCCGATCCCAGCGTGGCCACAGCAGTGTTCCATCTGGTCGAGGCCTCTTGGGGGAAGATCGTCGAGAGATACGCGAAGCCCGAGCTGGCGAAGGAGGTCCTGAGCAGAGCTGCTAAGGGAGAGGGATTCGTGGGTATAAACTCCACTGAGCCCCAGAGCGGCAGTGACGTAGCTGGGTTCAAGACACTAGCCAAGAAGGAAGACGGTTACTGGGTGCTCAACGGCGAGAAAACCTTCATAAGCGGGATAGTTGAGGCCAAGGAACTCGATGGAGGCTACGTTACTTTAGTGAAGACCAAGCCGGAGGCCGGATCGAGGGGAATGAGCATAGTCTGGTTACCAATAAATCTGCCCGGCGTAGAGACAGGCCTCTTTGAAGACATGGGCAGGTGCGGTATAAGCACGGGATGGATGAGGCTGAACAATGTCAAGATACCTGGAGATTACATAATAGGGGAGGTCAATGAGGGCTTCGGCATAGCTATGGAGGGATTCAACAGAGCGAGAGTCTTTGTGGCCGCAGGATGCACTGGCTCAGCCATGGGCATGTTCGACTACACCAAGGAGTATGTGAAGAATAGAGTTGTGTTCAATAGATCCTTAGCTTCCTTCGAGGGAATACAGTTCCCGCTAGTTGACTACTACTCCAAGCTAGAGGCCACCAGACTGGTTATATACAAGGCCGCGTGGATGATAGACCAGTTCGATCAGGGCAATGTGACCCTGAAGGAAGCTGGACTATGGGCGGCCATGGCCAAGCTGCTAGCTCCAGAGCTTTCCGTAGATGCCATTAAGGAGTTCATGAAGGCTACCGGCGCTTACGGCTACACGAAGGACACACCGCTCGAGATGGCCTTGAGGGGAGTAATGAGCTACTACGTGGGAGCGGAAGGCGGTCAGAACATAATGAGGCTGATAGTTGGAAGGTTCCTATTCGGAAAGGAGCATCTTCCGTACAAGAAGTGAGCTTGAGCTGAGTCACAAGCCTACATCCCTCTTTCTTTTTAAGTTAATCAGCTCCAGCAGGTCTCCTCAAAGGTGATTCAAGCTGCTGAGGGTGGAGGAAATCTCCTTAGATGGGGTTAAGCTGATCGGAATAGAGGTGGACCTGCCTAACTCTCCACCACTCATCCTGATAAAGGGGAATAGGAGCTTCGCTATGTGCGGCTTCCTGAATGTGGAGGCCGCGGATAGGGCGGGAGTAGCGGCGATCATGTCCAGCGGCGTCAACAGCGTGGAAGATCTCCTGAATGCCCCAGTTAAAGGGTGCACCTCCAAGGCGTTGGAGATGGGTGCTAAGATAGGTGAGAAGGTCTCCGAGTCCCTGAGGAGGATGGAGATGGAGTAGGTGAGTGATGAAGTACAGATGCATCAGGTGCGGTTACACGACTTCAAGCTTCTCCGCTGAGTGCCCGAGATGCGGATCCCCAATGGAGATAGTCTTGAATCGGAGGGAATGGTCGCTGGACGAGGAGGAACCGTCCATATGGAGGTATGGATCTCTACTTCCCGATCCCAAGAGGAGGGTTAGCTTGGGTGAGGGACTCACGCCCCTCAGGAGGATCGAGGGCATACTCGTGAAGGATGAGACTAGGAACCCCACAGGCTCGTATGTCGACAGGGGATCCTCAGTCCTAGTCAGCTGCTCAGATCTACCCGAGGAGCTGGAGCTCGACTTCTCTCAGGATATAACGGTCTCCCTCTCCACCTACCTTCTCGAGTCCGGCATTAAGGTCAGGATTAGGGTGGATCCCAGCAGAGTGGAGCTAACAGAGCTGCTTTACCTCTCGAACTTGGATGTGGATATATCCTTCGATGGGAGCGGAGGAAGGGCGTATGAGAGCCCCTTCATGATAGAGGGCTTCAAAACTATAGCTTTCGAGATATACGAGGCAAAGGGAGGAGCTGATGGTCTAGTCATTCCAGCGGAGTCAGGGGTCTTGGCATACGGGGTATGGAAGGGATTCTCCGAGCTGGAGGAACTGGGTCTGTCGAGGATCCCACCCATATACCTAGCTTATCATGGGACCGTCAAGACGGGACTTCTCGAGACCTTGGAGAGCAGAGGTGTGAGATTGGTTGAAG
The DNA here is from genome assembly GCA_026986575.1 of Thermoproteota archaeon. Lineage (GTDB taxonomy): Archaea > Korarchaeota > Korarchaeia > Korarchaeales > Korarchaeaceae > Korarchaeum. Next base: position 507,618 of record JALSOH010000004.1, read on the forward strand.
TGGACGCGGCAAGTGCACTAGAATCGTTGGTCCAGCTGGCGAGAAAGGGAGTGTACATCAAGCCAGTAGCTGCCAAAGCGTACTCCCTAGCTAAGGAACTCGGGAGCGATGTGATAGCCGTACTCACAGGAACAGGCCTCAGGAAGTGGGAACACGGGGTGGTTGCGAGACCCCTCACTGAACTCCAAGCGAGAGTGCTGGAGGTCCTCAGGGAGGGTGGGGAGATGACCGCCTATCAGATTTGGAGGAGATTGGATGACGTCTCACTCCAAGGCGTTTACAAGGCGCTCTCGAAGCTGGTCGAATCGGGGATGGTTGATAGTAGGAGCGTGATGATGAAGCGGAGGAAGATAAGGCTATATAGAGTCATGGAATCCAGTCGATGAGATGGATCCCAAGGAGAAGCTCAAGGAATCCTTGGTGGACTTGGATGAAGATTCCTTCTTCGAAGCGCTCAAAGACCTATTAGCCCGGGGAGAGGATCCTTGGGACATAATACTCGGTCCCATGAGCGAGGCCATGGATGAGATAGGAAAGCTCTACGAGGAGGGCGAGTATTTCATAGCGGAGATGCTCGTGGCGGCTGATATATTCAAGAAAGCCCTCAAGGAAATGGGTATCGAGGAATCAGATAGCGAGTCTTCCTTGGGAGTCGTGGTCATAGGTACAGTGAAGGGGGATGTCCACGACATAGGGAAGAGCCTAGTTGCCACGATGCTGAGGGCTTCAGGTTTCAAGGTAATAGATTTGGGGGTGGATGTGGACGCGGCAAGGTTCATCCATGCTGTCAGGGAGCACGACGCAGATATAGTGGCAATGAGCTCCCTGCTAACGACTACTAGGAACTACATGAAGACCGTGATAGACAGATTGAAGGAGGAGGGTCTCAGAGACAGAGTGAAGGTGCTTATAGGAGGCCTGTCCACATCTAGGGAGTTTGCTGAGAAGATAGGAGCCGATGGATGGGGTAAAAACGCCATAGAAGGAGTAGAAGTAGCTAAGAGGCTTCTCGGCGTGCCAGCTAATGGATGAAATGAACGAGAAGCGGCTTAACGTAACTCCCATTTTTCCGAATTACCTGACTGATTCCTCCCACATCTCTCTATCCCGCATGGTATCGTGCGATGGAACGAGGGTCCATGGGGTCCGGTCATGGAACCGTAAACGACTTTTATAGTCAGGCGTAAGTTCCGGTTGACATGCGAGCCAGGGGCAGCGCGGCCGGCACAATAGCTATACTCACCGTGGCGGCCCTGTGGGGAGGGACCTTCACTGCCATGAAGTCAGCATTCTACTCGGCGGACCCCCTGCCCTTCCTCCTCACTAGGTTCGCCTTGGCCCTCCTGATACTATCCCTACTCTACTTCATCAGAGGAATAAGGCCGAAGCTCTCTCAGATAGGCCTGCTAGCTGGTCTTATGGTGTTTCTAGGATTCGCCTTTCAAATGGAGGGCCTTACAGGGATCTCTGCCACTAAATCGGCTTTCATCACAGGATTGAACGCACCCCTCGTCCCTTTATTCGAGTTAATCCTTTTCCGGAGGAAACCTAAAGCTAGAGCTGTCCTTGCAATATTCTTGGGTGTCTTGGGACTGGCCCTCCTAACGGAGGTCGCTTACGGAATGCCGCTCGCTACGGGTGACCTACTAACACTCGGTTGCGCTGTGGCGTGGGCTCTCCAGATAGTAGTAGTTGATAGAGCTTCAAAGGTACTCTCACCGGATGATGTAGCCTTCAACGAGTTCCTTGTTACTCTTACACTTGCCTTAGCATCCATTCCGGTGCTGGGAGAGTATAGCATGCCATTAGATCCTGTGGTAATCGCAGCAGTCCTATATTCTGGAATCTTGGCCACGGTGGTTGCGTTTTACCTCCAAGCATGGGCCCAAGAGAGGATCTCGCCCGAGTCAGCTGCCCTAGGCCTCATGGCGGAACCCGTATTCGCGTACGCATTTGCCTGGCTCCTGCTGGGTGAGTTTCTATCTCCACTCCAGCTTATAGGAGCTTTGCTGATCCTCATGTCGATACCTCTAGCCAGTTAGCTCCCAACAGCATTTATAACGATCCTCACCAACCTGACATGGTGCAGTCATGGGTCAGGCCGCGGGGCTATCCAAACTGCTCAGGAAGATAAGATGGGAAATGGACGCCTTCTCTTGGTCACAGCTGATCATAGTGCTGGCCTCATTCACCGCGTTCCTCATAGTTCCCCTAGGACTGGTAGTCGTGAGGTCTTTCTACTCTTCATCCGGCGGTTTCTCCTTCTACTGGCTCCAGACGATACTAACGGACCCCTTTTACTTCCCTCTGAGACTGAAGCTGCTGAATCGATTTCCGTTCATCTCCTTGGAGGGGATAAGGGGAAGCCTCTACGAGGTGGTGAAGTACCAAACTGCCGGAGGAGAGGAGACGATCGTCCTGCTTACTGGCTGGGACATGGGGGTCATACCGAACTCCCTAGTGGTAGCCACCTTCACAACGCTCTTCTCCACAGTTTTGGGCTTCACACTGGCCTTCATATTCGCCAAGTACAGGTTCCCCGGATCGGAGGTTCTCAGGATAGTATCCTTGATCCCGCTGCTCTCCACACCCTTCGTGGGAGCTATAGGCCTTAAGAAGATGATAGTGGCCGATGGGGTCCTCAACGTCCTCTTCTACGACATGTTACACCTGCTCCCCTTCAAGATAGAGATCACCGGACTCCCTGCGGTTATACTGGTTCAGACTCTCCTGTTCTACCCTATAGTAATGCTGAACTCCTACACCGCCCTGATAAGCGTCGATCCGACGCTGGAAGAACAGGCTATCAACATGGGGGCAAGCGGCTTTAGGCTCTTCAGGACCGTGACTCTACCGCTCGCCACTCCAGGGGTGGAGGCCGGTGCTCTCCTCGTTTTCATCCTCTCTCTTGAGGATTTGGGCACGCCCATAGTGTTCAAAGGGACGACGGCCGAAAAGGTCCTGACCTTTCAGATATTCAACAGGATCTTCACTCCAGCTGGTCTCATCTCCCAAGAGGCCACCACCTTGGCGATGATTCTCCTCGTTATCTCTGGCTTGGTCTTCGTGGGCGTGAGGAGATATGTCAGCCTAAAAAAGTACGCGATGCTGAGCAAGGGAGGCACCTGGAGGCCCAAGAGGAGGAAGCTGTCCCCAGTAGTTACTCTACTGGTGTATATCTTCATATTGGGGGTCCTCTTCTTCGCTACACTCCCTCACATAGGCGTGACTCTCCTCGCCTTCGCCAAGCAGTGGGGACCGACCCTCTTACCGTCCAGCTTTACCCTAGACAACTTCATAGCGGTGCTGAGCGATGAAGAGGCCAGTAGGTGCATAATGAACAGCTTGGTCTACTCCTCGATAGCGACTCTCTTCATGGTTGTGCTGGGAGTCAGTGCAGCATACCTAGTCTCTAGGAAGAAGTCCCTCCCGGGAATAGGGGCCCTAGACCTCCTTGTGACTATACCCATAGCTGTCCCCGGAATAGCAGTGGCTACTGGACTCTTCCTGACCTACTTGGGTACTCCCCTTAGCCCCACCATAAGCGGAGCTCCCCTGCTGATTGCCTCCTACACGGTCAGGAAGATTCCGTTCACAGTGAGGGCAGTATTCTCTGGATTGGAACAAACTGATAAGACGCTGGATGAGGTGGCCTGGACCGTAGGGGCCAGTAGAACTAGAACATTCTTCTCCATAGTCATGCCCATGATCCTCCTGAACGTCTTGGCCGGAGGGATGCTCTCATTCATCTACTCTATGTCGGAGGTCAGCACGGGCATAGTCGTCGGGGATGCGAACCACAGGGACGCTCCAATGACCTGGAAGATGTACGACATGCTCTTCCATGGACTGGCGGGTGGCACATTCCAGCCCGCTGCTCTGGGCTTCCTGCTCATGACCCTTCAGTTCATCTTCATAGTGGGAGCGAATCTGCTCCTGAGGAAGAGGGCTACAGCCCTGATAGGTGTGTGAGGTGGTCTTATGGTATCGATAAGGACCGTGAACCTGACGAAGGTCTTCGGAGATGTTGTGGCCGTCGATCATGTCAGCTTGGAGATAAGGCACGGGGAGTTCTTCACCCTGCTCGGACCATCGGGCTGCGGCAAGACTACGTTCCTCAGAACTATAGCCGGGCTCGAAATGGCCGACGAGGGCAGGATCTACTTCGACGACCAGGACATAACGGACATGCCCGCCCACCTGAGGGGGACGGGGATGGTGTTCCAGAATTACGCCCTGTGGCCCCACATGAACGTCTTCGACAACATCGCTTACGGACTGAAGATAAGGAAGGTCCCCAAGGAGGAGATCAGGAGGAGGGTCAAGGAAGTCCTCAAGCTGGTCAAGCTGGAGGGCATGGAGAACAGGACGCCGCATCAACTCTCCGGAGGCCAGCAGCAGAGGGTAGCCCTAGCTAGGGCGCTGGTGATAAATCCGAGGGTCCTCCTCTTTGACGAGCCGCTCAGCAACCTAGATGCTAAGCTGAGGGTAGAGATGAGGGCCGAACTCAGAAGATTGCAGAGGGAACTCGGGATCACGGCCATCTACGTCACCCACGACCAAGAGGAGGCAATGAGCATATCCGATCGAATAGCCGTGATGAATAGAGGCAGGATAATGCAGGTCGGCACGCCCAAGGAGATATACAAGAACCCGAAGAACGAGTTCGTCGCCAAGTTCATAGGTCAGGGGACCTTCATCCTAGGGGAGGTCGTCACATATGGTGAGGAGCTGGAGGTAAGACTAGAGAGCGGTAAGGTGGTTAAAGCAGTTCCTTCCCACCCTGACGTGAGATTGGAGGTTGGAGATAAGGCCCTAATCATGATAAGACCAGAGTCCTTCACTCTGGAGCCGGGTAAGGGGTATAACGAGTTCGAGGTGGAGGTCTACCACATATCCTTCTTGGGCGACTCTCAGATGCTTCAGGCCAGCAATGAGGTTGAGAACTTCATAATAGAGGTAGATCCCGATCTGGAGATAAATGTGGGACAGAAGCTGAAGGTCTATGCCCCGCCGAAGCACACTCTCGCCGTCAAGCTTTGACCTTGAGGTCACTACCCTCCCCTTTTCTACCGTGCAGTCGTATCATCACCCCTGCAGCTAGGCTGAGGATCGAGCCAGCTATCATGGTCTCCGTCAATCCGAGGAGACCCATGAGGGTGCCCCCCATGTAGTTCCCTACCGCCTCCGATATGGAGCCAAGGGACGAGGGGACTGACACGGCCGAAGCCTTCTCTTCTGGGGCTAGCTCCATTGCCAACGCGTTTCTAGAGGAGTAGTGGAAGGGAAATATGAGGATCACCATGAGCAGGGCAAGTAGCGTGAGATCCTCAATAAAAGAGGCGATCGAGAAGTAGGCGGAGTATACGAGACATGAGATGAGGAAACTCCGCATTCCCCCGAGCCTGTCCGTTAACTTGCCGTAAACCGGTCCGGTCAACGTGCCGAAGAGACCGGCTGCTGCTATCAAGAGGCCCATGAGCGAGTTAGATCTTCCCGAGGCTTCAAAGACCTTTATCGAGAAGGCCATGTAGAATACTGATATGGAGAGGCTCGCGGTGAGGAATATGGGAACGTATTTCTTGGTCCCGCCGGGGAATTTCAATTGGATGGTCCTCTTCAGGGCATTCTTGATGTCCAGAGGCCTGTAAGGTCCATCCTCAGCCAGCATGAAGAGGGGCAAGGACGGTAAAGCTACGAGCGCGGCGATGATAAGGACATTCCTTATCCCCAAAGCGTCGGCGAGCATGCCGCCTCTAGCCGTCCCTAGGGTAAATCCAAGCTCCGAGGCGGCGTAATACTCCCCAGAGGCAGTCCCAGCTTCCATCTCCGCGCTGAGGTATGCTATCATCACTGGTTCGTAGGCAGAGAGGAAGTACCACAGGGATATCACGGGGATCCAGAGGTCTATGGGAAGAAAGGCCATCGCCAAGAGCGACGTAACGGTGGAAATACCGCCCAGAAGGAAGAAGGGCCTCCTCATTCCGGAGGAATCACTGAGAAATCCCAGAAATCTACTCCCCAAGAAGTAGGCTAGGGAGGGCAGGCTCCTAATGAGGGCATACGCGTAGAATCCTGCTTGAGCATAGGTTTCGAATGCCATGAACATGTAGCTCATGCTCCAAGCCAGCTCCAAGAGCAGTGTTCCCGCTAAGACGGGCAGTTCTCTCTTGTTGGACATTCCCCTCTCCTCCCAGAGCTGAAGCCCTAAGCTGGTTACGGCCTTGGGAGGTTAATGCTTCCCCAATTTAACGCCATCGCCTAGAGAGGTGTTCGAGCGATCTCATAGGGTAATGCGCTCATCCTAAAACCCGGGCGTCACTTAATTAATCGAGGTAGCCTGCCCCAAGCCTTCAATATTGAATGTAAAATCTTCAACAAGATATTCTCTAAGAAGGGAACCAAGTATCGGAGCGTGATTGGGAATAAAAGAAAAGAAGGGAAGTTTAGAGCTTCTTGTAGCAGAACCACCAGTCGTAGCACTCGAACTCTCCGGCCTTGGCCTTCTCGAGCCTCTCCTTGGCGGTCTTCTCATCGCTGGCGGGGGGTATGATCACCTTGTCTCCTATGAGCTCGTTCTCGGGCCAGTTGGCCGGAGTGGCCACGCCGTTCTTGTCAGATGTCTGCAGAGCCTTCACGGCCCTGAGGATCTCGTCCATGTTCCTGCCTATCTCCTGCGGGTAGTAGAGTATCAGCCTGATCACGCCATTCGGGTCCACGACGAACACGGCCCTGACAGTGTTAGTGCCCTTACCCGGGTGTATGAGCCCGAGCTTGGCGGCGACCTTCCCGAGATCGTCAGCTATTATCGGGAACTCTATCTTCACGCCCAGCTTCTCATCTATCCACTCGACCCACTTTATGTGGCTGAAGGTCTGGTCTATGCTGAGGCCTATGAGTTCGACTCCGAGCTCCCTGAACTGATCGTACCTCTTCTGGAAGGCCACGAACTCGGTGGTGCAGACCGGGGTGAAGTCAGCAGGGTGGCTGAACAGGATGAACCACTTGCCCTTGTAGTGATCGGGGAGCTTTATCACGCCGTGAGTGGTCTTGACCTCCATCTCGGGGAACTTGTCGCCAAGCAGGGGCATCTTCGTTACCTCATCCATATATATCACCTCATCGACCTAACTTAGGCCAGTCTAACATTCTATTAGATATTTAAAAGTTTTCTGTTCGTAGTTCTAACTCTAAATCTAGCGTTACTAAATCTTTAGTCTGCCTCCTATTGATACTTCCTTATCAGCACATACAAAGGAGGGAAAGCGGGGCATCAAGAGAGACGAGATGAGGTTGAAGCGCTTAAACCATGGTGGTCCAATGCTTATAGTGAGGGACTTAACGATCTTCCACAACTTAATCCTCCTGATCCCAACAGGGCGAAGTTTCTCGTGGAGGAAATCGTTGTCCAAGGGTATTACAACGCTAAGGTGATCTCGAAGGCTGTTGAGATATGGAGGGACCTCAGGAAGGGTGGGGCTCCCATAGACGGCAAGGATCTGCTAATCGGGGCCACGGCGATAGCCAAGGAACTACCCTTGTGGACGTGTAATATCTGATATTTCGAGAGATTGGTCAAGTATGAGTTAAGGTTGTGGAGATAGTACCCCGTTCAATACGGAGCCTCCCAAGTGGAGGACTGACCTCCTAATGAGTACCTCCAACTCAAGACTAGTTCCCTGCAATAACCGGCATTAACACACGCTAGTCCATCGTTGACATTTAATTATCAAAAAGTATATAAATACTCGATATTAGAATATCAAGTGAAGCTCGAACCCTTCAATCCATGGTGGTACGACGACTCATGGGCTAGGCACGATCCTCATCTAGCTAAACTTTCCAGATCCAAATACAAGTGGAGACCCGATTGGTTAGACGGCATCTCCTTGGAGCCCTTCTCCCTTAACTTCGTGCTGGGCCCGAGGCAGGTGGGGAAGACCACCGGACTGAAACTGCTAATAAAGGAGCTCATAGAACTAGGTAGGGAGCCGACCAAACTTGTCTACGTGAACTGCGATCTGATCGTTGATCTTAAGGAGTTGAGATCTGTCCTCTCCATCCTTCCGTCTAGGGAGAGTCTGGTAATACTAGATGAGGTCACGGGATTGGAGTACTGGTGGCGTGTGGTAAAGGGGCTCATTGATCAAGGCCTCTTCTCCAAGGGTGTCCTGATAGTGAGCGGATCCTCCTCCGTCAGGGTTCGTAGATACGCGGAGTCCTTCACGGGCAGGAGGGGGAAGGGCAGGAATGTCCAAGTCCTACCATTAAGCTTCAGGGAGTTCGTTGGCGTCAGGGGATACGGACTGAAGGAGTTAGAGAGGGCATTTGAAGACTACATCAGGCTGGGAGGTTTCCCCAGGTCCATAAATGAGGACTCAACTTTCCTGCTGGAGCTCCCAGAGCAAGTAGATAAGGAATTGGCTAAGGTAGGGAGGAGCGCGAGGATAGCAGGGCAAATTATCCATCAGGTAATAGAGAAAGGACCCTCGGCCATGAGCTATAATTCGATAGCCAAGGAGATAGGTGTGTCCCATGTAACAGTAAGGGAGTACCTAGAGCTCCTCGAGGACCTCTTTATGGTGGGTGTGGCCTACTGGAGGCGGGGGAACAGGGTAGATTTCAAGAAAGAGAAGAAAATCTTCTTCAGAGATCCATCCATACCCAGAGCCTTCTATCAGATCAGGGGTGAGGTGAAGAGAGAAGCTCTCTACGAGTGGGTGGTTCAGGAACACCTTTACAGGAAGTACGGAGAGATCTGCTACTACAGAGATGGTTATGAGATAGATGCAATCTCAGGAGGGTTGAAGGTGGAAGTGAAAGCTGGGAAGAGCCATAGGAGGTATCCTAGGGGAATAATCGTGTTGGAGGCCGAGGACATACCCTATTTCCTCTTCAAGATGGCATGAGCGAATGTCAGTCCTAAGAACAAGCGATCTCCCCCCCGTCCCCCCGAGGCCTAATTAAATTGAAAACTAGCGAGTCAGATACGCTTCAAACGCAAATACTCCTATCATTTTCGCGTGATCAATGAAATGGAGCAGTACTGGGATCCATATAATATCATGTAATATAGCAAACTTTGGAGGGGTCATCCTCTCCCTAACACTTTATCCACTTTTATGACGGATCCCTGCTTCAATGCCTCACTAAGTATGCTGTTAAGGTCCTCCCTTAAATCAGGATCTATCTTGGCGACAAAGGCCCCATTTACCTGAGGTCCCTGCACGAGACCGCAAACATACAGAGTTTCATTCCACATATAGATATCTCCAACAGCATTGTTCTCTTGCATATTCAAGAAAGTCTCCTCAACTAGCGAGTCCTCTCTTAGCAAATCTAGGAAACCAACCATAGAGTACCAACCAAAGTGATATAATCTACCACTAAAGCTCCTCAGCCCACCCAGACATCCAAAACTGGTGGGTAACCCCGCGTATACTGGATTCTTGATTCTAGCGATGACCTTACCGTCCTTATCCGCGAATACGAGGGAACAATTGAAACTCCACACAGATAACACAATTTTGTCGTCCAGCGTAATAGCGCTAATTCCCCTTCCAACACTTCGGTTGATCAACCCCTTAGTATACTCTAAGCTACCATTGGAGTAGAACTTGGCCATTTCGATGACTCCGCTCTCGTTGGCGTTTCTTGATGCATCTACATTCCCTAGAGCCCCTCCTTTCCTTAGATCATACCAAAAGGCGTAAAGGTAATGTCCATCAGTCAATAGAATAGGAGGGCTTCCTTTATACAGATACTTCAGTTTTTCCATGGCATCTCGACTCATTTCCGCTACAAAGTTCCTCTCATGGATCTTCCCCTTAATATCTACTCTGGCTAAATAGAGTCTGCTATCAACGAATTCAAGGGCATATATCCACCCATCTATCTCAACAGCATCAGTAAAATTACCCGCTAGATTCCATACAGAATTTCCATTCCTATCAATTAGAACTAATTGGCTCGGACCAACCAGAAGGAACCCTCTATGGACAGGCTTGATACGCTTAGGCGATTCCCAGGGGACTAGCGTTAAATTCTCTACATGCAAGGAGTGATCCAGCGTAGATAAAATTAGGGTCTTGTTCACTTTGGTAGGGGTCACTAACTCTAAGAAGATTATAAACTTACCATCGCTGACTAAAAGAGTTTTACAATCCAATATCTTCTTTTTCCATGTAAAAAAAGTAGCATTAATCTCCTTTCTAGACATATTTTGCATGCTTCGGGTGGTTGAGCCAGTCTGAGCAGAATTAGTCCGAGTTAGAGGTATACTGCTTGATGTTATTACCCTCTCACCCGGAAACTGAGATAGGAGAACTATGAGTATCAGAAACAATGCCAATGCCATTAGACCCAACGAAAGAGCTAACGGCTTAACTCTCATATCTATAACCCCATAACTCTCTGAACTTCCCAGAAATGTTATTGAAATACATAATTAATAAATGCAATTTACGCTAATCCTAAAAAAAAGGACGACTTATATCGTAAAATCTTTATAACAAGCATTCCAGCAAGTATGAATCAAATATTCAACTATAGAGGCGATAATATGATCCATATGAGGCGAGTAAGTGGAATCTATAAGTACATTGTCGCCACAATCTTGGTTCTCCTAGTGCTCCCTCCAATACTTAGCATAACTGCGCAACCCAGTAACAAAGCTGATCAGGCGAGCAAGGGTCCTACACCAGAGGAAATGAAGAAAATGGACGAAATACTGAAGAAATTAGAGGAGGAAGACAGGGAGCGACCTCCGATATTCATCCCAGAGCCCAACGTATATGTGGGTACAGTTCATGAGGATCCTGAAGGGAATATACACTTAGGAAAAGGGAGGAAAATTACCGATGAAAATGGTAACTTCTTAACCTTGAGTAGCCATTCCACAGGCAAGGAATGTAATGTAGAATCCGATCATTATTGGGACTTTGACGGTAACGATATGTATGTGATAAATGGAAACCATATAGTATTCAGAAAGGTAATGTCTGCTAACTTTGCCGGGACGTACTTTTCAGTCTTCGATGGGAAACGCTGCCTCAACTGCGACTCGGGGATACAAACCGTAAGTGATTACTGGTCCCCTGATACAGTTAAAGAATATGTTGAATCTCACTATCCAGAATATACTTGATTTCATATAAAGTACTTCATAAACTCTAGACTTGATGACTACGTGTATAAGAACATAAAATATGTAAATATATACAAGCTCCATGGAGAGCTGTGGAGTGAGGCGAATTACTACAGAAGTGACAACAGATGGTACAAATACGGTTATCCAGATATGTGGGGTGGAGGGGCATCGTACATTGTCGGCAAAAGGTTATTCGTCTCTGTAGGTTGCTACTACTACAACGACTTCTGGCCCTACTACTGGGACTACTATTACAGGAAATTTGGCCACCCATACATAATATATCTCTTCTCAAATTTTGGACACCAGTTCCTTATAAGGTACGTCACTAGATGGTAATTTTATGAAAGATATCTCTGCCTATCTCTCTTATTTTTTCTGAATATCTCCGGCTCTACTATCATTTAATCTCTCTTAACTCACTAATTGAAGGGGCGAAGATGGGCTTAGATTCAATCAGGGTAATGGCCCTAATTGATAACACCACGCACTATGAGGTACCTATATTGGCGGAGAATGGAATCTCCCTCCTGCTGTAGATCCCGGAGTTGGATGTTACCGTGCTCGTTGATACCGATATCACAGGAGAAGCCTTGTTGAACAATGCTGCGCGCGAATGCAATTCCTCCCAAGAATTATAAATTAGTAATTGGTAATTGTACCGTGCCAACCACCATTACCATCAGTAGGAGAACGAAGGATCTGCTGGCTAGATTGAAGAGGGATAAGACATGGGATGAATTCCTTACGGAGCTCGCTCATAACTACAGGAAGACGAAGGCCCGTAAGGCCCTAGAACAGCTGAGGAAGATAGAATTTGACTCTACTTACGAGGAGGTGAGGCTCAAATTACGATTGATGGAGTCCTGATCGACACGGACATGCTCATCGAGGTCGACAGGGAGAGGGAGGACCTGCCTGATGCTCCATGTTTCATCTCTGTTGTGAGCTTATACGAGTTCGTGAGAGGCAAGGTGGATCCTTATAGGGCAAAGTTTCTCGTGGAGGAAATTTGCGGCGTGGTGCCCTTGGATAACGAGGTGATCTCGAAAGCAGTTGAGATATGGAGAAGTCTCAGAAGTAGTGGGGTCCTTATAGATGACAGGGATCTGCTAATCGGGGCCACGGCAATAGCCAAGGGGCTGCCCCTGTGGACAGGAAATGCCAGACATTTCGAGAGGCTGGTCAGGTACGGGTTGAGGCTGTGGAGGTAGGACCCCGCGCAATGCAGAACCTCCCAAGTGAGGGGCTGAACCTCTCATAGGTACCGCCTAAGACCACCTCCTTACAATAGCAGCTTTTTTCAGCCACTCGGGGCCTGAGAGTAGCTGTTCAAGCTCCTCTTGAGTAGTGGTACTAAGGAGTTGTAAAATGCCATGAAGCCGTGAGGCCTTCCCAGCCGTGTTGAGCAGGTAGTGTCTGCTGTGAATAGACGTCGGACCCCTTAAGCCTGTCCTTTAATTTCTCCTGTCCTCGCTAAACTCATCAACTCAAATCCCCTTATAATCGCCCATCCAGAGTTTTCTCGCCAAAATACGCGATACTACAGTCCCTTGATCTTAATGAACTCACTTACACGGGTCCACAATACTCATTGAGTGATCTGGAGAGACATACTAGGGCCATCCTATCGAGGGATCCCATCCCCTTGGCGAAGGACATCATGACCGCAGGTGAGGTCCCTAGGGAGAACGACTTCGAGTTGGTGACGGGATTCTATAAGGTAGAGGATGGGAAGTTCGTGACAGACGACCTCCAAGATGATCAAGCCCTAGTGGTTAAGATGAGGGACGGGCTGGTGATCCTGCTGGGTTGTGGCCATAGTGGAGTGGTGAACACGATAGCGAGGGCCATCTCCCTCACGGGGGAGGATAGGATAAAGGCTATCATAGGAGGATTCCACCTGATCGACGCCAGTGACGAGAGGATAGAGAGGACAGTCGAGGCTTTGAGAGAGTACAATCCGGAGATACTCGTTCCAATGCACTGCACCAGTTTCAGGGCCAAATCCAAACTTGCGTCTCAGCTGAGGGACAGTTTCAGGGAGTTGTACGCTGGGGAGAGCTTAGAGATATCCTCCCACTGACTCGAACCCACCGACAGCTAGTTTAATATCTGTCCTGATACGGCGCTCGGGGGTAGCTTGACCCGGATATCGGACGGGGAACCTCTCGTGAGGATGGAAGGGATAGTGAAGAGGTTCCCCGGCGTCTTAGCGAACGATCATGTCGATTTTGAGCTACTTCCCGGGGAAATGCATGCTCTCTTGGGTGAGAATGGAGCCGGGAAGACGACTCTCATGAACATACTCTACGGCATATACCAGCCGGATGAGGGACAAATTTTCGTTAAGGGGAAGGGAGTTAGGATACGAAGCCCCAAGGATGCGATAAGGCTGGGAATAGGGATGGTGCACCAGCACTTCCTCTTGGTGGACAAGCACACCGTGGCCGAGAACCTAGCCATGGGCTATGCTAGGAGCTTCCTCAATCCCCTGAAAGAGGTAAAGGCTAGGATAAGGGATTTCGCAGAGAAATACGGAATACAGGTGGATCCCGATGCCTACATTTGGCAACTCTCGGTGGGGGAGCAACAAAGAGTGGAGATAGTGAAGGCCCTCTATGCAGGGGCGGACATCCTCATCTTGGATGAGCCCACCTCGGTTCTCACGCCCCAAGAGGCTAGAGACCTATTCAATGTGCTCAGGAGGATGAAGGAAGACGGAAAGGGCATAGTCTTCATCACACACAAGCTCTCAGAGGTCTTCGAGGTAGCGGACAGGGTTACGGTCATGAGGAAAGGGAGAGTAGTCGGCACGCTCAGGGTGGAGGAGGCGACCAAGGAATCGCTGGCTAGGATGATGGTAGGGAGGGATGTGGTCTTCGAGCTGGAGAAAGTCCCTGGCAAGCTAGGGAGACCTGTCCTCGAGGTTAAGGACCTCGTCGTCCTAGGTGATAGGGGAAGAGAGGCCGTCAAGGGTGTCAGCTTCGATGTGAGAGAGGGCGAGATATTCGGCATCGCTGGAGTGGCAGGTAACGGGCAGAGAGAGCTGGTACAGGCCATAGTGGGATTGAGGAGGGTGAAATCCGGATCTGTGAGGGTGATGGAGGTGGATGCTACCAATAAGTCGCCTCGAGAGATCGCCGAGCTGGGCATCGGACACATTCCAGAGGAGAGGCTCAAGTTCGGCATAGTCCCTGACATGAGCGTCGCGGAGAACTCCGTGCTGAAGAGCTACTACAAGCCACCATACAGGAGAGGTCCGTTACTTGACTACGGCGAGATAAGGAAGACTGCCGAGTCTCTCATAAACGAGTACAAGATAGCCGTCCCTTCACCGGACACGCAGGCCAGGCTCCTCTCAGGAGGTAACATGCAGAAGCTCATAGTGGGGAGAGAGATAAGGAGGGACCCCAAACTCATCGTGGCCTCCAACCCGACCTTCGGCTTAGATGTAGGAGCCACAGAATACATAAGAAAACTCCTTATCAGGAAGAGGGATGAGGGAAGAGCTATTCTCCTAATATCGGGCGACTTGGACGAGATATTTCAGCTCAGCGATCGAATAGCCGTGATGTTCGAGGGAAGGTTCGTGGGAGTAGTCAGGCCGGAAGAGGTGACGAGGGAGGAGGTCGGTCTCATGATGTCCGGATCGGAGGTGCTCTCATGAGGTTGAGAGTGATCAAGAGGATCGAAACGAGCAGAAAGACCGTGATACTTGTGAGGATACTATCTGTTTTCGCTGCCCTGACGACGGCCTCGATCGTCTTCCTAGTTTACGGCCTAGATCCAGTGGACGTATACTCCTCCATATTCTATAACGCGTTCGCGACCCGCATAGGCGTGACTGAATCGGTTGTTAGAATGATCCCCCTACTCTTGGTGAGCTCTGGCCTCGCCCTAGTGTTCAGGACCGGGTTCTGGAATATAGGAGCTGAGGGCCAGCTGCTGGCGGGGGCGATGGCCGCTTACGTGATAGCAGTGAATTACGGATCCCTCCCGTCAGCGTTGCTCATCCCCATACTCTTCTCCGTCGGGTTTGCCGCTGGAGCTGCTTGGGGTATACCACCAGCGATCCTGAAGGCCAAGCTCAACGTGAACGAGGTCATCTCCACCCTCATGCTGTACTATGTCCTGTATTGGGTGTTCCAGCACCTCATCCATGGACCTTGGAAGGCCAAGGAGAAGGTCGGACAGCTAACTTACGGCGGCTTCGCTCACACAGAAGTGATACCGGAAGCATCCCATCTCCCCCTGATAGATGGCACGAGGATCCACTGGCCCACCCTCATGATAGCCGTGATCACCTCCATCTTGGCCTACCTGCTCCTGACGAAGACCCCTTGGGGGTTCGAGATGAGGGCCATGGGAAGTAATCCCGATGCCGCCGCGGCGGCTGGCATGAGCTACATGAGGACCGTGGTTCTGGCCATGGTGGTGAGCGGTGGCTTGGCAGGGATCGCGGGAGTGGGAGAGCTTTGCGGCGTACAGAAGAGGTTCACCCCAGAGTTCCTCTCCGGATACGGGTTTTCCGGAATAATAACCGCCTGGCTGGGGGGTAACAATCCTCTAAGCCTGATCGTGACGAATTTCCTCTATGGAGGCCTTTTAGTCGGTGGAGAATACATAATGATAACGTACAGGCTTCCCATAGGGGTAGTGGACCTCTTCAATGGGATAATACTGTTCTTCGTCCTCGCTGGCGAGTTTCTGGTGAGGTACAGGGTGGTGAGGGGATGATCGAGGTCAAGCTAACCGAGAATATCCTCTGGATAGGCCTGAGATCAGCGACGCCCCTCCTCCTCGCAGCATTAGGTGAGATATACGCGGAGAGATCCGGAATTCTGAACTTGGGTGTCGAGGGAATGATGGCAGTGGGCGCTCTGAGCTCCTTCGCGACCGCCCTAGTCACTGGGAACCCGTGGTTAGGAGTTCTGGTAGGAATGCTCTCCGGAGGCTTGCTAGCGATGATACATGGAGCCATAAGCATTGGACTCAAGGGAAATCAGGTGGTTTCGGGGCTTGCCCTGACCATGTTTGGCCTAGGACTCAGCAGCGTCCTCGGAAGGGTTTATGTGGGGAACCAGCTACCGGTGGAGGCGAGGTTCCTTCCGAAACCCGTGGAACCACTATCGTCCATTCCGGTACTGGGGAAGGTGCTCTTCGACCAAGATCCCCTCTTCTATATCTCCCTGCTTCTGGCCCTGATCATGTGGTTCCTCCTCTACAGGACGAAGTACGGGATAGTCATAAGGTCCACCGGGGAGAACCCGGCTGCAGTTGACGCGATGGGCATAAATGTGAACAGAGTCAGGTACTTAAGCACCCTAATTGGGGGGATACTCGCAGGTCTCGCCGGCGCCTACCTATCGGTCGCGTATAATCCAGCTTGGATAGAGAACATGACTGCAGGGAGGGGGTGGATAGCTCTGGCACTCGTGATATTCTCACTTTGGGATCCTCTTAGAGCCCTCTTGGGCTCTTATCTGTTTGGCGTCGTGGAGGCGAGTGGTTACACGCTGCAGGCCTATGGTTACAGCCAATGGCTTCTAAACGGACTTCCCTACCTTCTGACTGTAATAATACTGACTCTGGGAGCTACTGAATCCGTGAGGAGGAGAATGGGGGCTCCTGCAGCATTGGGCAAACCGTACGAAAGAGAAGAGAGGTAAATAGGAGAGGCTCGCGACCCCCCCATGAGGTTCAAGCCCTCTACCCGCGGGCCTCTCCTAGGCCACCGCCCACGGCAGCCTCCTACTCCATTCACCTCTTATTTGAAAACTTTTCGGTGCAGGTGAAACGGCTGGGTCATCTTTATGTAATGCCAGCTGGCCTCAGCCACAACACCCCCCATGAGGTAGTTAGTATGACCTCTACCCAGTGGGCCGCGATAGCGGTAATACTCCTTATTCTGGGCCTGATCGCGGGTTATTTTGCTGCTCCGAGTCGGGTCACCACGGTCACCAAGACCGTGACTGTGGGGGCCACGGGAGCGCCCGCCAAGACGGTCACGGTAACCCAGACCAAGACCGTCTCGCCAGAGGGCAGGAAGATAAGGGCCGCTTGGATATACGTGGGGCCGATAGGTGACATAGGCTGGACCTACGCCCACCATCAGGCGAAGGAGATGGTGGACAAGAAGTACGACTGGCTTGAAACGACTCATGTGGAGTCAGTAGCTCCTGCCGATGCCGCTGGCGTGATAGAACAGCTCATCTCTCAGGGTTACGATGTCATCTTCACTACGAGCTTCGACTTCATGGATCCGACACTGGAAGAGGCCCAGAAGCATCCGGATAAGATATTCTGGCACTGCTCTGGGTACAAGAGAGCCCCCAACATGGGTACTTACTTCGCGGACTTCTACCAAGTCTACTACCTGAACGGTCTCATGGCCGGAGCCCTGACCAAGACCAAGAAGATAGGTTATGTTGCGGCGCACCTGATACCCGAGGTCGTCAGGCACATAAACGCCTTCTCCTTAGGAGTTAAAGAGGTCTGCGGGGACTGCAAGGTATACGTCAGGGAGATAGGAGCTTGGTACGATCCCACAAAGGCCAGACAGGCAGCGGAGTCCCTGATATCTGAAGGCGTGGACGTGCTCGCGTTCACGGAAGACTCACCGACTGTCGTTCAGGTGGCTGAGGAACACTTCCAGAGGGGAGAGCGCGTTCTCGCCTTCGGTCACTACAGCCCCATGGAGAAGTTCGGGAAGGATGTTTGCGTCAGCGGTCAGCTCGTCCATTGGGAGGTGATATACGATGACATCCTGAGCAAGATTTACGCTGGCTCCTACACACCCAAGAACCTCCAAGATATCGATTACTGGTGGAAGCTGAAGGAAGGAGCTGTAGAGCTCGGCTGTGCCTACAACCAACCGGTCAATCCCAAGTTCATTGACGAGTTGAGGTCCATTAAGGTGAATGAGAAGATCCAGCTTCCGAACGGTACAGTGATAGAGAATCCAGACGTTTACACGCTCGTCATGGCGAGGCTCGTGCAGATGGGTGCCGTTTGGACCGGTAAGAAGTGGGTGTTCGTTAACGACGAGACATTCGACCCGTTTACCGGACCGATATACGATAACGAGGGCAAGTTGAGGGTGCTCCCCGGGCAGAGGATAGGCCACGATGAGCTCTGGTCCATGCAGTGGTGGGTGGATAATATAGTAGGTCCATCGTTGGGAGGCTAAGCACTTTCTCCCCTCTTTCCTCTCCCCTTTTCTTCCTCTTTTTGAAGGGATTAGATCTCCTTCCTCATCCACTTGTACCTGCTTACCGGCTCGAAGCCAGCGGCCTCGAATGCCGCCCTGTACCTGCACCAAGTCTGCGTAACTACCTTGGGCACACCCATTTCATTGGCGAGGGTAACCGCCATCTCAGCAGAGTCAAATATCTGACCGAGACTGGCCCTCTTCGGTCCCCATATCAAGGCATAAAGGTGATCATCATCCCTAGTAGGCTGGAACATCGCGAGGATGAGTTGCCACAGTCCCACCCTGACCTTCACGACTCTCGGCGAGGGGAGACCCACACTCTCCCTGTCCCACAGTAGCTCCCAAAGGAGGGATGATGGCCTCGTCTGTCCAGCGATCATCTGGGCGGCAGCGGGGAACTCCTCCCTTGTAGCGTTCTCTAACTTGGGCTGCTCGGGTGCAGGTCTCGCTGGCGCTTCCATGAGCACCTGAGAATCGATCTCCCTGAATCCTAGATTTTCGAAGAAGGGAAGGGCCTCGGCGGTCGGTATCGTGTCCAAGTGACGCATTCCCATTTCCCTAGCTAGATCCACACACCTCTCAACGAGCTTCCTTCCTACGCCAGTCCTCCTCGCCTCCTCCTTGACCCAGACCATCTGCAGATATGCGTGCTCTCCTACTGGTGTGAGGAACCTCTCCGGTACGACCTCAGCTTCACCGAGTACCTTTTCATCGGATAAGGCGACCACTGCCTTGCCACCGGACGAGTAGAGGGCCTCCAAGTACCACCCAAATACTTGGGGATCACCCCAGTACCCGCACTCCTTGATCCGGAGATCGAAGGTCATATCCTCCCAGTTAGGGCAGTGAATCGAGACGACTTCATCCAACAAATCGTGACTGAGCTCAACTATCTCCAAGAGGGATCCTCCTCCACCAGCCAGGCGAGCTCCCTGAAGATCTCTCCCGCCGGCCCTCTCAACCTGATGTTCGCTAAGCTACTTAAATTAGTTTCCTCAGGATTCACTTCCACCAGTATCTTCCCTTGCCTCGCCGCGTTGATGGGTAACAGGGCTGCGGGCATGACCATACCACTAGTTCCTACGATGAGGATGACTTCTGCCTCAAGGAAGAGCCTCTCTGCTCTCTCGAACTGGTCCATCGGGACGGGCTCCTCGAACCACACCACATCAGGCCTAAGAAGTCCCCCACACTCTCTACACCTCGGTAGATCCTCTTCCGGTGTGTTTCCAAATCCTAGATCGTACCGTCTGCCGCATACAGTACACCTAGTCCTCCATATCGAACCGTGAAGCTCAATGACCAGCTTGGAGCCGGCTCTCTTGTGGAGCCCGTCCACGTTCTGGGTAACCACGCCGATGAGTATACCCTTCCTCTCCCAGTCAGCCATTACCTTGTGGGCCCAAGTTGGCTCGGCCCTCGCGATTATGGACATCCTCCACTTGTACCACTCCCAGACCCTCTTGGGGTTGGACTCGAACGCCTGGGGTGTAGCCAACTCCTCGGGCCTGTACCTGTTCCAGAGCCCGTCCTTACCCCTGAAGGTCGGGATGGCTGCCTCAGCTGAGGTCCCTGCACCGGTGAACGCTAGCACCTTTCCGGAGTGCTCCTTGATAAGGCGGGCCGCTGAAGACAGGTCCTCAGGAGCTACCTCACTCACCTAACCTCACCTCCGGCGGGGAGCTGGGGTACGGTCTCACCTCTGCCTCAAGGGGACACCCTCCCCTGCAGACTTGGAGCAGAGGGCAGGAGAGACACACATCCCCCACGAAGCGGAGCTCCCTGATCTTCAGGCACTCATCGTGATACCAGATCCTATCCCAAGGATCCCTCAGGATGTGTCCCAGAACCTTGTAATGGCTCTGGCAAGGTATCACGGATCCATCGGGCTCCACCGCTAGGGTTATGCTGCATGCCGAGCAGAACTTCGGTCCCAGACCCTCGCTCATTGGATCCAGCTCACAGTACCGGGTCACCCCGTACCACCTGAAGTCCAAGTCCAGCTCCGTGGTGAGCTCCTTAGCCTCCGCCAACACCCCCCTCATCTCATCAAAGGAGGGCTCCAGATCTCTCAGGTCCCTACCCCTCCCACTGTATATCAGCCTGTTCAGCGAGAATCCATCAACACCCAGATCCGCGACGAACCGGATCAGCGATTCCACCGTTTTCATGTTCCTCCTCAGGAGGGTCGCATTAACGCTCACGTAGATATTGAACTTCAGCAGGTTCTTGAGCCCCTCGACCGTCTCCTTCCAGCTCCCCTTCACTTGGGTTATAGAATCGTGAATCTCTGGATCGCTGGACTCCAAGGTCACCTGAGCGAAATCCAGTCCGGCCTCGACCAATCTCTCAACCAGCTCTCGGGTCAAGAGCCTCCCATTCGTCACTATTCCCGAGACCATCCCGAGCCTCTGAGCTTCAGCCACCAGCTCCGGGAGGTCTCTCCTGAGGGTGGGCTCTCCACCGGTGAAAGTGACTTGGGGAACCCCCAGCTCGTGGAACTTCCTTATCACGGCCTTCCACTCATCCGTGTTCAATTCCTCCCGCTCGTCGGGACTGGAGGAGTAGCAATGGATGCAGGCGTTATTGCACCTGTATGTGAGGGCCAAGTCGACCCTGAAAGGGGCACCAAGGGTTGATGGATCTGGGAAGGCCGGTTTGAACCCCAGATCGGTTACGGGATCCTCGTACCCCTCAATGAATCTCCTGAGCTTGCTAATCACCTCCTCATAGTGCCTCCTCACCTCGTCCCTCCTCATGCCCCTGTAAATCCTCTTCAACTCCCGGTAAGCCTCATCCCATCCCTTACCTGAGAGGAAGGCCTTCGCGAAGACCGCTGCCGTGTAGTTAAGGTAAGCGACCCTCTGAGCATCTACCACGAGGGCGCCCATGGCTAGGGGATCTATGCGGAGCTGGATCCTCCTACCATTCAATTTGAATGTCAGGGATTCCCTCTCAATCAACCAACCCCACCTCCGGCACAGGCACAAGCGCAACTCACACATGCGCAGGCACAAGCGCAGCTGACGCAGGCGCAGCTGACTGACGCCGTCCTCCTAGCTCGAGGTTTGGGGGGGACGATGACCCTAGCCACCCTGTCGGCGAAATCCTCGATATTCCTGACGACATTGGAGGAGACCTCCTCGACCGATCTGGCGATGGTATCGGCGGCTTTCTCTATGTCGGGGATGACCGGGACATCCACCTTGCCACCAGGCGTCCCGGACGTATCGGGAGCTCTGGGCACCCTTGGAGCGGGCGGGATTGAGGTCCATCTACCCCTAGGCCACCATATCCACACATCGTCCAGCGGGTAGGGATAGGAGGTAACGACTACCTCCCCCTTAGGCCTCCTCAATGCCCTTCTCAGGTTTCTCTCGAAATCAGGATCGGTCAACAGCCATGCCAGATTACTCCTGACGAGATCGAGCTTCTCATCGAGGGGAGCATCCTCGATCATCTCCCATATCGATCTTACCTTGCTATCGTAGAAGGCGAGGGTCTCCCTCCTTGAGTACCCGGATAACTCCCTCTCCACCCTCCTGTGTAAGAGCTTGATTACCTTAACCAAGCAATCTTGGTCTAGAGATCCGCCCTCAGTCAAACAGTCCAAGAACCTCTTCTCATAGATCCTCAGGTTCCTTCTCGAACCTTCCAGCTTCCTCAATTTGAGCGGATCCAAGCTCTCCACTGCCAAGAACCCTTTCTCCACTAGGCTGGCTATGAGAACCGCTAAAATTCGCCCGTAACTGAGCTTGGCCCCCTCTAACTTGCGGAGGTAGGCCACTTCCGTTGGAGCCATGTTCTTGTTCGGTCCCAAACTCTCGGCGAAGATCTCGGGGGCCTGGTAGGGTAGCTTCTCTATCCATGACTTGAATAACTTGACTATGGCCACGATGGAGATTATTACCGCTCCCAGAAACACGATTCCTATAATGAAGCTGAGATAGTTCGGGATCCCGCCACCCGCAGGTACCACCCTCTCGACGTAGTCCCTCGGAAAGGACACCCCTATCTCGAACTTGTAGTTAGGGGGAAGGTCCCTCCTCTCCCAGTAGAGGTATATCCTGCCGTCATCCAGCACTTGCAAGTTGTCGTAATCGGGCTGGTTCTTCACCTCTCCCTTGGAGACCCCAGGAGGTAGTATCACAAAGACTTGGAGCAGCTTGATGGGAGCATTGAACCACGAGGGTGTGAACATGAGGCCTGCATTGCCCGGGTTGGTCTCATCCTCGTAGATGAAGTCCCTGAGCTCGACCTCCACTACGTAGGTCCTGCTTTCCCCCGGGTCTATAGGCTCGCTGGGTCTCATCTTTACCGCGTAATACGAGCCCTCTCTGATCTCCTCAGCATCGATCTCAACGATTCTACCGTCCGGGAAGACCTCCTTAGCCTCTAGCACGCTGAAAGATGGGGAGGGCATCCCTATCGATACGTACCGGGCTATAGTTCCAGACTTCACCTTTAGAGTGAGGTTGTACCTCAAGTACACCGTTCCCGAACGCTGTATATCGAGGATGACCTTTTCCCTCTCTATCTCATACAATATCTGGCTGCTCGTGTTTATTAGAGGAATTAGGAGCGCGGAAATGACAAGAAATAGTAGAATTAGCCTGAACCTCATCTTGACTCCGGGAGGGTCCGGAATATTAACTTGGCTTAGGTCCATATTCTTGGGAGCGCGTATGATGATAGCCCCCGGCGTCGAGTACAGAGAAGAAAAGAGAGAGCTCTTGGTCCAAGGTGAGAGGGTCATCCCCAGCGTGAGGAGGTTCTTCGATCTCCTCACAGTCTTAGAGGATCCAGATGCTCTCAAGGAGGACGGCAACGCGTACTTCATGTATAGGGATCTCCCCCCGCTGAGAGGGAGCTGGGCCCGTTTCGACGTAACGATAATCCCGCCTTGGATGGTTGGAAGGGAGTATGCTAAGACAAAGGGCCACTATCATAGACCTCCCTCGGCGGGCAAGCCCTCCTACCCTGAGGTCTATCAGGTACACTCCGGAAATGCAATTTACCTCCTCCAAAGAGCAGGTTCCTCACCCACGGAGATAGTGGATTTCATAGTGGTGAGGGCATCACCGGGAGATGTAGTGGTCATACCACCTAACTATGGACATGTAACAGTTAACCCGGGCGAAGAGACGCTCATCATGAGCAATCTGATCTACAGGGAGGTTAAATCGGATTATGGGCCGTATGAGAGGCTCAGAGGAGCTGCCTACTACTACACGGTCGAAGGATTTGTCAGGAACGGACGTTACTCCTCAATACCGGAGATAAGAGAGGGTAAACCACTCTGGAGGTCCCAATCCATCGCGATCGATTTCTTGGAGGACGAGAATTCCTACTCATGGTTGAAGGACGTTGACAGGGCGTGCGAGGAGGGATTCCTCGGTGTTAGGTGTTAATCTCCGTGGAGAGGATCTAGTAACCTTCATTTGGAACTTTCTAAACAGGGAAGAGGTGATCACGGGAAAAAACGATGTCTTGGAGAGGGTGGCTGCTAAGGGACTCTTGACATCTCAGAGAGTGACTACTTTCTCCTGCGATGGACCCACCTATGCCGTCTTGAAGTGCCCTTCCTGCGGTGCCAGCGACTTGGAAGTGATGGAGGCCTGGATCCACGTCCCCTGTGGATCAGTGACTTATGAAAGAAGTGCATGCCCTAAATGCGGCTCCGTCACGAGCGAGGAGCTGGTCCCAATAGGTCCTGTGTACAGGTGCAGATCCTGCGGAGCGATAGTCACTTATCCCACCGTGGAGACCCCCTGCGGGCACCTCACCATAGGCAGTTTCGTCATGTACAGATTGACCGAGGAAGGAAAGGACCTCATAAGGAAAGTCAGAGGAGAGTTGGAGAGACTACCCGATCCTAAGATAATCTTGGCCGATCTGAAGGTGACGAGAGTAGAGGCCCTTCTACTAGACGGATCCATTGGCGTAATCTTGGGAACTAATGACGAATATCAGAGGAGTAGGGAGGGGAAACTCTCCGAGCTTGGAC
Organism: Thermoproteota archaeon; assembly: GCA_026986575.1. Taxonomy (GTDB): domain Archaea; phylum Korarchaeota; class Korarchaeia; order Korarchaeales; family Korarchaeaceae; genus Korarchaeum. The sequence goes on from JALSOH010000004.1 coordinate 531,990, forward strand.
TGAAGATCAAAATCTTGGAAATTTAAGAGGGTGGTCTGTACTCCTTCCCACCTCTAATATGCCCGTACCCTATGAGTCTCCACCTGTTGCCTATCCTAGACGAGATGGCAACCCTCTGGTTGAGCTCAGCTGTGGCGGGTATCCTCAGTAGGAGGGTCATCTCATCCTCGGGAGTCATGTCCCTAAGCACGGCCGGCACGGTGGCCGTGCCGACGTTCAACTGTATGAACTCACCCTTGCTGGGTTTCTTGACCTCCATCTCCTCCTTAGTACCTACTATCTTCTCGAAGAACTTGGCCTCTACATCCAGCTCAACCCAAGTGGGCGGCAGCTCCCCAGGCATTCCAACTACGTTGCCCACCATGTTGTCGGCTTTGGTGAGTGCTGGGTCTAGGAGGGTCCCCACACCTATGAGCCCTCCTGGATAGGCCTCGTCTAGAGGAGTGTTCTCGCTCCTCAGGCTCACTATCTTTGTCGTGAGCGGGATGAACTTACCGGCCCTATAGGCTCCGGGCCTTATCTCTATCTCATCGTTCACTCTGAACCTTCCTTGGATGATAGTGCCTCCGAGCACGCCACCCACGAGCTTGTCTGGCCTCGTTCCCGGCTTGTTTACATCGAAGGACCTGGCCACGTACATTCTAGGGGACCTGGTGGGATCCCTAGGCGGAGGAGCGAATCTCCTCACCATCTCCCTGATTAGATAGCCGATATTCACCCCATGTAGGGCGGAAACGGGGATTATAGGCGGGATCTCATCCAGATAGCTCCTCAGAAACTCCACAATCTGCTCGTAATTCTTCAGAGCTTCCTCATCACTGACAAGCTCTATCTTGGTCTGAACCACTATGATCTGCTTGACATCCATTATCTTCAGGGCGACTAAGTGCTCCCTAGTTTGGGGCTGAGGGGCTGGCTCGTTGGCTGCGATGACCAGTAAAGCTGCATCCATTAACGTGGATCCTGCTAGCATAGTGGCCATTAAGGTGTCATGACCGGGACAGTCCACGAAGGAGACCTTCCTGAGGAGGACAGTCTCCCCTCCGTCTATGGGACATCTCTCCATGGTGGTGTAGCACTTGGCATCGTCTCCTCCGCATGACTTGCACTTTCTCAAATCGGCGTTTGCGTATCCTAGCTTTATGGTGATACCCCTCCTTAGCTCCTCGCTGTGCCTCTCGGGCCATATACCCGTCAAAGCTTGGACTAGGGTGGACTTGCCGTGGTCTACGTGGCCAGCTGTCCCTATGTTCATCTCGGGCTGTAAGACTATCCTGTCAACTTCATTTCCCATTGGATCACCTTCAGGAGGCCTCGGCTTCCGCCTCCTCCTTTTTCAGCAATTCCTCTAAAGTTTTCTCCCCGACCTTAACGACTCTTAGGTTTATCTGCTTTATAGCATCGGATATTATGGCACCCCTTACGGTCTTAGCCCTCCTCTCTCCCTTCTTCCTCGGGTGAAACCCTGGTGGTGATGACAAGAGGACCTTCTTCTTCCCCGGTATCTGGAGAGAGGGGTGCATTGGGAAGCCATCCTTGTCGGTCCCACCAGTTATCTTGAATGTATATCCCGCTAGGCCGAAGGCATCTCCACTGATCTCCTCTCCTATCCTCCTCCCCACGAAGAACTTGATGTTATCTTTGGGCAGCTTAACGTGGAAGGTCTTACCAGTATTGGGATCGCCGATGTCGAGCACGAGGAACTCTTCCTCTACTCTTCTCCTCCTTCTCATCGCCATGGGATGGAATCACCTTCCCGAAACTGACCACTTCAGTTATATAAGTTGAACTACTCAGGAGAGCTGGCTCCCCGGGAGTACCTGATCCAGAGGATCTGTCTGTACAGCTCCTTTTCGTCATCGCTCATCTTGCTGAAGTATATGGAGCGGGCCTTATCTTCCTCGAACTCGGACACCTCAGTGTAAAGCTTCCTGCCCTCCCTAACGTTCCTCCCTACTACGCCGCCCTTTATTGAGATCGCTACCCTCTGCCCAGCCTTAGCCTCGGGTATCCTGTTCCCCTCGTACTGGATGTCTAGTATAGTTCCGACCCTCCTCCCGCTCTCGTTCATCAGAGGATAGCCAGGCCTTATTCTACCCCTGAGGACCTCGACTCCCACGATGGCGGGGTCGCTCCTCCTGAAAATGAAGTCCGGTAAAACCAAGATTTCAGCCGGGAATACGGCCTGTGAAAGTACTCTCTCCTCCTCTCTCCTCTTCAGCTCCTCCAAGTACTCTTTGAATCTCTCAATCAGCCTGTAAATGATAACATCGGTGAATATGGGGATCTTCCTGTCCTTTGCCTCTCTCTTTGCGTCCTCTTTCACCTTCACGTTGAACGCCAGTATCACTGCGAACTTCTCCTCTTTCTGCTTTATCACAGCCGCCTCAAACACATCCACTTTGGAGACATCGCCTATATCGGCCCTCCTTATCGGTATGCCTTCCTTCTGGAGCTGAGCTATCAGGGCCTCCAGCGTGCCTAACGTGTCTGCCTTGACTATCACGCCAACCTTATCCGTCTTTATGATGATACGCTCTACCTCCTCCTGAACCTCCTTCCTGACCTCCTCTATTCTCTCCCTATCTCTAACTACATATAGGGGAGATCCGGCGAGCACCTCATCCAAATTAGGTGCGGAGATCATCACTCCAGCAGCTGCTGAGACTTCATCAACTCTCCTGAACTTCTTCGTCGCCCTCATCTCCTGCAGGGGTTCTGGAACTAGTAGCGCCCTCACCTTCGTCACGACCGGTCCGTTGACGCCAGCCACCACTATGGTGTCGTCTTTCCTTAGGACCCCGTCGTAGATTATGGCTGTCAGCACCGTACCCAGTCCCTGCTGCTGCTTGACCTCGAGCACTGTACCCCTTCCTTCTTCGGTGGTTATCTCCAACCTGTCGAGCATGAACCTCTGCACGAGTCCTATGAGCATCGTTAAAAGGTCCGGAATGCCCTCCCCCGTCACCGCGCTGGTCGGTACGATGGCGAAGGTCTTGGTGAAGTCTTGGACCCTATCGTACCTGTCGGCGTAGATTCCTAGGGTGGCCAGCTGATCCACCACCCTGTAGAGCCTCTTCTCCAACTCAGCCAGAACGGAAGGTGGCTGCTCTTTCTCAGCCAAGATGAAAGGTCTGCCCTCCTCAGACTTCCAGCCGTAGAGGGTGTCTATCTTGTTGAGCGCTATGACGAAGGGAACTCTCCTCTCCTTGAGTATGTTTATGGACTCGATGGTCTGGGGCTGCACTCCCCCATTTATGTCTATCACTAAGATAGCTATGTCCGCTACAGAACCACCCCTCCTCCTCAGGTTGGAGAATACCTCGTGTCCGGGCAGATCTATAAAGAGCAAACCTCCAGTCTTTATCTCGAACTTGAGGTTGAGGACTCTCATCACAGGCTCGCATATCTCGTAGATCACATCAGTAGGTATCTCGGAAGCCCCCACGTGTTGGGTTATCGAGCCTGGCTCCTTAGCTGCTACCCTAGTCCTCCTGATGTAGTCCAGAAGGGTAGTCTTACCTGAGTCCACGTGGCCCAAAACAGATACTAGGGGCTGTCTGTACCTCTTATCCTTATCTCCCTTGTCCTTACCGTCCTTCTTGGGCAATTAGAGTCACCGTGAGATAAAAGGAGGGTTCTACTTTCCCTCCTTCTTGGGCTTCTTCCTGACCCACTTAACCTTCTTGGGGTTCCTACCCAGTTTGAGGTAGTTCTTGGCGCACTTGGAGGAACAGAAATACAAGATGGTACCATCGGCCTTCACGTACATCCAGCCGTGTCCGGGCTCGACATCGCTACCGCAGAACGCACACTTCTTTAGCAATATGGACATTCAATCACCTCGGCTTCAGCTTCCTAGCCTCCATCTCGGTCTCTCTAAGGATTAGTATGTCCCCTATCCTCACTGGCCCCTTGACGTTCCTAGTCAGTACCCTTCCCCTGTCCTTCCCGACGAGGATCTTGGCTCTGACCTGTATGACATCTCCAGCTACGCCCGTGCGGCCTATTATCTCGACTACCTCGGCCGGGTATCCCTTGTCCGCCTCTTGGGACATTCAATCACCTTCAGAAAGGATAGGGGATGAGCATGTTTTTTAAACTACTCGGTCCCTTCAGTTCCCCTGACCTCCTTTATCTTCTCTATAAGGGCCTCCAAGAGGCTCTTGGCCTGCCCGGCATCCACCACAGCGACTGAGGATGCGGGAACTTCTATACCAGCGGCCTTCCCCAAGTCCTCCTTGCTCGGGACGTAAGCATAGGGGACACCCTTGTCGTCGCATAGCAGCGGCAAGTGAGCCACTATCTCTGGGGGATTCACATCCTCCGCTATGATTACGAAGAGGGCCTCACCCCTCTCCACAGCCTTCGTGGTCTCGTTGACGCCCTTCCTGACCTTGCCACCGGTCTCCCGGGCGGTCTGGACTAACTCAAGTATCTTGGGAACGAGGTCATCAGGGACCTCAAACTTCACATAGAAGGGTTTGTCCTGAGCCGTCATCCTTCATTCCCCGGAGGGGGCCGGGGAGTGTCATATAAAAATATGCCTCTCATTCGCGAGGGTCTTCAATGGACCCGTCAGCAGGTATTTCTTGGTCAATCGGAGCTGGTTTACTGTGAGAGATCCAGTGAGGAACGCGGCGAGTTTCATCTCGAAAATAAATTTATTTAACTCGTCCCTGACGCCGTCGCTCCCCTCCTCCACCGCGCGTATGAAGAAGGGACGGGCGGCACCAGCCATGTGGGCGCCCAAAGCCAAGCATTTAGCAGCATCCAGGCCGGATCTGACCCCTCCAGAGCCTATGACTTTGATGCCAAGGGTGGAGACCTCCATTACCGCAAGAGGTGTGGGTAACCCCCAGTCGGCGAACCTCCTCGAGGCAACCCATCTAACGGATCCCTCAGGGGATCTCTCTCCCTCTATTAGGGACCAACTCGTCCCCCCCTGCCCGGCCACATCTATTATCCTAACACCGGCCCTCTTCAGGACTAGCGCGGCCTCTTTGGATACCCCCGCACCCACCTCTTTCACTATCACCGGGACATCTAGCTCCCTTACCACATCCCTTATCGCCACCAAGGATCCCGTGAAATCAACCGATCCCTCGGGTTGTATTACCTCCTGTAGGGGATTGAGGTGAATCGCTAGGGCATCGGCATCTATCATATCAACCGCTCTCTTCGCGTTGTCTGGTCCCTCATCTCCTATGACGTGAGATATGCCCAAGTTGGCTATGACTGGAACCTCCGTGGCCATCTCTCTTACTATAGAGTAGGTCCTTACGAGATTCTCATTCCTCAAAGCTGCTCTCTGGCTGCCAACCCCTATAGCAACTCCCTCTGCTTGGGCTGCCTCAGCTAGAGCCCTATTTATGGATAAAGTCGCCTCATGGCCGCCAGTCATTCCCTCTATCAGGAGAGGAGCCTTAAGCTCGTATCCCAAGAACTTCCATGAGAGATCTACATCGTCAAAGGAGGCATCCGGCAGGGGATTGTGGAGCAGTCTCACATGCTCGAACCAAGAGAGGGTGGTGCTGAGGTCTACATCGTCCCTCTTAGCTATCATTATGTGCTCGATTTTACGCTGAGAGGTTTCCTCGGGATCCTCAATCATCTCGCGAACACCACCGAAGCGTAGCCCACCACGAAGGACCTGTCGCCACTCGCCTCAGCGCTGGTGGAGTACCTCACGAGCTCGCCCCTGTCAACACCCTTCAACTTCGCGAAAGTTATGGCCACTGAGGCAGGTCCAGGACCACACATGGAAACATCCAGCTCGAACAGGGTCCTGAATAATCTCTCCACATCCATGTCTAAGATCGCTTCCAATGCAGCCGTGTCCCTCCTCCTCGCCTCCTCTTCCGGCAGATAATGAGACATATCTGATGAGGCTATCACCACGACATCCTTCTTCAGAAATTCGGAGGCGAGGCTTATGGCCTTCCCTAGAGATGTAGCTGAGGAAGGATCCTGAACGCCCATGGCAATGGGGACTATCTTGGGCGAACCGTATATTGCCTGTAAGAACGGTATCTGGACCTCTATGGAGTGCTCCGACATGTGAGCTAGGTCATCGAACTCCAAATCCTCGAAGTACTCTTTAATGGATAGGGCGAACTCCCTATCAACTTCAACCATGCCCAAAGGCGTTTCCCAGTAATCCGCATTAGAAACGGAGAACGCGGCACCAAGTCCCGTGTGATTCGGGCCTAAAATGACGAATGTTTCAGGGATCCCGTCTCTAGCCAAGACCGAGTAACCAGCAGCTGCCGTCCTCCCCGAGTATACATATCCGGCGTGGGGCGATATCAGAGAGGCTATCTTCCTCTCCCCAGATGGATTCGGTGAGGGGATCCCGCTCTCTCCAATGCTTAGGAACAACTCCCTCATCATGGAAAGGAGGTCGTCCGGATCGGAGGGGTAAAAAGAGCCAGCGACGGCTGGCCTTCTGACCTCCAATAGTTTCACCTGAGACCCATTATCCTAGTGGCGAAGTCCTCGTAGCTCTCCTCGAGATCGCCGTCGGGAGGTATGTCTCCCCTGTTTCTGAGGACCTCCCTTGTCAGAAGCCAGTAGACTAGGGCTAATGCCCTCCTTCCCTTATTGTTGGCGGGTATCGCCAAGTCTATGTTCTCCAGCGTGTTGTCAGCATCCACTAAGGCCACCACGGGTATGCCCAGCTTGACGGATTCGACATGAATCTGTCTGTCCACCCTGGGATCGGACAGGAGCACGACATCGGGCTCCAAGTGGAGGGGCGCTTGGGGGTTGGTTAGGGTACCTGGAAGTATCCTCCCGGTTATGTAAGTGGCACCGGTGTATTCAGCGAACTTTCTCACGGGCTTGAATCCATAGATCCTAGCTGAAACGGCAAGTATTTTTTCTGGCTCGAACCTAGCCAAGAACTTCCCTGCAACCCTGATCCTCTCGTCCAGCTTTTTTATATCTATCATGCACAGACCGTCTGGTCTCACCTTGTAGATGAACTTCTCCATGTCCTTCGTCCGTATCCTAGTGCCCACGTGGACACCTGCTGACAGGTACTTCTGCTTCGGTATCAGCAGATCCTTATCCTCCACTGGAGGTACATTAGAGAGACTCATATCGTCATATCCCATTTAATCACCTCTCCATAACTGGAGTGAAGGACAGCTCCAGCTCGGCAAGATCTATGTGGCTTATGAACATCCTCCGGCAGCAGTATCGGGTCACACCTAGGGAGTCCAGCACCTTACTTGGATCCTCCCCGGACATGACCCTCCGAGAGAACTCTTCCCACTTATCCCCTATCACGCTGCCGCAGGTGAAGCACCTCACCGGGAACATATCCTGACCTCGGCTGGGTATGACCTACCGAGGTTATTAAATTATGCCGTTGGGAGAGCTCCTGAAGGGAATGTTTCTAGGGAGGTTGATGGGAAATGGCGTTCGAGCTCTGGATAGAGAAGTACAGGCCGAGGACCTTGGATGACATAGTGGACCAGGAGGATGTCATCCGGGCCCTTAAAGGTTTTGTGGAGAAGAGGTCCATGCCACACCTTCTCTTCGCAGGTCCTGCCGGGACTGGAAAAACCACTACTGCCTTAGCCCTAGCTCACGACATCTACGGTTCAGAAGAGCTCCTGAGGGCCAACTACATGGAGCTCAACGCCAGCGATGAGAGGGGCATCGACACCATAAGGACGAAGATAAAGGATTTCGCCAAGACGGCGCCCTTTGGTGACGTCCCATTCAAAATAATACACCTCGATGAGGCAGACAGCCTCACGGCTGACGCTCAGCACGCCCTCAGGAGGATAATGGAGATGTACTCCGCCACCACGAGATTCATTCTGGCCTGCAACTACTCCTCCAAGATAATAGAGCCGATTCAGTCGAGGTGCGCGGTCTTCAGATTCGGTCCTATACCAGAGGAGGCCGTCAGGGAGAGGCTCGTAATGATAGCTGAGAAGGAGGGTGTGAAGTACACGGAGGAGGGCATATCAGCCATAGTATACGTGGCTGAGGGGGATCTTAGGAGGGCCATCAACCTGCTGCAGACCGCCTCTGCCATGGCGGACGAAGTTGATGCCAAGGTCGTGTACAGGGTAGCGGGACTCGCCCACCCCGAGGAGGTGAGAGGGATGATAAACGCCGCACTGAAGGGGAGATTCGTCGCCGCTAGGGACATGCTCAGAAACCTCATGATAAACTACGGGATGTCCGCTCAGGACGTTATCAAGCAGCTAAACAGGGAGATCATAGCCAGCAAGTCCATTCCAGATAAGATGAAGGCTCAGCTTATGGTATTCCTCAGTGAAGTCGACTTTAGGGTGACCGAAGGCGCCCACGGGGATGTCCAGCTTGCGGCCATGTTAGCCAAACTTGTTGAGCTAGGTGAGTCCAATGGCGGACCTTCCTTGGACTGAGAAGTACCGTCCTAAAAGCTTGGATGAGATAAAAGGGCAGAATAAGGCCGTTAGTGAGATAAGAGAGTGGATGAGGAGCGTCAGGGCTGGCAAGGTGAGCAAGGCCCTGCTATTGGTAGGTCCACCCGGATCAGGTAAGACCTCGGCAGCTTACGCGATAGCGTACGAGCTGGGATACGATCCAGTGGAGGTCAATGCTAGCGATCTCAGGGACAGGACCCATCTCAAGTACGTGGTAGAGAGCGCCAAGGCCGTCAGTCTGCTTACCCTTAGCAGGAGACTGATAATCTTGGATGAGGTAGACGCTCTTCCCAGCGAGGGAGGAGCTTTGGTGTCCTTGGTGAAGGAATTGATAACGAAAGAAGGGGTTCCCGTTGTGATGACGGCAAACGATCCCTATGAGAGACACCTGTACGAGATAAGATCGCTGTCAAAGGTAGTTAGATTTTACAGGCTCAGGTGGACCACTGTCCTCTCCGTACTTAAGGAGATATGCAGGAAAGAGGGCGTTAAGGTACCCGATAACATCCTGAGACAGATAGCTGTCAATTCACATGGAGATCTCAGAGCAGCCATTAACGACCTCGAAAGCCTCGTTAAGGGTAGTCACAAATTATCTGAGGTTATAGGAAAGAAGTTCGGCAAGAGAGATGTCGAGGCTGATGTATTCAAGGTACTCACAGCCGTGTTTTATGGAGAGAACTGTTATTCCGCCTATCTTACGTCTCTCAATACAGACGTGGATCCTGATATGCTCTTCAGATGGGTAGAGGAAAACTTACCCTACGTTTACAAGGGAAGAGCCCTCTCTAGGGCCTATGACTATCTATCCTACGCCGATATCGTGAGGAGCCGCATAATAAGGACGAATAACTGGAAGCTTTTAGTTTACTACACTCAATTAACTACCTATGCGGTATGCACGGCCAAGGAGGCCAAGCCTCAAGGAGTGAAGATGAAGTTCCCTGAGATAATCAGAAAGCTCGCTACGACAAAGGAACTCAGGGTTAAGACGAGAGAATTCTTGTCTAGGCTTGCCAAGGAACTTCACATACCGACGAAGACTGTGAGGATGGAGATAGTCCCCATACTCATCGCTGATAGCAAGAGGGAGGGCAAGATCATAAAGAGACTGGAGAGGGATCTGGGGCTGAGGGAAGAAGACATAAGGGAAATACTGGAGGACCTAGAGGAGCACTACAAGTTAGAGATTAGAGGCTAGAGGGCTCAATTCCTCTCTCAATATCTCCTTTAGCTTCTCTTGTAGCTTGTCCGCTGGTATTGAGCCGAGAGATATCAGGGTGGTCTGTCCCTTCATACCCTCGCCCGACTTCTTTGCCTCCAAGAACCCCATGTTCTTGAGGTTCCTTACCCTCTTCCAGATGGCCGTGTACTTGTAGGGGAGAACTCCTACCTCTTCACAAAGGAGCCTATACTCCTCCAATAGATCACCCATCTTTATCCAAGACCTCCCAGATGAAGCTAGCCTCTTAGACACCGCTAGGAGCAGTATCTTGTCATGAAGATCCAAGGGAGTCAGCGAGTCCTCCGTTATCCCAATGACCCCGATCCTCGAGGCCGCCTCACTGACCATGTCCGGAGTTATCTTAGACAGATCAGCCTCTTCTGAGAGCCTAGCCGCTAAATACAGTATCTTCAGGGCCACTCTAGCATTACCCATGTGTTCCGATAGTTCTACAACCTTTCCCACGATCTCATCGTCAAAACTTCCCTCTTCCAAGGCTTCCTCAGCCCTGTACCTCACTATAGCCTCCAGCTGCTCCGAGGTGTACTTCTCTAAGGGGAGCCTAGTCACCATGAAGGACCTTATCGAGTCATCCATCATATACGGCGGATCCCACCTAGCGATCACCACGAGGGTCGGTGATTTGGGCGCATCTCCCTCATGAAGCCTCAGGAGGGTGTAAACTAGGGTATCTCCATCCCTGAGGTAGTCTACCTCGTCCAGAACTATTAGTAGATCCCTGTCCTCTCCAGATAGCACCTTCTCAAGTATCAACACGACCTCCTCGTACGAGAGCCCCCTATCTGGTACTCCGGGGAGGAGGGAAGAGACCACCCTTTGGACGACGGAAGTCGGCGTCCTGTAGGTCCTGCAGTTGATGTGAACTACATCTAGGGAATTCAGCTTCTCCTTCAATCTTGCAGATGATAACTTGGCTACCGATGTCTTACCCACCCCCGGCTCTCCTCGGATGAGTATGAGTCCCTCGGTCAGGCCATATCCGCTGGCCAGTGTATTAACTAAGATGTCAACCTCTTTCTCCCTATGTGGCAGCTTGGGTGGAGTATAAGACTCCGAAAACTTGTGGGGATCCTTTATTATCGGTATTTCACATCACCGAGTGTTACGTCGCGATGGGAAATAATTTCATTGCGGTCCCCCATAGAGAGGGGGGTTAGGTGAAAGTATTACTTCCTCCTCAGGGACCTCCTATAGAGGAGATAGCCAGCTATCTCGAGCATCACGATCCCTAGGGACACGCCTGCCACAATTACATCGGGACTCACGGGGTAGATAGGTATCTCGTTGGCCAGCTTGAGGGCATAGGTCAGGTTGGAGCCCACCCTCCTAGGGGCTAATGTGGAGAACTTGTAATAGAGGTCGAAGAGCTCCTTGGCCTTCTTGGCAGCTTCCTCGTTTAACGAGAGAGTGGGGGATCTTCTGATATCTGCTATCTTACGCCTTATTTGCTCCAACGTTCGAACCTCCTCCTGAGTGTGGTTGACTATCCCTAAGAAGAACCACCCGCTGTATCCAGACGATTCTCTAGTGTCCACGGTAGGACTCTTCAACACCCATGAGACTATGACTCTGAGCTCCTTGGACACATTAGCTAGGTAGATAGCGTTTGGAGAAGGTCTGGAAATACTTACCACATAATTCTTCGGCAAGATGACCGTTAAGTTGAGAAGATCTAAATCTTTCACGAACAACTTCGTTATGTTGCTGTAATCCTCTCTAGTCGTGTATATTATACCTTTTCTCCCCTCTGACTCTTTAGGGGCTCCTCTCTTGGCTTCTAGATCTATCGTGAGCAGTAGATCTATTCTCTTAGACTTATTGTGGTATATGCTTTTATGGATCTCCGCTTTCATGTCGGTAGGATAGAATTCTATGTCACCTCCTATGTAGGGGCCCTTCACCGTCTCCTTCACGGACTTCAGGAAGCTCCCTGTGTAGTTCTGTTCGCCAGTCTTATTAAGCAACCTCTCAAAGTCGTTAGCCCAGAGCCCGTACCAAGTGTAATTGACCACTACCCTAGCTGTAAACTCATCCTTGAAGAAGAAGGTGGCTTGAGTGCTCACATAATGGGGTTTCTCTGAGAGGATCTCTGCTCTCGATATCTGAGCCATAGAAACGAAAGTCATAAGTGTTAGAACTGCAACGAGCGCGCCTTTGCCTATTTTTGTGCCATTCATCGAACACACCTTAGTCTGGAGATATGCAACACTTTTTCATTGGGCGAGATTATATAAACGTAGTTGGGGCTTAGACGTAGCCTAGAAAAGTGAGGGTCCTATGAATGCCGGATGAAAGCGATGTCAGGGTAGTAGAAGCTGGTTACATGCGCTGGATGCTCAGAGCCAACCCCTTCGCCTACCTGAGCAGTGAGAGCTTGGAAGAAGTGAGGACTCTACATGTCGACACTGATGTGGACGAAAGACTAGCTCAACTGCTTGATGAGGTCATAAAGGGTAAGAAGAAGCATCTTGTTTTTCTGGTCGGCGAATTTGGAACGGGTAAGACCCATAGGCTCAGGCTGATCAGCGAGATTCTCCTTGATGTGCCGACCTTCTACGTGAAGATAGATGTGGACGACTATGAAGCGTCTCTCTACAGAATAGCTACTACCGTCAAGAAGATGCCTCCTCTGAAACCTCTTCGAAGGAAGTTTCCGAGGGATCCGGACTCTCTCCTCTCTATAATAAAGGAAGAGCTCAACAAGTACGATGTTGCAATACTCATGCTGGACGAGGTGGAGAACATTGTGATCTCAGGGACCCGAAAAGATGCTGAACTATTCTCCGAGTTCATAAACCGACTGTACAAGGGAATGGAGCCAGGCCGAATGCTGATAATAGCCTGCATCCCCCCGGCCTACGATATAATGAAGAGGCTTCTTGGCAATATACCCCACGATAAGATCGAAATGAGGACCATCAGTCCCGAAGAGGCTAGTAAAATACTGAAGAAGAGAATACAGCACTATAGGGACATATTAAACGAAGAAGCTAAGGGTCTCAACTTAGGTGAGCCTTTTACGGAAGATCTGGTCAGGAAGATGAATGAGCTAGCTGGAGGAAATCCGAGGAGGTTGATGAAACTGGCTAGAAATCTACTAGCCATGCTAACTAGGGAACTCAAGGAAAGCGGGAAACTCAGCCAGGACAAGATACTCAACCTGATTTCCGAAGCCAGCGAGGAAAAGGAGACTCCTAGAGAGAAGGAAGAAGAGGAAGAGGAGGTGATTCCCGAGGATATAAGGCCAGAGATAGCTATACTGCGTAAGAAGTTCCCACCAGGAACTACTTTCTCGCTCATAGAGGCTTCTAAGGCCTTGGAGATGAAGCTGACTCAGACGAGAGAGCTACTGCAAGAGCTCATGGAGGAGGGGCTTATAGAAAAGGCTCCTGGAGGGAGGTTCCTTCTCAGGAGCTAGTTTCTCCATATGCTTCAGTATCGAGCTCCTCTAAAACCCTCTCGAGTGATTCTCTCCATAGCTGCAGGATGTCCTTAGTTTCCATCTCCTTGAACGGTTCCTCCCCAAGGAACCTGTCGATCGAATGGACGATCATGAGTAACTCGTCCTTGTCCATCCTGATGCTTTTCCCCAACAGGCTCCTCTCTTCGAAGTTGCCCTCTCTTAAGCTCTTCACTACCACCTGTAGATGCTCACGTAGGGCCGAGCCCTCGTCATAGCTCGAGAGCGCGCTAGAGATCCTCTTCAAGAGATCATCCTCGACTGAGCCTTTTTTCCTGTACTCCAGAAGCGCCTTTGACAGTAGTTCCGGCAATCCATCCAATACAGAGCTGTCCATACCCACACCTCCTAGAGGGAGGAGGAGGCATTAATAATATCATCCTCCTCACGTATAAGCTGGGGGGATGATGTAAAAGGACCCTCTGATTCGTGAAGACGATCTTGAGTCCTGACCCCCCCAGAGAAATCCTCTATCGTTCTTAAACGTCACCCCGTCTGTGGGAGGGATGAAAAACTTTATTTAAGGGACCTCCTACACCACAAGGGGCCGGTGGTCTAGCGGCTATGACGCCGCCTTGACGAGGCGGAGGTCGGGGGTTCGAGTCCCCCCCGGCCCACCAATGAGAAAAGAGGGACAAGAATATGGCCAGGTACTCGGTTTCTAGGCTCGCTGGTAAACCCATAATAACGGACAAGGGGCTCATGCTCGGAGAGGTTACTGATTTAGTTGTTGACGAGATAACTGGTAAGATGATCTCCCTAGTGGTGAGGAGTAGCAGAGGAGCTGCTGATGCTTTGCTGCAGAAGTTGAAAAAGGACAGGAAGGGTAACGTCCTAATTCCATACTCCACAGTTAAGTACATAAGGGAAATGATCGTTGTGGATGAGCGCCTCCTGAAGGTATACATAGCCACTAAAGGTTAGTCAAAGGCAGCTTCTACTGTAAAGGACCTTAACTCTTCCGTTAAGAGGATAAGTATCGTCTTAACCCTCAGGACGTTGGGAACATCTTTCTCGCTACAATAGAACGGTGCACTCTCCTTACCCATTAGATTCAGCATCTCCTTTGCCCTCTCAATCAGGTCCTCTACTTCCAAGGGGCTAGGATCTGGAAGCGATCTCCTAGCGAACCTCCTTATCTCCACATTCTTCTCTAGTATTAGGGTGAGCGACACCATTCCCTCCCCCACAAGGTGAGGGAAGATGTTTTATTACGGAGGGGCGCGGCAATGAAGAGGTGAAAGTTTGATGGGGATAGAGGCCACTCTAGAGGCCTTGGAAAGAGATCCCGTGTTTGACATAGAGGTGGCTAAGTTCAAATCCAAGGACGGATCTATTGTCTTCTCACTGGAGCTACCTAAAGATCTAATAAACTTGAAAAAAGGATCTAAGGTTCTGATAGATCTGGGTGAGGAGGCTGATGGAGATCTGGTCATGAAGGGGATAGTTTACAAGGTAGATGAAGGAGAAAAGAAGATCGAAGTGTCTTTTCACGGTCTCTGGATGAGGGTGTCTTATAGGAGGAATCCGTTCGACTTGGAGGAGGGAAAGGAGGTATACCTGGTGATGAAACTCCTCAAGTAAATAAGGTTTCTTCAAATTTATGAAAATTTTATTTGATTTATACGCAAGAAATGATTATATCTATGAGAAATTAATGCTATAATGTATGAGGAGATGTCCGTTATGCGGATCTCCCCTCTATGATGAGGGAGGATTGCTAGTCTGTAGGAATTGTGGATTCATAGCCGACGAAGATCTAGTGCCCAGCATGTTTGACCGCAATGATTCTCCGATGACGATTAGAAGCAGATCATTGGAGCACATAGGAAGGGAACTGGATCTCTCAGAGGAGGTCATTAAGCTAGCTGAAGAACTCGTAAGGGCATATAACTCCTTACATGGCAGGATCCACACACCTTCGATACTCTTAGCGGCCTTAATAGTGGCTAGCAGGCTGCAAGGATCACCTATACCCATAAAAGAGGCGATAAGACGTCTCTCTATTGGAGTATCGCCTTCGAGAGTGGCTTTCTACGTGGGAAAGATCGAGGAGCTGATACCTAGGAAGGGGATCCCTTGGGAGGGTTACATCAACTATCTGATAGCTAAGATGTCCAGAGATGAAGAATTCATGAGGAGACTGGGAAGAGCTTCAGGTAAAGTGGATCCAAGACTCCTCTTGGAGAGGCTCAGAATGAGAGCGCTGAAGGAAATGAAGGAACTGAGAAACAGAAAGAGATCCATCTTGGTAGGGAGGAACCCCGTGTATGTCGCTGCCGCAGTTGTGTATATGGCCGGAAGGAAGATAGGGATGAGATATCTTTCACAAGGAATGATCGCTGATCTGCTAGGAGCCAACAGATCGACAATCTCCAAGGTCTTAGGCTTGGTGAAATAAAATGGAGGAGAAACTGGAACTCGAGTCCATAGAGCATCAGATAGAATACTTGTTCTTCAAGTTAGATGACATAATCTCTAGGATACGTGAAATTGAATCTAGGCTAGAACAGCTGGAGAGGAAGGTCCTCCATGAGGGCTGATAGAGGAGATATGCTTGTCATAATGACTCTAATCCTGTTAGCGGGCTTTTGGGTGTACAAAAAAGGACAGCTTCTATCTCCTCTGGACTTGCTATCTGTCGCCAGATATTTAATCCCTCTGACGTTGGTCCTCTCTCTCATAATCGTCGCTCTCAAGCTCAGGAGAGGTAAGAAAGGAAACCTATCCATCAACGCCGCTCTCGTGAGCACAGACAGAGGGACATTCCTAGCAGCACCTCTGAGGATCGAGGTCAAGGGAAGCGAGTCCCAGCTAGATTTCAATTCACTAAGCAGTATGCTCGATGATTTGGGCGTGGGAATAACAGTTATCATCAACAGGTGGCCTGGGAGGACTTTCCTTTCGTGGAAACAGGAGGGCAGCTTGTTCCTAAGTGGGCTGATATGGAGGAAGCTGGATAACTTGGAGGAGACGCAAAGCATGATAAAAGCGGCGATATCTGCCTTGAACAGTTCTATGGATGGAATAAAGGTAGAGGTCGATCAGAGAACTAGGTTGGATCCTGAGCTATTCTCCGAGATAATGCGTACGGGTTATGAGGGTGAGGAACTATCTATCAGGGTGGAGAGGGAGGAGAGGAGCGACATCTCCGTAATTGAGCTGGGAGAGAGTATGGGCAGGACATTCGGTATATCCCTCAAAGACCTCACTAGACATGTCCTCATAGTCGGCCAAACTGGTTCTGGTAAGACCACTACCGCTAAAAGAATTGTTTATGAAGCTTGGAACCTCGGTATACCCTCACTGATTCTCGATATCCACTGGGAATACAAGGGGTTTGTGTTCCAGCTAGGAGGCAGGATCTTCTCGACCAAGGAGGGAATGCCCCTCGCATGCATAAATCCACTATCGGACATACATGAGGTAGGAGCAACGTTCTTGATATCAGAAACCCTCTCTTCCATAATGGATCTGTCTCCTTCTCAGTTTTACCTTTTGAATCAGGCGCTCAAGAGGCTGAGAGATCTATCTATGGGCGGCGCGGTACCTAACCTCAAAGACCTCGTCGAGATGGTGCGGACCTTAGAACCGGCATCTCACGCCGAAGAAGAGAGTAAAGCATCACTTCTGAGGAAAATGGAGCCGATAGTTAGCTCGTTTGGTGCAAGGATCTTTGACTGCGATAACCTCAACGAGAGAGTATTGGGGGAGACTATATCCCTCATGGAGATGGGAGATGTGGAGAGCGATATCTTGAAACAGATAGCCACCTTTTTCATCCTGAAGAGGTTAAAGGACCTGTTCACTAAGGAAGAGAGGAAATCTACCTATCCCAAATTGATCGTGGTAATTGAGGAGGCTGAGAAGCTCCTCCCCAGCTACAAGGATGTCACAGGCATGGATATTGTAGACAGGTTGTTCTCAGAGCTCAGGAAGTTCGGCGTGTCCTTGGTGCTGGTATCCCAGAATATCTCCGAGATACCCGAAGGGGTCGTGAGGAACGCTGGCACTAAGATATTTCACAGGATAGACTCACCATCCGATGTGAAGGGGATCAGATCCTTGATAAGCGACAGGGAAATTGCTGATAGGATAACTAGGCTGTCTACTGGGGAGTGCATCGTCTCAACTCCAAAGTACATTAAGACGGTGAAGATCTCACCGCCAGAGGAGGAGGCACTCGATCCTAGGTCCATAGAAGGGGTAGTATCGAGGGAGAGTTTCTACTTCCCTTGACCCTCGCGGGCGAAGCTTTCCAGCAGAGACATGAAGTCGTTAGTCCAATTGAATCGTCTACCCACACTTTTACCCTCTAGCTTCATTAGGATGTTCTCAATCTCATTGTCGAGATCGCTTCTACAACCATCAACTTGTATTATCCTATCCCACTCAGCGATCTCCAGTGCGTCCTGCAAAGGGCCATCTATAGCCTCGTACTCTAAATTCTCTCTGATCTTAAGGGAACTGTATCTCCTCGACTTCAGCCTCTCCAAAAGGACGGAGGGTTTGCACCTGACGACCACAACTAAAATCACATTCTCCTGAGGAATAGCATAAGGAGAGATGGTCTCGATGACTAAGCATTTCTCTACCCTTAGAATCCTAGAAATTTCTTCTCGGATATTGTCCTCATCTAGGATCAGAGTATCTCTCTCCTCATCTCTTCCTAGGGTGTATCCCCTATCCTTGGCTATGTCGCCCACATTTATGTGGCGACATCCCAACACTTCGGCTAATCTCCGGCACAGGGTACTCTTGCCGGAAGCAGGAGCTCCTATAACTACTATTAGGCCCGATGGTCCGGAGCGAGGGCCAGAAACATTTATATTTCCCATATACATCCCTTGGCCATGGGCTCCGGTGGTGTAGCCCGGTCAAGCATAGGGGCCTCTCGAGCCCCAGACCCGGGTTCAAATCCCGGCCGGAGCACCATTCTTCCTATTTCGTTGGTTCAGTAAGGGAGTTCTCCAAACATGGAAGTTATCGGATGGAACTCCGCGATACCTACTAGGATGGACCATATTACGTAAGCTGTGAGGGCCGCCACAATCAGACGTACAGGCTGCTTATTGTAGGCAGGTATCAGCAGGAAAAGCGCTTGGATCATTACCAACACCAAGTAGAAGTTCCCCATTATGACATCGTAAGGTTGCATCCAAACTATCATTACCCACACTCCTAACTCCGCTATGAAGAGCGCGACTGGAAAAGTGAACACTGCGAAGAGAACGCCGTATACTGCCTCCACTAATGTCTTCTTTAAGGCGGGAGGTAGTCCCCTCCTCCTTCTCCTAGAGATAGCTGTTCTACCCCTTCTCCAACTTCTAGAAGATCTTAACATGAGATCACCTCGGTTTGACTAGGCTCCCCGTCCTCTTACCACTCACCAGGTCAAGTAGAGCCTCAGGTTCATCCCCACTTAAAATTATCGTTGAAATAGACGATCTCTTCAGTATCTTGATTGACAATGCGTCGAGAAGCTCGTACCTACCTGGATGATACAGTTTATCCCTCAAAATACGCTCCAAATCGTCATAGGATAACTCCTCTATCTTTCTGGCGTCTGGATAATGGTTGGGATCCTTATCATAAACTCCATCCACTCCCGTCATCTTCACTAGGAGGTTCAAGCCAAGCCTCTCGGCCATTAGCGCTGCAACAGCGTCCGTGGACTGCCCGGGCTGCATACCTCCAGATACAGGTATCTTGCCCGATTGGAATGCGAGAACAGCTTCATCGTAATCCCCGATCACTCTGGGGAAGGCACTCTCTCCCAGTGCCGCTATCATGACTAGGGCATGTAGCCTCGTGGCGAGTATCCCAGCCTGATCCTGCAGGAACTTACTCCCACCTAACGATCCGACGGCCTCTATGTACCTTCTAGCGGTATCGCTTCCGCCCGTGACTACAGCCAATTTTCTGTCCTTGGAGAGGTCCCTAACAATTTTAGCCGTTCTCTCTAGCAGGGTGAAGTCCCCGTAAGTGATGCCCCTGAACACGTACCCTCCTAGAAGTAAGACGAATCCTTCAGTCATTAGATCACCTTAGTAGAATCTTATTGCCCTCTCCAGCCTCGATAGGAGCACTATCCTACTCTCAGGAGACTCATCTATGATATTATAACCCGTCAGCTCCGCTATTTTAGATGCGAAAGCCCTAACCTCCTCATGGGTTGGCATGCTCTCCCTCCCTAGCCTCCTTCTAGAGTAGCCTACCCACATGTAGGCCTTGGGCTCCACGTATGTGGGCTGAGATTCCTTTATCATCCGAGAGAATTCTTCTATCACCTTATTATCCATGTTAAATCCCTTTATCAATGGTATCCTCATGACAGTTGGGGAGGAGAAGGACTGGAGCATCTCTAGGGTCTTCTGAAGCCTAGACCATGCATCAGGCCACAATGGGCGGGTTATTTCCATGTAGAGCCTCTCATTTGGGGCGGGGACCGTGACATACAGTTGAGTAGGCTCTCTTTCCAAGTTCTCCAGCCTCTCCGGGAGGGTACCATTAGTGACGATGAAGGTGGTCATCCCCCTCTTCGCGTAAGCTTCCACGAGTCCACCTATGTGCGGGTAAAGTGTGGGCTCTCCCGTCAGGGAGATAGCTGCATGCTTTGGCTCCTCTGCCTCGTACACCCATTCCTTCCTAAACACCTTCACTCCCTTGTAGCCCTGTACTATCATCTTCTGCAATCTGATACTCTCTTCAGCTATTTCTTCTGGATCGTCCCACTTTGCCCCCTCCTCAGGCACCTCCTTCCACCTGAACTCGGCCGGTACATCGCTCACATTCAACCTCCAGCAGTAGAGGCACTGTAAGTTGCAGAAGGACGCGGTGGGGGTCATCTGAAGGCATCTCCATGAGGGAATGCCGTAGAACTTGTGCTTGTAGCAGGTTCTTCCCTCCATTAGGGCCTTTCTAAACCAGTAGCATGGTTTCATGGCTGAATGATTTAGAATAATTTTGTACCCCTGCTTCTCCATGAGTTTCCTCACGCGATCGGGTATCCTCACGAGACCGGTGGATAACATCTTTATCCATGCTGACACCGAGTTCCCGATAAATAATGATTCGCCCGAATAAGTTGACCGAACAGCTGAGGAAATCTCGACTCGAACTGGAGAGACTGAATATCCTCAGAGAGAAGGCCATATCTCTCTCTAGAGGCTGGCTCACCAGGTGCAGGGAGCTTATATCGAGGGCGAGGGGCATGGAGGATCTAGACCAAGTCGAGAGGGAACTGACGGGCATCCTAAAAGAGATAAAAGAATTTCTCACGGAGTGCAAGGAGGAGCTGGGATACTTAGATCCCACTCTGAGGAACATCGTCTCCGATCCAATGCAAGAGGCGGTCGAGGGGATAGTTCTGGCGAGGTTACTTGCTGGAAAAGAAGTTCCGTCCCATGAGGATCTGGGAGTTGGCCCCAGAGAGTACGTGCTGGGCATTGGTGATTCGGTGGGGGAGCTCAGGAGGGTAGCCCTACATTTACTCTCGAAGGGGAGGGTCGCCGAGGCTGAACACCTCGCCGAGATGATGGAGGAGCTATATGAGGGACTGAACCTCATGGTACTTCCTGACTCACTAGTCCCAGTCAGGAGGAAGGCGGATGTGGCCAGATCCTTGGTCGAGAAGACCTTCTCTGAGATCCTCATGCTCAAGTCAACGGGTGGTGGAGGATGAGCAGGGACTTCAAAGAGCTGGATCCTTACACATCACACCTGCTGCTGGCCGTTATCCTCTTGGGGGGATCGAAAAAACCAGTACGAGCCTCCGATTTATGCGAATATCTCAACACATCTAGAGCTACGATATCCAGGTGGATTTCTAGGGCGGAGGACTTGGGCTTCCTCAGGTCGACCATGGCTAGAAGAGTCCAATACGTGATGGCCACTCAGAAGGCATTGGAACTCGTCAGAACTCTCTATGAGATGACTCAAGGTATAAGCTGGGACGAAGAGGTACTTATGGCCGAAGTATTCTCGGGGATGAAGGAAGGAGCCTACTACATGTCCAGACCGGGCTATGTGATGGGCTTCAAGGAAGTTCTAGGATATATACCCTTCCCAGGCACGCTAAACCTCAGAGTGAGGGGAGGAGACATCTCCAAGATAAGGGAGTGGAGGAGAAGGGTGAGGCCCAAGGTGGTGCCTGGATTCGTGGAGGCGGGCAGGACATTCGGGGATGTAGAGGTTCTACCCGTAGCTCTCAATGGGTCCTTAGAGGCTCACGCGATTTTCCCTCTCAGAAGACATTACGGCGATGATGTACTGGAGATAATACACCCCGAAAGCCTGAGAATCAAGTTGAACGTTAAAGATGGAGATATAGTAGCCATCACTTTGAAGAAGTGGTAGTGGGCCGGGGGGGACTCGAACCCCCGACCTCCGCCGTGTGAGGGCGGCGTCATAGCCGCTAGACCACCGGCCCTTGAGTCCGGTCAATCGCTCGATTTTAATCTTTATGTGGGTGTGGACCTTCCCCTTGGATGGATGTACCATCGATTTTTTCAGGTAATTAAAATGATGATTAAGGCGATATCAGAAATTTAACGAAAGTGACCTACGTTTTTTCATATCATTAGATGGTAATGTCAAAGAGATAAGGTAGCTATTTTAATTAACAAGAGCGGGTAGTAGACAGATGAAATGATTAACGGAATAAGGGAGCTCGAAAGGGATCTGAAACTACTGCTCATAGCAAGCATACCTACGGGGCTCTCTGGCGGAATGTTCTACGCCGTCTGGGGTTTGTATTTCGAAACAGAAGGTATAAATGTTAGTCTGCTAGGACTCTACAGCTTCCTAGAAGGTTTATTGATGGCAGCGGTCTTCATTCCGGCTGGTCTCATCACCGACAAGATGGGAAGGAAGAAACCCGTCCTGATAGGGTACATGTTTTCCGCCGTGTCTCTAGCCATAGTATCGCTCTGGGGTCTCAATCTACCAGCAATAATCTTGAGTGGGATCTTGGGAGGCTGCAGCTCCCTCGCCCTACCCGCTTTCCAAGCTTGGCTAGCCGACCTCGCCGGCAGCAGAATGGAAGAGGCCTCGAGCATCCAGATGTTCCTTTACAACGTCAGCTTCTCAGCTGGAAGTCTGATGGGATGGGTCCCTGAACTGATGGTCTTGTCGTCGCAAGACATGAGCTACTCTCAAGCCTACCGAATGATGATACTCCTCTCTACGCTCGCGACGCTGATCGCCATACCATTCTTCTTGACCATTAAAGACAAGGAGATGGCACATTTAACGGGCCCCCACTCGATAGCTTTCAAAGACATTATGAGACCCCTTAACGCCTCCATGATACGCAGACTCACCTTCCTCCTAGTACTATCCAGCCTAGCCACCGGGTTCTTCTATCCCCTGACCAGCTACTATCTCGGGGAGAAGTACGGAGTTGAGTCCGGGCCGGTTGGAACTGTCCTCTCCCTGATATACCTTATATCCTCATTCAGTTATTTAATAGCCCCCGTGTTCTCCAAGCTCTTGGGGCTCGTGAAGTTTGTCGTACTATCACAGGGCTTCGCTATACTAATGATGGCCCTGATTCCCTTCACCCACGACTTCCTACTCGCTTCCACGTTACTCATCCTTCAGGTGATGGGAACCTACGCACCTTTCCCGCTGATATGGGCGCTTTTCATGGAGTACTCACCTCCCGACGAAAGAGGAATGGTTAACTCCCTCTATAACTTGTCGGTAGTGGGTCCTAGAGCTATTTCCTCACTGGCAGGTGGAAATCTGATGAGCATGTCACTGGAGTACCCGATATTCGCTTTCATTCTTCTATACTCCCTCTATAACTTCCTATTCGCTGTTCTGGTGAGGAGTCCTCATTCTAGGAAGAGTTATCTGGCAAGGGTGGCAGAGAACGCGGGGAATGACGATGGATTTGAGGGGCAGGATAGATGCAACACTTCTGAAGCATGATGTCCCTCTGTCAGAGGTCGTGGAATTCGCGAAAAGGGCGGCGAGAGAGGGGATGAGGTCCGTCGTGGTTTACCCTTTTTATGCCCAGCGTCTTACGGCGCTAGGTATGGAGATATCGATATGCACGGTAGTAGGCTTTCCTCACGGCTCTCAACTCAAGGAAGCGAAGGTGGGGGAGGCGAAGCTGGCTCGAGAGATTGGCGTCTCCGAAATAGACTATGTGATCAGTATACCTGCGGTTAAGAACGGACTGTTCGATTATCTGAAGGAAGAAGCTGATCTCATAACTGCTGCCTTCTCAGGAACGGTTAAGGCCATTATTGAGGTACCTCTTCTTTCTGAAAATGAGCTCAAGAGCACATTAAAGGCCCTAGAGTCCACTGACGTGGAGTATGTGAAGACATCCACTGGACTGTACAGGCCTGTGGCACCCGGCGATGTCAGGAGGATGAAGGAGCTCACTGACAAGAAGATAAAAGCCTCCGGAGGAATAAGGACCAAGGAACAGGCTATTGAGCTGATTAAGTCGGGAGCTGATGTGTTAGGGACTAGTAAGCCTTTTGATATTCTGTAGCGGGATCAGGCTCCTATCACCCAGCGGGCAATGTAGCTCCTAGGGCACTGGACGGTACCCCTGTAATAGGGGCAGAAGGAGCAGGTCGGACTGTTACCCCAACAATCGAACTCGTTGCTATTGGCTATGTGACAGCCATCCCAGAGGAGGCAGTCGTTGCATGATGGAAAGTCAGCGATCTTCACCTTAGCCCTGAAAGACACATACTCAGGGGACCACCATATCTCCCTCAAGCTCTTCTCTTTCAGATCACCGAAAACTAGCTGCTTTACCTCGACCTCCCTTCCATCGATCCAAGCCCTGTAGTCGTGGAGGGTGAAGAGGCACGGGACGACCTTCCCATCAAATGTAATGGCGAAAGCCCTCTCCTCGATGAAGGGACACCTCCTCTCAGTCTTGTAATAGAAGAAGGGCTCTATCACTCTGACATGGTGGAGCATCGAGAGGGTCCTGACCTTCCCCATGATCTCTGAGATGTTATCGGGCTGCACCTTATCGTGTATCTGCTCATTAGCGAGAGCTGGATGGGTAGCTATCAGATTGGACAGAAGAACACCTCTGGCCCCTATTTCAGCTGCCCACTCTATTAGATCAGGGAGCTTACTCACCGTGCTCTTAAGGAGAACCGTGGAGATCCACAGTTCCACTCCATCCCTGTTGGCTAGCTCCCTGATCCCCTCCTCAACTACGTGAAAGCTCGATCCCACTCTGATCTTCCTGTAAATCTCCGGATCTGTGACATCCACGCTGACGAAAACCCAAGAGAAACAGCGACCTATAACATCAGATTTCCTTAGGAGGGTGGTTCCGTTGGTAATCATTCCCAGATCGAATCTCTCCGCCGCCTTCTCCGCGAACTCCTCGAACCTCGGGTGAATCGTGGGTTCTCCCCATCCACTGAACCACAGATCTTGGACACCCATGTCTTCGAGCTCCTCGAGCACGCGATCGAACAGTTCCTCACTCATGAGCCCTATCCTCTCGCTCCAGCTCTGCCTGTAGCAGAATTTACAGTTAAGGTTGCAAGAGGTCGTGAGCTCCACATGAGCCTCCCTAGGAGGATCTGGATCCGACAGATAAAAGCCTCCGTGCACCCTTATCTTCTCCAATGGTCCTCGACCGCCCCTCACCTGACCTGTATTAAACGATTGCTATAACGCAGTATTTAAGAAAAGAAACATCAACCGAGGAATGTATCCGCTGCTCCTTTGGGGGACCTACTCCATACCTTTTCGACTTCCTCCATAGGCAGGTCCAGCTGCTTGGCTAATAGCTCCATGGAAATTTCCGGATTCGTCCTCTTTATATCATCCACGGCATGGGCCAAGTAATCCTCGTAAGGAAGAGCTTCCTCCCATAACCTGTCGAATCTCTCCTTGAAAATCTTCGCCAGACTCTCCGACTCCACCTTTATACCAGTTCTCGTGGGTTGCTCCACACCTATCTTCTCAGGAAATCCCATAACCACGATCCTGTCGTCCACCACCATGTGCCTGAGATCGTACACAACGAGTCCTCCGTGGTACTTCACCTCAGCTCCAGCCTTCGAATACCTGTACCCCACGTAGAGCTTCTCCCTTCCCTTGGGCATCATATACCTTATTCTCACACCCCTTGATGCGGCCGCTTCTATCTCCTTGACGATCTTGTCGAAGAATTCGGTGGAGTCCTTGGGCTTAGCGCCCGTTACCGATCCGAAGATCTCCTTAGTAGCTCCCCTCATGGCCTCCAGCACCGCATTGAAGTACTGAGTTCTAGTGAGCATCTTAGTCACTTCCATGAGGTGCTCCACGAGTCTCTTCCTTCCCTCGAGTTCGTGCCTACTGAGGTAGAGCAGAAGTATAGTAGCTATCAGCAGGGTGAGCTCCACTATCAGGAGAGCTAAGGCCACTAAGTCCCCCATAGGAGATCCCTCATATCTCATCGGCGCCGCCAGCCGGCGCCACCTTCATCACCGTTGCAGGTATACCTAACCCCTTATAAGCCCGCCTCACCCCCTCGACAACTCGGTCGCACTCCTCGCAGAGGAATAGCATACTCGGTCCAGCTCCACTGATAGACACACCTAGAGCCCCGGATCTCGTGGCCATCTCTTTGACCTCCCTGTATCCCGGAATGAGTCTAGATCGAGACTCATCCACTAGGGAGTAGGACATTCCTTCACCAGCTAGCTTCAGATCACCCGTCGCAAGTCCAAGCAACAAAGAAGCGAGGTGAGAGTAGTGTCTGACCATCTCTTCAATACCCACGTTTCTAGGAACCAATAATCTCATTTTCTCAGTCTTCCTCTCGGGGATAGGCGTCCAAGGAACAGATAGAACGAACCTCACATCCGGATCGAGCTTCACGATTCTCCTCCCTATTACGACCAACCCCCCAAACAGGGAGGGAGCGACGTTATCTGGGTGAGGAGAGCCCGATGCCTCCCTCTCCCCTTCAGCCGCTGCTCTCACGAGATCCTCCTCCGATAGCACACCACCCAGCTCCAAGTCCACTGCCCTCACCGCTGCCGCCGAAGATGCGCCACTACTTCCTAGACCTCTACCTGGTGGAACTCCCTTCCAAAGCTTTATCCTAGCGGTTAAATGCTGCTCCGCAGCTTTCAATGCGGCTCTCGCGGCAGCGGCAGCGCTGTTTCTCCTTCCGAGGGGTACGGACTTCGCATAGGGGCCCTTGACCTCAGTGACTACAGCGTCCGGCCCCCCATTCACGAGCTCGATCTCGACCACGTCGGAGAACGCATCGATCGCTATCCCCATTATGTCATAACCCGGCCCCAAGTTGGCACTAGTGCTCCAAGCCCTGACCCTCATAGGGCCAGCCCCCTTATCTTCTCCACGGCCTCATCAACACTGGAGGCCCTCACCGGCTCTGGGAATGGGAAGGCGTCTGGATCCTTCAGGGCGTGGCCGGTGGCCACTAGCACAACTCTGTCGTCTGGGGAAATCTCCCTTCCTAATAACTTCAGGTAACCCGCGTACGATGCAGCTGAAGCTGGTTCCACCCCCACACCCATCTTTCCTAATTTCCTCTGAGCCTCCAAGATCTCTCCATCGGTCACGATCTCGACGACGCCTCTGCTCTCACTTAGGGCCTTGAAGGCCTTTGGCCAGTTCACGGGCCTCCCTATTCTTATTGCGGTGGCCACGGTTTCGGGATTATCAGTAAAGATAGGCTCACTAAGCCCCTCCTTGAGAGCTCTAGCTATTGGAGAGGCGCCCGCTGCCTGTATGCCCGCCAACCTAGGCATCTTGTCGATAAGACCCAGCTCTCTCATTTCTTTGAATCCCTTCCATATCGCTGATATGTTGCCAGCGTTTCCCACGGGCAGCACGACCCAATCCGGCACGCCTATCTCGTCGACTATCTCGAATGCGAGTGTCTTCTGACCCTCCAACCTCCAAGGATTGATTGAATTGAGGGGATAAAGTCCGCTCTCCCTCCCAGATACTTTCATCACCACATCCAGTGCGGCATCGAAGGGACCGTCTATCTCCACGATGGTAGCACCGTGAAGCACCGCCTGAGCCAGCTTTCCCCTAGCTACCTTTTTCCTTGGCAGTACGACGAAGCTCCTCATGCCCGCTCTGGAGGCATAGGCAGCGACGGAGGCAGAGGTATTCCCGGTGGAGGCGCATATGACGCTCTTCACATTGGCCTCCTTGGCTAAGGATACTGCTACGGTCATTCCCCTATCTTTGAAGGATCCTGTTGGGTTACTCCCCTCATATTTTACCCAGAGCCTCTCGCCTATCTTTATGAGGGGGGTGCCTCCCTCGCCCATTGAGATGGGCCTCACTCTGGGTAGGAGTTCCTTATACCTCCACACCCCGAACTTCCTCGTCCTGAAAAGAGCCCAAGATACGCCGAGGGGCTTCCTCCTGAAGACGGGCTCCAGCAGACCTCCGCAATGAGGGCAAACTATAGTCCAAGGGTCAGCCCTATAGGTCCTGCCGCATTTGACGCAGCGAAGCTCGTACTCCCCGAGCATCTCGGCTCCCTTCGACACACAGTTATAACTTCTCCCCTCGGTGGAAACTGGGTGGGTGTTTGGATCCGGAGGATGCTTACAGGAGAGTCCTATCCTCAATTGAGGAGCATCATAGGTGGTTCGACTCATCTTTACCCATGATAGCCAGCGAGAATGTTACCAGTCCCGCGGTGAGGAGGGCGATGACCAGCGATTTCGGTCACCGGTACGCCGAGGGATGGGTGGGAGAGAGGGTCTACGCCGGGACCAAGTACATCGACGATGTGGAATCACTGGCGATGGAGCTCATAAAGAAGCTGTACGGGGTGAAGTTCGCTGATGTACGTCCAATAAGTGGAGTGGTCGCCAACCTGTCCGTATATACGGCCCTCACACAGCCAGGGGATGTCGTGATGGCGCTGCCCATAACTAAGGGTGGGCACATCAGCATGGGACCCTTGAGGGGTTCTAAGGGGCAGTTCATAGGGGGCACGGCAGGAGCCGTCAGAGGCTTGGATGTGAAGTACATAGCCTTCGATGACGAGAACATGAACATAGATGTCGATAAGACCATCAACAGGATGGAGAAGTACGAGCCCAAACTGATAATGATGGGAGGCAGCGTGATCCTCTTCCCACAACCGGTGAAAGAGCTAGTGGAGGCGGCTAAGTCCATGGGAGCTGCGGTTAACTATGACGCCGCTCATGTCGCTGGGTTAATTGCGGGAGGTAAGTTCCAGCGTCCCTTGGAGGAGGGGGCCGATGTGATGACCTTCAGCACCCACAAGACCTTCTTCGGCCCCCAGCACGGCGCGGTGGCGACTAACGACGAGGAAAAATTCGAACTGATCAAGCTGGCCAACTTTCCGGGTCTTCTGAGCAATCACCATCTACATGCGGTGGCAGCGCTGGCAATAGCAGCCGCGGAGATGCTCGCATTTGGTAAGGAGTATGCTGAGGCAGTTATTAAGAACGCTAAAGCCTTGGCTCAGGCGTTACACGACGAGGAATTCAAGGTGGTCGCGGAGCACTTAGGATTCACTGAGAGCCACCAGGTCCTCCTCGATGTGGACGATCTGGGTGGAGGATACAAATGCGAGAAGCTGCTTGAGGAGGCCAACATAATAGTGAACAGGAACCTTCTGCCATGGGACATAAAGAGGGGGAGGAGCTTCAAGGACCCGGGCGGCCTGAGGCTGGGAGTCTCCGAGCTGACGAGGCTCGGCATGGGACCGGATGAGATGGGGGAGGTGGCGAAGTTCTACAGGGAGGTCCTGATAGACGGGAAGGATCCAAAGGAAGTCGCTAGAGAGGTTTCAGAACTGAGAAAAGGGTTCAAGACCGTGAAATATGCGTTCGAGGAGGGCCCGGCCTACGAACACTGACATTCGCCGCTTGATAGAGGACAGGACGAGGGGCTCGCTGGAGATATTCGAGGAGGCCATGAGCTTACTCGATAGGTCGATGGATCCGTGTAAAGATGCTAGAGTCCTCAGGGAAGCTCATCCAGAGATGACGGCTCTTGAATACTTGGAGATGGCAGCGTGCTCCGGATCTATGCATAAGTTAAGGGAGTTCTACGGTAGATCCAAGGAGAAGCTGGCTTTCACATGCTCTAAACTCCTATCTGAGCTGGGGATCGAAGTCATAGCGACCTTGAGCAGGAGTTCTGCGGTCATAAACTGTCTGAAAAGGTCCCCCGTGAGCGAGGTGATAGTAGGGGAATCAAGACCGGGAAGGGAGGGGCTGAAGACTGCTGAAATTCTCAGAGATGCGGGGTTCAAGGTCACTCTAGTGGTGGATGCCCTCCTCCCGTGGTACTCCAAGAGGAGAGAGGCCGTGGGACTGGTCGGTGCTGACAGGGTCACCCCCTCCTGCCTGATAAACAAGGCTGGCACTCTGCCGCTCGCGACCCTGATCAGGACGATAGCGGTCCCTGGGCTCCTCAAGCTTCACAAGGATGAGTACATCATCGAGAGGAGGGATCCAAGGGAGGTAGCAGTGCTGGAAGGCGTGGAAGTGGTGAACATCTACTTCGACGAGACACCCCTGAATTCCCTCCACAGGCTGGTGTTCGAGGGCCTCGTGCTTGAGCCCCAAGAGATAGGAAAGGCCTACGAAAAATTGGAGATGGTACTGGGAATTAGATCAGATGGAGGATCATCAGGAAGAGGCTTATCACAGCGGAGATGATCCAGGCAACTATAGAGATGGCCGCGGCGGTCAGCCATCCCACCTTGAACCACACCTTCAGCACCCAAATCCAAACTACTATGATTATGACCTTCTCCAAAATCCACAGAGGGAGCAAGGCGAAAAGAATCCCAAGTACGAAGTCTATCACCGACCAGACGAAGGCGAGGGCCAAAGCCGATAGGAAGGGTTGCTCCTTCTTCTCAGGAAGCACTATCTTCTGAGCTAACCAGAGGACGACAGCGCTCACAACCAAGGTCACGAGGAATCTCACGAGAGAACCGAAAATACCGGTCATCGAGATCATACAAATCCCAGAGCCTCCTCTCTGGGAAGTTAAAAATGGGGGTGGTCAGCCGGTCTCGCTCCTTATGATCTTCTCTATCTCACTCTGGAACCTCCTCAAAGCTGCCATCTTATCCTCCATGAATATCAGGTCGCTCAGACCCTCCAGCACTATATTGTGGGCGAAGGGCGTGGGCACCTCCACCATCCCAATGTCGACGACCCTTATCCTGCCGCTCTCTATACCCCTCACCACCTCCTCGGCCCTCTTCACATCCATGTAATCCTCTAAGATCTCCCTGTACGCCTCCTTAAGCAGGGGAAATCCATCAATCTTCTCAACTATTCTGAGGAGACTCTGAGCACTTATCTGCTGCTTGTTAACGCTGATCTCATACCCCTTGTAGTTCCTGAGGATCATCAATCCCCTAGCAGCTACGTGCCTGAACCTCCTCCTGAGGAGCTCGGTCTTCGCTAAGGCTTTCTCCAATACTTCCCTGAGGTCCCATCCCACTAGGTCCTCTATCGTCGCCACCGGCTTAACTCCCCTAGGATATATTATCGCGAATCCGGTGTCCTTCACCGCTATTCCCAGATTCCTTCTCACCTTCCTGCCAGCTATATAGGCTAGGGCCCTCGAGAGAGCGTCATTGGTCCTCCTGCCGTAGAGGGAGTGGGTCACTTGATGTATTCTGCCCTCCTCATCCGCGTAGCTCTCAATCAGAATGACTTCGTGGGACGGCATACCCTTCAGGCTCACGCCGAGGGACTTCAAGTAGAGGTACTGCTGTCTCAGGTAGTTGTATATGGCCAGAGCAGCCATCCTGTTCGCGTTGCTCATCCTCATTATCATGCTAACGAGCTCCCTCTTAGTGGCGCCTTCCTCGAGCATCCTGAAGAACTCGCCCCTGAACCTTCCAATCTCCAGTGCCAACTCGTAGCTGAGGGGAAGCATCTCCGAGAACCATGCAGGTACCGTCGGCTTCTGATCAAAGGCAGGCTTGACCTTGACCCTCAGTCCTCTCGCCGACACGAACTCATAGACTTTTCCGCCCAGCACGAACCTGTCCCCAGGCATGAGCCTCTCTAGAAAGCCCTCCTCCAAGTTCCCCACGTACCTGCCGTCCGTGGTGTACACTTTAGCGGCGACCTCGTCAGGTATGGTCCCTATATTGGTGGCGTAGATCACCCTAGCGTACTTCCCCCTCCTACCGAATACCCCCTCCCCAGGGTCGTACCATATCTTCCCGTACACTTTCCTGCTCTCCAACTGGGTGTACTCCCCAGCTAGGTACCTGAGGACGGACTCGAAGTCCTCCCAGCTCAGGTCAACGTAGGGGTAGGCCGACCTCACGAGATTGTAGGCGTCCTCTACCCTCCACTTACTCTCGACGGCCATTCCCACTATGTGCTGCGCCAGCACGTCGAGGGGCCCCCTAGGAATGTGCACCATGTCCAGCCTGCCTGCCAGCGCCTCCCTCAGCATGACCGCAACCTCAACAGCATCGTCCCTGTCCACGACAATGAACCTGCCCTTGGAGACCTCGTGGAGCCTGTGACCAGCCCTACCGATCCTCTGCAATGCCCTAGTCACTGATTTGGGACTGCCTATTTGCACCACCAGATCTATGTAACCTATGTCGATGCCCAGCTCTAAGCTAGTGGAGCTTACTATCGCCTTGAGCTCCCCTCTCTTCAGTCTCTCCTCCACCTCGCCCCTCACGTCCCTAGAGAGGGAGCTGTGGTGAGCAGCTATCTTCTCGTCTACGTCCTCCACACTATTCTTCAGGACCTTCTTCAAGTGGAAGACGACCCTCTCGGTTCCGCTCCTCGTGTTAGTGAATATGAGTGTGGTGGTATGCTTTTTTATGAGCTTGGAAATGAGCTTGTACATCTTGGCCGAGACTACTTCCGTGGGCGTGTTCACCAGATCGCTCACCGGCGATAGCAGAGCGAGATCTAGGGCCTTGGCCCAGTTGGTCTCGACTATCAGGCAGTCTCTAGGCCTGCCATTCTCGTAGCCCACCAAGAACTTGGCAACCTCGTCGAGGGGATTTATCGTGGCCGACAGACCTATCCTGATGAAATCCCTGCCAACTAGCCATCTCAACCTCTCAAGGGAGAGGGAGAGGTGAGTGCCCCTCTTGTTCTCCACCAAGCTGTGGATCTCATCCACTATGACCCACTTAACGGTCCTCAGCTTCTCCCTGAACTTGGGAGCCGTGAGGATGATGCCAAGTGTCTCAGGAGTCGTTATGAGTATGTGAGGCGGTTTTCTCAACTGCTTAGCCTTCTCATTAGATGGGGTATCACCGGTTCTCACCGCATGCCTTATCTCCGGTAGATTATGGGAGAGTTCCCTTATCTCTCTGAGAGGGACTTCCAAGTTCCTGTATATGTCGTTGTTCAGTGCCCTGAGTGGGGAGACGTATATGGCGTAGACCGAATCTTGGAGCTCCCCCCTCTCACCCATCTCCAAGAGCTCACTTATTATGGATAGGAAGGCCGTCAGGGTCTTTCCCGTGCCCGTGGGGCTGGTGACTAAGACGTTCCTGCCCTCGTGGATCGGAACCACAGCGTATCTCTGCGGAGGACTTAGATCGACGAACTTAGAGTCGAACCAGAGGGCTACGGCTGGATGGAGCACCTCAAGCACTTCTGCCTTGCTGTACTCCCTGAGGGCCTTAGCTATCATGGATACCGCGCTTCATACAGGGAGGGTTTGATAACCTTGGTGGGCATCGCTTCCGATCTTAAGCGGAATTACTAAACTTGTATGGATAAATACGTTGAATATAATTGCTACATCGCCCTTCGTAATACAATATAATATTAACTACTTATATCGACAACGTTGTTCCAAAAGACAGGCCTTCTTATGGGATCAAGGAGGTGAGGAAGCCCTCGACCTTAGGAGTGAGAGCCCAACGATCTACTTCTCATCCTCCAATATTATCTCGAAAGTTCCATCCGGTCTGTGCAGGAAGAGGATGGATTTGGGAAAGATCTTTCTAACCTCCAATAGCGTCTCCAGATCGTCATCGTGGTACTCGACCACTTCACAGCCCAGCTTCCTGACTAAGGAGGGTTTCAGTTCCCTATCCACCTGGTAGTTGTCGTTGGGCCTCATGACCAGCTCATCGAATGGAATACCAGCTGCCATGAGCTGGAGGACGGTATCCCTCCTGAGCCACTCGTACCTTCCCGTAATCAAAACAACTCTCAACCCCCTCCTCTTTGCATCATGAACCATTTCTATGGACCTGTATAATGGTCTATCCAGTTTCAGGAGGTTAGGATCCATGAAATCTCTCCAAAACTCCTTCTGAAGTTCGAACGGCAGCTCTCTCGGGGATCTCACTCCGAACCGGCTTATAGCTACCTCAAACCTAGTTCTAGCATCGAATAGCGTATTATCTATATCGAACACAGCGCACCTCATTAGAGCACCCTAGCAGCCCTCTTCACCACACCGAGGGGACCCAGCTCCTCAACTCCCACCTCCTCGTCAACAATATAAACGATGAAATCATCCAAATTCACTCGCCTCAACAGAGGTGAGAGCAAACCGCTACTTCCTACCTTCAGTATGTCCGTTCCCGGGGCTAGGGGTGAGAGGGCAGGTAGAACCAATACCTCGATCCCCATGTAGATCCCCTTGAGGAACACCTTGAACTTGTGTCCCCCTCCCAGATCATCCCTAAGCGATATAGCTGGATGCTCATGTCCCATCACTATGAGATCCACCCCTTCTGGTATCGCCAGCAACTCCTTATGTCCGTGAAAATACATCACGTTGCCTAGAAGGAGGTAAGGATCCCTTATCTCAATGCCCTCTCTGAGGAGGATGGGGATCAGGTAGTTATCGTGGTTCCCCCTGACCGCCTCGATCCTCACACCCTCCTCCCTCAGGGACCTTATCAGATCTAGGACCTCCCTCCACTCTTGACTGAGGGCCCCTCCGAACTCGTGCTTTATGTCACCGTTGAGGATCACTGTTTCCGGATCTCTCTCCCTAATGTACCTCAGAATTTCCCCTTTTATCCACGGGTACTGCTCGTAAGGGAGTTCCACTCCTCTCTCCCTCAAAGCATCCTCGTAGCCCAAGTGAAGGTCCGCCACTACCAGCGTGCTGTTCACCATGGCTCCGTAGGGGAACACTTCGATACTGTTCGTGAGTAGGTATTTCCTCATCAAGGGAATAATCTAGGAGACTGGTTAATAAGCTCTAACCGAAAATGGACTGAGACCGAACTTTCCTTCTTGTCTTGTTGGCAAAGGGAAGGCGAAACACTTTCTTGAAGGCGTAGATGTAGGGCGCCACACTAGTAAGTGCTGTGGAATGAAGGTAGAGCGAAAACGGAATTAGTAATAATATCTTAACATAGCGGAGCACGGCAAATTATGTGGAAATGTCCCCTGTTCCCGATCTAACGATGTCCAATAATATGATGCTCCAAAGTATATCGATTCCATCTTTCGTCAAAAATTGAAGGATATTTAAATATATAGCAATCCAAATATTTTTGGTAGACATCAATGATCTCGAAAAGTAGAATAACTGTCTTGGTAATATCCGCCTCTCTGTTAATTCTTTTGTTAGTTATTCTATCGTCCGCGCTTAACCCCCCGGAATCTATGAGCCTTCCGATGGGATCCGTCTACTCCCCTCCCATCTCAAAGGTCAAGAAGGATCTATTGGACAGCTTCATGAATATCACTTTAGAGAAATTAAAGGAAGACAGGGAATATAGTTTAAAGTATCTGAATTTCACGCGATGGTTAGGCGAAACATACGGCCTCGCTTACGACGAACTTTTCTGGACCAAAGAGGAGCTTGTCAAGATAATGGAGAAGGCCAAGCAATTAGACGAGGAGGCCGCCGACTGGCTCAAACAGGTGAACGCAACCTTCATCGTGGCCTTTAACCTGCCGCCAGATACTAACCTGTCATACGCTAATATGATGGCAGATCTCATCTCCAAATATGCCCCGAACTTCAAGGCGGTCAAGGTGCAGATCCTCTATATCATAGACAGATACAAGGTGAAGTACAAGGAAGGGTCCATGGATCTGTACCTGAGCATCATCAGGGCCTTCCTCCAGAGGAACCTCAGTATTAGAGTGAAGACCATTGAGCCATACGGAATAGGAAGCGTGGAAATCACGCCAGCAGATCTGGACAAGCTCACACCACAATATCTGGAAAAGGCATTGGATGCGACCGAGGAAGCGGCAAAGGGCGAGAAACCTAAGCTTCCCAACTATAAGTCAGCTTGGGAATGTGAGCAATGGTATCAGGGTCCTGTAACGGTCTATAACACGAATTTTCACTGGAAGTGGTGGTTCTAGCATTTCTGCGGAGGTTGGGGTGAATTAAGTGTAAGATGTACGCACCTGAGGAGAGCGAGGGGTGTGACATTCATTACATTCGCTGGATGCGTTTTCATATGGAAGAAGATTATACCTTCGGCCTTATAGACTTTCCGGGGTGCGAATACGCAAGTAACTGTGGAGGAACCTGCGGGTCAGCTAATACTAAATTTCATGGTTTTTGCGCCGTTACATA
This sequence comes from Thermoproteota archaeon, assembly GCA_026986575.1. GTDB lineage: Archaea > Korarchaeota > Korarchaeia > Korarchaeales > Korarchaeaceae > Korarchaeum. Next base: position 567,652 of record JALSOH010000004.1, read on the forward strand.
CGCGAAAATGAGCCCCTACATAAGGTTTTACTCTTATTATATGATAATAGCTGATTACACACTGACCTATCACAGCACATATGGATGCCCATATTATTTATATTGCGGCTGCATGGGTTCGTGTAATTACCCTTAGATGTTTATCATAAACGTGATAAGAATACCATGATCTATAGATCTTCATAGATCTTCAGAATTTGTGGAAGTATCTATATGTTTTTTACCAACTTTAATGTAACATATGCTATTTTTATTGAGTGATGAGTGGTTACCTCCACTTAAGAGGTTCATCACCCAGGCTTGCCAAGTAAATTTGATAATACACTCCCTATTTCTCCCGATTAATTCTTCCCTTATTTCAAAAATAAATAATTCTTCTTTCTTTTTAGTACGGGCAACGAACTCTAAATCAAACAACAAGGACAGCTGGGCGCAAAAGAAAGAGTCCATACAATAAAGAGAATTTGTATATTTGATGCCAGTGTAGATACTGGGAAAAATGGAAAGGGGAAGAGAGCATATATCCGCCCTCAGAAATAGACTTAAGTTAACAGAGCGAGAATTGAAGAGGAGAGGTATAGTAGCGATTATACTCTTCGGTTCCTCGCTAAAAGGAAGAATCCATCCACTTAGCGATGTGGACATTGCCGTTCTCTTCAAAGATGAACCGCCAGAGCGTGATATCGAATGGCTATATCTGGAGCTTCAGAGAGATCTCAGGAGGGAAGTAGATCTCATCATCCTCAATAAGGCACCTCCCAGAATAAGATTTTCTGCCTTGAAAGGTGAACTGCTTTACGTTGGAGACGAGAGAGAACTAATCCACTTCATGACTAAGGTTTACGACGAGTGGGCTGATTTGGAGTACCTCAGGAGAGTGATCTGGAATTACACGGAGAGGTGGCTGACCGTTGGAGGTTGACATGGAAGCGGTCAAGTCCAGAATAGAGCTACTGAGGGGATATTTATCCTCCCTAGAGGAACTGAAATCGAACGAGGAAGAATTTTACAGATCCCTGGTCTACCGAATGGCGGTGGAAAGGCTCTTGCATCTGTCTATTGAATGTCTTTTAGACATAGCACAGCACATAGCTGCGGCTAAGGGGCATAGGCCCCCTGAGAGTTATGCTGATACTATCACAGTGCTCGAGGAAGCCGGACTTGTACCTCCTGAGAGAGCAGACACTTATAGGAGGATTGCTAGGTTCCGAAATGTCCTAGTTCACGCGTACGTATCAATAGACCCAGATAGAGTTTTCGAGGTCTGGATGAAGGAGTTGGAGAATCTCAGGGAAATGGCGAGGGACCTCATGAACGCCGCTACTGACCCCTAGTGCGTCGCGTTCCTCATTGAGGAACCACTTTACTGAGAGTAGAGGTATGGTCTATGTCTTGGGAAGATGCTGTGGAGTACTTCCCCTACAAGCCGCGTAGATTTCAGAGAGAAACCATAGCCTCCATAAGGTCGGCCGTGGAGGAAGGCAGGAGGTTCTGTCTCCACGCCCCAACCGGATTCGGGAAGACGCCAGTGGTCCTCGCGGCCCTGCTTCCGATAATAGAGGAGCTGGATGGAGCCATTATATGGGCCGTCAGGACTGGGAACGAGACAGACAGACCTATAGAGGAGTTGAAACTAATTAGCAGGAGGAAACCAGTTTTCGGCCTCTCCTTAAGGGGTAAGAGGGACATGTGCCCACTAGCTAGGGACTTAGGAGTCACCAGCTACGAGGGAGTAGGGACCCTCTGCAGGATGAGGAGGGACAAGTGCCCCTACCACAGGAACCTGAAGAGGTTGAAGGGTGAGGAAATAGTTCCCCCTCCTAGGCCCCTCACGTTCTCTGAGACCTTCGAGCTCGCGAGTGAGATGAAGGTGTGCCCTTACTTCCTCCAGATTGCCTTCTTGGAGTACTCCCACGTGATCTCACTCAGCTACAACTACATCCTCTCTCCCTTGGGGTGGGTCATCAGGCATAAGGTCCCGTTCAGGGAATCCATACTCGTTGTAGATGAGGCCCATAACATAGAGAGGGCTGCGATGGAGTTGAATAGCAAGAGCGTGACCTCGACAACGGTGGAGAGGGCCCTGAAGGAGGTCGAGAGGTATGATCCGGAGGACGAGACCGGATTGAGGGAGAAGCTCTCCTTAACCCTCACCTTCATGTCCCAGATTGCGGTCTCGGAGGACGGAGTGTTCGACCTAGACTCCTTCCTAGGGGAGACGGGCTTGGGTCCGAACGACATAAAGGCCATGTACGCGATAGCGGAGGAGGTGTACCGGGATCAGATGAGGAGGGGTAAGGAGCCACGCTCCTACCTCAACTCCCTAGCGGAGTTCCTCATCGTGGCCTTAGAGAAGAGCGGGCAGGAGGGAGTGGCCTACCTCTACTCTAAGGAGAGGTCGAGCATCAAGTTGGAGGTGTGGGACATGAGGACAAAGGAGTCCTTGGCCCCGGTGTGGGATGACTTCTACAGTATCGTCTTCATGTCGGGTACGCTTGAGCCCATAGACGCGTTCGCCGAAACTGCGGGCGTCGAGAATTGCGCCAGGATGAGCATACCCTCGATGGCCGATCCTGAAAAAGTGAGGAGCCTTATAGTGAGCGGAGTGAGCACCAAGGGAGAGGAGCTCTCGGCTGAGATGGTCAGGAGGTACCTGAGAGTTGTGGACGCGTTTTTATCACTCCCAGGAAACTTAGCTATATTCACGGCCAGCTACAGGATTCAAGAGGAGGTACTCCCCGGAATAAAGGAGCTCGCAGAGGACCACGGGAGGCACTTATTCGTTGAGAGGAGGGACATGCCCGGTGATGAGGCGAGTTGGATACTCAAGGAGTTCAAGTCCCTGCCTAAACGAGGAAAAGAGGGCCTGCTGGTGGCGCCTGCTGGGGGTAGATTCGCGGAGGGAGCTGATTTCCCTGGAGAGGAGCTGGAGGGGGTGATGCTCTTAGGAATACCATTCGATCGCCTCACCACCAAGACTAGACTCTTCATCGAGTACAATCAGAGGATCTATGGGAAGAAGAGGGGGAGATACCTGTCATACGTGGTTCCGGCCCTCAGAAGGGCCTCTCAGGCGTTGGGAAGGGTCATCAGATCGGAAGAGGACGAGGGAATCTTCGTTCTAGCGGATGAAAGATATATGAGACGCACTTACTTCAAACTACTCCCGGACTTCGTCAAACAAAATGTGAACTTGGCTAGGTGGGATGAGATAAAACCCCCATACTGAGGTTGAACTTGGAAACTCTCAGTAGACAGGCAGTCGTGGTCCTCCCATCCTGGGACTGCCTGTATCATCTGGATCGAACTCAAAAGTTATTATTGCGGGCAGCCGTAACCTTGGATGCTAGGAACCATCATTAACACGGTCACTGTGCTGGCTGGATCGTCTGCTGGCCTTCTCCTGGGCAAGAAGATAGGGGAGTCGGGGAAGGATACGGTATTTCAGGTCGTAGGCCTTTTCACGTTCTATCTAGGGATAAGCATGGCACTGGAGACGAGGAACCCCATCGGCCTAATCTTGGGACTGCTTACAGGGACTCTGCTTGGTGAGAGGCTCGGACTGGAGGAGACCTTGGAGGGTGCGGCGGAGCGCCTAAGACAGAGGATAGGAGGGGACTCAAACTTCGTGGAGGGACTCATGACAGCTTTCCTCACGTTTTGCGTCGGTCCTATGACCATTATCGGCTCCATCAGGGATGGAATGGGCGATCCATCCATAATAATGGCCAAATCCGTGATGGACGGCTTCGCCTCCATGGCCTACGCGGCAGCCCTCGGTCCTGGCGTCGTGTTCTCCTCCATCCCGCTCTTCCTGTTCCAAGGGTCGCTGTCTATCGTGGGCTCCCTAATCGGCGCTTCCCTCCCCGAAGCGGCCATAGGTGATCTCACCGGAGCTGGTGGGGTGATACTACTGGGATTGGCCCTCAACCTCCTCAAGGTCAGGAGGATAAAGGTGGGGAACATGCTCCCCAGTCTTCTGATGGCTCCGCTGATCTCAGTCCTCTGGTCCGGCCTTCCCATCCCTACTCCATAATTCTCGCCCTCTTATTCGTGATCCTCCTCTTAATGACCCTCCCCACAGTGGACCATGCCTTCTCTATCCCCTCACATCTCTCACATACGGCCGCCACGGCCGGACCTGTGCCGGACAGGCCGGCTCCCAATGCCCCGAGCCTCACCGCCTCCAGAGCTGGGGAAGGGTCGTAACCTAACAGTAGCGAGTAGAGGAGGCCGTTCAGCGTCATGGCATCCCATATCCTTCCCGGGAGAAGGGAGAATATGGAGTCAACAGTTCCAGCGTAGGACCTCAGGAGGTTAGCGTCGACCTCGATAGTGGACTTCGGAGCGTAACTCTCGGGCAGTAGCACTAGCACCTCCATCTCCCTCAGGGGAGCCCTCATGAGCAGCTCATCCCTCGAGTTATCGGTCATGACAAAGCCCCCAAGCATGGAAGCAGCCGCGTCATCTAGAGCACCGGTGATGGTAACTCCTGCCGACCTAGCAGCTTTAACGGAGATCTTCAAGGCCTCAAAGAGGTCCTTCCTGCCGTGAAGGGCCATGACAGAAAGTGCAACAGCGTTGGCCACGGCGCTGCTGCTCTTCAAACCCCAACCCGCTGGGATCTCCGAATCCACCAGAACCCTGACCCCCTCTCCACCCACCTCTTTCAGGGCTAGAAGTGCTGCTTCCCTGACGAGAGGGTCCTCTGGTTCCACCTCCAATTCGCTTGAAGGTTCGGCTTTAGCCCTCACCTCGAAATCTATCGAGATGGCAGCTCCCTTCCAGCTGGCTATCGCATTAACGACGGTGATAGCTCCGTTCACCCGGACCTCAACCATTTCCACCACCTAGGAGGGACTCAGCGACCTCCATCATCAGATCCTCATCCGGCTTAATGCCGAACCATATCCTCTCAGCCTCAGCCGCCTGCCTCACGAGCATGGGGAGGCCGCCGACAGCCTTACAACCCCTCCTCTTGGCCTCCCTCACAAGTACTGTCTCAGGAGGGTTATACACGAGATCGAACACGTAACAACCCGGCTTCAAGGAGCCGGGATCCAGCGGAACTCCTTCACCCAGCGTGCCGAGGGGAGTAGCGTTGATCAGTAGATCAGCTTTTTCAGCGATTCGAGACCTCTCCTCCCATTCCACAGTCACCGCGTCGAGTCCAAGCTTGTTGCATAGGAGGAGGATCTTCCTCACCCGCTCAATCCTCCTAGAGGTCATGTAGACCCTGTCAACCCTCCCAGAAAGCCCTACGAGTACGGAACGGGCGGCACCACCGGCACCTAGGAGCAGCGCGTTTTCAACACTACGGAGTCCCAGAATTTCTAGGCTATGGAGGACGCCACTGACGTCCGTGTTGTAACCCAAGGCTTTTTCCTCGAACCTTATCGTGTTCACAGCACCTACAAGCTTGGCCTCATCGCTCAACCAATCCACGGAGTCGTGAGCCACCTCCTTATACGGGATCGTCACATTGCAGCCAGCGGCCCCCAGAGCCTTCAATCCATCCAAGGCCTTGGGGAAATCGAGCACATCGAAAGCCAAGTAGATGGCATTTATCCCCATCCTCTCGTAGGAGGCGTTGTGAATGGCCGGTGAGATCGAGTGGTGCACCGGATGCCCGAGAAGGCATGTGAGCCTCGTACTCGTGTCTATCCTCATCTCACCATCGAATCCGTCCCTCCTTTTAAGGGATGAGTGCGTCGCCGCCAGCAGATAAGAAGACTTAATTCCTCAACTCACTTACTGGCTGGGTGCCTATGAAGACCTCCCACGTGGGCAGCTACCCCTTGGACCACTCCCCGGATAATCTGAGAAGGGCGTTCCTCGACACCATAGACGCGGGAATTACCGTCCCACCAGTTCCACAGCTCAGACCCTTCACGGACATGTACTTGGAACCCTTGGTGGAGATGGGTCACCTTGAGCCCATAAGGGGCGGCAAGTACAGGCCCGTCGACCTTCACGGCGAGCCTGAACTACCCAAGCTGGATGAAGTGGAATGGTTCCTCGAGCTGGCCAACGAGATGAACTTCGACCTGTCCGCGGTCAGGCTCCCCCTCACGGGCCCCTTCACACTAGCGACCAGGGTTGAAGTGGGGGAGGGCGGGATCTTTAATTCACTCCTAGCGGACAAGAGGGCCCTGTTCGAATTCTTCGTTCCCTACGTGTCGAAGATCGCCGAGAAAATGGATTCCGTGGGTTTCGGGTATATCTTCGTTGACGAGCCGGTTATTGGGCTCTTGGTGGGGAGGAGGATCCTCTTCGATTACAAGGAGGAGGACATAGTAGAATCGTATGAGCGGGTCTTCTCTGGCGTAAAGGCCCAGAGGGGCACCCACATATGCGGGAAACTATCTCCCAAGCTCTCGGACCTACTGATGAAGGTTCCAGTGAGGTATCTGAGCCACGAGTTCTTCGACTCTAGGTCAAACCTCGAGAGGTTCTCTCGACAGAAGCTGGAGGAAGCAGGCAAGGTGCTCTCTCCCGGCGTGGTGAGTGCGCAGAGCATGGAGGTGGAGGGGAGAGGGGTGGTCAGGGATCTCCTCAAGGAGTTGGTGGAAAGATTCGGGGCTGAGAGGATAGATTTGGTCAGCGGGGACTGCGGGTTCGGTGGATTGAAGGCCGCTGGACCCCAAGCGTATGAAGTGGCCCTAAGTAAGCTCAGAGTGATAGAGGAGGTGGTCACATCCCTACAGAACGAGTGAGAGTGAGGATCCTACCTGTTGGCATGGAGGTCGAGGTGGACAAGGGCGAACTACTATCGGATATACTAAGCAGGACCGTATCATTCCCTTTGCCGTGTGGGGGTGCTGGATACTGCGGCGGATGCTCTGTGCGCGTGCTTGAGGGGGAGGTGACCCCTCCGAGCAGGGAGGAGCAACTGATCGGAGTGATAGAGAAGGGGCTGAGGCTGGCTTGCAGGACTAGGGTGATGGGGGATGTGGCGGTTGAGGTCCCCAGAATAACCCCCGTGGCCACGGTCTCGGGAATGATGCCCCGATTCGAGCTGAATCCCTTGATCAGTAAATCCGGACCTAGAGATATGGCTCTCCCCAGATCCCTCCCTGAACCTTCACTCAGCTTCAAAGGGATTGCATTCCGCTCCGGAGGAGGGGAAATCGGACTTGCGGTGGATCTCGGGACTACCAACATATCCGGATCACTGCTCGACCTGAGGAGCGGGAGACCTATGGTGGAGGGGTTCGCGAGGAACCCCCAAGTGTCGAGGGGAGCTGATGTGATCACTAGGATGGAGAAGGCCCTTGAAGGCGAGGGTGAGGTGCTGAAGGGTCTAGCGATCCAGGGCATAGAGGATCTGGCCTCGAAGCTATGTAAAGCTGCAGATATCAGGGAGGATGATATATCCATAGTCTCGGTAGTCGGAAACTCGGTGATGCACGCGCTCCTCCTTGGATTGCCCGTCGATTCCCTATCTGTAGCGCCGTTCGAGCCTCCTCTCAAGATGTGGGTCTCCGGGCCAGCGGAGGAGGCCGGATTTGAGAAGCTGTCCGAGAGCTGGCTCGTGGTCCCCCCACCACTGGCAGGCTTCGTCGGTTCCGATGCCTTATCCGACCTGATAGTTGCTGAGATGCTGGAGCTGGAGAGACCCTATCTCCTGATCGACTTGGGGACGAACACCGAGGTGATGCTGGTGACGGACGATGTGCTGACTACCAGCGCGCCGGCAGGCTCCGCCTTCGAATCTAATGTCCCGTCTGGGGTGGGCGGCGTTCGGGGAGCAATAAATAGGGTGAGAGTCACCGAGGGAGGGATTGAGGTGGAGGTGGAGGGAAGACCCGTGGGTCTGAGCGGCTCAGGACTCATCTCCGCCGTGGCTGAGATGCTGAGGTGGGGTCTCCTTTCAGAGAACGGGAGGATGTCCAAGGAGCTGGAGGGAAGGCTCAGGCTAGTGGACTCCCCGAGGATAGAGGTGACGCAGAGGGATGTGAGAGAGGTCCAGAAGGCAGTGGCTGCAGTGTACTCGGCTTGGAGGATCCTAATGCGGAGGAAAGGCTTAAGCTATGAGGACTTAAAGGGGGTCTACCTCGCCGGTACCTTCGGGAGTCACGTGGATCCGTCGGATGCCATTGAGATAGGCCTCATCCCTTCAGTTGATCCGGGAAAGGTGATCTCTCTAGGTAACACAGCGTTATCAGGGGCTAAACTCTTTATACTGAGTGAGGACGCGTTCAACAGGTTCAACAAGCTGTACTCCATGGCTACTTATGTAGATCTGGCCAGAGACCCCGAATTTAGTGATGTCTTCATAGAGGGGACGTACCTGAGGAGAAGGCTCCACTCTTGAACTTTTACCCCGACAACCTTTAATAGTTCCGAGGCGGAACTAAGTTCCGAGGCGGAACTAATGCTATTCGACCTGAGGCCCAAGAAATCTAGAAAAGACCTCTTCGACAGGGAATGGGAGCTAGAGGAGCTGGAAAGAGCCTCTAGCAGATATCCTCTCATCCTACTGTTGGGTATTAGGAGGATAGGTAAGACTAGCGTGGCTTGGTGCTTCCTAGAGGGGAAGAGGGGATTCTTAATTGACATGAGAGGCGTCGTCCGGCGGGCTGATCTCTACGAGAGGGTGGCTAGAGGACTTGAGGGATCATTAAGCAAGATGAGAAGGTTCCTGAGGGGTATAAGGGGCATTAAGATAGCAGGCGCTGAGGTTGAGATCCAGTGGAGAGGAATGGATTCCCTGAGCCTCACAGGTCTTCTGACAGAATTGAACAAGCTGGGTGAGTTCGTCGTGATCTTGGACGAGGTCCAGCATCTGAGGCAACCCCTCATGTCCGAGGTGAGGGAGATGATAGCCTACGCCTACGATAATCTGGACAACGTGACCATCATCCTCACGGGCTCGGAGATAGGCATGCTCAGAAGGTTCCTCAGGCTCGAAGATCCATCCTCCCCCCTCTATGGGAGGTACGCATACGAGGTCGAGGTGAGAAGGTTCACCAAGGAGCAATCCAAGAAGTTCTTGGTTAAGGGGTTCAGGGAAATAGGAATGGAACCGCCGATGGAGGAAGTAGAGAAGGCCGTGGAATTCTTCGACGGGATAGTGGGATGGCTTGTCATTTTCGGTAAATCCTATGCAGAGGGTAAAGGGGACTTCGAGACCATAACGGAGATGGCCATTAGGATGGCCATCACCGAGTTAATGAAACTCGATCCTAGGGAGAAACTCGTCCTCAAGGCCGTTGCCAAGGGGGCAAGGAGCTGGAGCCAGGTGAGAGAGCTGATAGAGGAGAAGGAAGGAGCTGTAATACCTAAATCCTCCCTGTCCAGAACAATCAAGAGGCTGGAGAGGCTAAGCCTCATCAAGGACTATGAATTCCTAGATCCCGTTTACGAGAGAGCTGCACTGAGACTGTAGCTCCTACCCATGATGTGTGGAGCGAATCGCACTTCAACTTAAATTAGTTGAATAGCCCCTTAGGGCAATGCCAGCGAGCTCCAAGGAGTTCTTCCTATTAGCTGATGGTTCTCCGGATGACGTGATCAGGAAAGTTAGTGAGATGGGCTTTAAAATAGTTGCTCTATCCTCGGAAGCGAAGGAAAGGACTAAAAACCTCGTAGATCCGGAGCACATCGTGAGGGTCGAGGAATGGCCCTCCAAGGGGGAGATCACTCTAGTGAGGATAAAAGGACCTGAGGACATGTCAGTGGTCGAGGAGACTGCCTCCACGGGCAAGGTGCTCATTGACAGCGAGGGGTGGAAGATAATCCCCCTAGAAAACCTGATAGCTAGTCTGGGTGGGGGCGACAGGATATATACGATAGCTGAGACGCTAGATGAAGCTAGATCCCTGCTGGGAGTACTGGAAGTGGGAATAAAGGGCGTTGTGATGCCGCTGAAAGATCCCAGCGAGTTAAAAGACGTAATGAGAATGTTGGAGGAAGCCTCTCCCCTTCAACTGGTCGTGGCCGAGGTCACGGAGGTCAAAGAGGTCGGTATGGGAGACAGAGTGTGCGTGGATACGACATCCCTCCTCTCCAAGGGCGAAGGGATGCTTGTAGGGGGATCAGCCTCCTTCTTCCTCTTGGTTCACAGCGAGAACATAGAATCCCCATTCACCTCACCTAGAGAGTTCAGGGTGAACGCGGGAGCAGTCTCCAACTACATCTTGGTGCCCGGCGGGAAGACCAAGTACCTATCGGAGGTCAAGTCTGGAACTGAGGTACTTACTGTCACGAAGGATGGTAAGAGGAGGGCGGTGAGCGTCGGGAGGGCCAAGGTGGAGAGGAGGCCCCTGGTGCTGGTGAGGGCCAAGTCTCAGGATGCTGAGGGATGGGCGGTGCTGCAGCTTGCTGAAACGGTGCCCCTCATGAAACCAGACGGAACCCCTATACCGGTCAGCGAGGTGAAGCCGGGAGATCAGATCTTAGCGTATGTGGAGGAGAAGAAGGCAAGACACTTCGGTATGGCAGTGGACGAGTTCATAGAAGAGAGGTAAAGGGAAGTGAAGGGGGCAGGGAGCTTACTAGATCAACACCCGCTCAGAGCTCTATCCCGAACTTAGGAGCTATTTCTTGTCTGAAGTAGTCTATCGCGAAGACAACCGAGTTGAACTCGCTGGTGAAGATGTCCTTGTTCATTCCCGAGACGGGAATGGTCTTGCTGGATCCTAGGTTGCCCTCCTCATCCACATCGTACCTTACTTCCGCGAGCGTATAGTGGGCGTTGAGCAGTGCCCTGTAGAACTCCGCACTATCCGGTACCTTTCCACTCTCCAGTATGGTGGTCCTTATGGCCACCCAGTCGTCACCTACGAGGACGAACACCCAGTACTCGCCGTCCCCAACCTTCCAGAGAGAAGCTATGACACCCTCCTCCTTCTGATACTTCACACCCATTCCGTTGAGGAACTCCTCTATCTGGGATTCCACTTCAATAGACAGAAGATCACCTAGTTGACCCACAGTGAGCAATAATAAGTATGCCTATAATGTCGGGAGCGATAGAGATGCTCGTGGCAGTTGGCTCGATCAATCCCTTGAAGATCGAAGCGGTTAGGAAGGCCTTCTCCTCGGTATGGGAGGTCGAAGTGAGGGGCATCGAGGTGGACAGCGGTGTCTCTCCCGAACCAGTTGGTCAGGAGGCCATCGTAGGTGCTATGAACAGGGCTAGAAAGGCGATGGCCGCTCTGAATGCGGACTTCGGCGTGGGTATAGAAGGAGGCGTCTTCCACTTGGGTGGCCGGTACTACTGCGCTGGCTTCGTCTGGGTGGAGAGGAAGGACGGCATTTACGGTACGGGCACCAGCGGGTGGTTCGAATGCCCGAAAAGTTTCACAGCTAGTCTGCTCACCGGTGTGGAGCTCGGGGATCTCATGGCAGAGATAAGCGGGAAGGCCGAGATAAAGAGGGAAGAGGGGGCGATAGGCTACTTCACCAGGGGTGTAGTGAGCAGGACCGACCTGTACACACATGGCGTGCTGATGGCCCTAGCCAAGTTCATCGCGGGTGATAGGTGGCCGGGATGATAGCATGATGATCGTGGCTCTCTTGGGAGGGAGGAAGGATCTACTCTATAAACCGTTGGTCAACATGCTGGCTAGCTCCGGATACAGGGTCGCTGCAGCTGTTCAGCTGAGGAAGGTCGGACTCACTAAAGAGATGAGGGAGTTGGCCGAAGCGGGGGCCGGTCTGATAGTGGCACATTCAACCAACAGGGTGGTTCTATCGACGACGTATGTGCCAGACGCCTTAGATGAGATTAGGAGGATGGTGGGCTGCTTGGCGCCTGTGGATCCTGATGCCCTCATTCTACTCGGATTCCAGAAGTTGGTGCGAGATGATGAGAGGATTCTAAAAGCCTTAGCTGTGTGGAGCGCCAAGGAAGCCGAGTCCCTGCTTGCCGAGATCGCCCCTCCGGTCGTAGGAGTGTACTCCGAGAGAGGGGATTATCCTAGAGGATACTCCACACCAGAGGAGCTGGCAAATGCTATAGTGGATGAGGGAATGAGGAGGAGACTGATCCAGCCGAGAGTCATTAGACCTTGATTGTAATAAAGCGATGTAAGATAGACTTGGGGTATGGAGACTCATGCAGCGCCTTAATCGCCACTCACTTATGTAAAAGAAATGACACAATTTGTCTAAAATAGACTGCTCAATCCAGCGCATTCCCTAATATTTAGCTAGGGTTATTTGCCTCTTACCGAGAAAAATTTATAAAGGTTAATGTAGCAACATTATTACGGTGATTGTTATGTTTTCTAAGGAAACCCCCCATAATAGATCATCATATCTTCTGTTGTTAATTGCTTCAATAGTTGCAATAACCTTGTTAACTGCACCCACAGTAGCTCCCGTAATGGCATTACCAAACAACCAAGATATTGAACCTATGACCATCCATACCTGCTTCTATGACTATAGGTATCTACCTCCTCAGGGAGGCGATGTAGTAAGGTATCCCGCAGAGTATCCATACACAGAGGTGGATAGGGTCAGGATAGTCTATGCGAATCTCAATCCAAGTGACTACTACTGGGACTGGTGGTGGGATCATCATTATCTCAGGATAATCATAATAAACTATTCAGAGGCTCTTCCCTTGAAAATAAAATGGCAAGTTTGCTTGACATATCACTAAAACCACTGGAATATAAGGGGGTGACCCATGAAAAAAGGAATCCTGTCCTTAGTTGGCCTCATCCTGATAGTTATAGTAGTGGCTCTATCACTTACAAATCCCGCTTGGATATTTGGAAAAGAAGAGAACATCTACATGGTAGGTTTTGGATACGATAAGAAAGAAATAAACTTGATCGCTGAGAGACTTAATGAGAACAAGATACCTTATTCTATCGTTTTAAGAGTTAAAGGAGAACTTCCCCATGAGGCGCTTGAGGCAACAGGCGAACTAGACAAAGCAAGGGCCTTTCTGCTTAAAAAGGGGATCAACCTCTCCAAACAAGATCGAATCACATTCCGTCTGGGTGTAGACCTACTCGGAATGGACAGGAGAACTATAATGAGGTTGTTCGGGCACAAATATCCCATTAACATCCCGCAGGATTGTATTGTATCAGAACCAATCTTTGAAGCCTTGAAAAAAGCTTATGGAAAGAATGTGGGTGATTGGATTAAAATTAGCATATATACGGGGAGGTCATATCTGAAAATCTCGTGCCACATGGTAGGCGCCTTTCCAGAAAGGAGTTCTCTACCATCTTACACTATAGTGATGGACAGGAAGTTCTTGGAAAATGGCATTCAGAATTATGTCCACTTATCGGAGGAATTTTTACAATTAAGTAACTTTTCCGACGAAATTATTGTATTATACGTAAGTGATGTTAAGAAGCTAGATGCGATAGAGAAATTACTGGGATGCAGCGAATGTTTGATTCCACTTGGATGATCTTCCTGATCACAAAAATTTTTTGCTATTCTCCTTTACTAATCTTCCTCATTTATATAAATCCTTATAATAGCTTGGTCTTCACAGCACGGAATTTTTCTAATGTTAACCTTAAGTAGGTGAGGCTAGGAGGTCGAATGGATGATCCAAATGCTGGAACTCTACTTGGAGGTAACCGAGGTTAGGAAGACTCCCTCTGGGATAGTTCTCTCTCTGAGCAGACCTAGAGGGGTTGAGGAAGTTCCTCCTCCGGAAAGTGAGGAGGAGGCCATGATGTTCCAAGTCGTGAGGGCCATGGAGAAGTACATGAAGCTTCCCTTGCCGATGGGCCAAGTGCAGGTGCCCACCGTGACGATAACCCTAACGATCGACGAATATGAGAGCTTGGGGAGACCTACTGTCGGAGATATGATCAAGCTGACCATGAAGAAGGGAGAGGTCAGGAGCTTCTCCCCTGGCGGCAGGATGGAGTACTGAGGGGAAGGAGCCAGCGGTGGGAACGATTTTAACGGACCTTCCCCACCTTCATCATGATGCCCATAGAGGAGGCCATAACCGTTAGCAAGAAGGGTAAAAGGGAAATTAGGACGCTGGTGTCTAGGGGGAGGTTCGCTCTGATAGAGTACAGGGATCCAGTAACCAAGGAGAGAACGGAGGACAAGTACAAGCTGGTCCTCTACCACGAGGACGGAAGAGTAGATGAGTACTTCATAATCCCAACGAAGACACCTCACCGTCAACTCCTGATAGAGCCCAAGGAGAAGAAGGGTATGAAGCTGAAGGTCTGGAACCCCAAGACGAATCAGGTCGAGGACATGTTTCCTAAGTAAAAATAGAGATTAGGAGGGAGCGAGCACCTCCAGCAGCAACCAAGCGACATCTATTATATCTCTCATCGTGATCATACCGATGGGCTTGCCTTCCCCGTCCACCACCGGTAAATGCTTAATGTCAACATCTCTCATCTTCTTCATGGCGTCAATCACCAGATCGCTGGGCGAGATGCTTATTGGATTCTCGGTCATTAGCATGTGAATGGGAAGTCCCTTCCCCACCTTGCCCTCAGCTACGGCGAACCTCAGATCCCTGTCGGTGAATATACCCACGAGCTTACCGTCCTTATCCACGACCATCACGCTGCTAATCTTGTTGTCATCCATCACCTTGGCGGCCTGCTCTATAGGGGTCTCCTTGTCCACCGTTATGGGAGGGGTGCTCATCACATCCTCCACCCTCAGGGGGAGATGCCTCTTTCTCCTCAAGAGTGGCAATATCCCACCTCCGATAGAAATACCATGTTCTGGGCTAAAATCTTTTACAAGCGGAGGGAGCGATCAGGAGATGACCTCTCCCACGTTATCGGGGATCCGGTAACCCCTCAGCTCGGAGGCCGACCTACTCACATCTTCCGACTTGAGTTTGTCTAGGAACTCCCTTATAGAGGGCTTCTTGAATGATTCTTTCCGTACGACGAAATCGTAACTCTCCCACATGATCCGCAGGAATCCCAAACCGAAAGATTCCGCCACCTCTCTTATGCCGAACCCAACGTCAGCCTCACCCTTGACTATTTTCTTGGCCACTCCGATGTGGGTCCTGACCTGAACATCGTATCCCTTTACGGACTTGGACGGGTCGGTCTCCTCGAGACCCATCCTCCTCATCTCCATTATCAATATCCTGTCTGCCAGCAACCTAGTGGCTGATCCGGGAGACAAATTGATGTACCTTAACCCCTTCTCTATGATGTCGTAGACGCACTCCAGTCCTACATCCTTCCTGAACATGACCCCTACCTCCCTGTCGTAGCCCCTGATTAATGTCACTGAGTTTGATAGCCAGAACCTGTCGATGAATGGTTTGTTGAAATCGCCACTTTCGGGGTCGTACAGGTGAACGGCAGCTACGTCAGCCTCACCCGTGATGAGTTTAGCTATTCCTCCGAGAGAACCGCTCCATGTGAGATCCATTCTATCCCTGAGGGTCTCCACGACCTTCTCCAACAGTGGATCGTATCCTCCAGCTAAGGTGGATTCCTTCCTAGGTTCCATCCTACCTTCGGTCAGATTCTCCATGTAGAGATTGAGGAGCTCCTTTCCTACATCCGTCAGGACGGCACCGCCACCCTTCGAACCCCCTCGCCTCACCGATATTAGCTTCTCCCCCAGCAGCTCCTCTACCCTATTAATTTTGCTCCAGACCCAAGAATAGGATATTCCTTGGGATCTAGCGGCAGCGAGAAGGGACCCCCTCCTCTCGACCTCCTCGAGTATCTTGGCAAGTCTCGCATCCAAAATTACACGTCCTCTATATAACAGCATCACGTCTTTGCGAACCTTTATCTCCCTCAACTTCTTTCTCAATTCCGTTTCCATCTCTATCGGGACAGCCCACGGAGATCCCTAATAATTCTAGTGGTGAGGATAATGACACGCGTAAAACGCTATTCACGCTACCAATAACCACGAGATCCTTAAGCTAGGAAAGACTGCTCCTAGAATTCGTACGTTCGAGTCTATCGAGGAGATCCCTAAACCTCAGTACAGGAGGATCAGCAGGAAAGATCATCTTAGAAACTGAAGGAACCAGTGGAGGTCTTATTCCGACTTCACGGAGCTCTTTCACTCTCACCAGCAGGTCAGGAGCTGGACCACTCATGACCAGCTCACCATTCTTCAGAATGTGGACCGTATCGGAAATCTCAGCGGCCATGTCGGAGTTCTGGGAACTGATTACCACGATTCTATTCCTCTCCCTGAAGCGTCTTACGAGCTCAAGAAGACGCTCCGTTCCTTCCGCATCGAGAGAAGACCAAGGTTCGTCTAGCAAGAGGATCTCGGGATCATGGGCGAGGAGCCCCGCTAAGATCACCTTGGCGGCCTGTCCTCTGCTCAATCTCAGCGGAGATCTAGACGCCAGGTCCTCTATCCCGAAGAACCGGAGGGCCTCCTCGACCCTATCCTTTACCTCCCCCTCATCCAGTCCCAGCTGCCTAGGCGCAAGAGCGACATCCTCCCACACAGTCGGAGCCAAGAGCTGATCTCTAGGATCCTGAAATAGTATGCCGCAGTGCTTCCTGAACCAATTTCCCAAGGACTTCCCATCAATGGTCACCTCTCCCTCGGTTGGAGTCAAGAGACCAGCCATCAAGAGGAGTAGAGTGGTCTTTCCCGAGCCGTTAGGTCCCAGAACGAACGTGATCTCCCCCGGCCCGACTTCTAGGTTTACATCTATGAGAGCAGGCGTTCCGTCTGGGTACGAGTAGCTGACGTTTCTCAGGGAGAGTATCACAGGATACACCTCGCACAGGACAAGGACATGGACAGGAGGAAGGTCCCCATCAAAATGATATCCCTCTTCACAAAGGAATTACCGATTAAGGGGTTCCATACCCTCGACTTTCTAGCTAAGGAGATAGTGAAGGCCCTCTCCATCCCCCGGTTGAGCAATTCAGAGGCCGCGAGCGATACAACCTCGTACATCATGGAAGGACTTTCATCGAAGTTCCTAGACCCCTTTGCAATTATCAACCAACCCGCATTCCTCAAATAGTAAGAGATCTGCCCGAGCATTATGTCTAAAGATTCGGGGAGCCGGGGAGCTATCAATGCAAGCCCCTCAAGTATGGATTTGGTACCGAAGAGGGTAGCAGAGGTTTCTAGGACTAGGAGGCTGGACAGGACCCTGAGAGGCGTCATTAGGGGATCTAGGGACCCGGACAGGTACACCTTGGGGAGCATTATCACTGAGGTGAAGATCGCCCACACCGCCGAAATCTTCAGGAACCTCGTCCATGCGTGGCCAATGAGATAGAATCCCCATAGGGTGGATATGATGGAGAGATACGCAAGCTGGACCACATTAGAGGAGAACGATGGGATAGACGCCAGAAAAACGGTTATGGGGAGGGATAGACTCGGAGAGACGTGCACCTCTCCCCTGAGCAGTTCTAAAGAGGTTACCCAGTCTCCTAACCCCTTCATCAGATCGGTGAAGGCCTTCTCCAGCCACGTCAATCTCTTCTACCTCTCAGCAAGGCGGGCAGGAGGAGGACCCCTACACCAACCAAGCCCGATATCACGTACCCTATCACATCCGGTATGCCAGGTACCGTGTAGTCCGGGAAGACTCCCGTCCAGATAGGTTCACTCTCGCCGAGTCCGATCAGTTCCGCGGCTACATCTAGTGGCTCGTGGTATCCTACTATCTCTGCTCCGATTACCCCGAAGATGGGGCTCACGAGGACCAATATAAGTATCAAGAGGTAGGACCTCCTCACTTACCGATCACCTCCACCCGGCTGACGATGAACCCGGTAGCTACTCCTTCCACCAACCCTAGAATGAGGTGCCAAGTCCCCATGACGGGAACGGTCACGCTTAGCGGATAGCCGAACTGTGGGGAGAGCCCTATCTCCACTCCACAGACGACAGCAGCTGCGGCTATGGCCAACCAGCCTGCGAGGAAACCGGCTACGAATTTCTTCCCACCCGACATGCGCATCACCAGCTTGTAAATGAGGTAGCCTATGAACACGTCCACCACGGCCATGTTGAACGCGTTAGCGCCCAGAGCGGTGATCCCTCCATCACCCATAAGGACGCATTGGACAAGCAGGTTCATGAACATGGCCAAGCATCCACCGAATGGGCCCAATATAACGCCAGCAAGAGCTCCTCCCACCAAATGCGCGGAGGTTCCTCCGGGTATCGGCCAGTTCAGCATCTGGGCAGCGAAGATGCCTGCCGCCATCACCGATAAGTAGTAGATGTCGCCTCCCTCCCTGAAATATCTCCTTCCCGAGTATGCAACCACGATTAGGGAGATGATGTAGAGGGACAGGGCTACTAGGGGGCTCAAGAATCCGTCGGGTATGTGCACGGCGCATCCCCCGTGCAGCTACAAGGATTACTCATAAGTATTACTAAACATGCGTTATAGTGTTACTTTAAGATCGCGAGAACTCTTCCCTGAGCCCCCTAAGCAGCTCATCACCACCGTACTTGGCCCATATGAGGCACGTACCCTCAGAAGAGACCATGCAGGGACCATAAGGCCTCTCAGGCGTACATATTTTTTTGAAGAGGGGACAATCAGTGGGTTTGGCCATGCCTAGGGTGACCTCCGCACACCTGCACCCGGGTGGGAGGTCCTCCATCCACCTCTCCTCAGATAGCTCTGGTATACCGTACTTGAGTAGAGCATCGTACCTCGTGTAACCATCCTTCAATCGGAGGCCGCTCTCGGGAACGAAGCCTATCCCCCTCCATCCCGCATCGACCACCTTGCAGGTGGTTCTCATGACCTCCTTAGCCCTCAGGTTCCCCTCCCACCTGACCACCCTGGAGTACTCGTTGACCAACTCGGCGCGATCGTCTCTTATCTGCCTCAATATTTCCAGTATAGAGAGAAGCACGTCCACTGGCTCAAAACCTGACACTACAACCGGAATTCCGTAGTCCTTGGCCACGAACTCCCACTCAGATGCACCAGTTATGGCCGAAACATGCCCGGGAGCTATTATTCCTCTTATTGGCGATTGAGGATAGTTATCTAGGACGTACCTAGTTATGGGAGGAGTCAGCCTGTGGACGATGATGAAGCCTAGGTTATCGGGGACATCCCCTCTGTGAATGGGGCCTAACGTAGCAGGAGCTGTGGTCTCGAAACCAACGGCGAGGAAAATGGATTCCTTATCGTCTGCAGACAGCTTTATTGCATCGATCACACTGTAAACTATTTTAACGTCGGCTCCCTCCGATTTAGCCTCCTCCAAGTTCTTAGGGGCGCCTTTGGAGCTTCCCGGTAATCTATATACGTCTCCGAATGTGAAAACCCTCATCCCTTCCATGGCAAACTTGACGGCGATGTCTACATAGTATCCCGGTGTGATGCAGACCGGACACCCAGGACCCGCGACGAGCTCGACGTTCTCGGGCATCAGGGACCTTATGCCGTAATGGGTAATGGTCCACTCGTGAGTCCCGCAGAAGTCCATTATCTTGACATGATCGTCCAGCTCTCTAGCTATCTTGGAAATCTCACCCACGATCAATTGGGAGATCTTGGGATCTCTATAGGGACTGGAGACCTCCATCATCCATCACCCAATTGAGCCGCGACCTGACCCAAAGCGATTCCACCATCGCCTGGAGGTACCTTAGAGTTCAGAACGAGTTGAACGCCTTCCCTACCCAGTGCATCCTCCATACCCCTGATCAGCAGGGTGTTGACTGCTGCCCCTCCAGATACCATCAAGAACTCGGAATTAACCCCATTCAGGGCTCTGAGGGCAACCTCGCCTAAGGCCCTTCCAAGCAGGTAAATCGATGTATACGCCAGATCCCTCTTACTCCCATCCTCGTTGTAAAGGATCTGCTTCAGGAGCTCGCTGGTGTCCACCACACCTCCCTCCACTGGAATATCTAAGTCTTGGATGAGGGATCCTTTCTCAGCGAAGGCCTCGAGTTTCATGGCCGGTTCTCCCTCATAAGTCCTCTCAAAGCAAACTCCAAGCAGAGCCGACACAGAATCTAGGACCCTCCCGACGCTCGATATGAGAGGAGCCTTGGAACATTGTCTCAGAGCCAACTCGGCCTCCACCTCTCCCCCAGGAAGCTTATCCATTAAGTGTCGCTCCCTCAAGACCTCCCGTATCTCCGACTCCGAGAGAAAAGTGCTCAGCATTCCTATCAGCATCCTGACTGGGTACTTGGAAGCCCTGTCCCCTCCGGGCATGGGCTGAGGTCTGAGATGCCCGAACCTCTCATATCCTTCATAACTCGCGACGAGAACCTCTCCTCCCCAAAGCGAACCGTCATCCCCGTAACCCAGCCCATCGATCGCTACCCCCACGACCTCCTCGCCGGGCCTGACCCTCATCTCAGACATCACCGAGGTTACATGGGCGTGATGGTGCTGCACGAGCTTGAGCTCCGATCCGTACAGGTCAGCCCATCTCTCAGCCAACTTCCTCGTTGAGTAGCTGGGGTGCATGTCCGCTACCAGTATCGCCTCCCTAGGATCGATCCCGTAGATTCCCATGAAGAACCTGAGCATCCTCTCTAGGAACTCTAGGTTCTCCAGCTCATCGGTATCCCCTATGTACTGGGTGAGTACGACCTTATCGGAGAATCCAACGGCACCGCTAGTCTGCAATTCGGCCCCGAACGCTATGACGGGCCGATCTAGCTGAGAAGGAAGCCTTATCCAGGCGGGAGCGTACCCCCTTCCCCTCCTCAACATGGTTACTCTGTCGGCCGTGAACCTGACGACGCTATCGTCCACCCTGTTGACTATGCGCCTGTTATGATGCAGGAAGTAATCAGCTATGTCCTTCAGCCGCTCCCTAGCGCATTCGATAGTAGTGCACATCGGTTTATTGTGCTCGTTACCGCTCGTCATCACCAAGATCTTGTCTCTCGTGCTATTGAGCAGCATGTGGTGTAAAGGCGTATAGGGAAGCATCACTCCCACTGTTCCCAGCCCGGGAGCTACTAGTTCCGAGATGGAACTCCCTTCCCTCTTGGGAACCAGTAGGATAGGCCTCTCTGGACTCGTGAGAACGCTCTCAGCAACCTGATCTAGGTAAAAGTGTGAGTGGGCAACATTCAGGTCGAGAGCCATGAGGGCGAAGGGCTTCTCCCTCCTCCTCTTCCTCCTTCTAAGTTCTGAAATAGTATCGTCATCCGTGGCCAGGCAAGCGATGTGATAACCTCCCAATCCCTTTATCGCAACTATCCCTCCTTCATCTATGATCTTGGCAGCCTCCTCTATAGGATCTTCCGCACCTATCCTCCTCCCCTCAGCATCCTCAAGCCAGAGAGTCGGACCGCATTGCGGGCAGGAGATCCCCTGCGCGTGGAACCTCCTCAGGTTGGAGGGATCCTCGTACTCCTTCCTACAGTCATCACATAGTGGGAAGTCGACCATGGCAGTATTAAGCCTATCATAGGGTACATCTGCCATCATGGAGAACCTAGGACCACACCAAGCGCAGCTGTTGAAGGCATATTTGTAGTGCCTGTCTCTGGGATCGTATACTTCTCTCAAGCAATGATCGCATACAGCTATATCTGGAGGTACCATTGAGTAGATGTGCCTCTCTCCCCCACTCGGAAGTATGCTAAAATCTGAGTACCCAGTGGGAGGGATCACCTTGAACTCCAGCTCCTCTATCTTGGCAGGAGGTGGTTTTTCGATGAATACTAGTCTGAGAAAGTCAGCAATGCTCTCATAACTGCCCTCAACGAAAATCTCTACCTCACTCCCCCCCATATTTCTTATATGACCTCTCAACCCTGTTTTAGTTGCAATTCTGTATATAAAAGGCCTGAAACCGACTCCTTGGACTATACCACTCACCCTGAGCATTGCAGCGATCTGTGAGCCTTTCGAATGCACCAAGGAGGTAATCCCCGTTGGAACATATTAAAAGGGACGATGGCTTCCTCACAAGATCACTTTCACAAATATTTAGATAAATAACGGTGAAATATCTTAGGTAATCTTGAGGTATGTTGCCGTTATATATTATATCAAAATTTTTGATTTTTATAATTTTTAATTTACAGCCCCTGCGAAGCATGAAAATACGTAATTAAAACGCCCCATTTCTCCCAACTATCCTTGGGCATCCCTTAATACAATCATATTTCCAAACTTACAGCTGAACATTCAACTAAATTTATAGGTATACCAGCTCACTACTACAGTGGCGCACATGTACATGTGAGGTGTTTTTGGGATGAAGCGTCGAAAGGGGAGTTCACTAGCCTCGATCACCCTTACTAGAAGGGACTTCCTGAAGCTCTCTGCAGCTGCCTCATTACTTTTGTCGGACTTTCAGAAGCTCCAAAAGGCGGCTGCTGAAACGCTTAAGCAGGGTTCAGTTAATCTAATTTGGTTTGAGTCCCAAGACTGCGCCGGGAACACTATCTCTATGATAGAGGGTAGCGCCCCAGACCTAATACAGATATTGGTGGGGGAGAATCCAGTAATAGGCCCAGGAAAGGTCAGGGTCATATTCCACGAGACAATAATGCCAGAGTGGGGAGAAGCAGCAATTGAGTACCTACACAAAGCTGAAGCTGGAGAACTCGATCCTTATGTTCTAGTTTTAGAGGGTTCCTTCCCCAATGAAGATGCCGCCGCAAAGACCGGTGGATGGTGGTTCATCCTTGGAGAAGAGGACGGCCGACCCGTCACAGGGAATGAGTGGGTTAGACGTCTCCTCAAGAGGGCCGTAGCCGTGGTTGCGGTTGGTAACTGTGCATGCTACGGCGGCATTGTTGCAAGTCAAGTACTAGATCAAGCTGGCTACTCTGCTGATGGATGGAGCCCAACCGGTGCCTTTGGATTCTTTGACGACCCGTTAAAAGGAATAAAGGGTGTAGTGAGTAGATGGCCTGAGGCCAAACCATTCTTGAACTTCATACAAGGGAAGGGTAAACTCGAAGTATCACCAACTGGGGAGGCCAGACCTGCCATTGCCATACCAGGATGCCCAGCAAATGGTAATGCCATACTGAGGGTATTAGGGCACCTAATTCTCGCAGTTGACGGCCTACTTCCTTTACCTGAGTTAGATGAATACTGGAGACCAGTGTATATTTTCGGAAGGACCACTCACGAGCAGTGCCCGAGAGCAGGATTTTATGCCGCCGGAGACTTTAGAGAGGATCCTGGGGACAATGATTTCAAGTGTCTCTTCCAAGTAGGGTGCAAGGGACCAGTTAGCAACTGTCCGTGGAACAGAGTAGGTTGGATAGATGGTATAGGTGGTCCTACAAGGACCGGAGGTGTCTGCATTGGATGCACCATGCCTGGCTTTCCCGACAAGTTTGAACCCTTCTACAAACCGCTCCAGGCACCTTCCATGCCGGATACCGCGACCCTAGCTGGTATAACTGCAGGAGCAGCTGCAGTGGGACTTGCTGCCGGTTATGTAATGAGCGAGCCGGCTAGAAGGGGTGAGAAGAGAGAAAAGGTAGAGGGGTGATTGTATGGGAGAGAGAACGATATTCATAGATCCTATTACTAGGATTGAAGGCCATTTAGGTTTGAACGCAATTGTCGACACAAATACTAAGGTAGTGAAGGAAGCTTGGGCCTTCTCCGCCATGTTCAGGGGATTCGAGGTTTTCTTAAGGGGCAGAGAACCACCAGACGCCATCCACCTTACCAGTAGGATATGTGGGGTCTGCGCGGCATCCCATGCGAACGCTTCGGTTAGGGCTAATGACATGGCATTGGGCGCGGTACCCAAGCCTTTCGGAGTTGTGATTAGGAACCTAGCATGGGCAGCTACCGATCACATATACGACCATCCGACTCACCTCAGCATACTGGCTGGTCCCGACTACAGCGGGGTGGTAGTTTCTAAGCTGACGCCTTCCGTATATGAAGAGGCCAAGGTCACGAAAGCCGAGAACTCCGATGTTCATGGTTTCTCTACGATAGCCGATCTACTGGACGGTTTGAATCCTCTTCAAGGGAAGATCTACATGTTAGCTCTAAAGATGCAGAGAATCGCCAGACATGCCGGTGTCCTATTCTATGGAACTCATCCACATCCGAGAACCCTCATTCCCGGAGGTATAGGAGCTACTGTGACTACTGAGAACCTAATTGAGTATTCCTACCGCCTCACTAAGTTGACTGCTTGGGTTAAGATGGTTGTCGCCGTCTGGGAGGATATAGCCAATTTCTTCAACTCTATAGGTTATGAGAAGCAGGGAATGACCTATGAGAAGCCTAATTTACTCAGTGTGGGTACGTTCGAGGATCCCGAGGCCTATTCATCGCTGGGAGAGAGTCCAGATGAAATATACGCGAACATAAATGAAGCCGGAAGGAAGAGATTCATAAAACCAGGCCTCATACTCGAAGGCGAACTAGTCACGGATAAGCTGACCGACATGAACTTGGGCACGATCGAGCTGGTTGACAGGGGCTTCTACAAGGACTGGGACACGACCTTCGTGGACAAGGATCCGGTGGGCAATCCCGTAGTTTGGGGTAACGCCGAACTGGCGAAGTACCACCCGTGGAACAAGACCACGATCCCCAACCCACAGGCTCAGGACTGGCAGTCCAAATACACTTGGACTGGGACGGTCAGGTTCGTCTGGAAGGGCAAGATATACCCGATAGAGGTCGGTCCGATTGCTAGGATGTGGGCCCACGCCCTCCACAATGGTGGGAAGGTCAAGATTGAGCTTCCACGCACGAACGGTGTTCTTGAGCTGCCCTCCGGCACTTGGGACGCGATAACCTTCGAGTGGAACCTTCCGAAGGTGGGCGCTTCCACGACCATAGAGAGGATGAGGGCAAGGGCCTACAATGTCGCCCTTGACGTGGCCGCGGCATGGCATAACCTCTTGGCAGGTTTAGAACTAGCGAAGGCTGGCAAGACCGAAACCTCAAGGCCTTGGAAGAGGCCATCGTTCTCTGTGGCTTTCGGATTCGACGAGGCGCCGAGGGGAAGTGTGAGGCATTGGATGGTCGTGGAGAACTATAGGATAAAGAACTATCAAGTACATGCCCCGACAACGGCAAACCTCTCGCCTAAGGGCAGGTGGGGCAAGACTGGTCCATACGAAGAGTCGGTTATTGGAACAGCCATAACAGAGGAGGTGCCTGAGGACCAGTGGACTGGGCTCGACCTAGTCAGAGCAATAAGGAGTTTCGATCCGTGTATAGCCTGTTCAGTACATGTCTTCATCGGAAACAGGAGGATAGAGAAACTCATTACCCCCGTCTGTAGCGTATGAGGGGGTTAAAATGGGGCTATATGAGTTCGCCATCTACGACATGTTCACGCCAACAATAGCTATATTTGCGTTTGGCATGGTCTATAGGCTGTCAAGGTACCTCTTCCTATATAAGAGGACCGCCCAACCAGTTTGGAGGAGAACCTCCTTCGTGCACAGGATATACATACTAATCGACGCGTTCCTCCATGCAATCGTAGCCGCAATAAAAAGGTCCAAAGTGACCTTCGTAACCGGGATATTCCTCCTACACCTCTTCGGGGTCATCCCTATCCTCTTCCTCCTATCTCACCACATAGCTTGGTGGTCATATTACTTCCCGCCATATAGCATACTAAGACCATTCGCTATACCGACAAGCTCAACCTCCTCGACGCTTACGGTCACCGCGCCATTCACGCCGGTGACTGACATGTCAAATGGCTTTGTTAACACTATATGGGGGCCCTTGACAATAATACTGAATGGAGATGTCTTAGCGATCTTAGCTATATTTGGTACAACCTTCAAGCTCTTAGAGAGGATAGTGAAGAAAGTGAAGGAGAGGCTCGACAGGATCAGGGTAGGTGACTTTGTCGCGCTTGTACTACTCCTCGTGATATTAATCAGTGGGTACCTAGCGACCCATCACCTTCCCTCCAACGAAATAGAGACCTATAAGCTCATGCTGGGCATCCACATACTCATGGCCGAGCTGCTTGTAATTCTGTTGCCATTCACAAAGTTCTTCCACTTCGTATTCGGCTTCTGGTACGGTAAACTTCACGAAGCTTATGACCTGTGGAGGAGGGGCCTATGATCGCTGTTGAGAAGGCAATAGATGTGGTACTCTCCGATCTTGATTCTGTAACCCTACATTTCCTCGAGTCCTGTGTTTCCTGCGGTCTCTGCGTACCTTTCTGCCCTTACACGGTAGCTGGACCAACCTACGAGCCAGTTAACAAGGCTGAGGCCATGAGACACATTTATAGGAGGAAAATGACCATAGCTGGCAGAATACTGGGTCCCTTGGTTGGAGCAAAGTACCCGAGAAGCGAGGAGGACCTAGACAGAATGACTAATATGGCTTATAGGTGTGTAAACTGTAGATACTGTTACCAGACTTGTCCGTTCGGAATATATAGCGGTAAACTTGTGATAATGCTCAGGCGAATACTGGACAAGGTCGGTAGGGCTCCTTCGGTCCTGAAATACCTCCAGACCATCGAGCTCTCGGACAGCGTCCTCATCAATGAAAGTGTCAGGGAGAGATGGGCGAGTATACTGGATGAGGCGAGGAAATCCATAGGCAAAGATCTGCCTCTGGATAAGAAGGGAGCCGACGTGGTCTATCTTCCTTGGCTCGTAGAGGCATTACTCACACCTGAAGTCATAGTCTCCACGATAAAGATCTTGGACATGGTCGGCGAGAACTGGACTATGCCCTCCGAGCCCCTCGGATTCGAACCCCCGATGGGCGTGATCGTAGGGGATAGGGATTCTGAGAGGAAGGTCTTCAGGAGGATCAACTCCTACTTGGCGAAAGTGGGTGGGAAGAGGGCGCTCATGTCTCACGGAGGGACGCCGTACATGGAAATGAGGTTTGAAATGCCCTTTGTGATGAACGAGAGACCCCCCTACGATGTGATCCACGTGACCGAGTATCTGGCGGAACTGTACGAGAAGGGAAAGATCAGGATAAGGAAGGAGGAGAGTGGAAAAGTGACGTGGCACGATCCATGCAAGCTGGCCAGAGGAAGCGGTGTAGTGGAGCAGCCTAGGATCTTGGTCAAGGCGTCCACCACTAACTACGAGGACCTACCCCATGGCACGGGAATGTACTCCCATTGCTGTGGGGGTGGCTCCGGCATCGCCCTCATAACCTGCGATGGTAGGAAGCTGGTGGAGGAGTTCACAAGAGAGAAGATAAAACCTGCCGAATGGGAGGAGAAGATCTGCCCTCCACTCGAGGAGGACTACAAGAAGGCCATAAAGCAGAAGATAGATGAGATCTCCGAGATAAACGCCAACATTGTGGTTACCGGATGCTCGACCTGCATTTACAACATAAACAAAGGGGCGACCCTTTACGACAGGGACTTCCAGGCCATTCACATCGTTCAGTACCTCTTGGACAAGATTGAGGTAACCTAAACCTCCTCCCCTATTTTAGTGATCCGCATGGATCTAAAGGATCTGACAAGGTTCTTGGGAAGACTGGCAGGGCAGGTGAATGAGCTGGAAGAATCGGTAAAGCAAGGTCTCATGAGGAGGCTGGGGATCGATAAACTCCTCCTCTACAACATGCCAAATGCCGAGAGGGAGGACGTTAATGAATTGGAGGAGGAGGTCAAGAGGGCTCTGGGTGGAGAATCACTGGAAGAGGCTATAAGAAATGCCCTCAGCGCGGAGAAGAGACGCAGGGTCAGAATGGGCGGGAGAAGGCTGGCGATCATCTTCTCGGGCGGCGAGTTTGAGGGCGATAGGTCGATACCCTTGGCAATAATGGAGAGGATTGAGGTGAAGGGAAATGCCAGGAAATTCGACGCGAGTTCCTACCCCTTGGCTACCCTTCAAGAGGTCGTGGAGTTCGATCCTGATGTGGTGGTTATAGTCTCAGTCGAGCGCGGTGAGGGGATGTCTCTCGTGACGGAGCGCATAGACTTAGAGGCCCCGGCAGATAACTTGAAAGCCAGTGACATGATTGCCCCTCCCCTGCTGGGGGTCAACGATCCCGATTCTCTTGCCTCTGCTCTCGTCGCGATGATGGGAGCTAGGGAAGTCTGGAAGATCGTGTGCCACTCACCTCACATGGAGGGGGATGGCGTCTCGGGAGTGGGCAGGAAGTGCTCAGAGGATCTGCAGAGGAGTCTGGAGAAGCTAATAAGGGAGCTAGGATTCTGATCTTGGGAATAGGGAACAGGCTCCTCACCGATGATGGCGTGGGATCCTGCTTCGCCGAGGCTCTATCCATCTTCGACCTCCCCGAGTGGATAGAAGTTATCGATGGGGGCTTGGGAGGGCTCAACCTGATAGACTACATGGAGGGGAAGGAGATCCTCTTTTTAGTGGATGCCCTTGACCCACGAGATGGAGAACCGGGCCAGGCGAAGCTCTTCAAAGTGAATCCCAAGGCGGTCGAGCCGACTGAAGCTATTAGAATGCTGGTTGAAGCTGGGAGCCATGGAGTGGTTCCAGAACTACTGGTGGCAGCTGCCGATGCTATGGGCTACCTTCCTAGAGAGTCCTATGTGCTTGGAATAGTACCCTGCCTAATCGACCTGGGAGATGGGATAACTACGCCAGCCGCCCGAGGTTGTTTAAAGGCCCTCCATGTACTCAAGGAAACGCTCTCAAAGAAGGGTTTCCCTCTTCCAGTTGATGATCACCGTTTTAAGGAAAGGTTGAGGGAGATATGTCTTGAGATCGATTGTTGAGGTGATCGTGTGCACGAATGGTCGCTAGCAGATGCCGTCGTCAGATCGCTCTTGGGGTTTATGGCCTCCGAGGGACTAAACTCAATTAAGGAAGTGGAGGTCACTTGGGGAGAGATATTAGAGCTCGATACTGGGATATTCGAACAGGCCTTTCATGAACTAACTAAGGGAACTCCACTGGAGGGGGTGAAATTAGTTCTAAGGGAGGAGAAAGCATACTTCAAATGCAACTCCTGCGGTGCAGAGTGGGACTTCAAGACCGCTGATGAAATACTCTCTAGGGAGTTCGAGATAGTAGAAGAACCAGCAGGTGCGAGGGAAAGCCCACTCCACTTCCTGCCTGACCTAGCTAGGACGCTCCTGAGGTGCCCCAAGTGCGGTAGCAGGGACTTCGACCTGATTAGCGGTAAGGACTTGAGGGTATCTAAGGTGGTGGCGTGATGCGAGCCCCTGATGTACTACAGGATGAGGCCCTCAGGAGGATCTTAAGGGCGGAGAGGCTTCTAATGATTGCATCAGGGAAAGGAGGCGTTGGTAAGAGCCTCATCTCCAGGGCACTCGCCTCCACCCTGTCGGAGATGGGAAGAAAGGTAGGTCTGCTGGATTTGGATGTGCATGGGCCCTCGATCCACCAGATGTTCCGATCTGAGCGCCTCATCAAGGCGACAAAGCATGGACTCGAGCCCCTGAAGATCGACGGACTCGAACTCATGTCACTGGGTTACATAGTTAGGGACTCGCCGGTTCCGCTCGGGGGCGAGGACAAGATGTCCCTCCTGAAGATGATGGTGGCCCTGACCGATTGGAGCCCCTTGGACTATCTGGTGGTTGATCTGCCCCCGGGAACCGGAGATGAGATGATACTGGCGATTAGAGCCCTCAGGAGGCATCCTAAGTCTGGCACGGTCCTAGTCACGCTGCCCTCCAAGCTCTCGCTCTCCGTCGTCAAGAGAGCCCTAGACCTGCTGAGGGACGAGGGTGCGAGGGTCTTGGGGATCATAGAGAACATGGCCTATATCAGATGCGGCGGAGACATCGTGAGGCCCTTCGGTTCCTTGGACTACTCCTCACTCGGTGCTGATCTGCTGGGAAGCCTCCCCCTAGATCCGGCTGTCGAGGAAGCGCTCGCCTCAGGGAAACCACCGCACAAGGCCTCGAAGGAGGTGATGGAGGCTATCTCGGCTATAGCCTCTAGGATCGAGGTGATGATGTGATGTGCCTGGGGATACCAGGGAAGGTGGTTGAGGTCAGGGAGAGGACCGCCATAGTGGACTTCGGCGGGGTGCTCAGGGAGGTCGACGCGACTTTAGAGGAGGTGAATCTAGGGGACTATGTGATAGTCCACGTGGGAGTGATAATCTCGAAGATTGATCCCGAAACGGCCAGGGAGACGATAGAAGCTTGGGAAGAGATGATAAAGGCGCTAGAGGGATCTTAATGACGGAAGAAGAGGTCAGACTAGCCCATGGATCCGGTGGTAAAGAGACGCAAGAGCTCCTGAACGAGGTAATCCTCTCCCTATTGGGAGAGGGGATGAAGAAGGTTGAAGGCGGCGTGGGCACCGACGAGCTGGACGATGGTGCCGCGATACCTATCCCAGGAGGATACGCTGTCATCACAGTGGATTCCTACACCGTGAAACCCCACTTCTTCCCGGGAGGCGATATAGGCAAGTTGGCCGCCTCGGGCACGATAAACGACCTGCTGATGATGGGCGCCAAGCCCTTGGCGATACTCGACTCGATAGTCGTTGAGGAGGGATTCCCCCTAGAAGATCTGAGGAGAATAACGGGAAGCATGATCGACACGCTTAAGCGGGTGGGTGTCAAGCTCGTGGGCGGTGATGTGAAGGTAATCCCCAAGGGCGGACTCGACGGTATAGTGATTACAACTACTGGCCTGGGTTTCGCCGAGAGGATAATAGTGGACTCCAATCTCAGGCCGGGGGACAAGATCATAGTCAGCGGGACGGTGGGAGATCATGGCGCCGCTATACTCGCAGCTCAGGAAGGATTGGAGGTGGAAGGAGGGATAGAGAGCGACGTAGCGCCCCTGCACGACCTCATGATACCTCTCATGGAGAAGTATGGGTCAGCCATACATGCTGCCCAAGACCCCACCCGAGGAGGACTGGCTCAGATCCTCAACGAGTGGGCGTCCAAAACTGGTTACCTCATAGCAGTGGAGGAGGGAAGGATACCCATCGCGGAGGGGGTGAGGGCCTTCACAGAGCTGCTTGGTGTGGATCCTCTCACCCTAGCATGCGAGGGGAAGACTGTCTTGGGGGTATCCGGGGACGAGGCCGAGGACATCCTCAGCGTGATGAGGGACTTGGGTTTCGAGGACGCATCGATAATAGGTGAGGTTAGAGAGAGCGACAGATACGGTGGGATGGTTGTCATGAAAGCAATTACAGGCGGATTGAGGATATTAGAACCCCCATCAGGTGTTATCGTTCCTAGAATATGCTGAATCCTACCTACTTACGAATTTATCCCTCTTTTTAGCCCCCCTCTTCCTGCATTTAGATCTCACAGGGTATAGCATTTCCTCGTAAGAGAATTCGTCCTCTGGGATCTCTTCTACGAAGCTCTCATATCCTTTCTCAAGGTCCTCGTCAGATTCTCCCATCGATCTCAACTTAGTGGGGAAGCTTATAAAAGAACGCGGTCGCTAGGCTCGTCTCAGAAATCTTTAAATATTCATACAGTATCATATGTTCGAGTTATACTAAAATAAATTGAAGTTATCCCTGTTGCATATAACGAAAATCTATTTTCATTATACAATTTAGTGATAATTAAAATGAAAAACAGCATTCTTTATAAAATAAACTCAGGGAATTTCCGCTGGAGCTAGGGCTCCATTCCCCCTGCGGGGTGATATTTTTGATGCAAAGTCCCAGATTATCGAGAAGAACCTTTCTAAAGATGGCGAGCCTAGGAACCTTCTCACTACTCTTCTCAGGCTCGGTCCGGAAGGTCTTGGGGGTACCCAGTCCTAAAAGATACAGGCTGGGGGAAATAGGAGGCAAGGATTTACAGCTCACTAGGGAAGTCAGGGGAGTTTGCGGCTACTGCTCTGTGGGCTGCGGTATAATCTTCTATAAGACTGGCGATAAGGTGATCCACTTAGAGGGCGACCCGGATAATCCGTTGAACGAGGGCAAGCTTTGTCCTAAGGGAGAGGCCTCTCTAGAACTGTTCGGGCAGCATAATCCGAGGAGACTCAGAACTCCACTCATAAGGGTTAATCCTAAGCCTCCAGCCGAGGAGCTAAAGAAGGTTAAGACGCAGGACGAACTCAGGGCCATCTTGGATAAATACAAGCCGATATGGAGACCCGCTACTTGGGATGAGGCCTTCAGGTACATAGCCGAGAGGATGAAGGAGATCCTTGATGAGGTAGGTTGGGATCCGAGGAAGGAAGATGGCTATTACCATCTAGGCAAGAAGTTCCCGTTGTGGATAGAGGCGGGCGCCAAGCTCACCAACGAGGAGGCCTACATAATAAAGAAGATCGCCACCATGCTGGGTAGCTACAACATAGACCACGACGCTAGGAGGTGTCACTCCACCACCGTGGCCGGTTTGGCTGGAACGGTAGGCTTCGGAGCCCAGACTCAGAGCTTCATAGATACGCAGTTCATCTCCACGTACCTGATCTTCGGCGGCAATCCCGCGGAGAATCATCCGGTCAGTATGAGGCATACCCTCAAGGGTAAGGAGAAGGGGACCCTCAAGCTAGTGGTCGTCGATCCCAGATACAATAGGACCGCCTCTCAGGCTGACGTGTTCGCTTTCTTCAGACCGGGCTCAGATTTGGCATTCCTCCTCTACATCCTTCACTACGCCTTCTGGGAGAGGAATCCACCGGTGGATCAGCTGGACACTTTCAAAGAATTCGTCACTAGGTTTAACGTGGATCTGGATGAGATAAAGGAGTTCAAGGAGATAGCCAAGGATTACACGGCTGAGGAGGTTTCGAGGATAACGGGGATACCTGTGAACAAGCTGAGGGAGATAGCCAAGCTATACGTGGAAAACAGTGGAGTGACGACGAACTTCAAGAGGTTCGGTTCCATCCAGTGGGCCATGGGGCAGACCCAGCACCATGTAGGGACTCAGATCACGAGGCTTAGCACCCTCGTGCAGCTGACCTTGGGCAACATGGGATTCCCGGGCGGAGGCCTGAACCCCTACAGGGGACACAGCAACGTGCAAGGGACCACCGACATGTGCATACTCTCGCACATACTGCCAGGTTACATAAAACAGCCCTCCAGCCCTCTCCAGATAAGGGTCTATCAGGACTGGAAGAATCAAGGCTTCCCCGATGCTTGGCACTGGGAGATCCCCGATTGGGCTGGCAGCAGCTTCGGTCCTAACGAGAGGGGTAAGGTGAACTCGACCAAAGTGCTCTGGTCGTGGTGGTTCCAGAACTGGAGGAGATTCGAGCTGACTTGGGGCATCTTCGTAGGTACCGATCCGGAATCGGATCCGAAGAACGGGACGGTGATAAGCGACTTCCCATTCGGAAAGGGATACACCGAGAACACTTGGTGGCAGGGAGTCCTCTTTGACGATGTGCTGAAGGCAGCCATAATAATGGCTGAGAACATAGCTGTCAGCGACGGGGATGCGATAACTACCTACATAGCCCTAGCATCGCTAAAGCTGCTTGTCGTGGTTGACCTGTGGGAGACTGAGACGGCAACATTCGCCGACGTCCTCCTGCCTGGCGCGTTCCAGTACGAGAAGTACGGGTCGATAACGAACAGCAACCGCTGGGTCCAGTGGCAGGGCAGGGTCGTGCCTCCAGCCGGGGATGCCAAACCCGACCTCTGGATAATGCTCAAACTATGGGACTACTTCAAGAGCTACGGGATAGTGAGGCTTCCAAGCCAGATATACGGCAAGAAGACGGAGAAGGTCTCCATAAGGAATCCCAAGACAGGAGAGATGGTTGAGCTTTACGAGAGGAAGATTGAACCCTTCATGGACTACGCGACCGGTAGATTCGCCGATCCGGACTACGCCTACGCTGATCCTGAGCTCATATACAAGGAGATAGACTTGGCCGTTGATCTGTACAACGGGATGTACGACTGGGTTGACGGGAAGATACTGGCAAAGAGGAGGAAGCCCTTGCTGAGGACCGAGTCCGACATAGATGGTATACTGGACAGGGAGTTCCTAATGTATAAGGACTGGGCGTGGACATGGCCCAAGAACGTGAGGATACTCTATGATCTCTGGACCCTCTCCAAGACCTTAGGGAGGACCTTCAAGTTCACCTTCACTCCAGGCGAGTATTCCGTCGGAGACACGCTTAACGGTAGGACCGTGACCATAACCGGGGAAACTGGTGAGATCAGGGATGCTAAGAGCGGCAAGTGGAGGCCTGCTTTCATACCGGGTCATAACTTCGTGGTCGGCAAGATGTACAAGAGGGCTTGGTCCGGCATGACTGACCTGTTGACAGGTGCCGTCACGGCCAAGGACCTCCTCTGGTATGGAAGGGTAGTGGGGAAGTTCGTGATATTCAGCGGGGAATCCCATACCGTGACCACCTACGAGGATCTGGGCATCAGGTGTCCTCTCTGCGAGAGCTTCTACTACGATGAGGATGTGATAAATGTCGGCAAAGCGAACTACAAGAAGCCCTACTTCAAGGGGACGAAGGACTACAAAGGTAAGAAGATAAAGTACGTGGGGTTCTACGACTGGAAGAAGGTGAGGGACAAGTTCTCCGAGGAGTTCAGGAGTTTAGCCAAGTCATTGGGCATAAGAGAAGCGGTCAAGAGCATGAAGGAGAAGTACGGCGAGTGGTACGCCTATCCTAATCCGAGCAACCCCAATGAGATCTTGGCTTGGGATATGAGGTATCCGATCCACTACGAGCCAGTTGAATCTCCTGATTTCGAGCTGGCTACCAAGTATCCAGCCATGGCTTGGAGGAGGGCCGAGAATTACAGATTCTTGGAGCCTCCTGAGGGGTTCGAGCATCTCAAGGACACTGTCACTATGATCCCGGAGGATATGTCGCCGCCCGAGGGTGCCGAGGTAGTTGTGGTGACTACAAACAGGATGACCGAGCACTTCCACACGGGTCAGCTTACTAGGAACGTCCCTCTCTTAGCGGAGTTAGTCCCGGAGCCATTTGCTGAGATACCTAAGCCCCTAGCGGATAAGCTCGGGATTAAGCCAGGGGATGTGGTCGAAGTGGGGAACAAGAGGAATGTGATATACGTGAGGGCGATGGTGACCCACAGGGTTCCCAAGCTATCAGTCAACGGCAAGGAGGTCTATGTGATAAACCTGCCTTGGCACTGGGGGTGGGCCGGGGCCCACAGCACCTACGCAGTGGTGAACACGATAACTGACGTGTATATGGACGTGGTCACTACCATGCAGGAGACCAAAGCGTTCCTAGCCTACGTTAGGAAGGCTTCCACCAAGAAATACGACTACAGGGCAAGGGAGGAGAATTTACCGGGGATAAGGCCATGATGGAGGTGATGCTATGGGAGAGATGGCGATAGCCTTCAATGTGGATAACTGTATCTTCTGCAGGGCGTGTCAGGTCGCCTGCCACGTATGGAACAACACTAGGCCCCAAGTAACTGAATTCTCCCCGACATTGACTAACCCCCCAGATCTTCTGCCCAATGTCTGGACATTGATGGAGGCCAAGGAGGTAGTAGAGGGAGATGAATTCCACTGGCTATTCTTCAAGAGGCAATGCATGCACTGCAGCGAGGCTCCCTGCGCTAAAGCGTGTCCAGTAAATGCCATAGAGATCCATCCGGAGGGAGCTGTTGTAATAAGAGAGGATAAGTGCACTGGATGCAGGTTCTGCATAGAGGCATGTCCCTATGATGTCCCCAGATACGATGAGAGTAGCGAAAAGGTGTATAAGTGCACTTTCTGCATAGACAGGATACAGAATGGCTTGGAGCCAGCTTGCGTAGCCGCATGCCCAACTGATGCATTGGTATTTGGTGATTACGATGAACTGGTCAACAGGTATAGGTCTCAGGGTTATGAGGTGTATGGTGACTCGGTCAACGACTACGTGGGTAGGACCCATTACATCTACGTCACTAGGAAATACAAGGGCAAGCTGACCGATCCCAAGTACTTCGGTGATAGGTTGAAGAAAGACCCGAGAAAGGCTTCAGTACAGGTCGGAGCCAACGTGGTAGAACCCGTCGGCTGGGGCCTCGTTGGTCTCACATTGCTGGCCGCGGCTGGTCACTTCATCTACTGGAGGGCCAAGAGGATCGAGGAGAAGTCTGAATCTAAAGGTGAGAAGGGAGGTGAGTGAATGGCCGAGGAGTATGTTAGCCTTGCGGAATGGAGGAACAAGTGCGAGGCAGTGAAAGCGTTCAGTGAGGCACAGATATGGGTCCACAAGCACCTGATACACTTCACCTTGTTCTTCTTCATCACCGGCCTGCCCTTAATTAGCAAGGAATGGTTCGGCTGGCTCGCTTTCGTCTTCGGCTATCCACTATCCACAGTGATAGGGAGCTACGATCCCTACAGCCTCGGCATACAGGTGGCTCGGTTCATTCACAGGATCTCCGCTCTAGGACTCGCTCTAGTATTGATACCATTCCTCCTCAAAACGTTAGGGGAGCTCAGGCGCATGGAGATATGGCCCGAATGCTGGAGCTTCTCCTGCTTCAAGAAAGGTTTCAAGGACATGATAGATTTCTACGTGTACAGGAAGAGGGTGACATTCCCCAAGTATAATGTGGGACAGAAGGGATGGATCTGGACCGTAATAGTAGGGATGGTGATAATGTACGTAACCGGAACCGTGATGTGGCTGAGGGACCTCTTCCCGCCCAGCGCCTGGGAGGTGGCCCACCTCCTCCACGATATAGGGTTCTTCATAGCAGCCATAGGCCTCATAATCCACGTGTATATGGCCCTGCTGATTCCAGAGCATAGGCCTTTCGTCAGGGCCATGTTCAGAACGGGTAGATTGACTGAGGAGTACGTTAGGGAGCACCATCCCGAGTGGCACGAGAAGATCGAGAAGGAAGGCTAATCCCCCACCCACTTTTTTATGCCCCTCGATGTCTCTCGGATAGGTGAGGTCATAGTGTCGGACGAGCCGAGCAGGTTCAAGCGGGCAGTTGACCTGATTTCCATTGAAACCCCCGAGCTGAGGCCTTCTCTCCTATTCTACGCCGATATGATCTCTCTATTGAAGGAACTATCCGATGAAGTTGTATTAGAACTGGAGGATAGAAGGGAGCTTATTGAAGAGCTCGCTAAGAGGGTCAGCGAGGAGGGATCTCCACTCCTGAATTTACTCGGTACGATACCCGTATCCGCAGGGATATGGCAGAAGATACTCGAATCAGTAGTATCAATAGTGAAAGATCACCGGGAGGAGCTAACGGAAGATTTAGATAAGCTATTAGAGGCGTCGGAAGGTGGTTCCTTCAGTATACGCGACCTAGCCACCTACTCCCTGAAAGGGGATCCGAACTACGCTAGGGGGGTGGCTGCCGGACTTGATGTGGACTTGGACTTAGTGAACGCAATTGCCCTATGGACAATACAACCCCTCCTCATTGCCCTGAGGAGGATCGCCGAAAGGAAGATAGATGCTGACAACTGGTTAAGAGGCTACTGTCCGGTCTGCGGGAGCTACACGAGGACAGGATTCATGGAAGGGGAGGGTAGGAAGCTACACCTCAAATGCGAGATATGCGGGATGGAGTGGCCTTTCCTCAGGTTGAAATGTCCCTTCTGTGGTAACGAAGATGAGAAGAAGTTGGGTTTCTACTCTCTTAACGACAATAAGTTCCGCCTTTACGTATGCGAAAGTTGCGGAGAATACTGGAAGGTGGTCGACGAGGAACTAGCTGGTAAGAACGTTCCTAGGGAACTTTATCCGGTCTGGACCTTTGAATTAGATGAGCTGGCCTCCAAGCTCAGCAAGGAGAGGACATCGAAAGACGAGGAAGGTGACTAAAGAGCTGAGGTCAGCAGAGAGGACTGTCTGCCTCCTTCCCATGCCACCTCACTAGGGGTCCCCCCTTGGACACCATGGGACCTCCCCTCACCCTCTCCGGATAAGTGAAGACTTTCAACTCCCTAGTGAAGTCTTTCGAGATGAGGGTTATCCCCATCTGATCCGCTGATGCCGCTCCACTAACTAGAACGTGCCTCATGCTAGCAACGATCCTTATCCCCGTCAGAGACAGGAGCTTTATGATGTCCCCCGATATCCTCCCGGTGCTTATCATAACTGGTGTAAGCTCCCTAAGATCGTCACTACGTTTCATTATCCAGCCAGCAATCTTCATTGCAGCGGTGTGCCTACTTATATCGACGAGCAGCACCTTCTGAGCTACGGAGGACCCCTTCAGGGCGTATAGCCCAGTGACGTGAAAGGCGAAGGGGCATATGCTCTTGGGAACGGATTTGGATATATCGGACATAAGGCTCAGGATCGTGCTCCATTCGACCGGCTCGTCCTTCCATCTAGGGGGGCTCAACTCCCCCTCGTCAGTGATCCTCAGCAGATACTCCAGGTCGCTCAGTCTTATTTCCTCCACCCCGACATCCCTTGTGATCCCCTTCATCAGCAAGTAACCTATTGCGGCCTCCTCGATCATATTCGGGCTAGCGAAGAAGCTCCCTACCTTTCGGCCATCCACCCACTCCACCTCATACCTGAAGTCGGCAGCCATCTGCGTACCTCTCCAGCGGACGACGGACCTTTCACACACTTTCCTCAGTTCATCTTGCATTTAGGAGACACCCTTGGTGCTCAATATTAAGTGCATGCACTCTAGATGAGCCCTAACTCCTCAACCACCTTAACAGCTAGATTGCATTTTTCCCTGAACTCCTGCTCACTCACAGTATGAGTGGCAGGACAGTACCCATCCAGTATGCACTTCCCAGCGTCGAGATCGTAGATCACGGGATAGGCCCTGCACCCTAGAGGCCTGTGCTCGTAGACGGAACACATTCCGTTCTTTAGGAAGTAGCACTTACCATCAACGTTCTTGAGCCTGATGAACCCCCCTCTAAGCTCGGAGAAATCCTCTCTTCTATATCCTAGGGACTCAAGTCTCCTTATGTCGCTTTCGGTGAGGATCATCTCGGTCTCAAGGCAGCAGAGGTGGCATCCCTCAGGACATATCATCAGGGTTATATCGGTCTCTCCATTAAAATTCCGTATGGATCTGGAGGGTGCGATATCCCTTGGTCTCGATGAAGGGGCGGACTTCATTGAGGTCAGGGAAGAGAGGACCTACATGACCATGATCAGGATGATCGATGGAGTGGTGAGGGAGCTGACCAGGGGAAGGGAATTCAGAATAAGTGTCAGGGCCCTTTACAAGGGAGGATGGGGGTTCGGCATAGCTAACTCCCCTAATGAGATAGCTGACGCGGTTAGAGATGCAGTAAGCCTAGCTAAACTCTCCTCCAAGTGGGCGGAACCTATAGAAGTGAATTGGCCCTCCTTCGAGGGAAGTTACGATGTTAAAGGAAGGAAGCCCGCGTGGCAGACTCCAATAGAGGATAAGATAAGGATAGTTGAGGAGCAGGATCGACTCGCCAAATCCGTGGAGAAGGTGACCAACAGGAACATAGTAATGGGAGATACACTAAGGGAGACCAGAGTGATCAACTCCTTAGGAACTGACATCAGGCAGACACTACCTAGGGTCAGGCTGGCCGCCTATATATTCGCTCACGAGGCGGGAGTGACGGAAAGCGCGTTTGAATCGAGGGGAGGAATAGGGGGACTGGAGGTGATTGAGGGGACCGAGATCGCGGAGGAGGCAGCCAAAAGGGCCGTGGAAGCTCTATCGGCCAAACCAGCCCCTCCTGGATCCCATCCAGCTATACTGGATCCGAAATTAGCTGGAGTTTTCATCCATGAGGCCTTCGGTCACGCGGCCGAGGGAGACGCGGTAGTTAACAATGAGAGCATCCTCACTGGGAAGCTGGGTGAAAAGGTGGGCTCTGAGGTGGTCAGCGTCGTCGACGATCCAACCATAGAGGGGTTATACGGGTTTTACAGGTACGACGATGAGGGCACCGAGTCCAGGCGCAAGTACATAGTTAAGGAGGGCATACTCTCCGGCTACATGACCAACTTGGAGACCGCTTCCAAACTAGGGCTCGAACCTACCGGAAACGCCCGTTCGATGGATTACAGCAATCCACCGATCGTGAGGATGTCTAACACGTTCATAGACAGGGGAGATTGGACGTTCGAGGAGATGGTGTCCGAGATGAAGCATGGAATATACGCATTCGGGTCCCTTTACGGATACACCGACCCGGCTAAGGGACAGTTCATGTTCAAGGCCGAGGGAGGATGGCTGATAGAGAACGGGGAGCTCAAGCAGAGGTTGAGAGAGGTGGCTATAACTGGTATGACCCTCGAGGTCCTGAATAACATGGATGCGGTCGGGAAGGACTTATCTCACGATCCTGGGATGTGTGGGAAGATGGGCCAGTGGGTTCCCGTAACTACCGGAGCACCACATGTGAGGGTGAGCAAGCTGGTGTTCGGGGGGAGGTAAGA
The DNA here is from genome assembly GCA_026986575.1 of Thermoproteota archaeon. GTDB lineage: Archaea > Korarchaeota > Korarchaeia > Korarchaeales > Korarchaeaceae > Korarchaeum. The sequence continues at coordinate 607,803 of JALSOH010000004.1, forward strand.
TGCTGAGGGAAGAAGCAGTTAAGGCAGCTCTTTCCTCCGGAGCTGAGGAGGCGGAGGCTTTCGAACTCTTTACCCGTGAGATCTCCATACATGTGGAGAAGGGGAAGGTCAAGACGGCCAGTTCCGTCAGGATGGTTGGTCTAGGGGTGAGGGCAGCCATAGGGCAAAAGCTGGGCTTTGCATTCGCCACAAACCCTAGCTCAGGCGGGGAGGTTGGGAGGGAGGCGGCTGAGAACTCCAAGGCGGCTCCAGAGGATCCAGATTTCAGAGGACTGCCCGATGCCAGAAAGGTGGACTACATCAGCGAACTCATGGATCCAAAGCTCAGGGACTTGGATTTGAACGACGCCGCTGACCTGTTCCTAGCGGCTGTGGAGTCTGCCCGTCTCTCGGACAAGGTGATCTCAGTCTCCGGCAAGCTGGAGGTGTCCTACTCCAAGGTTGCAGTATTAAGCTCCAAAGGGGTCGATGTCGCCGAGGAGAGGACGTATCTGACCGCTTACATCGAAGCGGCGAGCAAGGACGGTGATAGGAGGGGATCAGGCTTCGGTTTCGCCGATGGTAGGAGGTTGGATATGTTCGATCCCGAGAAGGTGGGTAGAGAGGCTGGAGATCTGGCCATCAGGACCTTAGATGCCACCACCATAGGGGTGGAGGAGCTACCAGTGGTATTCCAGCCAAAGGCCCAGTTCACCCTGATCCCCTTCTTGGTGGGCCAGGCGGCCAACGCCGAGAACATGCAATACGGCAGGAGCTTCCTGACCAACAGGATAGGAGATCAGATAGCTAGGGAGGAGATAAGCATAGTCGACGACGGGCGCATTCCATGGCTCCCCGGCAGCTCAAGCTTCGACGCGGAGGGTATCCCCACCAGGAAGACTTACGTCATTGAAAATGGTGTCTTCAAGTCACCGATACACAACTGGTACACAGCTATGAAGGAGGGCGTGGAGAGCACGGGCAACGCCTCCAGGGACCACACTAGGCCGCCGGCGATCTCATCCCACACGGTCAGTATCGAGGCCCCGGCCCTGCAGATGAAGAAGGATGAGTTGCTCGACGTAAAGAGAGGGGTGCTGGTGGTCTATACAATGGACACTCCCAACCTGTCCACCGGGGAGTTCAGCGGGATGGCGGAGACGGCCTTCCTCATAGAGAACGGAGAGGTGACCAAGTCACTGAGGCAGACCAGCATGGGCTTCAGGGTCGAGGACTTCCTGAAGACCATGGATGCTGTCGGTGATGATGTGGAGACTTTGATGGGATTCAAGGGTGGCTCCGTCAGGGTGAGGATTAAGGTAGCGGGTCCGGGTGCCTGATGATTCTAGTGGTGAACTTCGGTGGGCAGTACGCCCACCTCATAACCCGTAGGATAAGGGACATAGGCGTCTACGCCGAGATAATTCCCTACACGGAGATCTCACCATCCACCATAGAGGAGAAGAAACCAAAAGCCCTCATTCTGTCGGGAGGTCCCAGCAGCGTTTACGAGCCTTCAGCTCCCAAGATAGGGAGCTGGATCTTGGAGATGGATATTCCGGTCTTAGGGATATGCTACGGGTTCCAGCTGATAGCCCACATGATGGGGGGCGAGGTGAGGCGCTCCAAGGGCGAGTACGGCCCCACCAAGGTGAAGGTGCTGGAAAGGGAGGGGCTGTTCGCTGGCTGGGGAGAGGAGGAGCTCGTCTGGATGAGCCACTCCGATCACATTGCTAGGGTTCCTGAGGGATTCGTGGTGACCGCATTATCCGAAAATGGGTATGTGGCGGCCTTCAGGCACGAGGAAAAGCCCATATACGGCGTCCAGTTTCATCCGGAGGTCAAACACACTCCCAAAGGTAAACTCCTCCTCGAGAACTTCGCGGCAATGTCGAGAGCCGAGAAGAACTGGAGCCCCGAGAGGATGGTCCAGCTGATAGATGAATACCTGAGGAGAGAACTAGCTGATTGTAAGAGCATTCTCTCCGCCGTGAGCGGTGGGGTCGACTCCACCGTGGCCACAGTACTCGTCAGTAGGATAGCTGGGGACCGTCTGACCTCGATATTCGTAAACCACGGGCTTTTACGTAAAGACGAGGAGAAGGAGGTCCTCAACCTACTAAGGGGACTTGGAATAAATCCTATATACGTTAACGCCTCTGAAGAATTCCTCTTCGCCTTGAAGGGTGTCGAGGACTGCGAGACGAAGAGGAAGATAATCGGGGAGAAGTTCGTGGAGGTCTTCTCTAGGGCGCTTGAGGGTAGGAGATTCGATTGCCTAGTGCAGGGAACCCTCTATCCCGATGTCATAGAGAGCGGTGGGGAGGTAGGAGCTGATAGGATAAAGAGCCATCACAACGTCGCAGCGCTACCTGAGTGGCTTGAAGCCAAGGTGGTGGAACCCCTGAGGTACCTCTACAAGGACGAGGTTCGATCTCTCGCTAGGCACCTCGGATTACCTGATTGGGTTGCTGAAAGACATCCGTTCCCCGGACCGGGCTTGGGTGTACGAATAATCGGCGAGGTGACCGAGGACAAGTTGAGGATAGTTAGGGAGGCTTCAGCCATAGTGGAGGGTGTCTTGAGGGAGAGGGGGCTCTACTCAAAGGCATGGCAGGCGTTCGCTGTAGTAGGAGATGATAGGTGGGTTGGGGTGAAGGGAGACGCCAGGGTAGAGGGTTACATCGTCACAGTGAGAATTGTAGAGAGCGAGGACGCGATGACCGCGGACTGGCTGAAGTTGCCTCCTGATGTTTTAAACGAGATAGCTAGGAGGATAACCTCGGAGATACCGGAAGTCACCATGGTGACTTACTCGATCACTACCAAGCCCCCGAGCACTATAGAACCTTGTTGACCTCCTGAGAAATTTATCTATCTTTCCCACCTTGCTTGGTGGGATGAAGGTGAAGGTAAGAGTGGATTCCAAGGGGAGGATCCTCCTCCCCAAGGAAGTCAGAGAGGAGCTGGGAGATGTCATTTTGATCGAGAAAACGGATGAAGGGTACATCCTCAAGAGGGTGAGGGATCCTTCTTAGAAGGGTTCAAAGAGATAATCTCATCGGAGCCTTCACGCGAGGAAAAACCCAGAACTGGCCTCTCTCCAAGATTAAGGGTATATGGGTGAGTGATCGTTGGTCTTGATTCTAGCATCCTCTGCTATTCCCTAGATCCTGCATATCCCGAGTATAGGTTCGTTAAGGACCTGCTGCTGAACCTCTCTCCAGATAACCTAGTAGCTGTGAACACCCCACGGTGATTCACGAGGCGTACCATGCCTTGGTCTCTGGTCAGAATGGGTTCCAAGAGGGGCCTCTAGGAGGCTCGGACTACTACCAAAGCACCCATATGTGAAATTTCTGGATCAAGCAAAGGAAATTACATCAATAGGTTCGAGGATAGCTGTCGAGTACGGACTGGGGGGGAGGGACTCGCTCATTCTAGCCAATTTTATTTTCAATCCAATCATATACCTTCATTTTACACGCATGACTCAGAAATCCTCTCTCTGAGGAAGGTAAATTGGAAGGGATGGACGCTGACACCCTCGGATCCAGTAACACTCGGAGATCAGGCGTTGCAATAAACTGAATGAGCCGGATTGGCGATAGAGCGCTTCACATCTCTGAAATATCTTTTTAAGTTCCATTAGAGGGAACCTCAAAATCTTCCAACGAATTCCTGATGCTCAATGGAGGTGATCAAGTGGAGGTCGTAGAGCTCGTCCCCTCCATTATAGGCATAGTGGGGATGGTCTTCGTCGCTTTGATCTACTACCTAGTCACGAAAGAGGATCCAGGAACCCCTGAGATGGTCGCTATAGCTTCCTACATACAGGAGGGCGCCAATGCATACCTGAAGAGGCAGTTCTACACGATAATAGTGTTCATCGTGATAATAGCGGCCATTCTGGGAATTTTGCAGGGAGCAATACCCGCGGCCTCGTTCATAGCTGGAGCGGTGCTCTCTCTTATAGCCGCTTACATCGGAATGAACGCCGCTGTTAGGGCTAACGTGAGGACCACGAATGCAGCAAGGACCTCTCCCAAGAAAGCGCTGAAGATAGCCTTCTGGGGCGGCTCAATCATGGGACTATCCGTGGTGAGCCTGAGCGTCCTTGGAATAGGTCTCCTCTACTTGGCGATAAGGGCCTTCTTTCCCACCGCAGCTCCCGAGCAGCTGGAGGCTGCCCTCCACACGATAGTCCCCTTCGGCATGGGAGCAAGCCTGGCCGCCCTGTTCGCGCAATTAGGGGGAGGTATCTACACCAAGGCCGCCGACATCGCAGCCGACTTGGTGGGCAAGGTAGAGGCCGGGATTCCGGAGGACGATCCTAGGAACCCAGCCGTCATCGCTGACCAGGTAGGTGACAACGTGGGAGACTGCGCCGGCAGAGGCGCGGATCTCTTCGAGTCCTTCTCAGACAACATAATCGGCATGATGATTTTGGGCGTGGCCTTTTACGCCCTATACGGGTTCAAGGGGATAATGTTCCCCCTGCTGGCCGAATCCTTGGGGGTCATCTCCACCATAGTTGCCATATTCCTCATCAGAGAGAACGTGAAGAATCCGATAACGGCTATAAACTTCTCCCTACTCGTGGCCGGCGTGCTGAACTTCCTTTTCTTCTACGTACTGGCCGTGAACTATCTGGGCAGGATAGAGGTATTCTACGCGGCGGTACTAGGGCTGGTAGCTAGCTTGGTGGTGGGCGTACTGATCCAGTACTACACGGGAACCGGATACAGGCCGGTCAAATACATAGCGGAGTCTGCCAAGTTCGGTCCGGCCTTGGACGTGATAGCAGGGCTCGCCGTCGGGCTGGAGAGCGCATTCCTACCCCTTATAGTGATAGGCGCCGTGGTGTCCTTGGCCTTCGTAATAGATGGGCTATACGGTATAGCAGCAGCCACTGCCGGCATACTCTCCACCACCGGGATAATAATGGCGGCTGACACCTTCGGGCCCATCTCTGATAACGCTGCGGGAATAGCCGAGATGTCGGGTCTAAGCAAGGAGGTGAGAGAGGGATTGGATCTGCTGGACGCCGTCGGTAACACGACCAAGGCCATAACCAAGGGATACGCGATGGCCTGTGCCCTCCTCTCCGCGTTCGTACTATTTGCCGCCTATCTAACGGCTGCCGGACTCAAGACGTATCTCTTCCACGATAAGGTGATAAACGCAGCTCAGACCGGCGTAGAACTCGCGGATCCCCTTATACTGGTTGGCGTGATCCTTGGATCCACGCTGGCCTACCTCTTCTCTGCGCTTGCAATGCAGGCCGTCGGTAAGACTGCTAACAAGATGGTCGATGAGGTAAGGAGGCAGTTCAGGGAGATACCCGGCTTACTGGAGGGTAAGGCTAAACCAGATTACGCCAGGGCCGTGGACATATCCACCAAACACGCGTTGAAGGAGATGATCTTCCCGACGCTGATAACATTCCTAGCACCCATAGTAATAGGCCTCCTCTTCGGAAGGAAGCCGCTGGGTTCCTTCGTCGTTGGAGCGACGATAGCAGGTGGGCTCCTAGCGATCTTCATGATAAACGCCGGAGGCGCCTTGGACAACGCTAAGAAGCTGATAGAATCCGGCTTATTCGGGGGAAAGGGATCTGACGCTCACAAAGCTGCTGTGGTCGGGGACACCGTGGGTGATCCGCTCAAGGATACCGCCGGACCATCCTTGCACATATTCGTCAAGTTGGTCACGATAGTCGCTCTGACGTTCGTGGCCTTCTTCCCACCATGAGCTTTTTCTACCTCCTTCTCATCTTTTCAGAATCTCCCGCCCTTTCCTAAGTGAACTAGTACTGACTGGCTAGTGCAAAAATGAGGGAGCCCCTTGACTCCCCTTCGCATGGGATCGGTCGGAACGGGCCCTCACTCTACCTCTATCTGTTCCTCCGGTATACCCCACTTCTCCTTCAGTAGCTTGGCCACCTTGTACCTATGGTCTCCCTGCAACAACACGTATCCATCCTTGTACGTGCCACCACACGCCAGTATACGCTTCATTTCCTTCAAGAACGATTTCATGGTTTCCTTCGAGAACGGTAGGTTCTCGATTATGGTGACATCCCTTCCTCTCCTTCTCTCGGTTCTTATCCTCACGGGTCTGAGTTCCTTCTCGACTTCCTCCCAAGAGAAAAGCTCGATCGGGAGGCCAGTTACCGGATCCCTCAATCTCTCGTCGAACGCAACCATTCCAAGCTATTCCGTCGCTGGGTGATATATAAAAACATATGGTCGGGATGAGAAGGTCCCCTCTGATCCGAGAATGGTCGAATCAGAAGAGACCAACTATGTTGCTGGCGGAATCCATCCACCACTTGTTATACTCATCCCTCTTCTTCTCTAACTCCTCATCCGAGTAGAAGGCGAACCTCACATCGTCAGGTGACCTGAAGATCTCTAGGGTCTTGAGTACCTCTACATCCCAGACCAGCCCGATGACTTGGGTCTTGAGCCAGTCGAGGGGGTTCTCCCCTTGGGGGGCGAGCTTGGAGGGCCAGTCCACCCTCCCCTTGAACTTGAGGTGGTATCTCCCATTCTCAATCTTCAGCCCCTCAACCTTGAATCCGTCTAAATCCAATCTTCCCTCCTTTACTTCCTCTATAGATGCACCTAGTCTCCCCAGAAAGGACCTCAGCTGATCTTCGTCCTTGAATACGAGTTCCCCTTCCACTTCAACTTCAGAACTCATGCTGATCACAGCCTAATAGAGGAATAAAAGGTTTGATGATCCCCTAGAACTCATAAGAGGATCCTGAGCAAGCCATCCACGGCGATACCGAGGAAAGCCATACCTTCCACAGGGCTGGCTGTCTTGTACATTCTCTTAGCTCCCTCTATCGTCGGGTTCTTGGCATATAAGAGGGACCTGTACAGGAGCAGCAAGGTGGAGGGCAGGGAAATGATCAGGAAGACTGGACCGAACGGTCCAACTATGGAGAGAGCCAGTTCGCTGGCCATCATGATGACTACGGAGACCACGATGATCTTGGCGGTCCTCTCCACTCCTACTACTACCGGGAGCATTGGGACCCCAGCTGCCCGGTAATCCTCCACGTGATAGATGGCTATATACCATATGTGCGCTGGGATCCAAGTTATGGTGATCAGGGCTATGAGTAAAGCTGGAATCTCCAGCACTCCCCTAGCTGCGGCCCAACCAGCAAGTGAAGGGGCGGCACCGGCTACTCCACCGAATACTATGGATAGGGGCGTCCTCCTCTTGGTCCAGAGCGTGTACACGATGAGATCGAATACGACTCCCAAGGAGGTGGAGAAGGCCGTCCATGGGTTGATCAGGTATGCAACGGCTACTCCAAGTAAGAATAAGAGTATGCCGAAGGACAAAGCTTCGCTCCTGCTGACCCTACCCGCTGGGATTGGTCGCTGCTTGGTCCTCCCCATTATGGAGTCTATGTCCGCATCCAAGGCCATGTTCACTGCCGTTGTCCCCGAGATCGATAGGACCATGGCGGCCGTGAGAAGCGTGAGTATATCTAGTCTGTAGCCCCCAGCACCTATGTAAGTGAATACGGAAGTTAGCAGTAAGAGAAATGTCTGTTTGGGCTTGGTCAGGCATACATAGTCTGAGATCCTGCTGGATAGCTTGGATACAGTCCTCGCTTCCATACCGGAGGGTTGAGAAATGCCCACCTAATAACTTTGTGAATCAGGTCGCATATCGTCCGGTCCAGTCAAGGGACCGTGAGGCGGACACAGACAAGAAGAAGTAAAAATTAGGGATAGGGGTCAAGGCCTGAAGGCGTAGAGTTTCTCCACCTCTCTGGTTACAGGCTCTCCCTCAACTATCTCGTTATCCACACTCACTACCATCCCACCGAACGGTATAACCGGATTCACATACTCCACAGTAAACCCAGACACGGCCATTTTCCAGTCTGGATACTTCAACGCGTACTTCATTACTAGGGTGCCCTTCACATATCTCTTCCCCACAGGATGAACGATAGATCGGGGAATGTCTTTACCTCCGATCCTCCAAGTGGTCCTGTTGTCCACAGACTCCATCTTGAATGCGATGAATACTAGAGGCTCCTTAGGATTGGCCTTCCCTGGCTCAGGACATTTCTCGATACTTGCATTAACTTTGTCGTCTATGAGCTGAACGGTTCTGCAGAAATGAGGCCTTCCTAGGTGATCGAGCAGGTTAACCTCCACGGTGGTGTAGTTGACGCCTAAGTAAATGTAGGTTCTCGTCCTAGTTACATTATAGAGGATCGCCTCGTTCTCCTCGACCTCGCCTAGGACCCTCCATTCATCCGTCCCCCAAGGTATGGGCTGATATATCTTCTTCTCCTTGTCGTAGTTATACCTCTCGACGTAGTATATAGCGAAAGAGCTATTGCTTAGAGCGATCTCGTAGCCAGCCCTCATCCACAAGCGAGTTATCCCCAAAAGGGTCCAGTCCTTGAAGAAGAAGGCAGAGGCCTCAAGGGTCTCCTTCCTAGTGTGGCCGGCTAGAACGACTATATCCCTCCCACCTTTGAAGATGGACACCAAAAACGTCCTAGGTTCCCGTATGAGGGTGGTCGAGTTCTGCGGGGGTATATAGTTGGAGGAGATGTTTCCAACCCCATCGTAAGCCTCAGGACCGCCGAGGATCAGGATTACCTCGTAGTTCTTGAGTGCTTCTTTGAAGTCACTAGGCCCCATTATCTTATACTCCACGCTCGAATTGGTGAGTATCTCCCCTATGAACTGGGCGGTGGGCATATCAGCATCGTTGCTGATTATGGCCACCTTAGGGGCCTTCTCACCGACCGCTTGGTTGAAGGCCACTGGGAGCACAAGCAGAGCGATTAGAATGGCGACTGCGTATCTCATCTCGCAACCTCTCCACCTCGACTTAAAGAGCTTTACGCGTCGCTCGGCTACATCCCCTTTATACTCAGCTCGATGAGCTTCTTTATCTCGTTGGCGTATTCGAACGGTATGTCCCTCACCACGGGTTCGAAGAATCCGAGCACTATCATAGTGATGGCCTCCTCCTCACTGAGCCCCCTGCTCATCAGATAGAAGAGCTTGTCCTCAGCGACCTTCCCCACGTAGGCCTCATGGCCAAGTTCGGAGTCTATCTCATCGCTCCTCAACGCAGGTATCGTCTCGCTCGAAGCCTCTGGTGACAGGAGCAGAGAGTCACATTGAACGAATCCACTGGAGCCTTTGGCGCCCTGAACGATCTCCACCTTCCCGTAGAAGTTGGTGGAGCCCCTATCTTTGGCTACGCTTTTACTAATCACTTGACTCTTCGTGTTTGGAGCTAGATGCCTTATCACCACGCCAGCATCGTGCCTCTCCTCACCCTTCACGAAGGAGAGACCAACGTTTCTAGCCGAGGACCCCTCACCTCTCAGGTGGATGACTGGCCTCACGGCAGTGTGCTTGCTCCCCATCAGGGATTCTACCCACTCTATCTTCGCACGGCTCATGGCGACGCCCCTCTTGGTGGGGAGGTTGATCACATGGTTCGCCCAGTTCTGCATGGTCGTTATCCTCACCTCTGCTCCGGGATAGGCCCAGACCTCAGTGACGCCGTAGTGCAGAGCTTCCCTTATGTAGGAAGGGGCGGAGCACCCTTCGATGTAGTGAACCTTAGCTCCCTCCTCAGCCACTACTATGGTGTGATCGGCCTGAGCGATGGGGAGGGACCTCATCACGAATAGGGCGCTTATGGGGAACGGAACCTCAACCCCCTCGGGCACGTATATGAAGGTGCCACCCGCCCAGAGGGCGTAGTGTAGGGCCAGGATCTTGTTCTCCTCAGGGCCGGCGAGTCTGGCGAAGTAACTCCTCACCAGATCCTCGTGCTCCCTTATGGCCCTGTCTATGGGCATAGCTATAACTCCGAGGGACCTGAGCTGATCGGAGAACGTCTGGTACACGATGGAGGAGTCCACTTGGACCTGCATCCCCGCTAACATCTCCATTTCCTCCTCTGGTATGCCTAGGGCCTCCAGAGTCTCCCTGATCTCCTGCGGCAGTTCCTCAAGCTTCTCCGCCTTCTCCGCCGGGGAAAAATATTCCAAGGACTCGAAGTCCACCTTCACGTGTCGGGCATGTTCGGGCATGTCTAGCTTGAAGAAGAGTCTCGCCGACCTCTCCCTCACCTCCCTCAACCAGTCAGGCTCCCCCAGCTCCTTGGATATCTGTCTGGCCTTACTTACTAGGAACTCCTCCGTCAGGCTCACCTGATCACCACCTCGAACCCGCTCTCCTGAATCCTCTCAAAGAGGTCGCCTCCGCCGCTGGCCACGATCCTACCGTCGTACATCACATGGACCCTATCCACCTTCAAGTGCCTGTACAGTCCCCCCGTGTGAGTTATGAGCAAGAGGGTGATACCCTCTTGCAGGGCCCTGTCGAGCAGCCTTCCAATGATGTTCAGGGAGTCCACATCCACTCCTGAGTCAGGCTCGTCCAGTATAGCAAGCTTAGGCCTGAGGGCGAACATCTGCAGGATCTCGAATTTCTTCTTCTCTCCTCCAGAGAATCCCACGTTTATCTCCCTATCCAAGAATCCCTCATTGAATCCGAGGGCCTCCAAGTAGGGTCCGAGCTTCTCCGTCACGAACTCAACCACATGCTCCCTCAGCGGGGTCAGAGGCTTTTCTCCAGTTCTCTTCTCGATGAGCTTCGCTAGATAATCGACCATGTTTAGACCCTCTATCTCCACGGGATTCTGGAATGCTAGAAATATACCTCTCCTAGCTCTCTCGTCTGGAGGGAGTGATGTGATGTCCCTACCCTCGAAGAAGATCTTCCCTCCCACCACCTCGTAGGCCGGATGGCCCGCCACAGCGAGGGCTAAGGTGGACTTCCCGGATCCGTTGGGGCCTATGATCAGATGAACCTGTCTCCCTTGAACCTCCAGATTAGCTCCCTTAATTATCTCCCTGTCCTCTACGCGGACCCTGAGTCCTTCAAGTCTCAGCATTTTGGAACACCTTCCAGTCTAACCGAGGGCGACTTATTTTACCTTCACCTATAGAACTATTGTTATGGATTCAACATTATAAAGTTGCGCAGACGAGGGGCGCGATGAAGGGCCTCCCCCTCCTATTGCTCCTAGCTTCGTTCACCATCCTACCCATGCTACACAGCGATGCACTACCCCTGATAGAGGTGTGGGTCGAGGACGCCTCGGCTAAACAGGTCGCGTTATCCAGCAAACTGATGGCATACCTTAGTGAGAACGGAACTCTCGTGATCACGAGCGATCGTGGTAGGCTGGCGATCAGGGTGGGCGGAGGGAGGCTTATAGCCGGGAGGGATATATTCCTTCAAAAGGGAGACGCTCTCTACTTGGTCACCGCTACGGACCTCGAGAGAGTAATGGAATGCGGGAGATGCTTCTTCTACCCCTATTCCAAGGATAGGATCGCTGTAGTGGATTCCAAGGGTCTACTGCTGGTCTCAGATGGGGAGAAGAGGAGATTGCGAGTGAAGGGCACGGTCAGATGGTCCGACGACGGCCGGAGGCTCTCAGTGATATCAGGCGATGAGCTCCTCGTGGTGAACGCCTCCGGCTCTGTAGTATGGAGGAAGGACATGAACACTCAGCTCTTCGATGCTGAGCCAGATGATCTAACTTACGTTTGCATGAAGGGATGCGAGGTGTACGCGATAAACGAAAGATCCTTCGTGGCTTGGACCAACAGGCTATGCAAGTGCTGCATCCCCGGCAAGCTCGATAAGTCGGGGAGTCTCCTCTTCGTGCTGGTTCAGGGGAAGGAGCTGGCAGTACTGAATACTAGCGATGGGAGGAGGATTCAGTCCCTGAGCCTAGAGGGGTACGAGATAGACGCCATCCCGGGGATCATAGCTGTTAGGGATGGGGAGGGAAGGATACATGTGATGGTGGACGCCAGCAGAGTGCATATCAAGGGGGAGAGCAGTGGCGTGCTCATCAGCTGGGATGTGCCCAGCTGGCTGAAGTACGGAGAGATCACAGTGGAACATCCTTGGGGCAAAGTAGCTATCCCGGTAGGCCCTGACAGCTTTGTGCCGATCCCAGCAAAGGGAGACGTCAACGTGACCTTGAGAGGTGCCTCTGGGGAGATCTCCCTTATCGTGAAAGTGAGACCGCTAAATGTGACCGCTACGCCTTTCGGAGATATTCGTATCTCCGGAGACGGGATCTTCGAGGTCGAGGTCGATGGTAGGAGGTACGTTCCCCCTATCCGGGTGGATACCGGGTGGCTTCCTACGTACACCTTAAAGATCTACAACCACGGCGTGCTGGTAGCTGAACGCACCTCGTTTAACGCAAGACCGCTCCTAATTATTGTGATCTCGATTATAGCCGTTCTTCTCTGGAAGCTTAGCTCCAGATCCTCAAGTCAAGGAAAGACCCCCGATTAATCTTTATTTTGTCTCATTCGTTAAGGCCTATGGAACTAGGATTGGCCGGTAAGCTGGCCGTTGTAACTGGAGGAAGCTCCGGTTTAGGTAAAGCTGCCGCTGCATCATTACTTAAGGAGGGCGCTAGGGTCCTGATTGCATCACGGACGGAGGAAAGGTTGAGGAAAGCCGTGAGCGATTTGTCGGGTCTGGGAGAGGTGGAGGCCCAAAGAACCGATCTGATCAAATTAGAGGACATAGAATCCCTCTTTAGGAGATCCGAGGAGATGGGAGGGGCCGATATACTTGTGATCAGCTATGGAGGACCGAGAATAGCCAGATTTCCCGATCTCAATGATGGAGATTGGTATCACGCCTATGAACTCTTGGTGATGAGCGTAGTCAGGCTTGCTAGGCTGTTTGGCTTCAGGATGAAGGAGAGGAGGTGGGGCAGGATAGTTCTGGTCACCTCGGTGGCAATCAAGGAGGTGAACATGAATATACCCCTCTCCACCAGCGTGAGGCTCTCCTTGGCTGGTCTCGTCAAGGTCCTATCGAGGGAGCTAGCCCCAGAGGTGAACGTTAATGCCGTCATGCCCGGCCATTTCATGACAGAGAGGCAGCGGGATCTCCTTAGATCGAGGGCAGCTGAGAGGGATCTGTCGCTTGAAGAAATGGAGATCGAGGCGGCAAGGGAGATACCTCTGGCCAGATTCGGAAGACCCGAGGAGCTGGGCGATGTGATCGCCTTCCTGGCGAGTGAGAGGGCGAGCTACATAACAGGCTCTCTCATACCCGTGGATGGGGGCCTGCTGTCCTGCACCCTGTGAGGTGATGAGTTTGTCGGAGTGGATAGGTCTCTTGGAGAAACTGTCAGTCGCAGCTGGCCCTCCCGGCTTCGAGGACGAGGTTCGGGAAATCTTGATAGAGGAGCTCAAGGAAAGCGTCGATCAGCTGTTCACCGATCCCTTCGGGAATCTGTACGCGGTGAAGAGGGGTAAGAGCGAGAGGAAGCTGATGATCGCCGCTCACATGGACGAGGTGGCTCTCATGGTCAGGTACTTGGAGCCAGATGGGTTCCTCAGGGTCACTAACTTGGGAGGACTCAATCCAGCCCAGCTTCTGTCTCAGAGAGTGCTCTTGCACGGGAGGAAGAAGCTCAGGGGAGTTATAGGGACCCTACCGGTCCACATGGGTAAGGAGGAGCCCCCAAAGATGGAGGATCTCTATGTAGATGTGGGAGCCACCAACAGGGAGCAGCTGGAAAAGCTAGGGGTCAGGCCCGGGACCCCTGTGACCTTCGATGTCCCCTTCATCCACCAAGAGGACACGGGAGTAGTGATAGGGAAGGCGCTGGACGACAGACTGGGATGCCTCGTCTTGGCAGAATCCCTCAAGAGGATTAACGACCCCGATATGACAATCTACGGGGTGTTCACCTCACAAGAGGAGAGGGGGATGAGGGGTGCAACAGTCGCGGTGAACAGGATCCAGCCGGATCTGGCGTTCGTGCTCGAGGGAACGATAGCGTCTGATGTACCGGGAGTTCCGGCCCATAAATACGTAACTGAGCTTGGAAAGGGGCCCGCCCTGAGGGTTATGGATAGGACTGTGATCGTGCAGAGGTGGCTCCTCGAGGAGATGGTATCTAGGGCGGAGAAGCTCAGCATACCCCACCAGCTACAGCTCTCCCCAACGAGCGGGACTGATGCAGCTGCCATAAGTGTCGGGGGGAAGGGGACTCCTGTTGGGATAGTATCAGTCCCAGCTAGGTATATTCACACGCCCTCAAGCCTCGCCCGAGTCGAGGATGTAGAGAACGCGTTGAAGCTGATGACCGATCTAGCGAGATCGCCACCAGAGCCTAGATATTGAGTAGAATCCTCTCCCGGAATACCATTCCCCTCCTCTTCATTTCATCTAAGAAGGGCATCGGATCGATGACTTCCTCGGGATAGTGGACGCCGGGCAGGTTCAAGATCCCGAGCCCGATCCACTGAGCTGCTAAGGAGGCGGGACTTCCCACAAGCAGGGCCTGAGCGCTCACATTCCACCTTTCACTCCAGCTTATCAGTGCCTCTACTAAGATCTCCACTCTTAAACCTCCTCTCCAGCCCTTAGCGATAACCGCCATCACATCATGATCATTTGGCTTGAGTTCTTTCTCCCTCAGGGATCCTAAGATTAGCTCCCTCACAACATCCCTCGGTATAATGCTCACATCTCCAAGCTTAATGGGTCGAGTTGACGTCAATCCTAAGTCGTGGAGCAACCTGTACTTCATCAGAAGATCTCTGGGAAAGGATAGCTTGTAATCGACGAACCTCAATCCCTTACTCCTGAAGGTCTCACCAAGGGAGTACACCTCGGGATGCTCGACGTAGTATAACTCCTGCTCTCCAACTGGATGGGGAAAAGACATGATCTCCCTGCCCGAGAAGGGGTCAACCAGCTCTATACTCCCGTCCCTCCACACCTCTACGGGCTGCTCCATTTCATCGAATATTGTGTCTAGGGAGTATGGAACCGGAAGCGGCACGCCCATCGAATCATAATCGTTTAGATCTATCCATCCCTCCCTCAAGAGGAGCGTATCAACCCTGTCGAGTTCCTCAACGGCCTTAGCAGCCATCACATTTATGAGCCCCGGGCTCCCACCCATCTCTAATAGAGCAATTAGACCTTTACTCCTGAACTGATGGTCCATTTCTCTCTGGACTAACAACGTCTCTACGTCATCTCCCAAGTCCAAGTAGTGGATCCCTGCCTCTAAAGCAGCCCTCATGACAACCGGTATTGTCGTATAGAGGGCTGCATCGATGACCACGTCTGTCTTGAACTTTTTGAGAGAGGATATCACCTCATCGAGCTTCGTGGCATCCAGCCTGGCATACCTCACCTCCTTGTACCTAGTTAGACTGCTCGCCTCATCTGCGACCCGGCGCGCCCTATCACCGTCAATGTCGGCAACTAGCACGGACTCAACATCCGGACTCATGAAATCATCGGCTAGGTCCAGCACTGCCGCTCTCCCCATCACGCCAGCTCCTATAACCGCAATTCTCATCGTGCTTCTAACGCGGACTGGCTCATCGAATAATTAAAGGATTTTTACTTTAGGATGGCAGCGCGCGGGGTCTCAAATTTTCGGTCCTTGCTCTAAATTGATGAGTTCGGGTTGCAAAGGCGCGGAAGGGAGGAAACCTACTTTATAATTTGCTGTGTAAATCATAAAAATTAATAATTATAATGATATACGTTGTCAAAACAACGTAAACTTTAATTAAATGATCTCCCGACTAACCGGGTGCTTATGCCGCTATCCGGAAAAAACCTAATTAACCTAGTTCTCATCGTCTTAATAGTTGCTGTCGGTATCCTGACCTTCACGGGCTCGGCTGCACTGGGTGGAGAGCCGAAGCTGGACATCAAGGTGCATTATAAAGAGCAGATAATATCGGCGGCCTACAAAGTTTATGGAAGACCGAGCCTGAAATTCTGGGTTGCCAAGACAGTCCTGAAGAACACGGGCGATGTGCCCGTGAGGAGCGTCAAGGTGAGTTACTATATAGAGGGATACACCTCTTGGTCGACTCCCACCGAATACGACGAGATACCACCAGGGAGCGCCGTGGTTGATACCTACTACCCCAAGTTACCGAAAAAGGTGGCGGAGCTCACTTCCCCAGTCCCCACCAAGCTGTACATAAAGGTCACTTACGATAAGGGCGGGAGGACGGAGGAAGTAGTTCAGAGCAAGGATATAGAGATCCTAGGAGTTCACGACATAGTGTATTCATCAATACCGGCAGAGGAATCCCTGCTCACATTCCCTGATGTGTTCAGCAATGCTCCGCTTCTGGCCGCTTGGGTCACCCCGACTGATCCTGTAGTGAGGGAATTCTCCGACTTGGGGAACAAGCTAGCTGGAGGTGCTGGAGCATCCCTATCTGATGAAGGAGCACTTAAAACAATGCAGGGCATATGGCAGGCTCTCTTGATAAGAGGAACAACCTATAAAACTGAACCAGAGGGTTTCTGGACCGGAAAATATGCACAGTACGTCAAATTCCCCAGAGACACTATCCTAGATGGGGAGGGGACCTGCCTAGATCTGGCGATAATGTACGCAAGCCTAGTAGCTGCGCAGGGGCTTACCGATGTCTACATAATGCTGGTACCTGGTCATGCATTCCCCATCGTTAGGCTGCCGAAGAGCGGGGCAATGATACCGATTGAGACCACAACCCTCAATCAAGGCGCCACATTCAAGCAAGCCGTGCAAACGGCGGTGTATAACTGGCAGCAGAAGTTCAGCAAGGGGCCTTACATCCCGATAAGCATCAAGATATGGCAGGCTTCCGGAGTAACCCCACCAGAACTACCTTCCCTGCCACCAGATATACTGGAGAGGAAGGGGATCAAGCAAAAGATACTCGCGGTCATCAACAAGCTAGGTGGAGAACTCAGATCCTACTCTAACAATTACTTCTCCATAAGGTACCCATCATCTTGGAGCGAGGATAGTGGCACAGACGATGAGGGGAGCTACATCAGCTGGACCTATCCAGAAGACGAGGGGATGACCCTCTATATATCATGGACCCCCTTTCAAGGGTCTCTGAGCGACTACATTTCGTATATTGAGTCCCTGTACGACGAACAGAGGATGGGAATGCAGCAGGGCCAGATGGGCGCCTGTCCTTACGTGATAGCTTCCTATGCTTGGGAATACGAGGGTCAGCCGTGGATGAGCAATGAGATATACATACTCTGCAAAGGGGTTGGAATCCACCTATCCTTCCAAGCGGAGAAGCGTTACTGGGACGATGGGACGGCAAGCACTGTCTGGGACAGAGTGGCAAGCACATTTTACCCCATTGTGGCCGGAGGGTGATGACATGAAGCTCAGAGCTTTGCTCTTGATCTTGACCATGCTCGTCCTGTGCAGTCCACTCCTTGCGAGCGCTCAGCCCATAGCGCTGGGGCAACCCACCAAGGGAATAGAACTCCCAGTAAAGCTAGAGATAGACGACATTCTGAACATGACCGTGATGGAGAACGGATTGGTCAAGGTGGATGAGGTCGTCAAGGCCACAGCCACAGGCTACCTGATACTGAAGCAGCAATATCCCCTGTCCTTCCTGTTCAAGAGGTTCATTGAGATGGACAAGGCCGATGTGGAGCTCGAAAACCTGACCGTTAACTTCGACGATGCCAACAGGAGGGTGACAGCCAGCTATGTAGCCTTAGGAATGACCGCCAAGAAGATGGATAAGTGGGTTTTCTCCATGGAAGGTGACGCGAAACTCACTACTAGGGCTGGAAACACGCTTGTCTTCAGTAAGACATTCCCCATGCCCTTGGGTGGGAAAAAGAACATGGTAATAACAGTGCATCTCCCCGAGTCAGCCAGCGATGTATCCGTGACCTCAGAGGGAGGCTACACTAGGATCTACTACAGGCTCCCTTCTAGCGGATCCGGTGGTAATCTGATCCTCATGGGCATCTTAGGGGCTCTGATAGTTCTCCTAGTACTGAACTTGGTACTAAAAGAGGGGCTACTAGGTCTTCTCAAGATGTTGAAGAGGGAAAAGGCCTGAGGATCTCATCCCCCCGAACCCGTTTTCTCCACCTTTATTTCACTCAATTCCACAATACCGTCACCATCATCCACCCACTTGAGAAGGGTCAATCTCTTATCGACCCCCCTATTGACTAACCAGAGCAGCCCCGCTCTAGTCCCGTACCTAGTTACCCCAGCGATCCTGTAGAAAGTGAAACCACCGCATTTTGTCCTCTCTATCAACGAGTAATCGATCTTACCGAAACTGGATATGTAGGTCCGATTTTCGACTCTGATACCCACAAACACGCCGTTATGCTTGATGAACTCAGTGCCTCCGCTTATAGACCAGCTTGGGTCCACGGCTGGACCACCTAGCCTGATGACCGCTCCGGATGAGGTGAAAGGAGCCTCCAATTTGGAGATCAGGTCGGCATTCATTGACCTATCTACCCCAAAAGCCGCGATATCTGCCCCCACAGGCTTAGAAGGACCACCTTCGTCCCCGACGAAGATGAGCAGGAAGGTCTCAGGGGTATTAATGTGACCAGACACGGGTTCCACCGCGAGCGAATCGAAGTAAAGCACCCATCCCTCTGATTGACTCACCTTCCCCTTCACATTCCCAACATTAACTAGGGAGAGTACCTCACACCCATTTCCGAATCTCTCCACTAGGACTCCCTCTGGAGCCTCCACGGCACCTCGAAGGAATCTGGACAAGGATTCAATATCGATCCTTCTACCGACTCTCAGCTCCTCAACTATCCTGCCTCTCTCATCAAGGACGCCAAGCTTCCCTACAACTAGGAGTTCGCCCCCATACGAGGCCAAGATTCCCCTAGCCTCGCTACTCAGGACCCTCAGCTCAGGAGCGATGAGTACATCGTACTGGGATAGCTCTGACTTGGAGGCCATTTCAATAGGGATCACGTCGAATTGAACGTGTTCCTCGGCTAGGACCCTGATTACCTCCCTGAAAGTCCTCATGTGAATTGTCCCCTCCACGTCGTAAGGGCCCGCTATGTAGGTGTCTACAAAGTCCCTCGTAAAGGAAGAGAAGAGCACTCCCACCCTGCTCCTCGTACTCCTCTTCACTCCCGAGAGCATCTTAACCAACCAGAAGGCCCGTTTCCTGAATTCAGCGCCCACACTTCCCGTCATCAGTCCGTTCGAGTTGGTCTCGAAGAAGCCGTTAGTTAGCGGGAGCAGGAGTCCGAGTTGCTTGGCGGAATCAGAAGCATCCCTCCCGTAGGTCAGAGGTATGATGATACCATCTCGGACAGATCCTCTCTCATGCTTCAGCATCGCGTAAAAGTGGGCCCACTCCGAGAGAGTGGCATTGGAGAGACCCTCTTCCCAAGCTGGAGGGCCTATCTCAGGAACGAGGACGATTGTCGGATTGTATCGCAGGAACACCGGATCGAATCCTAGCTCCGTAGCCCCAGCATCGCAGGCAGAACTCTCAACCAAGAGGGCCTTGCCGAGAGAGAAAGCCTCTTCGGCGACGGCGAGGACGAGGTCAAGCGCCATGTCGTGCCTCCATCTCAGCCACAGTGGGAACGAGGGATCGTCTGTGGAGCTCGGGGAAGACTCCCAATATTCCTCCTCGAATCCTTCCCTTCCCCAATCGGAAGCATCGGGCCACAGATCACTCATCTCCTCTGTCAAATACTCGGGGAGATGAGGAACATCTAGCCAAACACCGTCGGCCACTTCCAACAACTTCCTGACCCTGTCAATCAGGATTTCCCTATGTGGCGACAGGGGGGACATCCAAAGATCGATTTCACCTCCCTCCACCCACGGAACATTCAGCTCCTCTCCGGTAACTACCAGCCTCCTTCCATCCAAGGAGACTTGGGCCCATTCCTCATGGATAGGCTCGTCGCAAACGACCTCCAGAGCGGGAACGTAAACCACCACCCTCATACCCAAGGAGCGGGCCTCTCTGGTTATGGCTCTCACGGTCTCTAATGCCTTGGAGAAGTCCCTATACAACATGTCACACGAACTGAGTCCTACATCCAGCTCCACCAAAGACACTCCCTGATCCTTCAGGGCAGAGATATCGACATCAGGAGATTCAGCGTACACTGAAACCACACGTGCTCCCTTCAACCAATTCGGGGCTTGATAATCCTTGACCCTTCTGAATTCATCGAATATGGCTCTCATCAGCCCATATCTCTCCTCACCTACACCCTCCCAGAAGACGTATATGCCATCTGCTCCGGCGGATGCGATCCAAAAGGCCCTCTTCCTTGCTTCCTCCTCGCTCAACCCAGGCAGATCAGGCAAATACGTAGATGCCACTACCTTACTGGCTACCTGACGGGCCTTCCAAACGGTTTTGAAGTGCCTCAATCTGCTCTCACTGGAAGGGATCATCACGTAGAGGGTTCCCGTTACTGCCGCTATACCGGAGAAGTCTATTCCATACGTCTCCAAGGGATCCCATATCAGGAGGTGAGGTCTCACCTCTATGCTAGGCCTCACCTCTCTTGCTGCCGAGGTGATAATCCTGATCAGCTCTGTAACCTGCTCGGCCCTCCACTTTACCCATTTCTCTCGTATCTGGTCGTCCCCCTCGATGAACGATGCCCACTCCTCCGGAGAGTTTCCCTTTACCGTTACGCCGGTATCTCTCTCGAACGCTCTAACGGTAAACTCATCGTAGCTCGTCAGAAGGGATGTATTACTTCTCTCCAAGTAGACATCGGAGAACTGGAAGTTGTCGTTGATGTCAATGCCGTCGACGCCCAAGGCAGCCACTTCCCTCGCCACGCCTCTCAGTAGATCAATGCATTCCCTTTCCCTCACTATCCTCGATGGGGGGACTATTCTATGGAAGTAGTCGGCGGAGTAAAAATCGGAAGGTCTGCCGTTGGACAGAACGGCTATCCATTCCGGATGCTTCCTCAACCACACCTCGTGTGGGATATTTACCCATCCATAAACCCTCATTCCTAGCTTTCTCGCCTCCTCGATAGTTCTGAGAGTAGTATCTAGCATCTCGTCCCTTACTGGAAGCAAGTTAGATGGGTACAGGGCATACCCCTTTCCATCAACTAAAGTTACCAGTATGGCGTTGGCCCCCACATCCTTAAGTCTCCGGAGCGTTGGGGATGGATCGCAGGATGGGTCAGTGCAGGGATCATAGACCCCCAGCTCTAAACCCTCCACCTTGCTAGTGGAAATTCCGATCTGCACATGAAGGGCGAGCATGAGGAGAGCTAAGGTTAGAGCGCGTTTCGGGCTCACGGGCGGAGGTGCGTCATCATTTATATTAACGCGTTACTGGAGCGATATAACAATTGTAATTCAGCGGGGCGCGGAACATGCAGGCCCTGAGGGTTCCTAAAGAGAGTGGATTGTTATCTCTTTGGTTGGCTACCCTGATCTACGCCCTTCTAAAGGTCAGGACATGGAACTTCCTCGTCTTATCATCACTAGCTGGTTCAATAGCACTCCTCCTCATATCAGATGAGATCCTGAACCTAATAGCCAGTAAGAGGATCAAGAAACTTATTAAGCAGCTGTCAGTGGTCCTCATCTTCTATATCCCACTACTCTTAGTGTATCCAATGGTCCTCCTCTTAGGTCTCATTACGGTTCCCCTTGTCGCGATCATTTTCTTATCCACTTCTCCCAGTAGGGAGATCACCCATGGATCCACAATAGCGGGTTCCGCAGCCCTAGCAATGCACTCACCCATTTTGATAATCTCAGGAGGTGAACTCGATCTAGCCTATTTGCTCCTACCACCCCTCTACTCGATCATGGCTACTAGTCACGCGTCGATAAGGGTCCTAGGTTGGGAATTAAAGGCCCTCCTCTCGGGAATAGTGGCTGGAGTAACACTTATCTCGATCACTTTACCGTCTCCGAGCCTCGCGACTGTAATTCTAGTTGACATATCCAGCAGGCTGCTTCAGGAGATCACAGGACTATCTTCTAAGGTCAGGGTGAGAACCTACGGATTCATCGAACTTGCAAGGTCCTGCCTCACGCTCGCTGTCTCGGCCATGATCGGTTGAGCGAAAGAAGGATAAGCTGTAAACAGGTGCTGTTTATGTGATGTTCAGACGCCTTAGAGCATCGATCATCGTTCTCACTTTGGGGTACCTGTCAAACGGACTGATGTTCCTTTTGGGGTCTAGGAGAGAAGCTGACATAATTCTGCTGATCTCTCTAATTATCTCTCTGGCCCTCGCATCATCCGAGTGGAGTGGCGCACCCGCTTTATTCCTGTCTGGGTGCCTTGTGGGCTTCTTCATGGAGCTGATAGGAATTCATTGCGGGATTCCCTTCGGGGAGTACAGCTACCTTTCCTTCGAAGGGGCGAGTCTATGGGATGTGCCTATTCCTATAGCCCTGGCATGGGGCTTCTACCTTTACACGGCTTACCTCGCATCCCTCCCCATAGTTAAGAGAAACTGGAGGATCGCTTTCGCCTCCCTACTCATGGTGATACTGGACATGGCCGTGGATCCAGTCATGGTAGAGCGTAGAGTATGGACATGGAAATCAGGCGGCCCGTGGTTTGGTATCCCGCTGTCGAACTTCCTAGGATGGTTCGTCACGTCTGCTCTGGCCCTCAGCATATTCGAGCAATTGACTGGCTCATCACATCCCACATGGCGCTCTCGACAAGTCTACGCGCCGTATCTCGCTAGCTTCTTCCCCATAATGCTACTGTCTGGGTCGGAATCGATCTCTGCTGTGGTGATCTCTTTCTCTCTGGCTGTAATCCTGATGGTAGGGATGCATAAAATCACTCAACGGGCCTTATCGCGCTCCTGAACTTCGATATGAGCTTGTCAGACCCCATCACTATTCCCACCGAAAGCAGGATGACCGATATGAAGGATAAGGGATTGGAGAATGTTAGCACGATCCCCCTCCTGAAGAACTCGTCGGCAATGCTGAGCATGGGAAGAACTGTCATGTAAAGTATGAGCACTCTAAGCAGGATGCTGAACGCGGAAGAGATGCCTAACTCGCTTATCCTCCTTATGTCACTGGCCATCCTCTGGAAGATTATGTAAATGGCCGCTATTATGGAAGAGAACAGGGCTATGAGTATAACTTGATGGAAACCCACCCTGAGGTTGAAGAGGAAGGACAGCACGTAGGTTATGCTGATTATCAGGGCCAGCTGGTAGACATGGTACTTGAAGTCCACATCCGCTATGAGGTTGTTTATGAGGTCGCTAACCTCCTCGTGGACCTTCAGTATGCTATCCATCAGGGGCTTGGGTGTTTTCAGCATTATCGCGTTCACTATGGCATCAACCCTCTTGCTGATCACATTGAGAAAGGTCAGGTTGAACGCGTAGGCGAACATTGCACCTAGAGCGAGCTCGGTAGGGAGTTCAACGCCCTGAGCTAGGAGAGTCGCCAGCACAAGCAAGCCGAACTCTCCTGTATTGGCCAGAACGAGGCTCAGCCTCATCCCCCTTATGAACTCCAGCCCGCTGAGGAAACTAGCCGCGAACAGGGCGATGGCCCTGAACACATAGGCTAATATGGCTAGGGTGAATCCTATCGAGGCCGCCTTCGCGTAAACCCAGAAGATCTCAGCCGTGGTTGTCTCCAAGACATGGACTTCGTAAGGCAACGTCATCACGAAGCCCATGAGGGCCAAGGTCATCAGCCCCTCGAGCACCTCGAACACGGGCTTGTCCATTCCTTGTATGGCCATGGATATGGCTCCGATGAACACAACTAGGGCCTCCGGTAGGTGAAGGAACTCGGATATGGAGATGAGTATTAGCATGTAGAGGAGGACCGTCAGCAGCTTGGTGCTCTCACCAGCCCCCCTCACTATCCTGTCTATCCACCTCGCCAAGATCACCGTTATAGCTAGGACCACGATACTCCAAGCGATAAGCCCGTAGACTGCTTCTCTAGAAAGACCTTCCAGCCCCAAGGTGAAGTAACCCACCGATGCTAGGAACACGGCCAAGGAATCCTCTAGGATCGAGATGGCTATCCCATAGTTGGCCAGCTCCCTATCTACGCTTTTACCGTACTCATACGCGAAGGCCTCATTGGATGCTATCATTATTGCCGTGAGTGTTAGGGCGCCGGCTGGGTTCATCACCGTCCTCAAGAACCCGTAAAGAGTGAGAAGGATAGAGGCCTCGAAGAAGATGAAGAGGAGGAGCCTTTCCTTCTCCTTCCTCATGAAATCCACGTCTAACTCTACACCAGCTATGAACACCAGCAGAGCGAGGGCGAAAGGACTCAAATTTACTAGGAGGGTTGGTATCTCGAGACCGAGGGCCTTCCCCACCAAGGAGCCTATCATCAAGGCTGGTAGTATAACGACTGGCCTTATCCTGCTGTAGGCCACAGCTATCAGCGATACCACAGCCAAGTACAGTATGTGGGGAAGGGCCACCTCGGTCAGCAATTTTTACTCCCGTCGATTCAGCTAGATGGTCGATAAATAATGGTTACCTAGTTCCATGCAGAGATCTAAGTATGCCCTGTACTTGAGCGGTATGGACAGCGAGGCAGGCTCGCTATTAACCACGTTGGACACGGAAGCACCGGGAGGAGGCGCGAATATGGCTGCCTTTGAGACCTCCAACTCAGCCCCAGCGAACTCCACGATGAACTTCAGTTCTTTGAGCTCTTCCATAAGGGGCTTGAGGACGCTCTCAACAGACGCGCTTCTGAGAAGGATCCTAGCTCTGAGTTCACCCTCCTCGATCTCTAATCCGACTATCTCATCTCCTCTCCTTTTGGCCAGCGACTTTAGATCCTTGAGTCTTCCCCTTTCCACGGACAAATTTAGCTCGAAGGTACCGTCTTCCAGATCAGATTCTCCGAGCTCTCTCAGGAGACCGATTCCCTCATAGGAAGATTTAGCCTCCTCGAGAGCCTCTTTCAACAGGTTTTCCATGAAACTTGGGCTGATCACTACTGTAACCCGCGCCGAGGTGAAGTTCACCACGACCTCTTCCACCTCCGGCCTTTCCCAAAGACTTCTCGCAACTGATAGCAACTCTCTCATGAGACAACCCCCTCCTCCTCGCCCCCATGCTCGTGTTCATGCTCATGCTCGGGTGAACATTCCTCTGCAGTCGAAATGTACACGGAGACCTCAACACACTCCTTCGTGAGCTCGTAACCAATGAGGGAAAACGTCTTCACCTCAGGTGGGAGTACCTTGGATATCAGATAGGCCATATGGATTGAAAAGGCACTTAGAGATCCTTTGGGATATATAAGGGCACCGAATTTATCATCTTTCAGCTCTAAAGTACCTATTACATCCTCGCTCTTCTTGACCACCTCGACTAAATCATCTAGTGAGCTCGGATCACCCTCAACGTATATCCAAGCATCAACGCCCTCCTCATCCATTCCCCCCTCGGAGACTTTCCCATATCTCTTCTCCGCGTTACTGTATGACTCTCGAAGCACCTCCTTCATGTGGGTGATCTCCTCTCTAGGGAAGCGGATGGTGACTATGAAGAGGTCTGGGTCCTCTGGATCCCTAGATACTTTAGTAACTGGAGCGATTCCCTTGATGGCCTCTAGTATTTTGAGAAGCATGGTCCATCCCTCCGGAGTGGCTGAACTTAAAAGTCCATCCACACATGGGAGCTGTATCAACCTTTAATATATCATGCATCAGACCTTCCGGGTGGAGATGGCTAAGGTCGAGGTCTCTCAAGGAGTTTACGTAATATGCGAGATCAGGGAGGAGAACGGAGGTATCTTCCTCGAGTGCAGCCTTCGAAGACAGGGGAGACTGGGATTGAAGCTTCACGAGAAGCTGAGGGACATGGAAGAGATCGAGGAGATAATGAAGAGACCTAGATGGCTGGGGGAGGAGTCCGATAGAGCTTTGAGAAGGGCGCTGTCCCTCCTACTTGGGAAGGTGAGGGAGAATTAGCCTCAATCTCACCAAGCTGGACGTTCTGGATAAAATAGACATGGTGTGCGTGGGCGCCGAGAGGGTGGACGAGTACGAGGCCGAGGGATTTCTCCTGAGGGATGAGGAGGAATACATGGTCATCATAGTGGAAAGGGAAAATTTAGAGGGAAGGTTCCCGGCCGTCTGGATAGGTAAATTCTCTAACTTGGACGAGGCCAAGAATGCGCTCAGGGACATGCTCTACAACTTGGGTAGGCTGAACGACAGGGGATTCGGCTGTCACGAGGCGCCTCTGACCTGATCACCTGTTTCCAGTGAAATTAGGGCAACTCCCCTCTCCTTGAACGGCCATGGAATGGCACTGACTCCTGTAGGCTTACCGATCCTCTCGAAAGCCTCTTCTCCCTGCTTGCTCATCCAGAGATCGGGAGCTGACGGGTAAATCGCGTAGAATCTCAGGATCCTCCTCCTCAACTTAGCTCCAAGCAGTGAGATCTTCCTCCTCCTACTCCAATCCCTTAACTCGTTGGATAGCTGATCCAAGACCTCCTCAAGGGAGGAGATTCTCGGCAGCTTGGCGCGTAAGAGCCTTCTCATGATAAGATAGATCTTCACTCTCAGCTCCCCGTAAATCTCACCAACGTCTTGAGCAAACCTCAGCAACTCCAAGCTCTCGGACTTGGGAACGGGGAGATAGACGCAGAGACCCTCCCTCAGACGCAACATCTTCGATGAGACCTCCTCAGGTACATCAGACGATCTAAGAGGGAGGAAACCCTTGGCCGTGCCGCCGTACCCGAAGGGATAGAGGACCAACTTCACCAGAGCATTCAAGCTCTTCCTGCTGAGAAGGGGTTCTAATCCCAGTGACATGAGGTAAAAGGCTTCTCTGGAGCTTGATCCCCATCTGCTCGCGTAGTCCCTCATGTATTCCAAATAAAGCTCCCTCATGTCTTTTATAGGGATCCCTTCTCCCCATCCAATGCGGTTAAGGAGCATCCAAGCTAGGGAGAAGAGGACCACATCTCTGAGCGGAGAGACCGCGTACCCCCTACCGACACCGAGTGGGCGTGGGGCAACAGGTTTGATCAGACCCTCCCTTCCCAGCCTCTCTATCCTCCGGATGTTACCCTCCAAGGGGACTATCGGGGGGCCAGAGAGTATGAGGGCCTCTGTCAGGGATGTCTCAATATTTGGGGTCCAGAGTATCCCCTCACCTATGTCAGGAGAGAAGTCTCGAGGTGAGACTTCTCCTCCCCTCAGCAGGCGCTCCATCAGCAGGGCTAGCCTCTCCACTCCCGTCTCCCGGGAGCGAGAGGTCATGTTCAGCCACCCGCCGGGGTTCCCATTATAACCACAACGGGGCTAGGAGAGGAGAGTAAGGCATCCACTTGCTTCAATCCCTTCAGCAGAAAAGTATTGGCCGCCCTGTAGGTCCCGTATCTGTCATTGCCTGCCACGACGACCACGGGCTTCCTTCCAGGGCCTCTCTTGATGAAGTAGTAGGCGTAGTTCTTTCTCTCAAGTCTACTCTTCTCTTCAGGGGACAGAAGAGAAGAAGATATCTGGCCTATCCCCTCCGGAGCCTTATGCCCGCCCAACACTATAACGAACTGACCATATTCCAGCGCCTCACTGTACTCCTGTGGGGAGAAGATTCTCACCTCGAACCCCATGGCCTCCAGTACAGACTTCATACTCTCGGCAGTGGGCATGTCTATCGAGTTGGAGACTATGGCAACGGGTCCCGTGAGAGAAGAAGCTTGGATCAGGGCGAGGGACTGGGATAGGAGGATCGCGAGGGCCATCAACGCGAAGAGGTTTCTCATCGTTGATGAAAGTGAAGAGAGCCCTATTAAAGGTTTACCTGTCATTCGCATTCATTACGATCGACAGAGCCCCCAGAAAACGTTAAATGTCCTCCTCGGGAGTTGAATGGGCCGATGATGATAATTCCTTAAACCAACTCGGGATGAGGTCTGACGGGCGGACTGAAGGCCCCCAACTATTAAGGTGATTCCGGTGGAAGGAACGTCCGAGGAACTGGGTAAACGCGAGGGGATAGCACTGGTCCCTGTAAGGAGGAGGGATAAGGAGATAAGGGATCTGTGGGAGATAGAGAAGATCTTGAGGAAGGCATTCGTATGCAGGATCGCGCTGTGCGAGGAGGATAAGCCCTACTGCGTTCCCATGGTATACTGCTACGAGGGAGGCGTGATATACCTCCACTCCGCCAAGGAGGGAAGAAAGCTGGATGTGTTGAGGAGGAACAACAAGGTATGCTTCGAGGTGGAGATGGATGTTGAGGTGGTCACAGAAGGAAAACCCTGCTATTGGACCTTGAGGTACAGGAGTGTCTTGGGGAGGGGGAGGGCGTACATAGTCGAGGACCCGAACGAGAAGAGGAAGGCCCTAGAGTGCATGGTGGATAGGGTCTCGCCCGGCTACAGGTACCACTTCACTGAGGAGGAGTTGGAGAGCGTCGTCGTAATAAGGATAGAAGTGGAGGAGTTGAGTGGAAAGGTATCCGAGTGATCACATTTTTCGGCTGTATAGCAATCCTTTTTAATGATGGGGATATGCAGCGCGAGGTGATGCGTCTTTGCGGAGAGTAACTTCTTGGTAGTTGCGTACTCTCCTGATCCCCTCTCGATCCCTAGTGTGGCCTCCCGCAATGGGGGAAAGGTTCTCCTCTCACCTCAGGAAGTCTTTCAGTGGCATTCCTTGGAAGGAGCGTTGACGAACCACTGCGTTGTGAAGGTGGAAATCTTAGATGATGAGGGTTTGGAACACACCTACCTGTTGGCCTTCCCCTCTGAGAAGGGAGCACAGGACTTTCTAACGGATCTATCGACCGTCGCACACCTCAAAGCGGTGGTAGAGGTACCTTCCCAAGAGATCGATGCTCTAGCGCCGAAGTGGATCATCTTCAAGGTATCGAAGTACGGGGGAAGGGCACACTACAACATGGCGGAAAAATGGATGGGAGCTCAGGAGATCTTGATGTAGCTCCCTCGTAATCCTCTTTATTCCCCGAATATTAGCCTCCTGACTCGGCGGCCTACCTCCTCTATGGGATGCTCCTCCACCCTCCTCATCAGCTCGTTGAATCTCTCCCCTCCGTTTCTATAGACCTTCACCCATTCCCTCGCGAACTCGCCGCTGACCACTCTCTCAGCGTATCTCCTCATCCTGTCCTTGACCCCGTCGTCCAGCACCTTGGGTCCGACGGTCAGTCCACCATACCTAGCGGTCACCGACACCCTCTCCAGCATCCCCTTCATGCCGTACCTCCATATCAGGTCCATTATCAGCTTAGCCTCGTTTAGCGCCTCGAAGTACGCCACCTCCGGCTGGTAGCCCATGTCCACCAAGGTCTCCCAGCCCTTCAGTATGAGTTCCATTAACCCGCCGACCAGCACATTCTGCTCACCTATCAGGTCCGTCTCCGTTTCCTCCGCGAAGGTCGTCTCTATGACCCCGGCCCTCGTGGCGCCAATCCCCTTGGCTATGGCTAAGGCATATTCTAGGGCCATTCCCGAGCTATCTTGGTGAACAGCCACTAGGGCGGGTACCCCCTTACCCCTGAGGAACTCTTCCCTCACGGCTGCACCCGGAGCCTTCGGGGCCACCATCACGACATCCACGCTGCTCTTGGGCTTTATCAGTCCGTAGTGCACGGTGAAGCCGTGTGCGAAGTCAACTACTGCCCCATCCTTGAGGTTGGGCTCCACCTCGTTCATCCACACGTCGGGCTGCACCATGTCAGGTAGGAGGTATAGTATGACGTCCGCCTTGGAGACGGCTTCTCCCACCTCATACACCTCGAAACCCTCTTTTTCAGCCTTCTCCCATGATTTACCTCTCCTGACTCCCACAATCACATCCATACCACTGTCTCTAAGGTTCAGGGCTTGCGCCCTCCCCTGTATTCCGTAGCCGACGACCGCCACCTTCTTCCCCACTAGGGGGTCTAGGCTGACATCCTCGTCCGTGTACATCTTGGCCATTCCAATCACCTCACGGCAGCACCACTTCGGTGAGGGGATCCTCGAACTCCACCCTCCTCGGCCTCGGCTCCACCGACAGCACTTCCGGCAAGGCGGACATCTTCTTCATGACCCACTCCACTTCCTCCGCCCTACCTTCGAGCTCCATACAGGCCACGGCATGCTCATCCTCGAACTTGGCTTCCATGCCTCTGTAGACCACCTTTCCCCTCCTAGCTATATTCAGGACACGAGTCAACTGATCCAGACCTCCGAACACCTTCACACACAACTTGGTCTCGACCCACATGCTGATCACCTCCACTCGAGGCTCACATCCATTCCCGGGGGCAGTATCGCCTGGGTGAGCCACTTCCCAGGCTGAACCCACGGGAGGACCACATCCCTCTCATTATCCAAAAGAACATCCAGTATGAGGGGCTCGTTATTCCTGACAGCCCATTTCACTTGCTTCTCAAGGTCATCGTAACTCTCAGGCCTCTTGTACTCGATATTGTAGGCGTCAGCCACCTTGGCGAAGTCCGGATTCTCCTTGAACTCCGTGGCTATGATCCTCCTATCGTAAAGGTACATCTGCCACTGCTTCACCAGCATGAGAGCCCTGTTATCGAAGATCAACTCGATGAAGGGCAGATCGTAGTCTCTGACCAGCGAGAGGTTGTTCAAAGTCATCTGGAATGAGCCGTCGCCGTCAATGCAGACCACCTGCCTGTCCCTAGCAGCGAGCTTCGCCCCCAGCGCGGCGGGGATGCCGAAGCCCATGGTCCCCAGTCCAGCCGATGTTACGAACGTGCCGGGCACGAGGACATCCCAGTGGATCTCCGCCCACATCTGATGTCCTCCGACTCCTGTGACCGTTATGGTATCATTGGGAACGGATCTCCTGATGGTCTTCAGGACCCTCCACGGAACTAGCCCGTTGAACTCTTTCTCCCACTCATTTATCGACCTCTCGAATTCCCTCCTTATGTGATGGAGCCATGAAACGTACTCCTCTCTCCCCTTAGACTCCACGGATTTAATGACGTCGAGGAGCATCCTAAGTGCGATTCTAGCATCTCCCCTTATAGCTACGGCTGAGGGGAGGTTCTTTCCAAGCTCACTAGCGTCCAAATCTATGTGTATGATTTTCTTTTCCCTCATCTCGTCGAACCTACCCACGGTCCTGTCCGAGAACCTAGTTCCCACGGCAAGCACTACGTCTGCGTTGGCGAGAGCAGCGTCAGCCTCAGCTCTACCATGCATCCCAGCTGGACCCATCACTAGAGGATGATTGAACGGCACCGAGTTCTTCCCTGGGAGCGTTGTGACCACAGGGGCGAGCATGTACTCAGCCAACCTCAGCACCTCCTCCCAGGCATTAGCCCAGTATACACCGCCACCGACGAGTATCACGGGCCTCTCAGCCTTCTTGAGTAGCTCAGCTGCCTTCCTAACATCGCCCGAGCTTGGTTCGACTGGTGAGTATTTGCTGAAATCCACAGGCATGAGCTCCCCGTTCCACTCAACCTTCTTAGTCACTTGGATGTCCCTCGGGAGGTCCACGAGAGTCGGACCAGGTCTTCCCATACTAGCGACCTTGTAGGCAGTTGCGATAGCAGGTAAGACCTCATCAGGCTTCTTAACTTGGTACACGAACTTAGTTATGGGGGCCACGACGCCAAACATGTCCGTTTCTTGGAACGCGTCTCTACCGAACACTTCAGTAGCTACCTGCCCGGTGAGGGCCATCACAGGGGAGGAATCCATGTAGGCGTTCGCTATCCCGGTCACCAGATTCGTGGCCCCGGGTCCGGATGTGGCCACCATGACTCCGGGCTTCCTAGAAATTCTCCCGTATGCGTCGGCTGCGTGGGCCGCCCCCTGCTCGTGCTTGAACATGACGACCTCAATCTCGTCCTTGTACGGGTAAAGGGCATCATAGAGAGGCATTATGGAGCCGCCAATCACACCCATGAGGGTGCTCACACCTAATTCCGGTAAAAGAGACGCAATCGCGTCAACGACGCGATCACTCACTGGAGACCTGCTAGTTGGATCAACAATCCCACCCTATAGAGGTTTGGGCTCCAAACCTCGTGTAAATATAAAGATTACTACTCAGCACCGCATGAGCTGCTGCATCTTCGAGATACAAGGTATATCCTCCAGCTTTGTATAATGAAATCACATTTACGAATGATGAGAGTAAGAGCCTGATTCTCACGACTATGAGGATTTAAGGACGAAACCGTCCACCTCTCATTTAGCAGGTATCCTCATTTCCCCACGCGATGGTATCTTCAAGCAGGCTGTCACCCTGAATTTCGAGAAGTTACGTTTCAAAATAGCGATCATGCTTTTGGAAGTCGATACCATTGAGGATTTAAGGGAGATAGCGAGTAGGTTCGAGGGCTGTCCAACTATTTCAAGGGAGGGGTTCCCTTAACTTGATCGCGGTCATGGTTGTGGAGAACGAGGAGGTCCCGAACTCAATAACGGGTACTTGCATGATCAGGGCATACAAAGGGAGTAAGGAGGAGCGAGATAGTGGAAATAGCTGAGCCCCTAGTGAATCCCTACCTCCCAATAAAGGTGCCTAGGGATGGATATAGAATCGGCTCCTTGCAGTGCAGAATGCTTCTCATGTCCGAGGTATGTAGAGGAATCGTGCCCTGGATGTCCCAGCTTCTTGGGATACAGGAAGGCCGCTTTCGCTTACCGTGACGGGGATGGAATCTAATGTATCATTGTACCGCTGGAAATCTCTTTATAACGCGACACCGGCTCCCCCTAGCTATGGGGAGGCTTCTCAAGCTTTGGGGACTAACGGGCCTTATTTCCCTTGCCGTAGCTCTGACCACCATATTCTTATGCTGGTACTTGAATCCTTGGTTCGACTTCTGGAGGGATGCGTTCAGCGATTTCGGGGTCTCTAGAGCCTGCTGCCCATGGCTCTACAATTATGGGCTGATTGCCTCCGCATTCTTCCTCTCGATCTACTCCCTGTTTATACTCAGGGTATCTAGAAGAAAGCTGGAATCTTTCTCAAGCGGTCTCCTCTTCACAGCCTCCATCTTCTTGGCTCTCATAGGAGTGTTCCCTGGAGGGACGAGGCCCCACACTTTTGTATCTACATGGTTCTTCGTCCAAGCGTTCATGAGTTTGACCGTCTTGGGCGTCGCCCTCATCGTTGATGGACATGCTAAGGGGATGTTTGTGGCCCTTATATCTGGCTTGGCGCCTATCTTGGCTATATTAGTGGATTTGACGGTAAGATAGCCTTCGGCTGCTGTTGCCGAGGCTGTCGGGATCCTGATAATTGGAGTGTCTGTCTTCACGATCACTCCTCATTACTTGAACATCACGGACGGAAATGAATGTCCCCCCTAGAAGAATACTAGGATCTCTCCAAGAGCACTTCCATCCGAGTCCGATTAGGTTCCCCAGACGGTAACTTGAGGAGGAATAACTAATTAGACTATTTTGGGGAGATAGACCAAACACGAATCAGTCATCCTAAGATATAGAATCAGGGATATGTCTCCGTTTCAGAATGATCGATAATGTATTAGCAATGAGCCACATCCAGCTATCGGGGGGCATATGGGTAGGAGGACTATCATCGCAATACTCTTCGCCCCATTCATGCTCAACCTGATCGCCTCGTTTCTCATATACTCAATGGTGCCACATAATATCTGGAGTTTGAACCCAGAAGAGGCGATGAAAGAGCTTTACGTCCTCATATGGAGCTACCAATCCCTCTTCATGATAGCGATCCAGGTGTCCTTCGGGCTAGCCCTGTTCACTAGAACTAGAGTAGCATACGACCTGAGGAGAGGAGATGTATTGCTGATCGCTTCATTGGTACTATTAGCAGAACTCTTATTCTTTATGGAGAACGCTATTCAGCCCTACGGATATGAGTGGTTCCTAGATGTGATACGCAGGATCCCCGCGTGGGCCAAGTACATGAATTTCCTAGTGGCTCCATTTACCGCCGGCATATTCGAGGAGATCATATGGAGGGGATTTGGAATAGAGAGCTTGGAAAGATTCACTTCAGAGAGAAAAGCGGTCCTAGTCCAGGCCATAGCCTTTGCACTGTGGCACATATCCCCTATACACGCGATCTTCGTGTTCTTCATAGGTCTGGCCTATGGCTTTGCTTTCGTTAAGAGGAGAAGCTTGGCCCCTCTGATAATCGCCCATGTTCTGACGGACTTGATGGGGTTCTCCGTATTCATTTTCGCATGAAAGATGCATCGTGGATGAGTATCTATTTCCATCAAGGGGGTGAAGTATAACATCTCCTAGCTAGCTAGTATAGAAGCCACTGGATGGCTGAACTTCACTCCTCAATCCCATGACCCATTTCCAGAATGGAATGATCTCAAATCCTTTCTCATCACCCTCTTGATCCCACGTAAAGACGGAAACCTCCTTACAAGCTAATTTCTCCTTAGCTCTCGCTAAAGAACCGAGCTCTCTCTTTCTCTGTTCAGAATCTCCCGGAACCAACTCCCAAGTTACTTGCAGACATCTCTCTATCCTCCCCGCTCGATCCGTTAGGATAAAATCCACCTCTCCTTTGGAATCCTCCCAATAAAATAGGTTCTCTCCCTCCCTGTACCCCCTCCTCCTGAGCTCTAGGAATACCAAGCTCTCCAAGAGCCTTCCTCTACCAGCCTTACCCAAGTATAAGCCATTATCAACTAGATATATCTTTGGAACGCTTCCCAAAACCGTCTTATACGTGGGGGAGTACTTTGGGAGAGTGAAGACGATCATGGCATCCTTCAAGTACTCTAAATACTGGTAGACAGTGTTCTTACTTATCTTGATCCCCATTGACTTAAAGTAGCGGTACAGCGCATGTACCGATAGCTTTGTAGAGGATCTAATAGCATTCAGTAGCACCCTGAGAGCCCTGATGTTCCTTATCCTCCACCTCTCCACAATATCCCTAGCGACCGTCACCTCCCATATCTCTCTGAGTATCTTTTCCTTCTGCTTCGGCTCTAATACGGCTTCCGGGTAGCCTCCCCATTCCATATATTCCCTCACGAGTGATAAGATCTTAGATTTCATCAAGGACGAAACTGGCTCCCTCCTCATCTCAAATCCCCTAGCTGCTAGGAACTCCCTAAAGGAGAAAGGAAGGAGCTCTACTGTTATGGATCTTCCCCTAAGATGAGTTGCCACCTCGAGTGATAGGAGTTTTGAGGAGGACCCAGTAACGACGACCCTAGCCCCTCTATCGAGAAGATTCCTCACTGCCCTCTCCCATCCCTCAACACTTTGGACCTCATCTAGGAGAACCCAACGGGAGCTGATAGTAGGGTAAAGCTCTAAATGGAGGAGATATAACTCAATTAGATCCTTCCACGTCGATTCGCTTAATCTATAATCCTCTAAGTTTACGTAGAGTACAGATTCTCTAGGGTTCTCCTTGGATAAGTCAGAGATTGCCTGAAATAAAAGGTAGGTTTTCCCGGCTCTTCTAGGGCCTACGACTGCTATAGCTCTATTCACACTCATTTTAAGGGGCAGGGAGACCTCCCTTCTCACTAGGTCAGGCGGCCTCAGCTCAACGGAATCTGCTAATACCTCCTCTAGGACGGATCTGCTGACCACAATATCCCCCTATATGGAGGGAAATTTATCATATAATCTTTCCCTATATAGAGGGAAATACAGACTAGGCTACTCAGCTAACGCGGACTTAACCTTGGTACACCAACAAGTAGCCACGAGACCGAATATGCAATGCGGCTGGCAGTGAAGTGGCCTTTCCTTGATGCTATTGATGGAACGCTTCGAAATCGCACAGCAGTACTCGCTCTCAGGATAAATACTCTAAGTGCTGCGACGTGATTCCTCATCGAGGCGTTCATCAACTTTGACAATCCTTGAGTCAACGTAACCGGCGCATCCCGAGAAGGAGATCCTATCCCCCAGCTGGTGCAGCCCATCACTCATGGGAGTGATAACCAATGGTCTCCATTAAGCACCTGCCCCATATCACATTTATCCCGGCCTTCAAGCACTCTTTAATTACTTCTTCATCCTCAGAGCCCGGTTGAAACCATATCATCTTTATTCCCATCCGTATTGCATCTCTCACCACCTCCCTGGCCACAGCGGGGGGAACAACGAGATCCACTAGATCGGGCTTTTCTGGTAGACTTTTCAGATCAGGATAAGCTTTATCACCGTCTATTTCCCCAGCTCTAGGGTTCACCGGATATACTTTCCTGTAATATCTCTTGAAAAATCTGTAGAGCTTGTAACCCCACTTCTTCGGGTTCCTAGATGCCCCTACCACGGCGACTGTGTTCTCCCTCCTCAGAAAAGGCTCTAAGTTCAAGTGATCACCTCACTCGAGTTCCTTCAGGATCTTCTTGACCGTTTTCAGCCTCTTCTCCAGAGCCTTTATCTCCCTCTGGAGCCTCCATATCCTCCATTTAACGGCCATCCTCCTCAACGGGTTGACCCTCTTAGATGAAAGTGCCTCCACGATGTTCCTCCTGTCCTCTATCGCCGCCTCCAATACGAGGCTCGCCTCCACGGCTTCTCTCCTATAGGGCTCCAAGTCTTCCTCTAAGAGACCGAGCTCTTTCTCGTACTCTTCCTTGAGCATCTGATATACCGCCTCATCCATGACCTCCTTCCTGCCCTCCAAGGTGCTGAGCAAGTCCCTCATTTCATTCCTCCTCTTAACCAAGTCCTTAACTACATCTGACCTCAGTCTGGCCGGAGGTAGGGACCATATCTCAGGAGATCTGACTGAAATCCTCTTAGTTCCTCTTTCCTTAGCCTTGACTCTAGATTTGGAGGTTCTCTTTACGACGTTCCTCTTCTCACTTCTTCCTCTTCTCTCCTCTCCCTCTATCTTCTCCTCTGTCACCTCATCCTTCAACTTCCTTCCTGCATCCTCGGTCTCGGATACGGTGATCTCCGTCTGGATCGAGAGGAACCTGACTACCTCTTGCAAGCTGGGAGGAGGTCTTGGCTTGGGATTCGGGGTGGAACCTAGGTGGGCGCTCTTGACACTGCCTACTTTCACGAAGCCGGGCTTGAAGGTGAAGGGTCCCTCCACATAAGCCACTCCCCTCTCGAGGCTGCTTATCCTAGAGGCCACGTCCTTGTTGAGCCCTAGATACTGGACCACAGCGGACAGGTCCCTGATGTACTCTACCCTCAGGATGATCTTGTTCTCAGCCTGACTGAGCAAAGTCTTCGAAACCAGCTGAGGCCTCTGGGTCGAGAACATGAGACCTATGCCCTTCTTTCTCCCCCTGGTTGCCAGCGTATTCAGCCACGTTAGCGTGCTCATCGCCCCCTTGCCCAAGGTGCTGCCAGCTCCTTTCTCAGGAGCTAGCTCCTTGGCCTCATCCACCACGACCAGAAACCCATCGGAGCTTCCTATCTTCATCAGACCCTCGATGATCCCAGCTGCTAACTTAGTAGAAGTATCCGGCTTGTACTTGGACATGTCGAGGATGAAGCTGACTCCCTTGACAGCCACCTGAGCTAATCTACTCGGGGAGGCCTTCGTGAGGTCTACATCCCCATCAGGAGATATAATCAGCATGTCGAACACATCAGCTAGGGAGGTGTGCTCCCCCTCCGGGTCTATGATGCCTACGGGATAGCCTCTCTCTAGTAGCTCCTCCACCACCTTCCTTATAGTCCAAGACTTACCGTAACCGGTTTTGGCTATGACAGCGGTTCTTCCGGTCACAAGCTCGGCTATTTTCAATTTAAATTCTCTGCTGCTGTCGACTTCTTGTCCTAGTACTATAGTATCCATCGTAAGCCAATTCTTCTTGGGGATATATAAGAGGACTGCTACTAAGGTTAAGACAAGAGGATCAAATAAAATTAGATCCTCCTAAGTTAACTTCGTGAACTACCAGTTTCGCGTAACGATTTTAAGTTATACCATGCGTCAAGATATTACAACGATGGGATCTCCCATCTAGGGAGGCCTGAATATGAGGAAGATGTTCTGGTTACCGATCCTGTCCATAGCCGCGCTAACATTGGCGTTTGCTTTACTGCCAGTGCTAGCCAATCCAAGCGGAGTGGGTTTCGGAGACGCTCAGAGCGTTGAGGCAACCGCACAAGAAGCTTTAGCCAAGGTGAGTCCGGAAACGAAAGCCTGTTTGAATTGCCACGCGGACCCCAACACGGTCAAGATGCAGATCCCGTATTACGACTGGTTGAGGAGCAAACACGCATGGCATACTCCAGATGAGCTGGAAGCTTATTACAGGGATATCTTTGGGGAGGACGCCCACCTGGCCAGTAAGTTCAAGGGATATCCTTACGTGGTTGGTTGCTATGAATGCCATGGTATGTTCGCCGATTCTGATAGGGCTGATGTCGTAGAACATAACGGCTTCAAGATAGTCGTTGATGTAACCCCGAAAGACTGTCAACAGTGTCACTACAAAGAGACCAAAGAAATGAGTTGGAGCAAGCATTCTTTCGCTGCTCTGAATGCAAATCTCAAGCCTTGGTATACCCTAGTGCTTCAAAAGACTTACGGGGACGCTGCCAAAGCCGAATATGATAAGATTTTCAAAGATGTGGTCGAATGGCCCTTCTACAAGAAGTATGCTGAGGACTTCTACAATGGAGATGAGAAAGCTGTAAACGCCAGTAAATACTACTTCTACGGGGATAAGTTCAAATTCCTCACAGGACTTTACCCGTCCCACGGCATGCTGACCCATGCGGTCACCAATTTTACCGCTAACTACTTAGGAGTAGATTACCACTTCATAATGGAGCATCCCAAGTACAACAACAGCTACGTTTACCTAGCATGTATGGAGTGTCATGGTAGTGCTGTTCTCCCAGCCAAGCCCAATGCGATAGTAGGTCTCGATGCACCATATGCCAAGGTATATGGAACTCCCGATATGGTGCTGCTTGGATGGCCTAACAATGGGGCCGGCAGGATAAATCCCGATGGAAGTTTGGGAAGCTGTGCTACGTGTCACACCAGACATACTTTCAGCATCTCCGAGGCGAGGAAGCCCCATACTTGTGGTCAGTGTCATTTAGGGTACGATCATCCACAGATAGAGATATATGAGGAGAGCAAACACGGAAACATCTACGACTCGGAAGGAGAGGAATGGAATTGGAGTAACCTGCCATGGAGACCAGGAATAGACTTCAGAGCCCCGACATGCGCTACCTGTCACATGAGCCACTTGGTCGATAAGAATGGTAAGGTGATAGTAGCAGGTACTCACGACTTAGGAGCTAGGCTGACTTGGGAAATTCAGGCCAAATGGAGCTTTGGACAGACTTATTATCCAGATCCATTGAACTCCGGCTTCGCGAAGAAGAGACCGGACTGGAAGAATCCACTTACAATGGGTAATGCTGCTCTCTCATCCCCTGATAATCCGAGAGGAAGGATGATGAGTGTATGCAAGACATGCCACTCAAGCGACTGGGTATACTCCTACTTCACATGGTACGACAGTGTGAACATGGATTATAACATAACGTGGAACTACGCTCTCTCATTACTCAAGAAGGCCTATAAAGAGGGCATCCAAGTTAACAGAGCCGGGGAAATAATAATGAACAGGAAAGCCCTTCCGGGAGATCTGGACGAGTACATGGAGATAATGACCTACTACATATGGCACCACGAGGGTCGGAGGTGGAGGATGGGAGCCTCCATGATGGGCCCCGACTACACACACTGGCTCGGAATAGTCGACACGGTCATGGATAAGCTGGGAAGAATGACTACTTACTATGAGACACAGCTCAAGATGAAACAGCTCGAGAGTAAGATAGAGAAGATGTCAGGGACTGGAATAGGCACAGGAGTTAACATGTTCACCTTCATAGCTACCGTGCTCTCACTAGTTGCGATAGTCTTAGTCCTCATCGACATCTTGGTAAGGAGAAGGAAGTAAGTGAGAATGAGCTAACTTCCCAACCAAACATTATTTTTTATTTCGTCGCACGAGGGGTCTCCTCAATGAGAAAGTCAGTAGTGGCATTGGCTGTCATATCGTTGGTAGATGCTGTTACTCTGTGGATTTCTCAGGTACTAGGTCCATTCCCATCAGTCGTTCCGTTAGGAAACCCGACAGCTTACAGAAACCTATATGTGCATGTCCCCATCTCAGTATCTACGTATTTCCTATTCACATTAGGCTTCCTTCTAGCGCTTGCGTACCTTCTAAAAGGAAGAAGCTGGATGGAAGAGACGGCCCACTCATTCATTGTAGCAGGTCTCGTGATGGGATTCTCCACTCTAGTAACTGGGATGGTATGGGCATCAGAGTCGTGGGGCTCCCCTTGGAATTGGGATCCGAGAGAGACAGGAGTTCTCTTCATGTTCCTTGCCTTCCTCGTCTATCTAGCTGTCAGATCGAGCATAAAGGATCCTGACATAAAGCCTAGGATCTCAATGGCATTTGCCGTAGCTGCCTACGCAACGATCCCTTTAAGCTTCTTAGTTCCCTATCTAATGCCCAGTCTCCACCCTATCATGCCAGAGACTAGCATGTTCATAAAAGGGGGGCTTACTCCCCTGATCTTTGGAGGCAGGATTATCCTAGTCCTATTGGAAGGCGTACTTCTAGCTCTTCTCATGAGATCTGGAGGCGTGAGGAGTGCGAAATTGGCAGTAATTCCCGTCGTTCTGTTGGCAGTGCTGCTTGTAGCAATGCAACTACCCCCTAACTTGGCGGGAAGTGCAAGTGGGGCATTTAAGGTCCAAGTGATCTCGGGTAATATGGAGAACGGAACCCTGTACCTGAGGGTAAGGTCCTCCCAAGGATCTTACAACCTCATCTATAGAGGGAAGCCACCGATAAACCCACTTTTCGTCGTGTTTAGAGGTGAGAGGAAGCTGACCTTGGAGAAGCACTGGCTGCTGGTGGAGGGCAGGGTTGAGGACAGTACGATAGTGGCCAGCAAGCTGAAACTCATACCTTACTGGGGGAATTCTGTGAACTCCTTGATATACGGGCTAACCCTTTTCACCCTAGCCTACTTGGCAGGGAGGGAGAGGCGATGAAAGGAGTGATATTAGCAGCATCAATCGCTTTGGTGGTCCTCTTAGTGGGGTATTTGGCCATAACCTCAAGCTCTTATGAGCAGGTATCCCAGCTCTCCAAATACACGAAACCTACGGTGGTCACGGTTAGGGCCCTAGTGGCCGACATAGAGACCCTACCCGAGAAGGACTTGATACTCTTCGTGTTGAAGGACGAGAACGGGAGCAAGATATACGCCTTCTACGGTCTTACCAGATTTATCAGTCAGTACGGCGCTCCACCATCTCACTCAA
Organism: Thermoproteota archaeon; assembly: GCA_026986575.1. Taxonomy (GTDB): domain Archaea; phylum Korarchaeota; class Korarchaeia; order Korarchaeales; family Korarchaeaceae; genus Korarchaeum. The sequence continues at coordinate 648,952 of JALSOH010000004.1, forward strand.
CGGTGGAGCAGGAGGTCATCATGAGGGGAACGTTCTACCCCAAGAAGATGGGGGATGTACTGGGGAGGATGGAGATAAAGGAGATTTTACAGGGATGTCATAAGGCCTATGAGGCTCCACCAGCCACGGGTGGTTAAGTGCTATTGGAGTTCAGGGATGTGTGGAAGAGCTTTGGGAGCGGGTACGTAATAAGGGAGATAACGCTCACTCTCGGAGAAGGAGAGATGATAGCCATAGTGGGCCCCAACGGTTCCGGCAAAACCACCATTCTGAGGCTCGCCTCGGGCCTCATAGCCCCTTCGAGAGGAGAGGTCCTGGTGAGAGGAAAGGATGCTAGAAGTCCAGCTGCTAAGGCCCTCCTCGGTTACGTTCCACACTCCCCACCACTCTATGGAGACTTGACCGTTTGGGAGAACCTAGTATACTACGCTGGCCTCTATGGGTATGCTGACCTGTCTAAGGTGGACTCCATCCTGGCGGAGCTTGGCTTGGACGCCTTCTTGAACCGAAGGGTCGCTGAGTTGAGCTACGGGTGGAGGAAGAGGGTAGACTTGGTGAGGGCTCTTCTCCACGATCCACCTCTGCTCCTCATTGATGAACCGTTTTCTGGATTGGATGACGCTGGAAGGAGGTGGTTAATTGAGTTCCTCATTCAATCGGTGTCAGCTGGCAAGACAGTGGTCATTACATCGCCAAGGGCTGATGTAGAACTGGGAGCTACGGTGTACGAGATCCAGGGGGGAAAGCTAAATGCTGTTACAGGTTAAGAGAATCCTATGGAAGGATCTGAAGCTTGAGGCTAAGAACCTGCCGGAGCTGGGTGGAGCAGCCATATTTTCTGTAGCATCATCCAGTCTACTAGGCTTCTCTATGAGCAGATTACCAGTTGAGGATCCCTTACCCCTAGCTGGAACTGGCCTCATGCTCATTGCGCTTTTCCTCTCGGTTTTCACGTCAGTCATGACTGTCGTGAGGGAGGAGGATTTGGGCACATTGGATGGGGTCAGAATGTCGCCTGTTGAACCGGTAACCTTCTTCTTGGCTAAGCTCCTACTAACCTTCTTCCTACTGGAGACCCTGATCACGCTGTCCTTCTTGACTACCTTGGGCTTGTCAGGCTGGACGGAGGGAGCGGTTTACCTCTATTCCCTCGTGGCCTCCTCAGGAGTTTATCTGGCGTCAATATCTGCTCTCTCCTCAGCTATTTCAGTCTACTTGAGAGCAAGAGGAGTTCTCCTACCGACGATTATCCTCGTGCTGAGTCTCCCAATAATCCAAGAGACCCTCTCATTCCTGACCTCTGGGGATTACTCCCGTACCGTTATCTTGGCAGTTTCGGGTCTCCTATTCTCCCTGATCGCCTCTTGGTTGGCTGGTTACATTCTGGAGGTGTGAACTATGAGGGTAAGCTATCAGAGCATCTTGGCCATCGTAATCGTGTTGACATCCGTAGGCCTCGGCCTCTTAGTCTCGTTCGGCGGCAAGAGTGCAGCCGTACGGGTCTCCGCAGGAGGGATAGATAGGCGGCTTAAGGAAGGAGTAGTAGCTGTCATGTTCTGGAGCGAGACCTGCTCATCCTGTGAGTTGATGAAGCCCTACTGGATGGTGGTGGAGAAGTCTCCACCTGAAGGAATCCGGGTAGTGGATGTGCCTCTCGTTCCCGGAGAGACTGACCGGCTCTTCATGGAGTACGGGATCACGGAGACCCCTACCTTCCTAGTCCTCAGGGACGGTGCGGTGGTGGCTAAGATCGTGGGCCCGGTCCAGTCCGAGGACCCGGCCCTTTATTTCAGGGAGTGGATCGAATCGGCCGCTAAAATGACGGGTACCTCTAACGAGCAGGTCTCTGGATGGGGACCGGCCACCCTAGCCCTGCTTCCCATTTTGGGCGCACTAGTCGCTTTATCTCCATGCTCAGCGCCCATAGTCGCTGCTTACGCAACTATGGGAAGGGTAAGAGGAAAGGGAGATTACGCGGTCTGTTTAGGCTCCTCATTTGTCGGTACCATGGTCCTCGGTTCAATGATGGTCCTCGCAGCTTCCTTCGTGGCGGGCCTCATCAAAGGGTTGACCTTCGCCCTAGCTGTGGCTGTCATACTGTTTGGTTCGCTCACGATCTTTACTGCCTCTGAATCATGCCCCTTACCGGGCCAGAGGGTGAGAGGGTTACTATCATCCGGTCTTCCAGCAGCATGCTTTAGTTTCGGCTTGGTATCTTTCCAGTGCAGCCTACCGTTGCTCGCTGGCTACATAGCACTCATAAGCGCAACCAGAGATGTGCTCGCAGGGGTTACGGGTGTAGCTCTACTCGCGCTGGGCATGGCAACAGCACTAGTCATCTCCCTTTACCTAGCGAGGAGGGCGACAAGCGTATTCTCCAAAGTCATGAAGAATCCTGCTTGGCTAGAGAGAGTAAGTGGGGGCGTACTTGTGGCCTTGGGCATATATCTCTTACTTATGGGGTGAACTTATGCACTACACAGGATTTATAGCCTTTTTGGGCGGTGTGATCCTCCTTGCCGATATTGCATACTCCTCTATCAAGGAGAAGGTAACCAAGCTTGGAATCGTATCATATTTAGTCCTCCTCGTCAATTGGTTCCTTTACGTAAGGGCCTTCGTGACTCAGGATTACACCCTCAAGCCCGTCTACGAAACATCCTCTATGGGACTTCCCCTCATATTCAAGATAGCCTCAAGTTGGTCCAGCGGTGGTGGTAGCCTTTTCCTCCTAACCACAGTCTTAACTTTCGTCGCCCTTATTCACAGAAGATATCATAAGGACCTTATACTGTCTACAGGTTATGGTGCACTGATACTCACATCGCTAGCATTGGCCTTCCTTAATGGAGCTTTCGAATCCTTCCCTATTAAGGTGGCCACTGGAATGGGGCTCAACCCTTTACTTAAGAGCCCTTGGATATACCCTCACCCCCTCTCCACTTTCACAGCCTATGCATTAATCGCGGCCTCGGCGGCTTCGCTTTATAGCGGGCATGAAAAAGCTAGTGAGCTCTTGGCTAGGGCCGGTTGGCTCCTGTTGACCTTAGGAATAGCAATAGGTGGATATTGGAGCTATGTGACCTTCGGGTGGGGCGGCTACTGGGCTTGGGATCCAGTAGAAACGGCTGAACTTACTCCATGGCTTGCTCTAACGGCCTCTTTCCACGTGAAATCCCTTGACAGGAAGCTCTCATACGCTACTCAGATGACTGCCGCGGGAAGCGTCTATCTAGCCATATTAGTCACGAGAGTTGGTATATCTCCCCTCCACAGCTTCGCCTCTCCTCAATCCCTAACGAGTGCGCTGACACTAATGCTGACCTTCCTCTTCATAGCTGAGGGAGTAAGGGGAGGATACAGGAGGTTGGGATCCGAGATAGGCAAGGTGATCAATAGCCCTTACAAGACGGGACTCACCTTATCTTACTTCTCCCTATTCATGATGTTCTTGGTGCTCTTTTCGGTACTCGCGGTGGGATCCATAGGCAGTACTTTGGGAATGAGTATCGATGTCCCTCAGATGGACTCAGGAATAGATTTCTTCCACCCCATTCTCTTTCCATTCGCCCTCCTACTCATGGTATCCCTCCCGATGTGCACCTTGGGGGCGAGATTGGGATGGAGGGAGATACTGGGGTTAATAGAGGGCCTCTCAATAGTATCTGCCATCCTGCTCTATTTGACCTTCAGGAGGGACATCATCTGGTCACCATCGAGCTCGCTCACTACGAACTTAATTATATCGATACTGCTCCCCTTCACAGTAGCTGGCCTCTTCTCTGGACTGGCGGCTCTCTACATCTACGCTAGGGACAGATTAAGTACTATGTCCTCCGTATCGCTGCTACACGCTGCCATGGCCCTAACGATGCTCGGCATACTTATGAGCGGGCCCTTCGCTTATAACAGGTCCTACTTTAAGGATGTGATCCTTCCCTACGGTCATAGGCTGGATATAGACGGATTGGGGGTGGAACTTAAGGGATACGAGTACAGCCTCTACGGCGGCAAGGTGGACGTCTACACCCCATATGTCGGGAAGTCGGACATATACAAGAGAGCAAGCCTCATCATGCTCTCCTTAGCGATTAACTTCGGTGATGCCCTACGGGAGATGAAGGCGGGAGAGAAGCGGCTGGAAGAAGCGGGCATCTTGGGAATCTACAGAAGCCTTAAGGGGGGTGTTAAGATGGCTGGAAGCTACAGAGCCAATGCCAGTGCTGTCCTAACGGAAGTGACTAATGCATCCAAGGAATCAAAGGACCTCGGTGAGGTATCTGTTTCCGTCTCAGATCCCATGATAGCGGCCTTCTTAGGTGCTAGCGGTAATGAGACCACCCTTAGGATTATGGTTGTGGGAAACGTAACCCTTAGAGGGGACTTGGCTGAGATGAGAGCCTCTCCCACTGTTATGGTGAATCTCACGTTCCAGAGACCACTCCTCCTGACCGTCCCTAACGGAACTGTGGAGATAGGGAGGGCATCATTGGTATTCTTTGACATGCTGAAGCAAGGTCACTCTCTACCCCGGAACCTCAATGGTATAATAGTAGCTCCAAACTCAACTCTCGTAATAGAGAAGGGCGTGTATCGCGGGGAGAGAGATGTAGATGTACCGGCAACTATGAGGGGAAGGGATGTGGTCCTGTATGTGGCGTTCACCCAAGGAACCATCTCATCTGACATTCTGAAAATACTAGAAGATCACGGTCTGTCCAGACTGCTCACCAACGGGACATTCACCTCTAAGCTGCTGAGTGACCTGCTTCCGGGGAACTGCAAGGAACTCATCCACGAGCGTCAAGAGGAGGCTATCAACTGCCTAGGATACCTTCCAATACCAAAGGAGCTGCCAGAGGGTGCAAAGCTCTCCCTCACGCTTGAGGCTGGAGGATCGAAGGAGCTGTTGGAGATAAGGTTCGACGCCAACGGCGAGGCTCAGGGCATCCACGGTCTTGTCGCTCACGTGCTGACCCTACCTAGCGGTCTGGGCGACCTGTACATGGTGTTCCATCCTCCCGTCGTCAAGGACAAGAAATGGAGCATAGGCTTCCACGAGCTAATGGTTTACTACCTTCACGAATCGTTCAGGGGGCTTAACGAGGAGCAGAAGCTTGCCTTAGCTTCTCTCTTCGCCTCCTCCTACTTGGGTCAGTCCGTCCAGGAGGAGATGATGATCCCCTACACGTTGGACCTCTACGACTTGGCCCAAAGCTTCGACCCCTCTAACTCGACCCTCATGACCTCAGGCGCGTTCCTCCAAGTGAAGGTGATACCGTACGTCCAGTTGCTGTGGTGGGGGATAATCCTAATGGTCCTTTCAGAGCTCTACCTGATTATAGAGGGGCTGAGGAGATCCAAAACGACCTCAGCTCCCAAGGAACAGCAGACCGACTTGGGCCGGGAGCCAGAGGGAGATGGGAATGGTGAGCCCGGGGAGGGATCTCCCAGCCCTGTAAAGGGTCCAGAGAGTCAGTAAGATACCCGCATTAAGGGCTGTCAGGGGTAAGATAGATAGGTATATGGGAAGAGACCTGAATGAGACCGCTGCAGCCATGGAATAGCAGAACACATCCCCCACCCCCATAGAGACATCTCCGTGGAACACCATTAGGGGATCTAAGGGGTCCTCTTGGGAGACCATCAGAAGCTCGCTCAACGGTCCCCTGAAGACCGAATAAGCATCGTATAGGGCGAGACCTCCGAGAAGGAAGTATATGAAGAGGTCGTTAAAGAAGACCACGAAGAGATATGCAAGTGAAGCTGATAGGAGCGACTTAGCCAAATTACCTATTAGGTCTCTTCTAAAGCTCAGCCAGGCGATTAAGACGGATAGGAGCAGCTCTAGGGGCCAGGGAAATGATATGAAGGCGCTTATAAGAGTACCCAGAGAGATAAGCGTCGAATAAACGAAGAAGACACCGGTCATGATCCGTATCAGCCGAACCATCTTTCTCCTGACTAGGTAAACCATCAGGACGGCCATACCGAATACCAGCACTATGTAGGCTAGGGAGAGGCCAGCAGACTCTTGAACAGATAGTTCGACTTCTGGCTGGGGTCTAGTGCTTAACACCACTAGTCCAGCAAATATCTCGGCCAGAAGAGGCCAGAGAATAACAGAATATCTCTTCACCGCTAACCTCCTACCTCCCGATTACCTGTCCACTTGATGACCACAACTGGCCAAGAGGTTTAAATTTCTTTACAAGTGAGTAGGAGCTGACAGGGTGCTTAAAAATATTGAAGGAGGAGGTAGTGGCTGCCGAAAACCTCAGAAAAAGCTATGAAACCTACCTTAGGAGGGGGCTATTTAATAGGGAGAAGAAGGTCGTGGAGGCTCTGAAGGGAGTTTCCTTCCGCATATACCGAGGCGAGGTATTCGGGCTGCTCGGACCCAATGGAGCTGGGAAGACGACTACTGTGAAGATACTCAGTACCCTCCTCCTGCCTGATTCGGGAAAGGCCACGGTCTTGGGATACGATGTCGTCAAGGAAGCCGTTGAGGTGAGGAGGAGGATAGGTGTCTCTCTAACAGTAGAAAAGGGGTTCTTCTGGAAGCTGACAGGAAGGGAGAACCTGATGTACTTCGGAATGCTTTACGGCATGGATGGAGCAGAACTCAAACAGAGGGTTCAGAAGATGCTGGAGCTAGTTGGACTGGAGGAGCTGGGTTCATCGGATAAGCTCTATGAGGAATACTCTCTCGGTATGAAAGCTAGGCTGAGCATAGCCAGAGCCCTGCTCACCGATCCCGAGCTGCTGATACTAGACGAGCCCACCCTAGGACTGGATCCCCCGTCGGCAAGGCTGTTGAGAGAGCTCCTGATAAAGGTGGCCCATCAAGAGGGGAAAACCGTCCTGATAACGACACATAACATGTTTGAAGTAGAGATAGTGTGCGATAGACTGGCCATAATAAACGAAGGAATTATAGTGGCCATGGACACGGTAGATGGCTTGAAGGATCTCGTATCCGAGGAGATAACCCTCGAGATGCTGGTGGTGCTGCCAGCTAGGGTCAGCCTCAAACAGCTCAGGGAGGAGATATCCGAAGTAGTATCTAGCAGGGTGGAGGTCGATCCGACGGAGGAAGGCACTAGGATCAGGGTGGTCATGAGGCCCTTAGAGAAGGAGCAGGCCACTCAAGAGATGCTCAGAAGGTTACATTCCATGGGATGCTCCGTGAGGAGGATAGAGGTGAAGGAGCCCACCCTAGAGGACGTCTTCATCGAACTCACGGGGGGGAAGTGAGATGGGCCTGTGGACCCTCCTGAAATCGGGGCTGATTCTGGACATATACTTCTTCAAGAACAACAGGGCTCAGCTGGTCTCGATGTTTGCCTGGCCTTACATACTCCTGACGCTCATGCTCGGCATGGGTTTCTTATTCGGATCCGCGGAGACCTTCAAGTCCAACGTGGGAGTCGAGGCGGATCCCGTGGTGTTCTTCGTCGCCTCCACGCTGATAGCAATGGCCTCCTTGTCGGTCATGTGGGAGGTCGGGGGCACGGTCCTCTACCACAGGTGGATAGGGACCCTCCCTTACATGCTGATCGCCCCCTATAGGACTTCAGTAACGCTGGTGATGTCCTACATACCCAGGTATCTTCTGTGGTCCTTCATGCAGCTCGCTGAATTCGTCCCCGTGCTCATATGGAGAGAGGGCCTAGTTGGAGGACTGTCCGACACGCTGGTGATGGGTTTGGCCATCGTCGTAGGGATGTTGCCCCTTCTGGGGTTCGCAGCGATATTCGGTTCCTTTCTTCTTACGATAAAGGAGGAGACTAACGTGCTCAGCTGGCTCAACCCCATAATTCTGATACTGTCGGGAGCCTTCTACCCTGCCTATCTCTTCCCGATCTGGGCCAGGTTCCTCTCCATTCTCCTGCCGACCACCTATACGTTCGAACTCGCCCGTCTCTCATCACTACTTGGGGCGCCGAAACTCGCTGAAATGACATTCCTGATAGCCGTGTTGCTGGGAATGTCCTTCCTTTACAACGCTCTGTCATTCACCCTCATGGGTAAGGCTGAGAGGAGGGCCCTGAAGAGCGGGGCGGTGTGATCCATGTGGGTGAAGGTGAAGGCGGTAATCTGGCTCCACACCTTGAGGCTGTGGAGGTACGGGATGAGTTTCATCAACATGATACTCTCTCAAGTACTCTGGATCCTCTTATTCATAATGGGCGTCCTCCTGTTCGTACCTTCCGAGCACCTGACCGTTGCACTGAGGATGGCCTACTGGACCATTGCAGCCTGGAGCGTCATATCCAGCTTCTCCTCACTCGTTGGGGGATGGACCTCCTTCTTCATTCTCATGGGAATGGTAGAGGAGCACCTGCTCAGGAACACTTCTCCCTTCACCACGATCATCGGAAGGGTCCTCACGGGGACCACAGTTTCTTTCGCCATAATAATAGCAATGGGCTACGCCTTCGGCTGGATATTTGGTAGGGTTCTCATGACCGTCGAATGGCCATCTCTGATGCTCTCAGCCTTCGCTCTGCTTATCGTGGAGAGTCTCTCCTATGCCCTCTCAATCTCGGCCACTTCCATGAGGACGAGCATATCCGAGCAGTTCTTGGAGATACTCAACTTCGGAATAATCGGGCTGCTGATAGTTCCCGTTAGTGTCCTGCCTGAGTACGCCAGGCTGATCTACCTAGCGATCCCGTATGTAGCGCCCACCTACATGATCAAGGTTTCCGTGGGTGGTGAGAATCCCATCCTCATGAGGGAAGCCGTGTTGATAAGCGTTGTCGAGTCGATATTGATGGCCTTCATAGCACTCAGACTCATAAGATCCGTGGAGGAGCATATAAGGAGGAATGGGGTTAGAGCGGTTGGTTTCTGGTGATGTAAAACGCTTTAAATCCCAGATGGGTGATGGGATATGTCAGAGCTGACTGAGGGTTCTGAAGCACCTGATTTCTGCCTGCCCGATCAAGACGGACAGGAGGTCTGCCTGAGTGAGTACAGGGGTAAGTGGGTGATCTTGTACTTCTACCCAAAGGACAACACGCGTGGGTGCACTCAGGAAGCCAAGGACTTCACCACCTTAATTGAGGAGTTCGAGAGACTCGGAGCCGTTATACTTGGAGTGAGCCCGGACTCTGTGAGGAGTCATAAGAGGTTCCAAGAGAAGCACGGACTAAGGGTCAGGCTCCTCAGCGATCCGGAGAAGGAGGTGATACGGAAGTACGGAGCATGGGGGAAGAAGAAAATGGCAGGCAGGGAGTACTTCGGGGTGATCAGGAGCACCTTCCTCATTGACCCCGAAGGCACGGTGAGGAAGGTTTGGCCCAAGGTCAAGGTGAAGGGGCACGCTGAAGAGGTCTTAAACACCCTTAAATCCCTCATTTCTTCCTAGCCACTAAGAGGTAGCTCCCCATGCTCCCCTCCCTAGCCTCCTCTATTACCAAACCCAAGCCCTCAACTATATCCTTTGCCTCATTTAATGAGTAGAAGTCCGAGGAGATGCCGAACAGCCTCTCAATCACTCTCAACAGCTTGGTCGTAAGCTTGCTCCCATCGAAATCGAACACCGCTAGCAACCCACCTTTTCTGAGGACCCTCACTCCTTCCCTTAGGGCCTCGATCTTCTTGGGTATGTGGTGGAGGGAATCGAAGAAGTAAACGAGATCGAAGTAGGAATCCCTGAAGGGGAGACTGGAGGCATCTCCCACGACGACGTGGACTCTCGAGGAGCCCAGTCTCCCCCATGCCTTCTCGGCCATCGCTCCCTCAATCTCTAAAAGGAAAGCCTCGTTCACGTGGGGGGATATCAGCTCGGCAGCTATTCCGTAGCCAGCCCCGACATCGAGGACCCTCCCCGCTCTCCTCTCCCTAACCAATTCCACTAGGGGCGTGTAGAATCCCTTCACCTTAGGTGTGGAGTAAACCAGCCTATACGCCAAGGGCTCCCTGTCTCTCATGGCTACCCCACCACCAGAGCGCTAGCGAGGCGGAGGCGAACTCCCTGACATCATCGTATGTCGGTATGCCCGCCTCCTCCAGCAAGGACCTCTTATCCCTTGTGTAGCGGCCGCCCGCTGCGAAAACTAGCAGGGGCTTACCGGCAGCATCGAACCGGGAAAGGACCTCTGCAAAATCGTCTTCCAGCGGGGAATCTTGGAAGACAACGAATACCCCCAGCAAACCGACCTCCTCTGACTTAGCCAGTACCTCCAAGGCGTTAAGGTAGTCGGAAGTGTTGGCGCTCCCCGTGAGGTCTATCACGAAGTCGCCCACCAAGACGTAAGGAGGAAGCGAGCCCCTGAGCTCCTCCTTCGTGTCCTCGCTCAGCTGGGCAATGGGAACTCTCCTCATCACCAGTTCGTCTGCGGCCATGACGCATGGTCCGGCGCCGTTGGTTACCATGACGACCCCACCACCCTTCATCGCCGGCTGCTTGGCCAAGGCCTTTACAGCGGCGTAGAGCTCACCGAAGGAGTCGACCAGCAGGGCACCTGCCTGTCTTAAGGCAGATGAGGCCACCTCGTGCTTGGCCACCATTCTACCAGTGTGCGATACTGCAGCCAAAGAACCTTTCTCCGTTCTGCTAGCCTTGTAAACGACCACTGGCTTACCCGCATTCCTCACTGCTTCCATGAGCTCCCTTCCTCTAGTGAAGCTCTCCACGTAAACCCCGATGACGTGGGTTTTCGGATCCCCCGCGAAGTATGATATGAGGTCGGCCTCATCCACGTCTGCCCTGTTTCCCAAGCTCACCATCTTGCTAACGCCTAGATGATCCTCAGCCGCCCAGTCCAAGAAGGTGGCTCCAAAGGTACCACTCTGGCTAAGGAAAGCCACGACTCCAGGGCCAGGCCTACCCATCCTCTCATGAGGCTGAAATGAAGTGTCTACCATGCTGTACCCGTCGAACACGCCTATGCAGTTAGGGCCAATTATCCTGATCCCACCCTCCTTGGCCAGCCTCACGACCTCCCTCTCCATTCTCTTTCCCTCCGACCCGGCCTCGCCGAAGCCGCCCGATATTATGACTACTGCCTTGACACCCTTCTTCAGGCAGTCCTTCATCGCGTCAACGACCGAGGGGGCAGGTAACGTTATGACAGCCAAGTCGACCTCATCCGGAACATCGAGGAGGGAAGGATACGTCTTGAGGCCTAGGATCTCGCCAGCTCGAGGATTCACAGGGTAGACCTTTCCCAAGTATCCCGTCATCAGGAGGCTCCTCAGAGATTCGTGGCCTATCTTGCCCGGCTTGGAAGAAGCTCCTATAAGGGCTACAGTCCTAGGCCTGAAGAAGTAGTCCAAGGAGGGGTCCGCTCTTCGCATCATGTGATCGACCCGACTACACGTAAAAACGTAGCATCCAGCGACTTCACAGGGATCTCACGGGATTAAGGTTAAACCTTTCCTCGTTAATGTTAGAGCGATCTAAGAATGCGGGACCTGTCGAAGCCCCAATCAATATTCCTGATCTCCATACTCCTAGTCTCATATCTCGCGATCATTAGCCATTATGCTCCCCTCTCGACCGCTCACGTCAACCTGCCTGTGACAATAGTTGAGGACAGCTTCTCTTCAAGCGAGAGAACCTATCAGCGATTTGATTTGACGACGGAAGTGTATGATGCTGGGACTGTCGGGAATTCTCAAGTGGATGTGGATGAAGCGAACGGCTGGCTGGTGTTCACGGGGTTCAACGAGGAGAATGCTGGTAATCCAAAGAAAGACGAGCCTATTGCCGTATTGAAGGCATATCAGGAACCGGATGGCTTTCCCCATTACCTGAGACTCCCCTACAACTACACGATGTCTGTGGACTTTTCACTACCTTCTGGGAGTAAAGGCCACTTCTACGTTCTGCCTAGATACGGCTCTGTGGCCAATAAATATGAGGTGGCCGTGGACACGGATTTCAATAACTTGGTCTTTAATGTGGTCCTCTCAGGTGAATGGAGGGAGCTCAAAATCTCTCCTCTAGGATTTGATATAGTGGAGGGCAGGTGGTACAGGCTTCAGGTCATGGTGCTGTGGATCACTGACCCATCAACTGGCGATAAAACGAACCGCATAATAGCTACGGTCACGGACCTCGCTGATCCCGTCAACACGCATAGCGACGAGATCATCGACGCCTCTATCCCCCCATCGGCTCACAACGGGCTTGCCATCTTGGGCTTCCACCCGACGGAAGACTTCACAGTGCTGGCCGATAACCTCAGAGTAGACGCTCAGATGGAGAAAGTGGGCGAGGAGCCCGATGAGAGCCTCACCCCGAGCGACTTGGATGTGAGGGAGATATGGGTGCTCCATGACGACAGACTCTTCATCATGGTAAGGACCGCTGGCTCTATAGTAAGGGATCCATCCGCGACCAAGTACTGGTCGGTGGAGCTGGACGCCGATAAGGACAGCCTAGCGTCGCTCTCATGGTTCAGAGACTATCTCATCGTCTTCAGCTTGGGACCTGATGGAACGGAGCAAGCCCACCTCTACGACGGGCTCGGGAATTGGATCTCCCAAGTGCAGATTGTGGGCGGAGGGGAGTCATCAGATGCTTTGATAGTGGGTATTCCGCTCGGACAACTCCCTCTCCTCTCGGAATCCTTCCTCATCTACTCGTACACTGAGCTAGGGGCTAGTGTGATAGACAGGTTCCCAGAGAGCTCTGCGATGACCGGAGATTTCCTCACTTATCCCGTTGAGGAGCCACCAGTGGATTGGAAGGCCAATGTGGCCGATGTGTCCGGGGACGCCTCACCCTCCTATTTGGACATCACCGATTTCAAGGCAGGACTCACCTCCGATCAGTTGATCTTCAAGATCAAGGTGTCGGGAATCCTGCCTTGGTACGGCGGCTCCCCCGTTGGCACTTACTGGATCTTCATGGACACGGACGGGGATGCGACCACGGGATATTCAGTGGCGGGCATAGGAGCTGACTACATGGTGGAGTATCACTTGGGGTACGCTCCGAAGTTGTATGAGAACACTGGAGCTGGCTGGTCTTGGTCTTTAGTTGGAAGGTGCGAACTCATCCACAATCCTGGAGGGGGTAGTGAGATCTTTCTATCCGTGCCTCGACACATGATATCCGATCTCCATAGAGAGCTCACTTCGGTGGCCGGATCCGGACAGTCAGGCTCACTCTTGGACTATACGGATGCTCTGACCATAACTTTAGTGTATAATGCCGAATACTCTGATGCTGAGATTCCGGTTGACACGAGTGGCAAGGAAATAGATGTTGTAGGTGAGGCCACAGGATCTCCCGGATCTTATGACTTCGCCGGATGGTATACTAACACAGTGGCCTTTGATCCTGACACGAAGACTGCCGCCGTGGCTTGGGTCAGGAAAGACGCTGATAGCTACGGAAATGACATCATATACTTGGAGATAGTGAAGATGGGCTCGAAGAACGCTTCATTAATCGTGAAATACGTGGGAAAGGCCTCTAGCATTGACAGCATAGACTCCTTAATCATGGGTGGGGGTAGAATCCTCATAACTTGGACCTACTACACTTCATCCACAAAGACCAATGTGCGTGCCGCCCTTTACGACTTGGATGGCAATTACATCTGGAGCGGCGATGTAAGAGACACTACCTACTTCGAAGAGTATAGCAGATCCTGTTACGTACCAGGAGAGGGTAAATTCCTCGTAATCTGGTACTCCAGCGATGGCAGGAAGGTGGAAGGCAGGTGGTTAACTCCGGACGGGAGCATGGGCTCCCCGTTCTACATCACCTCTACTGGAGGCCTATCCTATACTCAAGCTGATCTCATGCTCTGCGTGGGTGGCGGTAGCAAGGCCCTAGTGGTCTACCGATACCTCGATGGAGGTGGAGACCTAGGCCTCTCCGCAAGACTAGTTGACAGCTCGGGAGTGTCCGGCTACATCACACTCTATGACGATAACACAAAGGAGGAGATACCGGGGATAAGCGGGGCCTATCTGGAGTATGAAGGGAACGGCTACTTCCTCGTGCCCTTTCTCTCCGGCAGCGAGGTCAGGTACGCCGTGGTCAAGGATGATGGGGCTGTGGTCTCCAACGACAGGAGATTAACCGTCAACGGAAGGGAGCCCTATGCGATAAGTATGGAGGACAGGTTCGTGATCTCCTACATATATTTGAATGATGATCCCGAGGGAGACCCGAGAATAGCGAACATAAATCCGGAGACGTGGGCCTATCACATAAGGGTGATAGACAGCGATTCAACCCAAATAGCTAGGCATCCGCTGGTGGCCTACGACTCCCTCAACGATCGGATAGTCTACCTGTGGACTTCCGGTTCCTCCAGCGATTACGAGGTGGCGTATGCGATCATAGATCCTCGGGACAGTCCAGGGAAGTATCCAACCGTGGAAGAGAAGGGGACGCTCCTCTCGATGGGCGGCAATCAGATCGCCGACGGTCTGGCGGTGGTATCCAAGGACGAGTACCTAGCTGTCTATAGGGACGACAGCTACGGAGTACAGGAGTTGATGTCGTACGTAAGGTTACCGGAGAAGGAAAATCTTTTAGATGCTTTTCTGATTGAACTGCCTGAGCAAGGCGATTACTACAAGAGCATCTTGGAGGGCCTCATAGATGAAGCCTCGTCCAAGATATACGTGGCCGTTGCTTTCATAGATTACGAGGATATCCTGAAGAAGCTGGTGGAGGCCCATAACAGGGGGGTCGATGTCAAGGTCATAATGGACGACAGCCCGGGTAATTCTGACGCCCTCGATTACCTCCGCACTTACGGGGTCGAGGCGGTAGACGACTCCTCACTGGGTGATCCCACTCACATAATGCACGATAAGTTCATAGTGATAGATGGAAGGAAGCTGCTTGTATCCACGGTGAACCTCATAGAGGACGACTTTTTCAGAAACAACAACACAGCTTTCGTGGTATCGAGCAGAATAGCAGCTTACTACTACGAGAAGGAGTTCCTCCAGATGTGGAATGGAGGGTCTGGTAAGTTCGGGATAGAGAAGACCGAAAGCAACGACTTCATTTCATCCACCACCTATTCCGGCAGGCAGCTGATGTTTCAGGGGCTCTTCACCCCACAGGAGTTCGGAGATAGGGGAAGGATACCGAATGTCTTGGCTGGATACGTGAAGAGGGCTTCGAAGCTCAGGTTCGCATCCTACATATTCACCACCAGCGGATGGGTCTCACCGCTCTACGATTCGATAGTCCACATGATCGACGGCGGTGGAAGCGTCGTAGGTGTGTTTGACGAGCTCCTCAACCTTCACAATAGGGGTAGGCGCATCTACGACCTGATAGATGGGGGAGTCCCCGTTTACGTCGACACGCACAAGTACAAGATGCATGCGAAGCTCTTCGTCGTTGATGATAGACTCGCAGCTCTAGGCAGCTGGAACCCGACAAAATCAGCCACTACAGTGCACGACGAGAACATTCTCGTGATAATGGACGACAGCCCTGACGGGTTCGCCTCCAGATTGAGCGATTGGGTGGACGAGATGGCGTCAGATCCGGAGCACTTCGCTCTGATAACCCCAACATCCACCTACAGGGTGCCCCACCTCCTTATAACCGAGGTCATGTTCATGCCCGATTCAACCGGCAGCCCCGATGGCGAGTGGGTGGAGATATACAATCCTACCGGTGAAGATGTGGATCTGACGAACTACCTTATAGGCGACTCGGAAACCTTGGTAGGCACAGCCCCCTACGATGATGAGAGCCTCTACAGGTTCCCATCCGGCGCGGTGATACAAGCTGGCAGGAGGATAGTGGTGGCCTACAAGGCAGCCGAATTCGAGTCCACCTATGGATATAAACCAGATTTCGAGTTGATTGACACCGATTCATCGGTTCCCGACCTGTCCCCGTATGATCCAACTAATTACGGTAGCTCATGGAACTTGGACGATACTGGTGATGAGGTGCTACTGATTGAGCTGCAGGAAGGCGGCTTCCTACAAATAATCAGCGCCGTGTGGTACGGTTCCTCCACCTACTTGGATGGTCCAGTGGATACCTCGACTCTAGTCCCGGGCCAGACGATCCAGAGGTCCCTAGAGGATCGAGATGCCGCCTATGCCTCCACCGTCTTCGTGATTGCCAACCCAGCCCTGCCCTACGCTAAGCTCTTCTTAACGGTTCAAGACCCATCAGGGGACTCCTTGGCCTGCCAGGTGCACGTAACTTCCTCATGGGGAATTGATACCTACGCTAGTGACGGAGACTCACTTCAGGTGACTCCCGGGGATCGGCTAGCTCTCTCCGCGCAGGATTGCTTTGGGTACTCCTTCCTGAGATGGGAGGGATATGTCAGCGACACCACTCCCCATATCTCATTTGAGATGCCGGATCACGACGTTGAGGAGACCGCAGTGTACAGCACAAAGAGCTACGAACTTAACATAAGGGTGATCAACGATAAAGGCTCTTCCCTGCCCTGCACCGTAGATATATCGGTAAACGGAGTGCCAGCCGGCTCGTTCGGTGATGGGGACTCCCTAGCAGTTCAGGAGGGAGCTGAAGTCAAGGTATCTCCGTCGGAATGCAGCGGATACTCATTTGATCACTGGGAGCTCGATGGAACCGAGCTGGATGAGGTCAGCCCGACATTCACTATGACGGGGGGTATGACCTTGAAGGCGATCTTCACTAGATCCCCCACGAGGAGAACTATCGCCCCTAAAGCTTGGTACGCGTTGATATTCCCGGAGAAGTTCAGGTACGTGGCTAAGGGAGCGGACCTAGAGATGAACATGGATATCCTCTCCAAGACAGCCGGACCGTCGCTGCCTGGCCAGAAGAGTATGTTGATAATATTGGGAGGCCCCGATGTCGTTCCTTACAACTGGAGGACTATTGGCGCGAGTTTCCTGAAGGACAGAGGTAGCTTCGTGGGGTTAGAGTTCAGATCAAAGGCCTACATCGCCGCATTCGGTGAAGTAGATTACGCCATCATCTACGTGGATCGGGACAACATGGTGATAAGGATTGCTGGGATTACCAGGTACGGTACTAGGGCAGGTCTGATGTACTTAATGGAGCACCCTGACCTCCTGAGTGCTTCCGGTATCTATCTGATAAGATGGGAGGACCTCGACGGGGATAGTGACGTGAGCTTGAGCGAGATAAACCTCCTCTCTCCCTAATCTCTTCACTTAGTACAGCAAAGCTGACTCCTGTTATAAGATCTTAGTGATGTAGGATATAGTGGTCCTAATCTGGGTACACGGAGTGAGGTAAAGGCTGATAATAGCGGCAATAGCAAGCCGAGGGTCATTCCGGCAGCACAATCAGAAACGGCACTAACGAGGCTATCGATCAGGATAGAACTTCTCAGGGCGTTACTCTCCATACTCTCACTGTTGTTGATCCCCATGGCAAGAAGAAAGATTTCGAGGAGGGATAGGTCAGTACTCCACTATCCTCTTCAATTTCTTAGCGGCTTGCACCCATGAAACTACCTGCTTCTTGGTTGGAAGCCTTCTGACGAGCCTTTTCTTCTCATTAACCTTCACTAGCTCCTCATACAGGTTCTCCGGGTTCCTCCTAGCTAATTCGACCACTGTATCGACGCCAGCCTGCTCGAGGAGGTCAGAGTACTCCTCGCCCACTCCCGGAATCCTAAATAGATCCGCCCTGTTGACCCACTCGAGGACCTTCTTCTCGGATACGCCCAATGCCTTGGCGAGTCTCCTCCTGTCAGACCTCTTGGCCCCCGCCTTGAGTAAGTCATCAACGGACTTCACTCCTATTTCCTTTAGTTTTTTGGCGTACACGTTGCCTATGCCCTCTATCGCCTCTATAGGGTAGTTCAATCGTCTTCTGGGCATGAGAACACCTAAAGGATGAAGACAGGTATACTAATAAAGTTTCCACACGGAAATTCCTGCTGCTCTTAGAAGATTTTTCCTCAGACGCCGAAGCCACTAAAGTGGTTGGCATGCGCAACCGTCGTGGTTCGGCACGGATCGTTGCCCAGGCACCAGTTACCCCCGAGTACCCAAGGGTTTGGATTCCATCCCTGCTGACACCTTTTAGGCGCTGGTAAAACTTTGGAATTAGGCTCGATTCTCAGATCCGCTGAAACCTTTATCCTAATTGATGCCTCCTAGTGGCCGGGAGGGTATATTGAGAATCACCTATGACAGGGGAACCTTACTGATAGAGGGAGTCAGCAAGCTCCCGCATTGCAGATATGATCCTAGGGTCGGTAAATTAAGGACTCTCGCCTACAGATACAGGGAACTAAAGGAGCTCCTAACTCATGCAACCGATCAAGTTCTCGATCCCCTTCCTCCCCCGGATTTGACCGAGAAGGTGACTCTAAGACCCTATCAGGAGGATGCCCTTAACTCTTGGTTGCGGAAGAGGAGGGGGATAATAGTCCTCCCTACGGGAGCAGGCAAGACGTACATAGCGCTTAAGGCGATGGAAATACTGAGAGAGCCGACTCTAATCATCGTTCCTACCCTTCCGCTGCTCGAACAGTGGAAAGATTTGATTGAATCGATCTACGGTATAAAGGTCGGTGCGGTAGGCGGGGGAAGCCAAGATCTGAGGTCTGTTACTGTGATAACGTACGACTCAGCATACATCAGGGCCTCTGAGCTGGGAAACAAGTTCACCTTCTTAGTATTCGATGAAGTGCATCACTTGGCAGCTGAAGCCTACATAGAGATCGCAGAGTATTCTGCGGCGCCCTTCAGGATGGGGCTGACTGCCACGCTTGAGAGGGAGGATGGGAGGCACGTACTTCTCTTCCCCTTAGTGGGCGGTGTGGTTTATCAGATCTCCCCCAAAGAGTTGGCTGGCGATCACCTAGCCGAGTTCGACACGATCAGAATAAAGGTGGATCTGACGGATGAGGAGAGGGATAGATACGAGACATTGATTATGGAATACAAGAAGGCACTCAGGCAGGCCGGGATAACCATGAGGTCGCTCGAGGATTTCAGGAAACTTGTTATGAGGAGTACATCGAACAAAGCAGCTAGAAGGGCCTTACTTGCATGGAATGAGGCTAGAAAAATAGCTATAAACTCAAAGAGTAAGCTAAATGTCCTTGAGAGTCTATTAGAGAGTCACAGGGACGACAAGGTGATTATTTTTACAGAATACAACGAGATGGCCGAGGAAATAAGTAGGAGGTACCTGATACCTCTGATAACCCACAGGACGAGTCAGAGGGAGAGGAATCGCATCTTGGACTCCTTTAGAGTGGGCTCGGTCACGAAGATAGTGACTTCGAAGATCCTAGACGAGGGTATAGATGTGCCCGACGCCAGAGTGGGTATAGTGCTCGGAGGCACTGGCAGCAGGAGAGAGTTCATACAGAGGCTGGGCAGGATCCTCAGGAAGAGGGAGGGAAAGAGAGCCGTTCTCTACGAGGTGATATCAAAAGGAACTTCTGAGGTCAGGATATCTAGCAGGAGGAGGAAGGGATTAAGCTGATGCTTCCCTCCCAGCTGTTGAGGGCTAGGGTCAGGAAATCGGTGCTGCTTCCCCTCTGGGCAAGGGGTACTGAGGAAGAGATCGAGCTTGCTAGGGAACTGATAGCCGCATTCCAGCTGGGGGGAAGGCTCAGCGAGATACACGAGAGAGTCGAGGAGATAGAGGGGATGTACGAACTCTTGGGGGTGGACTATAGGTTTGTCAGGGGATTGGCTCTCCTCCTCGAGAGAATGAGCCAGTTCAGGAGACCCGAAACCGTCATAGAACCGGAGAAGGCGAGAGAGGTGGTGTTTCGGCTGGTCAATGTTAAATACAGTGGTTTCGTTACCGAGGAAATTAGGGATCAGGCACTGGAGGAGGCTGCCTTGGAGTTAGGGATCTCCAAGGAAGACTTAGAGGACAGCTTGTGGGCCGACTCAGACGATTTTCAAGTGCTGATCTCTGGGCCTGAGATATCTCCTGAGGATCTCCTCAGAAAATACAACCTCTCGCTGCTCCAGACATCTCTCTTCAAGGCCCTACACCTCAGGATAGAGACTAGGGCGACAGGATGGGAGGTTAAGGGGTTCCTCAGGGCGCTCAAGCGATTGGGCCTTATGTACACGGCGGAACGGTTTGAGAGGGGCGTGGCAATAGAGGTAAGCGGCCCCGCCTCTATACTCAAGATGACCACTAGGTACGGTACGTCCTTGGCCAAGCTGATCCCCCATGTAGTCTCTATGTCCCACTGGAGAATCTCGGCCGAGATCTCTAGGAACAAGAGGGTGCTCTCGCTGAGATTGGATTCCAGAGCTAGGGACTTGTTCC
Source organism: Thermoproteota archaeon (assembly GCA_026986575.1). GTDB lineage: Archaea > Korarchaeota > Korarchaeia > Korarchaeales > Korarchaeaceae > Korarchaeum. Next base: position 669,188 of record JALSOH010000004.1, read on the forward strand.
CGAAAGGAGGCGTTGAGGAGCCCCAGTACGACAGCTCCCTCGAGAGGAGGTTCGCCTCGATAGCCGAGGCCGGCGGTTGGAGGGCCATCAGAGAGCCAGAACCCCTAGTAGCTGGGCGTTCCATCCTCATACCGGATTTCTTACTGGTGAATGGACCAGCTAAGGTTTATGTAGAGGTCATGGGCTTCTGGACCCCAGAATACATCGAGAAGAAGATCAAGAAGTTGTCCCTCTTGAAAGAACCCATACTTATCTTGGCGAGGAAGGACCTCCTTTGCTCCAGAACAGAGAACCTGCCGAAAGATGTCTTATACATCGAGGGGCGCATCGACAAGGTGGCCCTACTGAGGAAACTCAACGAACTGGAGAGGAGGGCTATAGAAGAGATCGCACTATCGGATCGCGATCTCGATGGAGATATCGTGGATCTCAGGTCTCTAGCGAAGAAGAGGGGTATGAGGATTGATCAGCTGAAGAGGACCCTCTCGTTGGAGAGATATGAGGTATTGGGGAACTATGCGGTCCGGAAAGAGGTGCTGGAGTCGCTTAAGAATAGGAAACTTCCGAGAAAGGTCAAGGAGCTGAAGGCAATGCTCAGGGAGGAGGGCTTACCCGAGGATGTGGCCTTACCCTTGGCGTCGGCCTTGGGCTATGAAGTTGTGTGGCACGGGCTGGACGAGGACGAGGCCGAGCTGTACCCAGCGGATTGAGAGGAAACTTTTTATATGTCCCATTTAGGTTGGGACTGTGATGCCCTTGGAACGGACTCAGTCCTCTTAGTGGTCGATCATCCCAGACTAGAGGAGAAACTCATTTACAACTCCTTGAGAGAAAAGGGCCTTGAAGTGGGGATCTTGAACGTGACGTCAACTCCACTACCGATAAACGGGGTGAGGGTTCCGGGGGTAGCTCTCATAAGAACAGTGGGGATGTTCAGGGGAGTCAGATCGTCTGCCGTGCTGGAATCCATGGGTTCTCACTCCATAAACAGCAGTTCGACGATAATGACCTGCGGGGACAAGGTGCTTACCTATTCAGCCCTCTCCAAACTCGGGATACCGATCCCCAAGAGCCTGCTGGCGCTGGGAAGGGACGCGGCTCTCAAGGCCTACGGGGAGTTCCAAGGCGTGGTCGTGGATAAGCCGCCCTTAGGCAGCTGGGGAAGGATGGTTTCACTCGTTAAGAGCGCGGAGATGGCGGCACAGATCGCTGACGCGAGGGGGATGATGTCCAGCAGCGTGAGGGGGCACGTCATCCAGGAATACGTCGAGACCGGAGGTAGGGACATAAGGTGCCTCGTCTTGGGCGACAGGATGATTGGGTGCATGGAGAGGATGGCGTCCAGAGGCTGGAAGAGCAACGTGGCGCTGGGAGGGACGGTAAGACACATCAAGGTGACTAGCGAGATAGAAGAGCTTTCCTTGAAGGCAGCGGAGGCTGTGAAGGGGGAATTCGTGGCTGTGGATCTTCTCTCCAACGAGGAGATTTTAGTGAATGAGGTCAACGGAATCCCCGAGTTCAAGGGCTTCATAAAAGCTACCGGAATCGACGTAGCCATGGAGCTCGCCTCGTACGTGTGGGAGGTGCTCAGGTCTTGAGAGTGGCCGTTTTCGGAGCTTCAGGCTATACGGGTGGGGAGCTTCTGAGGATCTTGGTCTCCCATCCGGCTTTCACTGTGACTGTGATCACATCTAGGGAGTACGCGGGTAAGCCGGTCTACATGGCGCATCCCCACCTGAAGGGGCTCCTTTCGCTGAAGTTCGTCAAGCTGGAGGAGGCCTTAAACAGGGAGTTCGATTACGCGCTCCTCGCCCTCCCTCACGGCATCTCCAAGGATGTGATCCCCTCCCTGCTTGAGAAGGGGATCGGGGTAGTCGATCTGGGGGCCGATTTCAGGCTGAAGGACCCGTCCCTCTATGAGACGTGGTACGGGTGGAAGCATCCGAATCCCGAACTGCTGGAAGAGGCGGTTTACGGACTGCCCGAGCTGCACAGGGACGAGATAAGGGATGCAAGGCTCGTAGCCTCACCGGGGTGCAACGCGACAGCCACGATACTGGCCTCCGCTCCCCTAGTTAAGCTGGGGGCGAGGAAGGTGCTAGCGGATGTCAAGGTCGGCAGCAGCGAAGCAGGATCCAAGCCATCGAGGGGAACCCACCATCCAGAGAGGAGTGGCGCCATAAGACCCTACTCAGCCTCGGGACACAGGCATCAGGTGGAGGCATCCCAAGAGCTCTCTCTGCTCGTGGGGGAGGAGGTGAGGGTCAGCATGGTACCCCACTCCGTCGGTTCCGTCAGGGGAGCCTTTGCCAGCGCGCACGCGGAGCTGGAGGTGGACGAGGGCGAGCTGTGGAGGGCATTCGCCAGGTTCTACTCCAATGAACCCTTCGTCAGGGTCATGCAGAGGGGATCATACCCGAACGTGAAGAACGTGCTGGGAAGCAACTTCGCTGACGTGGGGTTCGCATCAGATCCCTCACTTCCTAGGGCATCGGGGTTCGCGGCGATAGACAACCTCATGAAGGGGGCGGCGGGGCAGGCCATCCAGTCCCTCAACCTGATGGCCGGCTTGGAGGAGACCACAGGACTGATGTACCCCCCACTCAGTCCAGCGTAGGTGGTGGCATGATAGTCGTGAAGGTGGGAGGGAGGACCCTCGACAACTTCCCCTCCATAGCCGAGGACTTGGGGAGACATCAGCCGTTCGTGCTGGTTCACGGCGGGGGCGATCTGGTCACCGAGTACTCAAAGAGGATGGGAGTGGAGCCCAAGATAGTGGTATCGCCCTCAGGTATAAGGAGCAGGTACACCGACGAGGACGAGCTGGAAGTGTTCACGATGGTGCTTGCCGGCAAGGTCAACAAGGAACTGGTCTCCACGCTTCTCGACTTGGGAATCCAAGCCGTGGGGATCTCCGGCGTGGATGGCCTCACCTTGATCGCTAGGAGGAAGAGGAGGATAGTCGTACTGGAGAGGGGGAGGAGGAGAGTGATACCCGGGGGCTATACCGGGAAGATCGAGGAGGTCAGGGTGGATCTCATCAGCCTCCTCTTGGACTCTGGGTACAATGCGGTCGTAGCCCCTCTGGCTAGGGGAACGGAGGGCGAGATGCTGAACGTGGACGGTGATCAAGCCGCATCCAAACTTTCTATCACTCTGAAGCCCGCATACCTCGTCCTGCTGTCCGATGTGGAGGGGGTAATGTGGGAGGGGGATGTCGTGAAGAGACTGACGCCCGAGGAGGCCGAGGAGCTGGCTGCTAAGTTAGGGGCTGGCATGAACCGGAAGCTCATGATGGCCGCGGAGGTGGCGCGGTCCGGGGTGCGGGTTGCCATCTCCAGCGGCCTGGTGGACGAACCCGTTACCCAAGCCTTAAACGGCGCTGGCACGCACATCGTTCCTAGCTAGGAATTTTCCACTATTTTCCGATATTCGTCCTATATAGTTCGAGGATAACGTTTATATTATGAGGTATTCGTATCGCACGGTGCGAAGATATGGAGACCGAGTGTCCCATCTGCGGTTCCCCCGTGGAACTCCCCGACGACGTCATGGCTGGCGAGCTCCTCGAATGCCCCTCCTGCGGGGCCACATTAGAGGTATATGAGCAGGATGGAACGTTTCTACTGAAGGAGGCTGAAGAGATAGGCGAGGACTGGGGAGAATGAGGATAGCTCTGGTCTATGAGAGGTTGAGGGAGGAGGAAAGACAGCTCATAAGGGCCATCGAGGAGCTGGGACACGAGCCAGTACCTTTACACCTCAACTCCAACTTCCTCCCGCTTGATCACGGGAAGACCTTCGAGGCCGATGCGGCCCTGATACGGGCGATCAGCGCCGCCAAGGCGCACGCATCGGCCGTGACCCTGTCGAGCTTGGGGGTGAGGGTGGTTAACTCGCCTGAGGTACTGTCTATCTGCGGGAATAAGCTGGCAACGACGGCCAGACTATCTGAGGCCGGGATCCCCACTCCCAAGACGACAGTGGCTTTCTCGCTCGAGGGTGCCTTGGAGGCGGCGAAGTCAATAGGATATCCTGTGGTGATCAAACCGGTCAACGGGAGCTGGGGTAGGCTGGTGTCCCTGGCGCAGGACGAGGAGGAGCTGAGGACCATACTGGAGCATCGGGAGGCAATTCCCTCCCCCTACTACAGGATTCACTACATTCAGGAATTCATAAGGAAGCCAGGGAGGGACATAAGGGCTTACGGAACTGAAAAGACCTTCATCACGGCCATCTACAGGGTATCGGATCACTGGGTCACCAACACGGCTAGAGGTGCGAAGGCTGTACCGGCTGAGTACAGGGAGGAGCTCGCTGATCTCGTTATTAGAACCGCTGAAGCTATGGGGGGTGGGTTCCTCGGCGTGGACATAGCTGAGGACGAGGAGAGGGGGCTAGTAGTGATAGAGGTGAATGGTGTCACAGAATTCAAGAACGCTGCCCGCGTGACCGGCGTTGACATCGCTAAGGAGTTGGTGAGTTACGCGATGAGGTGAGTAGGTGGTCTCACTGATCTCATTCTACGGGTCTAGAGGACTCAAACTCGTGAAGGGAGAGGGCCAGTACGTGTGGGACTCGGAGGGTAGGCGCTATCTAGATGCTCATACAGGTCACGGAGCTGCTTTTCTCGGGCACAGGCCTCCTAGAGTGGTGAAGGCAATCCAAGATCAGATGAGCTCGATAATGGTGGTGACCCCGAGCTTCGTGAGCGAGTCCATGGAGAGGTGCCTTTCCTCCTTAGGACTGGTTCTCCCCAATGGGTTGAACCACGTGTACTTCCAGAACAGTGGAACCGAGGCCGTGGAGCTGGCGTTGAAGCTCGCCTTCAAGGCGACGGGTAGGAAAGGCGTTGTAGCCTTCATGGGAAGCTTCCACGGCAGGACGCTGGGCTCCCTTTCCGCTACTTGGAACCCAAAGTACAGGAAGGGCTATCCTCTAGTAGATGTTAGGTTCGGGAGATTCAACGATTCTTCTTCAGCCGATCTGATAGACGAGGAGGTCGCAGCGGTCATAGTCGAGCCTATCCAAGGAGAGGGCGGCGTCAGACCTACGACACCAGAATTCCTTAGAGCGTTAAGGGAGGCCTGCGAGGAGCACGGCTCTGTCCTGATATTCGATGAGGTCCAGAGCGGGTTCGGCAGGACCGGCGAGGTGTGGGCCCATAGGACTAGGGGAGTCGATCCGGACGTCATGACCGCCGGCAAGAGCATGGGCGGTGGATTCCCTGTCAGCATGGTGGCAGCTAGGGAGTGGGTAATCGAATCCCTCAAAGGAGGAGAGCACGGTTCCACCCACGGAGGTAATCCGCTGGCCTGCGCTGCGGTCTATGGAGGAGTATCTACCCTGCTCGAGGACGACGTACCTTCCAGAGCTGCTAAGATGGGTAATGCATTGATTAAGGGACTGAAGGGCATTGAATCGCGCCTAATAAGGGATGTGAGAGGAGAGGGACTCATGATCGGGGTTGAACTCAGGGCCGACGTTGGACCTGTCCTCAAGAGACTGCAACAGAGGGGAATCTTAGCCCTCAGAGCGGGGAAGGCCGTTCTCAGGCTGCTTCCTCCTTACCTGATAACCGAGGAGGATGTGAGTAGGATTGTGGAGGAGGTGGAGAGTGCCCTCATTCACGAAATCGGGAGTCGATGAGATCCTGATCAAACTCTTGAGGGCTTACAGCCCTACCGGCCGGGAGGACAACGCTAGGGATGTGATAGTGGAGATCTGCGAAGATCTCGGATTGAGTGTCGAGATTGACGGGGTGGGAAATGTTCTCGCTAGTAAAGGAGTAGGTGGCAGGGTGTGGCTCGTCGGTCACTATGACACAGTCCCCGGGAGGCTTCCCGTCAGAAGAAACGGAGATGTGATCTCCGGCAGGGGAGCCGTGGATGCGAAGGGACCCCTCTCTGCAATGTTAATGGCGGCATCCCTCTCTAAATCGTCCGTGACAGTTGCGGCCCTTGTGGGCGAGGAGGGGGACAGCAGGGGAGCCAGATACCTGCTTACTAGAGAACTCCCACCTTTTGTGGTGATAGGGGAGCCTTCCAACAAAACTGGCGTCATAATAGCCTACAGGGGAGGGGCGCACCTGACCTTGAGGTGTAAGGCGGAAGGAGGTCACTCATCATCTCCCGGAGTATCTGCAGTGGATCTGCTTGTGGAGTCCATCTCAAGAATGAAAGAGGTGGCTCCAGGCGGGAAATACGATGTTCCTAGCATTACCACCACCATGATCAGCGGCGGAGAGGCGCCTAACGTTCTTCCAAAGATGGCTGAGGCAGTACTAGACTTGAGGGTCCCTCCAGGGATCGATCATTCGATGATACTCGATGAGATAAAATCTAAGCTCTTAGAAGGGTGTGAGGTAGCTGCCTTATGGTCTGTTCCACCTGTAGCGGTCAGACCTAGCGAACCAGTTCCTAGGGCGTTAACTAGGTCCATCATCTCCCTAGGAGGGAAACCCAGGCTCCTGAAGAAATATGGATCTAGTGATATGAACCTGCTTCACGGAAAGGTCTCAAGCATAGCGGCCTACGGACCGGGCGATGGGAAGCTGGCTCACACCGCCACGGAGTTCGTGAATACTAGGGACTTAGAGTTTGCTGTAGAGGTCTACCTAAAAACGGTAGAGTACTTATCGAACCTTGATTGACGTGCTGTGGAGCCCGGAAAGTCACACAGTCTAGCGGGCTGACGCTTAAATTATAGTTTCGACTATTATAGTTGTGACTCGAAAATTCATCAATAGGGAGTTGGAGCTTACCCTGCTGGAGGATAGCTGGGAAAGAGGGGATCGCCTCATAATAGTGTACGGGAGGAGGAGGATAGGGAAAACGGAGCTCTTGAAGCAATTCATAAGGGATAAGCCAGCCATCTATTACCTGTGCTCTCTTAGGAAGGTCCCTTACAATTTGAAGAGGTTCTCTCACAGGGTATCCGAATTCTTAAGGATTCCCAAAATTCAGTTTTCTAGCTTTCAGGACGCTTTCGAGGCCCTGAAGGGAAAGGGCAGGTTAATCGTCGTGATAGATGAATTCGGCTACTTGGTCAGGGATGATCCAGGGATTCTGAGCGATTTTCAAGAGATAGTGGACGAAAAATTGAGAGATTCGGAGATCACACTGATCTTATGCGGATCCAGCATCTCCATGATGGAGACGAGGGTGATGGGAGCGAAGTCCCCCCTCTACGGAAGGGCTGACAGGTACTTGAGGGTGAGACCCTTCAACATGAGGCAACTGACCTCTTGGTTCCCAAGTGCCGCTCCCGAAGACCTGATTAAGATATACGCGGTAACGGGGGGAGTGGCAAGATACTTGGAATTCTTCTCCGGAGTAGAAGTGGAAGCCGAGATTGAGAAAAACTTCTTCGACCCCTCATCCTTCCTGTACATGGATGCCATAACCATGTTATCAGAGGAGCTCAGGGACTATGCTACTTACCTACAAGTACTGGAGGCCATAAGCTTGGGGTATAACAAGGTAACGGAAATAGCTAATTACGCGTTCCTCCAACCCAAGGACGTCCACTTCTACCTCAAGGTGCTTTCATCCTTAGGCATAGTAAGGAGGATAATCCCAGTCCTATCCCCTAGGAAAACCAAGAGGGGAGTATATGAGATAGGGGACAACTATTTCGACTTCTGGTTCGGGTTCGTGTCGCCGTTCCAGTCCGAGATAGAGTCGGGGTATAGGGGCCCGGTACTTCGGAACTTCAGGGAAAAATTCCCAGCTTACCTGGGCAGGGTGTTTGAGAGGGTGGTTCGGGAATTGATAAGGCCGCTCCTGCCGTACAAACCGATACAGGTGGGTAAGTGGTGGCGTAAAGATGTGGAGATAGATGTGGTCGCGCACGACGACTCGCACATTGCCTTCCTGGAGGTAAAGTGGTCTGATCTCTCGATCAGAGCTGCGAGAGGGATCCTAACTTCTCTGAAGGAGAAGGCTTCAAAGGTAAAGTTCGATGGGAAGAGGTATTACGGCCTTGTAGCTAGAAGTATTGCTAAGAAGGAGGAGCTGTCGAAAGAGGGCTTTATAGTCTACGACCTCGGGGATATTTTAGCTCTTGGAGACCGTGGAACTCACGAAAGCACGTAAAATCATCAGTGGATTATGGAGGGTTTTATTTGCCTGAAGTGAGGTTATCTGAGTTGCTGAGGATTAAAACATCAGTGAGAGAGAAGTTGGCCTCAAAACTAGATAGAAGGGAAATAAAGGAGGCTCTGGATGACAGACACGCCCACAGAGAGCCCAGACCCTGTGGGTTAACTGTTCATCCGGGTAGGGGATGCACCTACGCTTGCATCTACTGCTACATCGAGGACATGGGCGTACCCCGGAGGCCGGAGCCGTCCCGCCTGTCAGGCTTACAACTGGCCTATGCCATCGCTTCGAACCCGTACACCCTTCTCGGGAAGGGAGGGACGTTCCTAGCTTTCGGCTCGGTCACGGAGCCCTTCTTGCTGGCCATCAAGGATAGGACCCTCGAGTACTTGGGAGCCGTATCCCGCTACTTGGGGAACCCGACACAGTTCTCGACGAAGGCCTACCTCAGCGAGGAGGATGCGGAAAGGATCTGGTCCCTCGATCCCTCAGTTAGCGCCTTGGTCACCATCCCAGCACTGAGGTGGGCGGAGAGGATAGAGCCGAAAACTCCCTCGCCGGAACTGAGGTTCAGGACCCTCAGCAACCTGCTACAGCGAGGAATACATGCATCACTCTTCCTCCGACCGCTGATCCCGGGAATGAGTGAGGAGGACGGTCCTCTGATACTGGAAAGGGCTGCCAGCTTGGGCGTTAGGGGAGTAGTGTTGGGAGCACTCAGGGTGACCCGTCGCATCCTTAGAGAGCTCGAAGCTGTGGGTCTGGGGGACCTAGCTGACAGGATGATCAGGGAGCCGAAGAGCCCCACTGATCAGGTGCCACTGAACACGGGAGATCTGAAGAGGATGCTCTCGTCGAGGGCAAGGGCCTTGGACCTCAAGGTGTTCCCCTCAGCCTGCTCCGCCAACGTGGATGCCCATGATCTCGGGTGCCACATGTGCAACATGGGTCCCTGCAACGGCTCCCTACCCGATTACGATCCTGAGGAGATAGAGCAGGCCCTGAGAGACTTGGGAATCGAGGCTAGAATAATCCCAAAGGACAAGAAGATCCTCGCATTGGTGAAAGGAGGTTCGAAGAGGATGAGGAGGGTGAGGCACTTGGTCTCCACCGCTACCAAGAGGATGGTGACCGTCAGGCCTGTGAGGTAGTCGGCACGTCCGCTTTCAACATTACTAGGGTGGCCTCACCCTCCCTCCTCACCTCAACGAATCCTTTCTCTTCCAATCGCCTTATTTTTCTCCAGACAGTGGTCCTAGGGGCCTGAACCGCCTTTATGAGATCGGCCTGTTTGGCCACGCCACCCCTCTTCTCTAGCTCTCTTAGGATCTCGTACTCTAGGGAACCCTCCTTTAGGTCTTTAGTTGCCCTACTTCTACTCCGTAAGACGATCACCGAGGCCGCCAGGGCGAGAGCAATGCCACCTGCGATCATTAAAGGGAGTAGAGATTGATTCACCGGACTCTGAACTCGGCTCGCCGGATTTACAGCCCCGCTTGACTCCCCGAGGGAACTAGTACGGGTAATTTCCACAACCTTCGCTCTGGAGATGTCTTCCCCGCCGAAGGACCGATTCATCTGTTTATGGGCTACTTTATAAGAGAGGGAGACGGTTCCCCCTGAGAATGATATCCGAAGGCCTCTCTCCGACTGTGAGATCTCATCAGGCAGCTTTGAGAGGCCTACAATCACTAACTGGGAGGGTGCGATCACGACGAGTTTATCTACATCCAGATCCAGTGTTAGATTCCATATCACTCCCGATTTAGAGGTGAGTGAGGGTGTCTGATAAGAGATCGTTATCTCTCTACTGCCTAGAGTCTCCACTATAAGGAAGGATCCATCCAAAGAGTAATTGAGGGGTATGCCATCACTGTTGACCACTATGAGGTTGTGCGGCTCCCCGTCGATTCTGATAACCAATCCCGAACTAGTCTCATTGAGCCTAACGGTAACAGTCACATCTACCCACCCATCTGGGAAGAGTACCACCTCGGCCGTTGCTGAACCGATGGACTGAGCTTGAGCCAAGACGAGCGTTAGAGCCAGTGGGAGTAGGAGGAGCTTAGACGGATAACTCATTAACCTTCACCCTTCCCCACAAAGAAAGGGGGATTAAGGAAGATCAGCTGCCGGGAACATGATCTACTTCTCCCCTATTGCCTCTATTTCCACCTTTTCTCGTTCCTTTCATTCCTGGAGGCTCTACATAACCTTCAGAAGTGGTGTTATCTGGCGTTCCATGACCATGGTCATTACGTCCATGCTGATTTGTGACGTTTAATGCAGCGCTGGAATTCCCTGCCATTCCAGCCCTTACCATCCCCCTAGCCCTCTCCATAACCTCCTCAGGAGCACCGCTCATGTTTACGATCGTGGCGTTTTCTGGTACCTGAGCTTTCATGTGCTCTCTTTCCTTCTCAGTAACCCTCTCCATAGCTCTATAAGCTTCTCTTATTCTGTTCTCGATCTTTATCATTAGACTAACAGCATCATTTGTCCTATTCTGCATTAGCATTAGACTGGCCTGCTGCATGAGTCTCTCAGCCTCTCTCAGGTGTTCCATCACTGGGGTAATATTGACAGTGGCATTGGCCCTCATCACAGCGTTCATGACCTTAGAGAGCAGCATCTGGGTTCTGTTGAGTTGACCCATAACCGTGGCATTAACCATGTCTATGGAACCGGTCTCAGCAATCCCGCATTTGTAAAGCATTTGATACGCATCCCCTATCATGTTAATAGCCCTAATCACTAAGCTTTCCGCTTGACGATAGTTTCCAACACTCATTGAGGTTTCCGCACTCTCTATTAGGGAATCTGCCTTGGATAAAGTTTCGTTCACCATCTGGAGAGCATTAGCACACTCAGGGTTGGAGGCATCGATTGAGGACATGGTTCCTAAGAGGTCTTCCTTTGCCTGAGTATATACCCCTATCAGCGCTTGCACCACATCTTGGTTAGTGGCAGCTACGGGTATGATGACTGCCAAGATTCCTATTAGTAGGGCGGCAGCAAGCTTGTTGGATACTGGGAGTCCCAAACTCATCAAATCACCCCCTGTAGGTGCATCTGTGGAGCGGGAGATAAGGACAGCGTCCGGACGGCGGGCGCCCACTGGGCACTTATGGTGGTTTGGGGAGGAGCTTCTTCAGTGCCTCAACATTCCAAGGATGTACCGTCTTCCTCCTCCTATCGACGGGAATACCCCTTCTTCTGGCCTCTACTAGAGAGATCCCCGCCTCTTTAAGCTCTCCTAGGCTGAATCCCCTGCCCAACCTCTTCCTCTTATCCCTCCTAGTAGAGGTCAGGACTAGGGGGCTCAGCGACCTCATAGTGCCTAATGGCTCATTAGGCATAATAAATCTAACAGCGTTTCGGAGGGATAATCTTCAAATAATATTTGACCTCCCTCGATACAAGGTGCGAAGATAGAGGAGGATTCCCTCACTACGAGACTCAAAAATGTACTCCATCTCACGGAATACGAGGCTAGGACATATCTAGCCCTGATTGTGCATGGAAGTATGACTATCGGAGAATTGAGCGAACTGAGCGGGGTTCCGAGGGCTAAATGTTACGAGATCGTGAGAAATCTCGTTCGAAAAGGAATGATAGTGATGATCAGCAGTAAACCGGCTAAATACGCACCCCTACCAGCCAAGCAGGGAATAACCAATAGGATTGAGCAGTTGAGGAGGGAGCTTGAGAGGAAAGTAGTGGAGGCAGAGCAACTTCTGGAGGAAATAAGGGAGATCAGTGGTCAAGGATCCGTCAGGGAGGCGCAGATGATGATTATAGAGAGCCACGAGTCTATCCTCTCCAACTCAGTTAAAGATGCTGTAAACGCGGAGAGGGAAGTACTGGTGGCGCTATCTCAGAAGCCCGCTAGAATAGATTGGAGTAAGTATGCTAAGGACATCTTGGACTGTATGAGAAGGGGAGTGAGGTTCAGGTTCTTGGTACCCTCTCTGGATGTGTTCAGTAGTAGATTCAGGGAAATACTGGAGAGAAGTACACTAGAGCCTCTTTCAAAGAACTTAGCAGAGATTAAGGAGACGAGAGCTGTGAAGGTGCCCTTCATGGTAATAGACAGCGACACAACATACCTCTATATCTCAGATCCCGAGACTAACACCCTTAGGACCGCTGTCAGGATAATGGACAGCAGGATGGCGGAGCAGATGAAGGAGCTCTTCAACAGATATTGGGAGATGGCTCATTAACACTTTTGTTTCAGTCTGACGAGCTTGAACACAACTGTTCCACCACATGTGAGCGGGGGCCCGGGATCAGGACACTGCACACGTCCAACATCCCCCTCACCTATTCCCAATTGATCTGCAGGCACTCCGTGCGAGAAGGGGGAAAGAAGGGTTGCCATAGCAGTCAGGGCGTGGAGACAGATCCTCACATCCTCCTCCCCTTCGATGTAGAAGCCTCTCAAGGTGAAGGAATCGCCCTTGCGGTATTTAGCTGCGCAATATCCTCTAACCTCCTCCACCTCTATCTCGACTCTGTGTAGCATGAAGGCTCACCTCAAGAGTATCTCGTCCAGTCTGACTAGTACTGCTCCTTCCCTTACCATCTCGTCCTTGGCCCTCTCCTCATTACTCGGATCTATACCCCTCACTGCATCTTCCACGATGAAGACCTCGAATCCCAGCCTCAGCGCATCTAGGACGGTGGCCCTAACGCAGTACTCGGTCGCGACGCCTCCCACGAAGAGCCTCTTCACCCCTCTCTCCTTGAGGATCTCCTCCAAGTCAGTCCCCTCGAAACCCGAGTACGCATCCTTATCTCTATCTGTCGCCTTGGAAACTATCATGGCACCTTCGGGGACCATCAGATCGGGGTGAAACTCAGCACCCTCGCTTCCTTGGACGCAGTGAGGGGGCCAAGGACCGCCTCTCTGCTTGAAGGATACGTGGTCGGGAGGGTGCCAGTCCCTAGTGTAGATCACGGTGAAACCCCTCTCGGCGAAATGAGAGATCAGGACATTCAAGGGTGCCACCACCTCGTCCCCCTTGGGGACGGGGAGGGCGCCCCCAGGCATGAAGTCCCTCTGAACATCCACCACGATGAGCGCGGGATTCCGGACCGGTGCTACCCTCATAGGGTGAATGTGAGCGTGGACCTCATAAACTTAGAAAGGTAGGGAGGTGTGGAGGATCAGACCTCCAGCTCATCCAAGAAGTCGGGAATCCAAGAGAACATATCCTGCGAGACCCTGGCCACCATGTCCACTCCCACTACCTCGCTGGGGTAGACGGGGATGTAGGACCTCACCAAGGGTCCGAGGTCCCTCTCTATCTCGGCCATGTACCCGAGCTGCTCCCTGTACTTGTTCCTTATGTACTCATTTGTCGTCGCCTCAGCGACTGCCTTAGGTATCACCTGATTCACGATGACCCCGCCGACGGGAATGTCGAAGCCCTTCACCATCTTGATGAACCTCTTAACTACCGCTATGGGTAAGGAGAGCGGTAATGTGACGAAGAAGAACGCAGTGAGCTCCTCGTTGAGCAGAATGTCCTTGACCCTGTTGAACCTGTCTTGCATGGACAGAAGGTCGGCCATTAGGGGATCCTTCTTTATCTCCTCCATCACCTTCTCCTTGCGGAAGGACAGCTTTACCCTCAACGATAAAGCCTCCTTCCTGCTCTCAATCATCCTCTCAAGCCAAAGCCCGTAGATCTTGCTCAAACCTATCAGTCTGGCCGCGTTAGCGACGGCGGCAGTGTCGAAGACAACCACATCATACTCCTCACCCTGCTGGAGCACCACATCCATCATCTTATCGAACATCGCCGACTCTTGGAAGGCCGGGTTCGTGGTAGCTATGTCAATGAAGGGCTTAGGATCCATGGGTATGTCAGCCCACTTAAGGAACTCCGAAAGCCTCTTCGCAATGTTTTGCTTGTACTTCTCCACCACATCATCTATCTCCACTTCGAGGGCGTAAAGATTAGGAGCCCCCTCCACAGGCTTTATCACTCCTCCCCTCAGGTCCTGACCAAACAGGCTTGATAGTGAGTGTACAGGGTTGAGGGACACAAGAAGAGTCTTCTTCCCATCCTTGGCGAACCTGTATGCAAGGCCAGCAGCTGATATAGTCTTCCCGACGCCCCCTTTACCTCCGGTGAAGAGGAACTTGAGCTTAGGCTTCTTGGAGAGGAACTCGGGCATCAACACCTTCTCCTCCAAGCTCACCACCATAGCAGGTCCCTCCTCGAGTTCATCAGGTCCTCAGCGACCTTCGCAATCATCTCCAATCCTTTGGGCTCTCTATCATACATGGGAATTATTGCAGCGATCAGGTCTTCGAACTTCTCTCTTATCTCCAGCAAGTGTTTCTCCTGCATCTCTATTTTCTTTCTCAAGAGTTCTGGAAGATCGGGCTTGTTCAACAGGTCCCTAGGATATATCTGATTGACGATCACGCCGGACATCTCTATGTTCAGCTCCCTGAACATCTCTAGCGCGCGTTCCGTATCCAGTATGGCCATCTTCTCCGGTACCATTACCATGAAGAAGGCCGTCTTCTCGGAGTTGGTCATCAGCTCGGTGAAAGTGGTCATCTTCTTCCTTATCTCCTCCAGTTCCTTTAGGACCATGTCCTCGGTCTGCATCCCTCCCTTCAGAGTTGCAGCCACGGCCTCGTACTCAGCAGCCTCTTTCCTGGCCTCAGTTATCTTGTCCACCCAGGCGCTGAGGATCTCAGCCATCGCCACCATTCTGACCCCATGACCGAATGGAGGCATATCGAAGACGTAGAGGTCATACTCTCCCGAGGCCACCAGATCTGCCATCGCATCGTACGTCGCTGATTCGTACATAGCCGGCTCGGCGGAGGTGCTATCTATGTACTCTTCAATCTCTTTGGGGAGTTCCTCCAGTCCATACATGTCCATTATCTTATGTTTAATCTCCTGTTGGTACTCGGCTATTTTCTTGTCCGCGTCTATCTCTACTACGTAAAGATTGGGCGCAACTTCCACGACTCCCTTACCGAAGAGGTCCCTCTCGAAGATGTCGCTCAGTGAAGCTTGGGGGTCAGTGCTGAAGCAGAGGACCTTCTTCCCCTCATTCACGGCCATATGGTAGCTAAGGGCGGCACTGCTAGTGGTCTTTCCCAAACCACCCTTCCCAGCGAACACCACCACCTCTATATTCGGCTTCCTCTCGAAGAATTCAGCTAAACCCACCATGGAACCACTCTCCCGCTCCTCAGCCGCTCAGTAGATCGGTGAAGTCTCTCTCCCTGAACAGCCTCTCCTTCCACGACTTTATATTGGGAACGACGTAGGGTAAGATCTTCAACGAGTAGTAGGGTGGGATTATCGGGAAGCCCAGCATGTCACCCAAAGTCATCAGCATGAAGAGGTGCTCCATGTGCATCCTGGTCTTCAGGGCCGCGGTAGCTGCCCCGTGGACAGCGAAGCCATAGAGCACGCCCTTAAGGGCCTCGGAAACTCCTTCCTTCTTTTCTTCCTTCTTTTCCTTATTCTTTCTACCGAATAACGGGATAGGGATCACCTCCCAATCGAGCATGAAAAAGGGAAATAAAAGGTTTAGGGAGAGACAGCCTTGGCCTCTACTTCTCCTTTTCTGACCTTGAAGTAGGCGCTCCAGAGGGCGTAGCTCATGTAGATGCCAAGCACGAAGAGCACTATGCCTATGACGAAGAAGAGCGCATTGAGGGCCCACGCCGCCCCGGGATACTGGGTCAGCGGCGGTTTCGCCAGCGGCTTCTTTATACCGAAGGTACTCAGTCCGAAGGTGTATATCTCCCAGAGGAGGGCGGAGAGGGTGACGATGGTCATGAACGCGGCTGGCACGGCGGAATACCACGAGGGCTTGTTCATCTTGGCAACATAGAAGGCCACCAGCGTGAGGGCCATCGCAGCCAGCAGCTGGTTGCTACCACCGAAGTATATCCACAAGTTTATCCAGCTTCCGGTCAATGCGAATATGATGGGCAGTATCAGACCTATCACGGTGGCTACATACTTGTTCCCGAGCCACTCCCAAGATCCCCTGAAGAGCTCGGCGCTGAACACACGCCAGTACCTTGTGACGAGCGCCTGCACAGTTATAGCATAAATGACGAGGAATATCGAGAAGAACGTCAGTAGATACGCCTTTGAAGCATCCCCTCCGAGGAACGGGGCGGTCAGCAAGGTGGCTCCGTTAACGAAGGCCGATATCTTACCCTTAGCTATGAGATCCGGCGAGACGACCATGTAGGCAGCCAGAGCTGAGGTGGCGAGCAGACCCTCGGTGAGCATTGCTCCAGCCCCTACTGGCCTGGCATCGGTCTCCACGTCAAGCTGCTTCCCAGTCGTGGAGGTGCTGACGAGGCTGTGCCATCCCGATATCGCACCGCATGCTATAGACACGAAGAGGATCGGGAATATCGGACCTACGTTCTGGACGTACCATCCCTTGAACGCTGGCTGGATAAGCTTCATGCCGGTAGCAGGAGATATGAGGGCGCCGAATATTATCAGCAGGACCCCTCCTATGGCCGGAAATACTGCCACGAAGTTCATCGGGGTGATGAACTTGGGAAGCGGGACTATGGCTCCGACGAAGAGTATTATCGCGAGGATTATCGACCACACTTGGATGGACCACGGGCCGAAGAAGTCCTTAGGCGGCCACGCCACAGCAGTGCCTACCCCAACACTGATCAGCGTGAGTATTATCGCCAGTGCGGTTACGCCGAAGATGTTAGCCTTGTACTTGTAGAGGAGCTCTCCCACTATGAGACCGGTTATTATGATGCCTATGGTTGCTATGAAGGAACCTGGGAAGACGTTCCAGAATAGCGATACAAGATAGATGAACACCGCCGAGATTATCAGCAGGTAGAAGAGCAAGTATGCCAGCAGTATCTTCCTTCCCCTCTCTCCTATAGCGTTATAGACGAGGGGACCCATGGATCTGCCCTCGTTCCTGACCGTGAGCATTATGGTGCTGTAATCTTGGACCCAACCGATGAACATGTTCCCTATTACTATCCAAATGAGGGCTGGCAGCCAGCCGTAGGCGACGGCTATGAACGGTCCCAAGATGGGTCCCAAGGCAGCTATGCTCTTGAACTGGAATCCATAGAGGACGTATCTACTTACTGGAAAGTACTCCACGCCGTCCAAGTACATGTGGGCTGGTGTAACCTTCTTCTCGCTTACCTCCCAGATGTGCTCGTCGACCCACTTGGCGTACACGTAGTAGGCGAATCCGTAAGCAACTAGAGCCCCGATTATCCAGAGGGAGGGGGTCTCCAAGAACGCTACCTGCATATTTACCCCCCTGAAAGTGACCTTTAAGTAGGTAAGGCGATCAGTTAGCTAATTAACTTTGCTATATACGTCTTTTGCTTATACTATGGAAAGATTTTTCACAAATTGTGTGAATGGATTTTCATACGGTTTCCGGGACCTCCTCCGTTATATCCCTCTCCCTGAGCTGCCTCTGCTTCCAACCCTCTATCTCAGGCAACAGATAAGGAAGGAGCCTCAGCATGATGGGTGTGGTCATGAGTGGGAGGCCAAGCAGTTCTCCCATGATCAGGAGGTTTACCGCATCCCTCAGCTTAGCCGCCTCCTTCCTCGTCTCCCAGTAAAGGTCGAAGTAGAAGAGCCCGAAGAGGAACTCCTTAGCAGCTCTCTTAAATTCCTCCCATCTCATGGCAGAGGACACCCACATCCTCGAGTATCTTCATTACATCCAGATGGGACGGGCCCTTAAACATTATCTGAATGGTCCTATCCGTGACATCGCAGTAATGGACCGTGAACAGATGATTCCTATTCCTACCCGTTATGATTCCCCTCCCCACGTAGTACGCGGCTGGATGACCCCCCATCTCCGTTTCACCGGTCCTCTCTATCCTAATCCTAGGTTTCAGATCCTTCCTGCCAGGTCTGACCACGATCCTCATGTCCACAGCGTAGCTTGGGGTCGCTAATACATGATAGCTCTCCCCGTAGGTCACGTAAGCTATGTGACCTCTCCTCTCGTACTGAGTAATGTCCGATCCGTAGGCCGTGGCCATGACTTCCGCTTCATCCGGCACGGTGAGTGTTAGGAAGTCCACTGTACCGAACAGGGAACTGACTGCCCTTATGTGTACCCGCTTCATCGCTCCAGCCGCACTCGCGGGTAGGCTTTATCCTTTACTCGATGCAATTTGGGACGTATGTACGAAATCGAGGTAGTGATAGCCATATCGGCCGTGCTAGCTGGCTGGTATTTCTTGGGCTCCTATCAGAATAGGAAGCTAACCTCCAAAGTGTGGAGTGCAGTGCTGGAACAGATGGAGGAATTCGCCTCGGAGATGGCTGCTAGGGAGCTTGGCGGCTCAGCTTTCATAGCCGTGGCTAAGGGAACTCGATCTCCATTTAGAAGGATTGAGATGGCCTATACAAGCCTCCCGAGGGAGATCTTGATCAACTACCTGATATCTAAGGCGATGGGGAGGAGAGATCTCCTCTCAGTGGTGGCCGACTTCAACACCACCCCGAAGGGCGAGAGAACTCTGAAGGACTTTCCCGATTTGGCGGTGGATGCGCTCTCCCTAAGGATACAAGGAGGGAATCCTAACCTCAGAATCATCATGTCAGCCGAGCAGGTGCTGAATGGCTCCCTTGAGAGGATCTTATCAGCAGTCAGGGCAGCGTGCAGCTCAGGCCTGTGCTGATCACTCGAGCTCAGGTATGAAGACCCTAACAGAACCTCTGTCCTCATAGGAGCTGAAGATCTCACCCGCCTTTCTTATCCCGCTCAAGATAGATTCGAAGAACTCATTGACGCTCATTCCCAATCGATCGGCCGACTTGGCGACCTCCCCAGCTCCCCTAACCCAGAAGGTGACCATCCCGGTGTAGACGCCCAGCCTCAGGTGGGTGGGCACGGGACTCCCCATGGGGAGGAACGCGTAACCTTCGGCCCTCCTACTGGGCAGAAACCCCAGTTTCTCCATTTCTTCCACTAACTCCGATATCAGACCCTCCAGATCCTTGGGATCTAGGTAAGCGTACATCTCCACTTTTATCAGGAAGCTCTCGTAGTCCATCTCAATCCCGGATAGGGGAAGGGTCACCATAAAAATGCAGCTCAGTGGGGGAGGAGATCCAGCATGAGCCCGAATCCCAAGAGTAGGCTTACAACCAAGTTGACGTTGAAGGCCCTAGCGTACATCCCCCTCCTAGCGAGGTAGTGCTGGTAACCTAGCAGCACAGCCGTAAGGCAGATTGAGATCGCTGAGAACACGCCATTGATTGCACTCAACAGCAGGACCAAGACCGTACCCACATGTAAGAGGAGCGAGAGGTTGAGGGCTACTCTCTCCCCGAAGCACGCCGGAACAGATTTAATCCCCAGCCTCCGATCTATACTCACATCCTGCACAGCGTACACCATGTCGAAGCCCGCTACCCACATGGCTAGGGCAATCGCGTAACCCCAAGGCAGGTTGGACACGCTGTTCGACATGGCTATCGCTCCTGCAAGCGGGACCGCTCCGAGCACGGCGCCTAGGTGGAAGTGAGGGAAGCAGTGGATCCTTTTAGCGAAGGGATAGGTGACCTCCGCTAGTATTATGGGAAAAGCTAAGAGGAAGGCTAGCCAATTGAAGTATAGCGCGCTGAGGGCGAATATGGAGGAGAAGAGAACTATGAGTAGGACCACGGTCAGAGCCCTCGCCTCCCCGGTTACGAGGGGCCTGCTGGCCGTCCTAGGGTTCAGGGCATCCAAATCCCTGTCGAAGAGGTCGTTAGACAGTAAAGCGACGGATCTAGCTGAGAAGAGGGCGACACCTATCATCAAAGCGTCCAGCCAGTCGCTCAGTCCGAACATCAGCGCTCCGACATAGGCGAAGGGTAGGCTGAAAAGGGTGTGGTGAATCCTCAGCATCCTCACGTAGGTCCTAAATCCCAAGCTCGGACCACCTCTCATCCACTCTCCTCGCAACCTCTGGATCTGGAGCGACGGGCTCGGGCCAGTCCCTCCCTATCTCCTCCCTCAGCTTCCTAGTCGCATCAACTACCATCTTGCCTCCCATCCTAGGAGCGACGCTGGCATGATCGAGCTCGTCGGCGACGGCGTTTTCCACGATCTGCACATCCCTCTGGGGATCCACGGTCGAGGCCACCGCGTACATCACCTGATTCAGGTCGTGCACATTCACATCGTGATCCACCACCACTATCATCTTAGTCAGGGAGAACTGTCCCAAACCTAGGAGACCCATCGCCACCTGCTTGGCATGGCCGGGGTACCTCTTCCTGATGGACACGATAGCCAGCCCGTGGAAGAGCCCGTACTCCGGCAGATTAAGGTCCACCACCTCAGGCATGAGCATCCTCACGAAGGGCAGGAAGGTCCTCTCCACGGCCTTGCCCAGAACGGCGTCCTCGAGCCAGGGGTAGCCCACCACGGTGGCGTGAAATATCGGATCCTCCCTCGTGTAAATCCTCCTTACTCTGAAGACCGGGAAGGGAGCCGGGGGAGTGTAGTAGCCCATGTGATCCCCGAAGGGTCCTTCTATGCGGGTCTCGCCCGGCGGAACAGTACCCTCCATTACCAGCTCGGCTGAGGAGGGGATCAAGAGCCCGCTCTCTCCCTTAGCTACCCCTATCGACCTCCCAGCCATGACTCCAGCGAAGAGGTAGCTGTCTATCCCCTCAGGCACGGGCGCCACGGCCGCGAAGGCTACGGCCGGATCAACGCCGACAGCTACAGCTACAGGCATCTCCTCACCGTACTTATCGTAGTAGGCGGCCCCCCTCTTGTGTATGTGCCAATGCATTCCCGTAACATCCTTTCCCATTATCTGCATCCTGTAGACCCCGAAGTGGTATATTCCCGTCTCAGGATCCCTCGTAATGACGATAGGAAAGGTGAAGAATCTCCCCGCGTCCTTCGGCCATGTCCTAATCGCTGGCACCTTATTCAAGTCGGGCTCGTCCCACTCATTGTCCTTCCACAGGGCTTTGGACATCTTAGGTAGGTACCTGCCGAAGCTAGCGGCTTCCCTCAGGGTCCTAACTTTCTCCCCCAAGGTGAGAGGGGGCGGGCCCTTAGTGAGCCTAGTGAACCTCTCGCCGGCCTCCTCCAGCTTCTCTACCCCCAGAGCCAGCTTCACCCTCTCCATCTTAGAGAACAGGTTGCCAGTGAGTCTCCAACCCTCGAAACCCTCAATGTTCTCGAAGAGAAGTGCTGGTCCGCCTCGCGCGACCCTCCTCAGGATCTCCGCTATCTCCAGCTCCACGCTGACCGGAGCTCTCACCCTCCTTAGCTCTCCTCTACTCTCAAGCTCCTCTAGGAAGCTCCTGAGATCCTCCAACTTTCACTCCCACGGAGTAATCTCACGTTAAATTAAGTGTTTGCCGATCCTCACCTTCAGCTCTCAACTTCCTCCTCAGGAGTATCTTGGCCATCTTGCTCAAATTCCACCTCCCATGTCTGCTGTAGAGGACGTAGTCCTCCCTGCTCAATTCCCTCAAGAAGGATGTTATCAGGGAATCTACGTTTATCCTGTCTATCAGCACCCTGTAGCCTAGGGCCAGTCCTGAGAGGAATGTCCCTGGAGAGAGGTTATCCCTAAAATCGCTTAAACCCATTACATGAACATCGAGAGGGGGGAGACCCATCCTAAGGGCCCGTGAGGATATCTTGTATTCGAGCTCAACCTTTTCCCTGGGTCTTAACGATCCTCTTACTACTATCAAGAGATCAACATCCTTGGCATCCTTCCAGTAGATGGAACTTCCGAACACAAGTGCCGCTAGGACCCTATCTCCCAATATTTCCAGCACGAGGTCCTTCAAATCCTCATAGAATTCCCTTCTCCTCGAGATACCTCCTCGCAACATCTAATACCCCCCTAGCTCTCTTGAGAGCCTCTTCAGCCACCTCCTTATCGATGAACTCGTCGGGTGACACGACCTCACCTCTGAGGAGGAACGGATACCTGCTTCTAGTATAGTACTCAGTGAACCACCCGATTACATCCAGAACCATGTCGAATTCATCCCTCCACTCATCCGAGAATGCGTCTGAGAATGCGGTCCCCAGCATAGGCCCGTGATTGTACACGTACTTCCTCTTGGCCTCGATCATAGCTTTCACAGCCTTCTCAACGCACTGTTGTAGGTGGAAGACTGACTCGGAGTAGTCTTCGAACTCAATTGATCTTAAGGCTCTTTTAAGGTCTTTCTCCGCTTCCTCGAAGTACTTTCTGGCGAACTTCTCGTAGAATACCAAATGTATCCCTTCCCTCACCAAGTTCGCTTCAAACTTATAGTTGTCGCGCTAGAGGGGACGCCGCTATCATTTTTTTTTATGGTGGAGAGGGGGAGGCGGGGAGAACATGAGAAGGCTCCTCTACTTGCTAGCCCTCATCGTGATCGTCTTGATAGCCTACGCTCTGATACCCAAGCAGCGGAGCCCCGTCACAGCTGCCACCATACAGGGGGGGATCAGCACACTCGATCTGATGGAGGGCAAGGCCGAGTGGCTCAAGGTGATGAGGTTCGACAAGCCCTTGGATGTGGCCCAAGCCCTGTCAAAGGGCGAGGTCGATGTGGCCGTCATAACCTCGGAGATGTACGCGAAGTTCGCCCTCTCCTCCAAGAGGGAGCTGAAGATAATCGCCGCTGAGATGCTGCAGAATCAGGCGGTGGTAGGGGTGAGTGACCTGAAGGACCTGGAGGGTAAGAGGGTGGGCGCCACAACGGCCAGCGGGACCTACGCGATGTTTCAGGCGTACACGAGGCTAGCGGGTGTGAAGGGATATGAGGTGGTGGACATGCCCCCACCCCAGTTAGTGGCCGCGCTCGGCAGGGGCGACATAGATGCGGCGGTGGTCTGGGAGCCCATGGCCTCCAAGCTCATCGCCAAGGGCTACGAGCACATAGATTTCGTTGACCTCGCTGAGAGGTATGTGGGTAAACAGCCGGTGATGCTGGTGTGGGTCGCCACGGAGGACTTCCTGAGGAGGCCCGACGATGTGAAGGCCTTCCTCGAGCTGAGGGAGAAGGCGGCTCAACGGTGGGATGAGGAAGCCCCTTCAATCCTCAAGAAACTCTATGGCCTGAACGACGATGAGGTAAGCACGCTGATGGCGAGAGTGAGGCTGTGGACTGGCGGTCTAGAGGGGGCGAGGGAGGGCATAATCTCCGCTTGGGAACTGGCTCGTCAGGGAAGATACCTGAAGGTAAGCGAGGATGCTCTAAAGGAGCTCGCATCTAAGGCCTTCTGGGGAGGATGATCTCCCGACCCTCTCCTCTTTCCCGACCAAATCCTTAAGAGCCTTCTCGATGGTTGCCCCGTTGGTGAGAGGTCAGACACCATGACTCAGGGAAGGAAGGAGGCCGACAAGGGACGGGAAATCGCTTTCAGGACCGGCAGGATACTCGCCGGCCTCTTCGTCTTGGCGATATGGATCTCAGCATCGACGACGGGCATGCTCCCCGGCCCCGCGGAGGTGCTGGCATACCTCCTCAGCATGAAGCTGGAAGATATTGTGCCTCAGGTGCTCAAGACACTGTACAACAGCATTACCGGATTCTCCCTGTCGTTTTTGGCCTCCATGGTGCTGGGTCTCCTCTCCCACAAGCTTTCCTTGGTCAAGGGATTCTCGGAGGCCCTCTCCGAGATATTCAACAGCACCTCCGCATTAGTCTGGTCCCTAGTCCTAGTGGCCACCTTGGGTGTGTTGAGCCCTCTCCCGCCAATACTGGTCGTTGCAGCCGTGACACTCCCCCACGTACTCACAGCTACAGTATCGGCTCTGTCCTCGGCGGATCCGGGCCTGCTGGAGGCCGTTAGATCGGTAGGAGCCAAGCCCTCTGACGAATTCTTCGAGGTGATCCTACCCAGCTCCGTTCCCCTCTTGGCCTCGGCATCTAGGGTCGGGTTGGGGACCGCCCTGAGGATAAGCGTCGTGGCCGAGGCCTTTGGATCGAGCGGCGGGGTGGGCTACATGATAATCAGGAGCTACAACCTGGCTGACGCCTCGGGGGTACTGGCTTGGTCCATCGTGCTAATCGCTCTGGTCTTGGGACTGGATCAACTGGTCCTCAAACCCCTAGAGAGGAGGGCTAAGAGATGGCTAGAGTGATGCTGGACGTCTCCTCGGTATATAAGAGCTTCTCAGAACCTGTCCTAGTTGATATAAGCCTTCACCTGAATGGAGGCGAGGTCTTAGGGGTCGTGGGACCTAATGGATGCGGGAAGACGACCCTCCTGAGGATAATGGCGGGACTGGAGTTTCCCGATAGGGGAAGCGTCAGGAGGGAAGGGAAGGTCGGCATCGTGTTTCAGGAGGACAGGCTTCTTCCCTGGAAGACCCTATGGGAGAACGTGGCCTTGGGGCTGAAGTACCACGGGATGAGGGGGGAGGAACTAACCAAGAGGATCAGGGAGTACTCGAGCATGGTGGGACTCACCGACTCCGACCTTTCACTCCACCCTAGGAAGGCCAGCGGCGGCACTAGAAGGAAGGCAGCCCTAGTCAGGGCCCTCGTCCTCGAGCCGGAGATACTCCTTTTGGATGAACCCTTCACCGGACTTGATGTCAAGGCTAGGGCCTCCTTGAGGGAAGCTCTCAAGTGGATCTGGGACGAGTACGGACTCTCGACGGTGATCGTCTCCCATCAACTGGAGGAGCTGCTGCCCTTGGCCGATAGGGTCTACGTGCTAACTCCAAAACCAGCCAGAGTAGCTGAGGAGATAGATCTGAGGGGCATGGATTTAGAGAGGAGGCTGGAGAGGGTGAAGGAAGCCCTCCTCCACATACTATCGAGAGCCGGTTCGGATTAGCTTGGCCCTCAGGAACCACCAGATCATTGGGATGAGGGCTATAGCGGCCATCCCAATTCCACTGGCCATGAACTGGGAGGCACCTCCCTCGAAGGTTATGTAGGCTCCGCATACGTCCATCACCGCGTGCAGTATGGAAGGGCCAGTTATGTTCCATCCGAAGTAGTAATAGCCAGCCAGCACCATCCCGGCAAAGAAGACCGATAGCAGGTGCATGGCCACATCCCAGGGACCATACTTGGCAACTAGGAGGTCTATCGGAAGGTGGCTAAGGGCGAATAGGAGGGAGCTAATCGAGGCAGCTCTCCAGAACCTCCACCTCCCCCCTAAATCCGAGGCCACCATGGAGAAGTAGTACCCCCTGTCCACCAGCTCCTCCGCCGGGCCCACGACGAGAAAGAGGTGGAAGGTACCCAATAGATTGAGCCTGGGCTCACCGCCCATAGCCAAGTGCACCGAGAGCAGGATGAGCGATCCTAGGACGGCAAGCGAGATTGACTCGCCTATACCCCTTCTGGAGATGCCAACATCCTCCCAAGAATCACCGAACCTCCTCAGGAATAGGTAGACGAGCCCGAAGGAGACTACAAGCTTGACCACGGATTCCACGAGCAAGGGGAGTGACTCTGGAGTCAGAACCCCCCAACCGAGCATCCCCGTAACATAGCGGTACGGGGTCCATATTAGGATAAATGCAACGAAGAGTTCCAGCGACTTGACGAGGCCCTTCCTCCTCACTAGAACACCGGGGAATTCAATGGCACCATATTAAAACTGATTTGACGGATTTGTCATAACTGGAGACAGGCATTTCAAAGGGCTGGATAGGGTCATCTGGATAGGGGAATAGCCCCCAAGCTGGTCCCGACTTATCAGCTGAATGAGCTGCCCATAACCAGAATTAATTTAGACCTACCAATAGAACTCGATCTTCGACATGAGGGTCTTCGGGACATCGGGATTCAGGGGATACGTTAACGAGAAGCTTAATCCTCTGAATGTGATTAAGTTAGCTTTAGCCTTCTCCTCATTCCTATCGGATGGCAGGATAGCGGTTGGAAGGGACGCTAGGCTGGGCAATAGGATCATCCATCCGACCTTCGTGTCCGGCCTCCTCGCGGGTGGTAGCGACGTTATAGACTTCGGTCTCACATCGACCCCCGCCCTGCTCCACGGAATGAGGGAGAGGAGCGAAGGAGCCGCCATGATAACGGGATCCCACACTCCCCCGGATATACATGGAATCCTCCTCTTCAGGAGGGATACGGCGGAGATCTTCGGAGATGAAGAGAGGGAGATAGAGGAGATATTCGAGAGGGAGAGGTTCCATCTAGCTTCGTTAGATAATTTAGGCAAATTAGAGAATGGAGATGCCCTTACCAGATACAGGGAGGATGTGAGGAGGGAGTTTCCTACTCTAAGGGGAAGGGTAGTCTTGGATGCCGGTCATTCCCCTGCAGTCAGGGACTTCCTCTACATACTCGACGATTTGGAGATGAAAGTTCTGCACGGGGAGGTGAGGGGGGACTTCCCCAACAGACCGCCTGAACCGGATCAGAAATCGCTGGAACTACTGGGAAAGATCGTCAGGGACGAGGGCGCGACGTTCGGCCTGTCCCTAGACGGGGATGGAGATAGAGCTATATTCGTCGACGAGAAGGGTGATGTAGTCCCTCCTGACAGGCTCGGAATCCTGTTCGCCTTGGAGGAGGCTAGAGAGAGGGGCATAAGGAAGGTAGCATGTCCCGTCAACACGACCGGCGCAGTCGAGGCCCTGAGGGAGCATGGGATCGAGATCGTCTACACCAAGGTGGGACCGCCAGCCATGGCCGAGGCGATACTCAGGAAGGGAGCGGGTTTCGCGTTCGAGGAATCTGGGAAATATATCTGGCCGGGGAATATCCTTTACGGGGATCCGGTCTACGCCACCGCAAAGCTACTGCAGGTATTGGATGGAATGTCCCTCTCGGAATCGCTCTCATGGATACCCGAGAGGTACACTAAGAAGGGCGCGATCCCTTGCCCAGATCACCTGAAGGAAAAGTTACTTTTCAAGATTGAGACGTTGATCGAGCCGCTTGGAGATCTAATCAAGATAGATGGCGTGAAGGTGCTCTTGGACGATGGAAGCTGGATGCTCTTCAGGCCCTCAGGAACTGAACCTGTATTCAGATATCATGTGGACGCGCCTACTAAGGAGAAGGCACTTGAGCTCGAGAGAAAGGCTCTGTCGCTGATCAGGAGTGCGGGGAAAACTGCAGGACTTGAGAACCTTAATTAAGATCCAGTAGCCCTTAACCCGGTGGTCTGCTTGAAGGGTTACGGCCTAATACAATGGGTCGATCTCTCATCGGGTGATCAAAGACGTGAACCCGTCCCTGATGATCTGGCTCTTAAATTCATAGGTGGCAAGGGTCTCGGAGCAAAGTTGCTTTACGATATGACCGATGAGAGGACCGACCCGCTTAGCCCCGACAACCCTCTCATATTCGCCATAGGTCCCTTCACCGGAACTGCCGTTCCATACTCCGGTAAAGGAACATTTATCTTCAGATCTCCCCAGACGGGGATCATAGGAGAGTCCGTCGTTGGAGGCACCTTCGGAGCCGCCTTCAGATGGGTGGGCTACACCGCACTGGTGATAACGGGCAGAGCGGAGAAGCCCGTTTACTTGGTTGTGAGGGAAGACGGTGTAGAGGTTAAGGATGCCAGCCATCTCTGGGGGAAGACCATCTATGAAACTGAGGAGACCCTCAAGAAGGAATACGGACGCAGCTCCGTAGCATCAATAGGCCCTGCCGGAGAGAACTTGGTGAAGTACGCGGTGATAGGTAATGAGAAGTGGAGGCAGGCCGGTAGGACAGGTGGCGGGGCCGTTATGGGATCGAAGAAGCTCAAAGCCATAGTTATCGACTACGACACCATGAAGTGGGACGCAGCGGACCCGGACGGCGTGAGGAAGTATACCTCAGAGGAGATAATACCCAGGGCTAGGGAGGAGCTGAAATCATACTTCGAGAAGGGAACGACGGGTTTAGTTGAGCTAGCTAACGAGTGGGGGTTCTTCCCCAGCTACTACTGGTCGAAGGGCAGCGTAGAGGGATGGGACAGGATAGCCTGGGAGGCAATTGAGAGGGAAGTATTCGTACATGCAAAGGGATGCTTCGGCTGCCCGACCCCCTGCGGGAGGTACAGCAGGGTGAAGGAGGGGAAGTATGCAGGAAGCGAGGTGGAAGTGGAATACGAGACCGTTTACTCGATAGGCGGCCTAGCTGCCGTCACAGACATAAAGGCCATAGTGTGGCTGAACGACCTTATCGACGGGCTGGGCATGGACACCATCACGATAGGCAACATATTCGGCTTCGCAATTGAGGCGTACAAGAGGGGCAAGCTCGATCCCGGCTTCAAGCTCGATTACAGTGAGCCGGAATCCCTGTACGAGCTCACCAAGATGATAGCCGAAAGGAGAGGGGTGGGAGACCTGCTAGCGGAAGGAGTAAGGGCTGCCGCTGAGAAATTAGGCCTCCAAGATCTGGCGATACATGTTAAGGGGTTGGAGCCCGCGGGCTACGATCCCAGAACCTTGAAGAGCATGATCCTCAGCTACGGAGTCTCCTCTAGGGGCGCCTGTCACCTCAGGCTTACCGGCTACTTCGCCGACATAAAGGGACTTGGAGGGGACAGGAAATCCGTCACGAAGGAGAAGACGGAGGTGCTAGCGGATCTCGAGGAGAAGGGCGTATTAGAGGATTCCTTCGTGATATGCAAGTTCACCAGAACCCTGATAGATTGGGAGCAGATGGCCAAATACTACACACTCATAACCGGGAGGGAGACAAGCATAACTGACCTGAAAACCGCTGCCAGGCGCATAATAAACTTGGTGAGGATGTATAACGTGAAACTTGGCGTGAGGAGGAAGGACGACAGACTACCGAAGAGGCTGTTCAGGGAGTCCTTCATCCACGAGGGAGAGGAGAGGAAGATAACTGAGGAGGAGCAGGAGAGGTTCCTTGACTACTACTACGAGCTCAGGGGATGGGACAAGGACGGAGTTCCCAGAGAGGAGATCTTAAAGGAGTACGGCCTGATCTGATGATCCTTCCTCACCCTTTTTAATTCTTTAGAAGGTTTGGACATCCATCTCCGCCTCCACTGGGTTTCAGGTGGATAAGTTCGCAAACTGGTCACCATCGCCCGTGCCTATAATCCGTTCGTTCCGAAAAATCCGAAGCTCGATTCAACATAGCGCTTCTTTTAATTTTACCTATATAAATCCCAGACAAGCTTATATTAATCAGATCGGAGTGTTCCTTTGCCCCAAAAGGGGGTGTCACAATGAGCGGAAAGGACTGGGGTATAGCGATAGTTCTACTTATTGTAGGCCTACTGATCGGCTATTTCGCAGTCGGACCGGGAAAGACGATCACCACCACTGTCACACAGACATCTGTCAAGACCGTGACGGTCACGCAAACGGCTGGCGCCCCTCCGCCCAAGACCACGACGACCGAAACCACGCCGCCCAAGAAGTACGCTGACACCATAGTGATAGGAGTGACCGATAAGGTGTCCGACCTAGATCCGGCCAACGCATACGACTTCTATACTTGGGAGGTGTTTAACAACATAGGGGAGGGCCCGTTCAAGTACAAGCCAGGAACTACGGAGCTGATCAAGGGGATAATAGAGGACTACGAGGTCCAAGAGGGCGGTAAGGTCTACATACTGAAGCTCAGGAAGGATCTGAAGTTCGCTGACGGAACTCCCTGCACCGCCAAGGACCTGAAGTGGTCCATAGATAGGGTGGCCAGGATAGAGGGCGACCCCGCGTGGTTCGTCCTCGACTTCGTCAACAAGACCGAGGTCGTCGACGACTACACCCTGAAGATAGTGCTGAACCAGCCCGTGGCCTTCTATCCAGCAGTACTGGCCGTCCCGACCTACTTCCCCATACCCCCGGACAAGTATCCTGCTGATGAGATATCCTCCGACAACACAGCTGGCAGCGTCGGTCCCTACAAGATAACCAAATGGGTCAGGGATCAGGTCCTCATACTGGAGGCCAACCCCTACTACTACGGAGAGAAGCCTAAGACCCCCAAGGTAATAGTAAAGTTCTACAAGGACGCCACTACCCTCAGGCTGGCGCTGGAGAGCGGTGAGATAGACATAGCTTGGAGGACCCTGAACCCGACTGATATAAAGGACCTGATGAAGAAACCAGACATCCAAGTCATAGAGGGTAAGGGCTCCTTCATAAGGTACATAGTGTTTAACACGAAGATAAAGCCCTTCGACAACAAGAAGGTCAGGCAGGCCCTCGCCGCTGCCCTCGACAGGAAGGCCATAGCCGAGAGAGTCTTCTTGGGCACGGTGGATCCCCTCTACAGCCTCGTTCCCATGGGTATGTGGAGCCACATAGACGCCTTCAAGGATAAGTATGGAGAGGCCAACATAGAGCTGGCCAAGAAGCTGCTCAAGGAGGCTGGCTACTCCGAGTCCAACAAGCTCAAGGTTGAGCTGTGGTACACGCCGTCCCACTACGGCGATACCGAGGCCGATGTCGCCGCTCTGATAAAGGAGGCTTGGGAGAAGACCGGAATGGTCGAGGTGACCGTGAAGAGCGCCGAGTGGAGCACCTACTTGGAGCTCACTAGGAAGGGTCAGCTGCCTGTGACCCTCTACGGCTGGTATCCCGACTACATAGATCCCGACAACTATCTGTTCCCGTTCCTCCACACTGGATCCAACAGATGGCTCGGTGAGCCCTACAGCAACCCAGAGCTGGACAAGATACTGGAGAAGGCCCAAGTATCCCTAGACCATAAAGAGAGGGAGCAGCTGTACAAGCAGGCCCAGCAGATATTGGCTGAGGATGCTCCTATAGTGCCCATATTCCAGGGCAAGCTCTACGTTGCTGCGAAGAAGAACGTGCACGGTATAGTCCTAGATCCGATAATGCTGCTCAGGTACTACCTGATATACAAGGAAGCTGGTAGCTGAAACCTCCCCTTCCCTTTTTATCTTTCCCGCTAGGGTGGATTCCAGATGTCACTAAGGGCCTACGTGATAACTAGGATTCTTATGACGATCCCCATGATCCTCATCTTGCTGACGTTGGTCTTCCTCGTCATGAGAGTCCTCCCGGGAAATCCTGTGATAGCCATAGTCGGGATGAAGGCCTCTCCCCAGTACATAAAGAAGCTGGAGCATCAGCTGGGTCTCGATAAGCCCCTTTGGCAGCAGTACCTAGACTACTTGGGGAACCTGCTGAGAGGGGACTTGGGAAGGTCTATGATATGGGGGAAGAGACCCGTCATCCAGGAGATAATGGATCACTTCCCCGCAACTCTTGAGCTGACCATAGGCGGATTCTTGGTCAGTGTCCTACTGGGCTTAGCTACGGGAATGCTTGCGGGGATAAGATCAGGTGGAAAGGTAGACGCCTCCATGAGGATCTACAGCATCGTCGTGTATTCCCTCTTCATCCCCCTGCTGGGAATGATGCTGCAACTCGTGTTCGGAGTCTGGTTCCACATGCTACCGGTAGGTGGGAGAATAGATCCGGGCTTGGAACCTCCGACGATAACGGGCCTGTACGTTTTGGATTCAATCATAAGCCTGAAGATGGACAGTTTGATCAACTCGCTGGCTCACCTAGCGCTGCCGTCGTTCACCTTGGGACTGGTCCTCTCCGGCATATACACCAGATTGGTGAGATCCAGCCTGATGGAGGTGCTGGGTCAGGATTTCATAAGGGCTTGCAAGGCTAGAGGCCTGCCAGGGAGGGCCATCCTGTTCAAACACGCACTGAAGAACGCGCTCATCCCGATACTCACCATGATGGGCCTTCAATTTGCTCTCCTGCTGGCTGGCGCCGTCCTCACCGAGACCACGTTTTCGTGGCCGGGAATGGGCACCTTCCTAGTCGAGAGGATAACGTACAGGGACTTCACAACCATACAGGGATCGATCGTGTTCTACGCCCTCTTCGTGGCCTTGGTCAGTTTGGTCGTAGATCTGGTGTACGCGTACGTCGATCCTAGGATAAGGTACTGAGGTGATTTGATGAGGACGTTCAACTTCTCTCGCTTCCTCAGCTCTGTGAGGGATGCTGGGCTGGACGGTTACATGATGTTAGTAGGCCTAGTTATAGTGCTGGCCGTTTTAGTGATGGCCGTGTTCGCCGAGTTCATAGCGCCCTACGATCCCGTCAAGACCGTTGGCATGCCCGTGACCCCTCCGTCCCCCGAGTTCCCTTGGGGCACCGATACCATAGGAAGGGACGTATTTAGCCGCGTCGTCTACGGTTCTAGGACTATAATGATAGTGATACTGATGTCCACCGCCCTGTCCATGGTAGTGGGCATACCTCTAGGCCTCATCTCCGGTTACGTCGGAGGCCCACTTGATAGGGTACTTTCCCTAGTGATGGACAGCATATACGCCTTCCCTGGACTCATACTCGCCATTGCGGTGGCTGCAATGCTTGGACCCGGTATATACAATACGTCCATATCACTAGCTGTGGTGTACATCCCCACCTATTTCAGGATGGTGAGGGGGCAGGTCCTCTCTCTGAGGGAGCAGCTCTTCGTGGAGGCAGCTAGGGCCTTGGGTGCGACCGACTGGAGGATACTCCGCAAATACATATTCCCCAACGTGTTCTTCATCATAGCGGTGGTGTTCTCCCTGAACGTGGCTGATGCTATCCTCACCGAGGCGGGTTTGAGCTTTCTAGGACTTAGCGTCCCGGCCCCAACGCCCGACTGGGGATTTGACCTGAAGAACGGCCAGAGATACTTTCTATCAGGCAAGTGGTGGCCTGTCGTGTTCCCGGGGACCATGATAATACTGCTTGCCCTAGGCTTCGGTCTCCTCGGTGAAGGACTCAATAGAATGCTTGGGCAGAAGGAGGTGAGATGAAGTGCTCTTGGAGATAAAGGACCTCCATGTCTACTACTTCACCAAGAGGGGCGTGGTCCGAGCGGTCGAGGGGGTCTCCTTCGAGCTTGACAGAGCAGAGATACTGGGGATAGTGGGCGAGTCGGGAAGCGGTAAGAGCACGCTCGGGCTGGCGATAATGAACTTGGTCCCCTCTCTAGGGAAGATAGTTAGAGGGAGCATCAGGCTGGATGGGAAGGACCTGACCAAGATGAGCGAGAAGGAGCTAAGGGATATCAGGGGCAAGGAGATAGCTATGGTCTTTCAGGACCCAATGACCTCCTTAGACCCCCTCATGAGGATAGGCGATCAAATAGTGGAGACTATCTTGGCCCACGAGGATGTGAGCAAGGAGGAAGCCAAGAGGAGAGCCCTCGAACTACTGGAAGAGGTGGGAATCTCCAAGGACAGGTTCAACGACTATCCCCATCAGCTCAGTGGAGGGATGAGGCAGAGGGTGATGATAGCGATGGCCATCTCCCTGAACCCTAAGCTGATAATAGCTGATGAGCCCACTACAGCCCTCGATGTCATAGTGCAGGACCAGATAATGGAGCTATTCTCCAAATTGAGGGACGAGTTCGGTGTGGCGATAATCCTGATATCTCACGATCTCGCTCTAGAGTTGGAGGTATCGGATAAGATAGGAGTGATGTACGCCGGGTGGCTCATGGAGCTCTCTAAGTCAGAGGAACTAGCTAAAAAACCCCTAAACCCGTACGCTAGGGAGTTGCTAAAGGCAATACCGAACGTGGAACTAGAGAAGCAGGAGCTGTTGTCCATTCCTGGGTCCCCACCTGATCTCCACGATCCTCCAACTGGGTGCCGGTTCCACCCCAGGTGTCCTGATGCGATGCCGATCTGCTCCAAGGAGGAACCTCCCACCAAATCGATTGACGGGAGGCTAGTGAAGTGCTGGCTGTACGGAGGGTGATCACATGCTACTGAAGGTGGAGAATCTGAAGAAGTACTTCCCAGTCGCTAAGACCTTCATAGAGCGGCTCCTCACGAGGGAAGAGACGTACGTCAGGGCGGTAGACGGGATAAGCTTCCATATAGAGGAAGGGGAGGTCTTCTCGCTCGTCGGGGAGTCGGGAAGCGGTAAAACAACCACCGGCAAACTGGTGCTCAGGCTGATAGAGCCCACCTCTGGGAGGGTCATCTTCCAGGGGAGGGACATAACCTCCTTGAGCAGGAAGGAGCTCCGGCTGATGAGGAGAAACATGCAGATAATCTACCAGGACCCGTATGCATCCCTCAATCCGAGGATGAGGGTGGGAGAGGCAATAATGGATCCCCTCCTCATCCACAAGATAGCTGAGGGAAGAGAGGCCAAGGAGATGGTACTGGAGATGCTCGAGAAAGTAGGGCTCACGCCTCCGGAGACGTTCTTCAACTCGTATCCGGCATACCTCAGTGGGGGGCAGAGGCAGCGTGTCGCCATAGCTAGGGCCATGATCACGCGACCTAAACTGGTGGTAGCTGACGAGCCAGTCAGCATGATCGATGTCTCGCTGAGGGCCTCAATCCTAGATCTTATGATGGATCTTAGGAGGGAGTTCGGCGTCGCCTACCTCTTCATAACCCATGACTTGGCCGTAGCCAAGTACATCTCTGACAGGATAGCCATAATGTATCTTGGCAAGATAGTCGAACTCGGGAGGACGAAGGACCTATTCAAGAACCCCCTGCACCCCTACACCAAGGCCCTGCTTAGCGCCATACCCGTTCCTACCCCTGGCAAGAGGAAGGAGAGGCTTAGACTGAAGGGTGAGATCCCTTCAGCTATAGACATCCCCTTTGGGTGCAGATTCCATCCGAGATGTCCCATGAGCTTCGAACCGTGCAATAAAGAGGAGCCCGAGCTCGTGGAGGTGGAGCCAGGTCATTTCGTGGCCTGCCACCTGCACAGGTAGAAAATTTATACACTCTTTTTTGAAGTAACTAACTGAGAGTAAAGCCATTTTGGGATAGCGGAGGCTTTCTAGGATGGCTATCGATCCCCAGAATGAATCTCCCCCTAGAGTGAAATCCTTGGTGACCTGTGCTGTAGCTGCATGTGAACTCCTAACCTCTCATCCCCCACTAACGGTTTTGTGTGGTTCCCTCTTATTTGTAGGATCTCAGATATTAATTCCTCATGGTTCACCTCCGCAGTCAACAGGATCCATACTAGACGTTCTTAGCAGCCACTTATATAACCTCCGGAAAGGTTTAGGAGCCCCAAAATTGATGAGAAACAAGGGGTTTGGGTGGGAAAAACGGTAAGATCACTCGATGAGATTAAGACCATCCTCAAAAAGCATGAGAACGAACTGAGGGAGAAGTATGGCGTGAAAAGAATTGGCATCTTTGGATCCGTCGTCAGAGGAGAAGCTGGAGAGGAAAGCGATGTCGATATACTCGTCGAGCTCGAGAGGCCTATAGGGCTCCTCGAGTTTCTCGAGTTAGAGGAGTACATAAGCAACTTGATAGGTATGAAGGTTGATCTTGTATCTAAAAAGGCGCTTAAACCCCCACATTGGGAAACACATCTTGGAAGAGGTCGTTATGGTGTGAAGAGGTCTTATAAGGACTACATCCTCGACATCCTCACATCCATCGATGAAATCGAAGAATTTACCGAGGGCATGGATTTCGAAGAGTTTATCGGAGAGGCAGGAAGACTATAAAACGCTGTTATCAGGAGCTTAGAAGTCATGGGAGAGGCTGCCAAGAAAATTCCACGCGAGATCAGGAAGAAATACCCAAATATTCCTTTGAAATACCTTGCAGGTATGAGGGATAAACTGATTCACGAGTACCATGGAGTAGACTTAGGGATCGTTTGGGAGGTCGTCAAGACCGATTCCCCATGAGGCCGGGGTTTGAGAGAGTTTTGAGAGAACTTGAGGAGTAACTTCGCTGCTCTCGTAATCTATTCCCTTCTCCTTCCCTCGCGCGGGACATCCCCTTGCGGGAATGAGGAGCCGGCCTTCAAGCTGGAGGAAAGTACCGCTGGGAACTCAAAAGATGGAAAGGTTGGGCTTAGTGTTCGCCCTCCCTTCTACCCTCCTTGGAGAGCCAGTCCTTCACGATCTCCATTAGCTCCATGGGTATCAGGAACTTGGTGGCCTCGGATGAACCTATCACCTTGAGCCCGTCCAAGTACTGAAGCTTCATGGTCTTCTCATCCAATGCCTTCGCGACCTCGTCTATGGTCTTGAGGGCCAAGGCATAGCCCTCAGCCTTTAGTATCTGGGACTGCCTCTCACCTTCAGCCTTCAAGATTGCAGCCTGCTTTTCACCCTCAGCCACCTTTATCGCTGCCTCCTTCTTACCCTCCGCCTCCGTTACCATGGCTCTTCGAGTACGTTCAGCGGCCATCTGCTTTATCATGGCCTCCTGTACTGTCTTAGGAGGTAAGATCTCCCTGATCTCTACGTTGGTTATCTTGACGCCCCAGCGCTCGGTAACCTCGTCGAGCTTGACCCTCAGTATGTTGTTTATCTCGTCCCTCTTGGCCAAGACCTCATCCAACACCATCTCACCTATGACCGCTCTCAAAGTAGTAGTGGCTATGCCTATCGCCGCTCCCTTGAAGTCCGACACATTGAGAACGCTCGCCATGGGATCGACCACTTTGTAGTAGACAATGAAGTCTATGTCGGTAGGAGCGTTGTCCTTAGTTATGCAAGTCTGGTGCGGCACATCGAAGTAACTCTCCCTCAGGTCTATCCATATTATCTGGTCCAAAATGGGTATCCTGAACACGATTCCGGGTCCCTTCACGCCTAGGAACCTGCCCAACCTCAGGATAACGAGTCTCTTGAACTCGGGCACTATCTTTATGGCCGAAGCCAAGAACAGGATCAGGATGAAGACAACAACGGCTATAAGGAACTCGGATAGACCCAAAACCACCGCTTGGATCATTCCCTCACCACCTTGACCTTGAAACCCTCCATCCCGACTATCCTCACCCTCTCCCCCTCCTCTATGCTCTCGTCGGAGATCGCAGTCCAGAGCTCGGAGCCCACGAGGACCACTCCCTCCTTACCCGGCCTTATAGCGACCTTAACTACACCCGTCCTTCCTATTACGTTCTCGGGGCTCAGGGGGCTCGTCCTCTTGGCCAATATCTCCCTTATCTTGTAGAGATAAAATCCGATGAGACCGGAAAGAACAACGAGGGTCACGATCACCGCTTCAACGCTCAGGGTCGGCGCTATCAGCGGCCCAGATTCGTAAACCAGTAGCAGGCCGATGGCAGAGATGACAGCGCCAGTTAGTGCTAGAAAACCATGACCGGTCTTCAACTCGAGGAATATGGTCGCTGCTCCCATCACCATGAGTATTATAGCTGCTAGACTCGCCCCGATGAGGCCGAATGCGTAGAGGCCAAGAACGATCATTATGGTCCCGCTGGCCTCCATCACGAAGGTCGGATGTGTCAGTCCAAGCAGCACGAGTATTATGCCCAGAATGAATATGACCCAAGCGTTCAGCGGGTCCGTTATGACGAGGAGAAGGGATACTCTCGCATCTGGGTAATATTCCTCCGTATCTCCGGACCAGTCCATCCTCTCCAGCGCCTCCAAAGAGTTCTTCGCTGTGCAATCCGCTATCCCATACTTCAAGGCCTCTTCAGCGGTCAGAGCCAGATTCTTCCTGACGAACAGCTCTGCAACCGTTGAGTTCTTACCTGAGACCTCAGCCAAGCTCTTCATCCAGCTGGAGAGGGCGTTCACCACCTTCTCATCCTTAGGTCTGGGTTCAGCCGCCCCTATGGAAGATCCAGGTCCCATGCATATCTTATCCGCGGACAGTGCAATGAAGGCGCCGGCCGAGAATGCCCTCCCACCGGATGGAATGTAGACAGCTACCCTCACCGGAGAAGAGCTGATGGCGCCGACTATTCGTTCGGTCGACTGGAGGAACCCTCCATCGGTGTTTAGGACTATGAGCACGTCCATGTTCTTGCTCTCAGCAAACTTCATCCCAGATGCAATGTACTCCGCCATACCCTCCGTGATCGTGCCTTCCACCCTCAGTAGGAGGGTTCCACCGCCGCTGGAGACCTGCATGAGAGGGGGAAGTGTGACTGAAAGCACCAATAACACGGCGAGTATTGACCTCCTCATGGCTCCACTTAAACAGTAAGTATGGAAATTTAACCGTTGTTTTCTCTGAGGGCTCCCTCTACCTCGATCCTCCCATGAGGGATCGGAAGAGTGAATGACACTTGGACACCTATCTGTGCTAGTTCTATGTTATTACGTCAACCACCCGCATTAGTGATGGAGGATCGACGAAAGATAGATGGAGAAAGGATCTCTCTGAAGCGTGCGACCCCTCTCTCGAATCGGAAAAATCTTTTTGCTGGAAATGGGAAAAATACATGATCTATCCAAGCCTGTGCTCTCCTATCTGAGGTCAAGATTTATATTTGTCAGATTTCAGGGCTTATCTAACCACACTGGGTGTTCTAGATGAGTGGGAAAGACTGGATAATCGTGATAGTCCTCTTGATCGTGGGGCTCCTCATAGGGTATTTTGCCGCGGGCCCCGGTAAGACCACCACTGTCACCGTGACCCAGACCTCAGTCAAGACTGTCACCGTGACCCAGACTGCTGGCGCTCCTCCAGCTCCTCCTACCACGACGAAGACGACTACTACCCAGCCTAAGGCCCAGATGAAGACTCCTGCCGATACCCTGATTATAGCTATGGATACCAGCGATGCCGTCTCTATGGATCCAGCTAGAGCCTACGAGTTCAGCTCATGTTTCGTTGTTAATCAGCTTTACGATAAGCTTGTGGATTTCGAGCTTCCCGATCTGGTCAATGTCAAGCCCGAAGTCGCTGAAAAGTGGGAGGTAAGTGAGGACGGTAAGGTCTGGACCTTCCACATAAGGAAGGGGATCAAGTTCGCTAGCGGTAATCCCCTCACCGCTGACGATGTCGTGTACTCCCTCCAGAGAGTTATCAAGCTCAAGCAGACCGCTTCCTGGGTTCTCACCCAGTTCGTCTCCACTCCCGAGCAGATAGAGAAGATCGATGATTATACTGTTAGGATTACCTTGGACAAGCCTGTAGCTCCGAGCTTCTTCTTGGCTACCCTGACATTC
The DNA here is from genome assembly GCA_026986575.1 of Thermoproteota archaeon. GTDB lineage: Archaea > Korarchaeota > Korarchaeia > Korarchaeales > Korarchaeaceae > Korarchaeum. The sequence continues at coordinate 708,182 of JALSOH010000004.1, forward strand.
ACGACTTCCGCTGTCGTTGATAAGCAGGTGGTCGAGGCTCATGCTAAGAACGGGGACATGGGAAGCGACTGGATGACTGACCACAGTGCTGGTAGTGGTCCATTCATCCTCGAGAAGTGGGATAGGGAGGCTGAAATAGTCCTCAAGGCCAACCCATACTACTGGAAGCCTGGCCAGCCAGCCGTGAAGAGGGTGATTATAAAGCATGTTCCCGAACCGACCGATCAGCTCCTCCTGATAAAGAAGGGAGATGTTGACATAGCTACTGATCTGACCGCGGAGCAGGTCAAGCAGGTGGAAGGCACGCCCGGAATAAACGTAATAAAGGTTGAGAGGACTCACATAGTCTACCTAGGAATGAACGTTGCCGTGAAGCCGTTGGACAAGGAAGAGGTCAGGGATGCGATCAGGTACTGTATAGACTATGACAGCATAATAAACGATATCCTGCTCGGGGCAGCGATAAAGTGGCAGACTGTCATCCCGAAGGGTCTGCTCGGAGCGAATCCGAAGACCCCCTACAAGAAGGATGTGGCCAAGGCCAAGGAACTCCTTGCCAAGGCAGGAGTGCCCAACGGGTTCACGATAGAGCTGACCACGCCGCCGACCTATCCTCAGATAGACATAGCCACCAAGATACAGGCCGACTTGGCCGAGTGCGGCATCAAGGTGAAGATCGTGCAGATGACCCAGTCCGAGATGTATGAGAAGTACAGGAAGCAGGGTCTCCAGCTCGTGCTCGCGGGTTGGGGCTCCGACTATCCGGATCCGGACAACAACGCCAAGGCCTTCGGTGACTACAGGGTGAAACAGCTTGCTTGGAGGAACTCTTGGTACGATGACCACGCCGCCGACCTCGCCGAGAAGGCAGCCGTGGAATTCGATAACAACAAGAGGAAGCAGATGTATCTCGAGCTCACTGACTACATACTCGACCACGGGCCCTATGCAATCCTCTACCAGACCCTCGCCCAGCACGTAGCGAGGGACTACGTGAAGAACTATCTGCCCGATCCGACGTTCTTCCTCGAGGACCTCTCCAAGGTGTCAAAAGCTGGAGGGAGCTGAGACTCCCCTCTATCCTTTTTCCTCTTCCGGGGGGTAGCTATTGGACCTCAAGACATACATATTGAGGCGTCTGGCCCTAATGTTGTTCGTTCTATTCGGGATAATTGTGATTACGTTTATTGTGTCTCATGTGATTCCTGCTGATCCGATAGGAGCCATTCTAGGACCTCAAGCTCCTCCCGAACTGGTGGAGAAGGTTAGAAAGGAATGGGGTTTCGACAAGCCCCTACCTGAGCAGTTCGTTGACTACATAGTCAACCTGCTCCAAGGGAACTTGGGTAAGTCCATAAGGACGAATAAACCGGTGGCAGAGGACCTCATGAAGTTCTTTCCAGCGACGATCGAGCTGGCAACGGCGGCTATGATAGTGGCGATAGTGATAGGGATACCCCTCGGTATAATCTCGGCCGTGAAGAAGGATAAGTGGCCCGACCACATCTCTAGGATATTCGCCCTCATGGGGGTCAGCATGCCCGTCTTCTGGCTTGGCCTCATCCTGCTCTTCGTCCTCTACTACCAGCTGGGGATATTCCCTGGTCCTGGTAGACTGGATCCGGGAATAGAGGCTCCACCCAGAATAACTGGTATCCTAACACTGGACAGCCTGATTACCGGGAACTTCGAAGCTTTCGCGAATGCTGTGTGGCACCTTATGCTCCCCTCATTCGTCTTGGGCTACTACGCTTCCGCATCGATCACTAGGATCACTAGGACATCCCTGCTCGAGGTCATGACTCAGGACTTCATAAGGACGGCTAGGGCCAAGGGTCTGTCTGAGAGAGTCGTGCTGTTCAGGCACGCCCTGAGAAACGCCCTCATACCCACCACCACTGTCATAGGGATGGCTTACGGAAGCCTGCTCGAGGGTGCTATACTCACGGAGACTATATTCGCCTGGCCTGGATTGGGCAGGTACTCAACTGGTGCGTTCCTGTCCGTGGACTTCTTGGCGGTGATGGGATCCACCTTGCTGATAGCGGTGATCTACTCCGTGGCCAATCTAGTCGTGGACATACTCTACGCGTTCCTCGATCCGAGGATAAGGTATGCTTGAAGGGGATTTTCATGAATATCGGGGAGAAGGTAAGGGGACTGGTGGAGTATTTTAGATCCGAGGACTTCAAGATAACCCTTATACTAGTGAAGAAGAGCCCTCTCACGGTCTTGGGACTAGCTCTGACCATATTCTTGGTGCTGGTGGCGATATTCGCGCCTCTCATAGCACCCTATGATCCCATAAAGCAGGACCTCAAGAACAGGCTCCAGCCTCCCAGCTGGGAGCATCCCTTCGGGACCGATCAGCTCGGAAGGGATATATTCAGCAGGGTGGTCTGGGGATCTCGAATCTCCCTCTTCATAGCCCTCATAGTAGTCGCCATCTCATTCACCGTCGGAACCACGATAGGCATAATCTCGGGCTACTTCGGGGGAAAGGTCGATGAAGTCCTAATGAGGATAACGGACATGTTTATGGCCTTTCCTAGGCTGGTACTCGCCCTGGCCGTGGCTGCTGCCTTAGGACCCGGGCTCTTCAATACCATGCTTGCTATAGCCTTCGTCTCTTGGGTCTACTACGCCAGGCTGGCTAGGGCCAGCACTCTACAGATAAGGGAGGAGGTGTACATAGAAGCGGCTAGGGCGATAGGGGCCAGCGACAGGAGGATACTCTTCCTTCATGTTCTCCCAATGGTCATTGCGCCGGTAGTAGTCCAAGCAACCTTGGACATGGGCGGGACCATCCTCACCGCAGCCGGCCTCGGTTTCCTTGGACTGGGTGTCCAGCCCCCAACCCCAGAGTGGGGAGTCATGGTCAGCGAGGGGAGGAGGTTCATAACGGAGCAGTGGTGGGTATCCACATTCCCTGGCTTCGCGATACTCTTGGCAACGCTGGGTTTCAACCTACTGGGCGACGGGATAAACGATATACTCAACGTCAGGGCGAGGAGGTGATTGAGTGAGCGGCAACGGGAATGGAGATAACCTCTTGGAGATCAGGGATCTGTACGTTCGATTCCACACCCTTAGGGGCATAGTCAAGGCCATAGATGGCGTCAACTTGGAGGTGGGATACGGCGAAGTTCTCGGCCTCGTGGGGGAGACTGGCAGCGGCAAGACGGTGACGGGGTTAAGTATACTCAGGCTGCTGGAGCAGAACGCCGAGATCACTGGAGGGGAGATAATATTTCAGGGAAGAGACCTTCTCAAGCTCCCTCTCAAGGAGATCCTGAAGATAAGAGGAAGGGACATTTCCATGATCTTTCAGGAGCCGAAGGCCGCCCTGAACCCGGTCATGCAAGTGGGTGATCAGGTGGCTGAGTCCTTCTTGGTACACGAGGAGATTTCCAAGAAAGAAGCGAAGGAAAGGGTCCTAGAGATATTCAGGAGGGTGGGCCTCCCCGATCCCGAGAGGGTGTACAAGAGTTACCCCCACGAGCTCAGCGGGGGAATGGCTCAGAGGGTCGTGATATCTATGGCGCTCGCCCTGAAGCCGAAGCTGCTCATAGCAGATGAGCCCACCTCTGCCTTGGATGTGACCATACAGGCCCAGATAATGGATCTCTTTCGCGAGCTGATAAATGAGATGGGAACCAGCGTCATCTACATAACCCACGACATGGCCCTAGCTGCGGAGATAAGTGACAGGATCGCGGTGATGTATGCTGGCAGGATAGTGGAGGTGGCCGATACTGAAACGATATTCGAGAACCCCCTACATCCCTACACCCAGGGGCTGCTGAAATCCATACCTAAACCGGGATACAGGGGGAAGCTCTTCTCGATGGAAGGGGAGATACCTCCCCTGATAAATCCGCCCCCAGGCTGCAGGTTCCATCCCCGCTGCCCGAAGAGATTCGATCCGTGCGACAAGGAAGTGCCCAAGCTGATGGAGGTAGAACCGGAGCATAAGGTGGCCTGCTTCCTGTTCGGAGGTGAGTCCAAATGATGCTGGAGGTTCAGGATCTCAGGAAGTACTTCCCTGTCCGCGGTGGCGTGATGATGAGGGTGATCGGTCATGTGAAGGCGGTAGACGGGGTCTCCATATCCATAGAGAAGGGGGAGGTCTTCGGCCTAGTGGGTGAGTCCGGAAGCGGTAAGACGACCTTGGGCAGGACGGTCCTCAAGCTGACTGAGCCCACCGGTGGTAGGATAATCTTCGATGGGAGGGACATAACCGATCTCTCGGGCAAGGAACTTATCCCCCTAAGGAGGGAGATGCAGATAGTCTTTCAGGACCCGTATAAGGCCCTGCATCCGAGAAAGAGGGTGAAGGACATAGTTGGTGAACCTCTGATCATACATGAGGGAGCCAGCGATACGGAGGTGAGGAAGAGAGTAGCGGAGATGCTCAAGCTGGTGGGGCTGAATGTGGAGCACATGGACAGGTACCCGCACGAGTTCTCGGGAGGGCAGAGGCAGAGAATAGTCATAGCTAGGGCCCTGATCTTGAGGCCCAAGTTCATGGTGCTAGACGAACCTACCTCTGCCTTGGATGTGAGCGTTCAGGCTAAGATACTCAACCTGTTGAGCGATCTCAAGGAACAGTTTGACCTCACCTTCCTGCTGATAAGCCATAACTTAGCGGTGGTACAACACATGAGCAACAGGATCGGCGTGATGTACCTAGGGAAACTCATGGAGGTGGCTCCCTCCCAGGAACTCTTCGAGAAACCGCTTCATCCCTACACGAAGGCTCTGATATCAGCCATCCCAATACCCGACCCTAAGCTGGCCAAGAAGAAGAGGAAGATGACCCTCAGGGGCGAAATTCCAAGCCCTCTGCATCCGCCCTCTGGCTGTAGGTTCCACACTAGGTGCCCGTTCGCCAAGGAGATCTGCGAGAGGGAGGAACCACCTTTGAGGGAGGTGGAGCCGGGCCACTGGGTGGCGTGTCACTTCTGGGATGAGTTGAGGGAGGTGGGAGTGTTAAATGCCTGAGGATGGGGATGAGGAGGTTGAGCTCGAATGGAAGGATTACCTAGCCTTCGTGATCGCCCTCTTAACCACAAATCTCCTCCCCCTCATCCTGATAGGGATCCTAATGGTGATCCTCTCGTACTTCATCGTTCAGCTCTTCGGCTGACCTCCTCCAACGACTTTTCGATTATGGAGAGGGCTTCCTCCACCTGCTCGGCCGTTATCGTTATCGGTGGCGTCAGTTTGATCACGTTGTTATGCCTGCCCACGGTTATGGCCAGCAGGCCGTTCCTGAAGAGGACATCCTTAAGCTCGGATGCTAACTTTTTCGAAGGCCCTCCATCCTCTATTATCTCGATTCCTTGCACGCATCCAATCCCCCGGGCATCGGCTACATGATCGTATCTGCTGACGAACTCTCTCAACCCCTTCATCAGCTCTTCTCCCCTTTTCAGGGCATTTTCCACGAGGTTTTCCTCCCTGATCGCCTCTATAGTCGCTAAGGCGGCCAAGACTCCCAAGTAATGGCCAGCATAGGTGCCGAGGCTGCCGCCGCTACATAGATACCACTCCTCCACGAGGTCGCCCCTGAAGGCAACCGCCGCTAGGGGAAGGCCACCCGCTATCCCCTTACCCATGACCACGATGTCGGGCTCAACTCCGTGATGCTCTATCCCGAACCACTTGCCTGTCCTTCCAAAACCTGTGTAAACCTCGTCGACTATGAGGAGGGCGCCCGTGCTCTCCGTAATCTCCCTGAGACCCCTGAAGAAACTGGAGGATGGGAATAGTATGCCCCCATGAGACTGGAGTGGTTCCACTATGATGCCAGCTAAATCCTCGGGCTCTACCGCCCTACCGAGGACTTCCTCTTCTATGAATCCAAGCACGGCTTGAGAGCACTCTTCGCAGTCATCAGCCTTCAGGAGACACCGGAAACAGTTTGGATAGGGCGCATATACGGCTTCAGAGGTCCTAGGCGCGACTCGCCTCATCCCTTCCGTTGGAGAGGACTGCAGGGCATATCCCGTGAGCCCGTGGTAGGCACCGTAAAAGGATAGGATGACCTGCCTTCCCGTGGCGAACTTGGCCAGTTGAATAGCGAAATCACTCGCCTCACTCCCCGTGGTGGCATACGCTATAGAAGCATTCTCGACGGGAACGAGGGACCTGAGTTCCTCCCCAAGCTTCAAGAAAGGCTCATTCGGGGCAAGTAAACCAGAGAATCCCGTTAACTTCTCCACCCCCTCTTTCACCCTCGACACTACTTTGGGGTGAGCCTGACCGAGGGAGGTAGCGGCACCGCTGAAATCCAAGAACCTCCTTCCATCCCTCGTCCATACTTCCGCTTTGAATCCTCTTTCAACTATGACCGGGAAGGAGGGAGGACACCTGAACACCCTCGGGTAGAAATCGTCCAGCATAGGGATATGCAATCCGCAACTCCTAAAATACCTTGAAGGGAGTTAGCCCCCGGCCATGTAGATGGCCTCCTCAGCTATCTGGACCGCGTGGTCCGCCATCCTCTCGAGATACCTGAGTATGAGTGTCATAGCTACGGCGCATGCCGGGACCTTCTCAACACCGGTCAGGACCCTTTCCCTCAGGTAGGAATCGTAGGCCCCGTCCACCTTGTCGTCCATCTCCATGACCCTCCTAGCCAGCTCCATATCCCTAGTCTCCACCGCCTTAAGGGCCTCCTTCACCATCGTCTCAGTTATCTCCGCCGGCTCAACCACAAGCTGGATGTCACACTGACTCATGTCCCTGAACAGGACTAGAGTTTGGGCTATATTCCTAGCGTACCTGCCGAGCCTGACCAGCCCATAACTTATCTCCATGAGGGAAATGAGGGTCCTCAGATCCGACGCCATGGGCTGAAACCTGGCCAAGATCTCACTTATCTTGATTCTCAACTGTCCGTGGGTAAAGGACAGGATCTGAGCTCCCTTATCAACCTCCTCCAGGACGGTAGTGGGATCTGCTCTGCCTAGGAAGGCCTCAACGCACTTCTTGGTTAGTGAGAGGGATAACTCACTCGACTTGACGACCTCGGAGAAGACCGATTTTATCTCAGCATCCAATAACGCCATTTTCCATATCCCTTGGACGAAGTCACCCGCCCGATTTTATTATGTTTCCGCATGCTCAGGTAGGGGATCGAGATGAGCAAAGAGGGATCTCCCGGCTTGGTGTTCGTGGCCTTCATGTTCATAGGAATGGGCGCAGGTTATCTGCTCGGGAACACTGCTGCCGGACTCTTCATGGGGATGGGAGTGGGGTTTTTGGCCATGGCCTACCTCAAGCCTAGGGAGAAGGAGATAGACCTAAGGAAGGAGCCTTGGGGTTCGGTAGTACTTGCCTTGGTGGGCTTGGGCTTCATCTTGGGAGGGGCATCGCTGCTACTGGGCTTCGAGATACCATGGGATAAGTTGGGAGGGGTGTTCCTCATACTGATGGGATTGGCCTTCCTAGCAATGGCTCTTGGAAGGAGGAGCTAGAGCTAGCCGAATATGGCCCTACCGAAGTTTTCCCTCTCCCTCAATAGCCTGTACCTGCCGCCCTCAAGGGCGACGACCGCTGGTAACGGTCTGAGATTGTACCTGCTGGCCATGGAGAACCCATAGGCCCCGACATCGGCAATTACCAATAGATCCCCCTCCCTGACCCTCGGCAGGTCGTACTCGCCGAAGAAGTCTGCTGACTCGCAAACGGGCCCAGCGACAAGTACTCTCTCCTCAGAACCCTCGGACTCCACCAGAATCCTGTGCTTGGCTCCATAGAGTGCGGGCCTGAGGAGGTCGTTCATTCCAGCGTCCAGCAAAATCCACTTTCTCCCACCTACCTCCTTCACGTAGTTCACCCTGGCAACAAGATAGCCAGCGTCTCCAACTATGTACCTGCCGGATTCCACGAATATGTGAACCCCCAACTCCCTAGATGCCTCACACACGGTTTCAGCGTACTCTCCTATAGGGAACTCTCCCGACCTATCATAGGATATGCCCAAGCCACCTCCCAGGTCGAGCACCTCCACCCCACCGAACTGCTCAATAAGGGATCGGAGCACATCCAACGCTTTGATAAAGGGCTCAACGCTCATTATCTGGCTCCCCACGTGTGTGTGAAAGCCCCTCGTATTCATCTCACTTCTCAAGGACCTGAGGAGTGAGAGGGCCCTTTCAGGGGGGAGACCGAACTTTGTTCCTGGTCCGGCCGTCACGAGGCTCGGATGGGCCCCAGCTCCCAGTCCGGGGTTCACCCTCACCATGACACTCGTTCCTCCCACATCTCTAAGGATTCTAGCCTCGGATTCACTCTCGAGTGAGACAGTAGCCCCGTAACTAGCCGCTTCCGCTAGGTCCTGCCTTGAAGGGCTCGGCCCCACGAGCACCACCTTCTCAGAGGGGACACCAGCCCACCTGGCGAGCATCACCCCATAACCGGAGGGAACGGTGGCCCCAGAACCTAAGGAGGAGAGCATCCTGACGAGCTCCGGCTCATGATTAGCCTTGTATGCGTATGCAATTGTGTGGGGGCATTTCAGAGCATCATCTAACCTCAGAAAGTTCTCTCTAACCCTGTCCATGTCCAACAGGTAAATGGGAGTCCCGAACTCCTCCACCACATCGCTTACATCGATACCGGCTATTCTCAAGGGCTTCACCCTACGACACCGAAACGTACCTTTACCCTAATTATCCTGCTTCCATCGGTACGCCTCATCTACACCACTTCACCCTTTATATGTTGGTGGGGAGTTCCTCCTCGGTGGTCCATTGAGACTTAACGTCAAGGTCATAGCACCAGTGATCATGGCCGCCATCATGCTTATTGGAGTGGTCAGCATGAGCTCCCCGCCCTCTCCCTTGGGGAGCGAGGAGTGGCCCCTCCCCCCAGCAGACATGCCTCTCGAGAACATAACCTCCAACATGAACATCTCCAACTTCGTCTTCTTTGGAGGTCAGCCCGTAGCGAGCTTGGGAACGGGGTTGGATTTCCCGCTGGGGAGTACGGCCTTCTACTACGTTGGAGCTTACAAGAATAGTACCTTCGTGGCATTCGTCGTGGCCAAACTTCCCGATCCGCAGTACTCCGTTCAGTTTGGCGGAAGGGCCCTGAACTCCCTGAAGGAGAACCTCCCCGAGGAGGATGTGAGGTATCTGGTTACCAACGAGGGAGGCTTCCTGCAGTACCAAGGCACCAATCAGACCCTAGTGCTGTGGTACGGGCACTCTTGGTACTTCGAGATCATGGCGGGAAAGGGAGGGAACGTGGGAAAGGAAGCGGTTCAGGCGGTGAAGAGGGCCATCTACGAGGCAATACAGAGGGTTCAGAGGGCCTGAACCTTACCTCCCTCCTCGAAGACTGCCTTCAGCTTGAGCTTCTCCTCCCTCACCTTGAGATTACCCAGCCCGGGTCCATCGGGCACTATCCTGTATCCGTTCTCGTAACCGGCTCCGCCCTCAACGAAGTCCTCCCTGAGCGATATGTCTGAGTCCAGATCCGTTGTTACCAAGTTCCTCGTAGCCGCAGCGAAGTGAACTCCTGCGGTTATACTGACCCCTCCCTCCATCATGCACCCTATCATGTTGGGTATGCCTGCCGCCTCGCTTATCGCAGCTATCCTCTTGGCCTTGAGAAGGCCTCCCGCCTTTGTCAGCTTTATGTTGATATAGTCGGCGGCTCCCATCTCCACGACTCTGAGCGCGTCCTCAGGGGTGTGCACGGACTCGTCAGCCATTATTGGAATGGGGCTCATACTTGTGAGCACGGCCATGCCCTCCAAGTCATCCCACCTCACGGGCTGCTCCGCTAGCTCCAAGTCGTACCTGTCCATCTCGGTGAGGGCCCTCATGGCCTCCTTGACGGTCCATCCCTGATTAGCATCTATCCTCAGCCTTATATCCTTCCCCACGGCATCCCTCACCGCCCTCACCCTGGCCACATCCTCCTCCACTCCGGTTCCCACCTTGAGCTTGATGATCCTGAACCCCCTCTCGATAATCCTCAGGGCCTCCTTGGCCATCTCCTCTGGGCTCTTTATCCCTATGGTGAAGTCCGTCTCGACCCTGTCCCTGTACCCGCCCAGCAGGTCCCTCACCTTAACTCCTAGGATCTTCCCCTTGAGGTCGAAGACTGCCGTCTCTAGGGCAAACTTCGCTGAGTTGTTGCCCAAGATTGCCTTGTCCATCTTCTCCTCTATCCTCTCGACGTCCATTGGATCCTCTCCTATCACCGCTGGGGCCAAGGTGTACATGGCAGCCACTATAGTGTGCTCGCTCTCCCCGATTATCCTCCTCGCTGGTGAGGCCTCGCCCCACCCCACTCTGCCTTCATCATCGAACACCTTCACAACTACGTCCGTGCTGCTCGTGGAGGTGCCTAGCGAGATGGTGAACGGCTGTAAATAGGGAAGGTCGACGGTATAGACCTCTATCCTCTTGATGGACATGAAACCCCCTGAGGAATCCCGCTCGATAGGGATAAAGTTACCCCACTACGTCAACTTTCCCATCGGAGAACCTTTAATCCTGCGAACTTCCCGATTCATTGATGGCCAAGAAGTGTCCTGATGACAATCCGTATCACGTGGTGGCCGAGCTTCAAGAGCCTTTAGGAGATGGAAGGGTTAGGTGTCTAGCCTGTCCCAGGAAGTGCGTAATCCCTCCCGGAATGTACGGCCTGTGCAAGACTAAGCTCAATGTGGACGGTACGCTCTGCGAGGTGAACTACTCGAAGGTCAGCAGCGTGGCCATGGATCCCATAGAGAAGAAGCCCTTCTTCCACTTCATGCCGGGCAGCTATGCCTACAGCATAGGCACCGTGGGATGCAATCTCTTCTGCGAACACTGTCAGAACTGGGTGATAAGCCAGTCGGATCCCGAGAGCTTCCGCTATCTCAGAGATCTGCCCCCAGAGGAGGCTGTCAGGGAAGCGGTAGAGCTGGGGGCCTCGAGCATAGCCTTCACCTACAATGAGCCCACTATAGTGAGCATGGAGTGGGTTGTCGACGCGGCTAGGCTGGCTAAGGACTTTGGCCTCTCAACTCTCAGCGTGACAAACGGCTACTGGAGTGAGGAGGCTAGGGAGAGGCTTATTCCCCTGATAGACGCTGCCAATGTGGATGTCAAGGCATTCACCGACGACTTCTACAGGAAGGTGACCAAGGCCCCGTTCCTGAAACCTGTCTTGGACACGGTACTCGCACTTAAGAGGGCTGGAAAGCACGTTGAGGTGACTTACCTCATAATACCCACCCTGAATGACGGGGAGGAGGAGATCAGGGCCTTCGCGAGGTGGATTGTTCAGGAGGTCGGAGACGACACTCCCGTTCATTTCTCACGTTTCTACCCGCATTTCAGGATGAAGAACCTTCCCCCGACCCCGATCGAGACCATAAAAAGGGCAATCAGGATAGCTAGGGAAGAGGGTGTTAAATTCGTTTACTCAGGGAATGTCCCAGGCGATCCTGACGAGAACACCTATTGTCCAAGGTGCGGCACTCTATTGATAAGAAGATACGGATTTACCATAGAAAAGTGCAATCTTTCTGAGGACTCAAAGTGCCCTGAATGCGGCGAATCCATACCCATAGTGGGTCCTTGTACTGAATCCGGGGGCTGGCTGGGTTACTTATGATCGGTTGATCATTTTGCCAGTTGACGTGGGTTTCACCGAAAACCTTTTTAAGCAATACCCTTAATGTCCGGCGGCCGGTGAGATCCTTGGAGACCATCATAGAAGCCGGCGTCGATATATTGGGGAAGATCCCTTGGAAGGACGCGTCTTTTGAGGAGAAGGTACAGGCTTTGAACGAAATGTGGAAGGAAGGAGAGCAGATTAAAAAGCTTCTAGAGGAGAGCACGGATCTAGAGGAGGCAAGAAAGAAGATCTACGACTACTTGGCATCACTCGAATGGGAACTGAGGGTCGGCAGGATAAAGCTTCATAGGATCGACTACTGGCTTGCATTGGAGGCCATAAAGAACTTCAGGAACATAATCTCACCGGAGAATGAGAAGATAGCCACCTTCAGCACCCTCGAGTATTTGTGGCGGCTAGCTAAGGAGGGAGAGAGGCTCCTCAACAAGGTAAGTATGGGCTTCATCCTCGAGTTCAAGTACCTGTTCAAGGCCATCCACGGGAACTCTAACTACGCCAAGGGATGGATCCACGATCTCTTGGGCGAGGAAAAGGCCAAGATAGTCCACGAGTTCCTGAGGATAGGTGGAAGGGAGGGCGCCATTCTCAGGTCAGAGTATCTAGATGAAGTGGCCAAGCTGGTGAAGCAGTATTTCGGCAGATACACCTTTGGCCTAGATCCCAAAGTCATAGAGAAGAGGGAGCAGAACATCCAGAAAATCCTCGACTACTTCGGAGCCACCAGAGACGACTGGATGGACTACAAGTGGCACTTCAAGCATGTGTTCAAGAAACTGGAGCATGTGGACATGCTGAAGGAGCTGGTTCCCCTGACAGAGGAGGACGTGGAGAACATAAAGATGGCCATAGAGAACAGGATACCCTTCGGTATCACCCCGTATTACTTGCACCTCCTCGACTTCGAGAGGGCCGACAGAAAGTGGGATCCCCAAGTCAGAGCTCAGGTGATACCGCCAAGGTGGTACCTCGAGGAGATGATCAAGCACAGGCAGGACAGGAACTATGTGTTCGACTTCATGAAGGAGCACGACACCTCTCCACTCGAGCTCGTTACTAGGAGGTACCCGATGATAGCGATATTGAAGGTGGCCGACACCTGCCCGCAGATCTGCGTCTACTGCCAGAGGAACTGGGAGATAGAGGAGGCCTTCAGTCCAGTGGGCATACCACCGAAGGCCCTAATAGACAAAGCTATAGAGTGGTTCGCCAATCATGAGTCCATGATGGATGTGCTACTCACCGGCGGTGACCCTGCAATCCTCAACGACAAGTACATGGAGTACATACTCAGCCGCCTCGCCGAGATCGATCACATAAAGAGCATAAGGATAGGGAGCAGGATAGTGGTCACTGTACCGATGAGGATCACCAAGGAATATGCGGAGATGCTGAGCAGTTTCATCGAACCCAACAAGAGGAACGTGATGTTCGTCACCCATGTAGAGAGCGCAGAGGAGGTCACCCCCTACATGGCCAAGGCTGTGAAAACCCTCAGGGATCACGACATCTACGTGTACAACCAGCAAGTTTACCAGTTCGCCACTTCTAGGAGGTTCCAGTACGTCCTCACGAGGATAGCCCTCAAGATAATAGGGATAGACCCCTATTACAACTTCTATCCGAAGGGCAAGTTCGAGCAGAGGGACTTCCTCGTCCCCGTCGCAAGACTTGCCCAAGAGAGGAAGGAGGAGGCTAGGCTCCTGCCCGGTCAGTACAGGACCGACGAGCCGGTGTTTAACGTCCCCGCTCTTGGAAAGAACCACATAAGGGCTTGGCAGGACCGTGAACTCATAGCTATAATGCCAGAGACCGGAAGCAGGATATACGTGTGGCACCCGTGGGAGAAGGGCGTAGCCCCGGTTGACCCGTGGCCCTATGTAGATGTCCCCATCTACGACTACCTGATGAGGCTCAAGGAGGTCGGGGAGGACATAAAGGAGTACGAGAGCATCTGGTACTACTACTGATCCTCCCCCTCCCCCCTTTCTCCTTTTACCAAACGTTTTTGATGGAATCAGTTCAGGCTAGTGATATGAGGAAAATATCGGCCATAGCCCTCGTCTCATTATTTCTGATCCCTCTTGCGCATGGTGTGGCACAGCCCATAGCTATAGCTGAGCTACCAGTGGGATCCAAGTTAACCTACAGGTTAGGGGGCGTCTACGTGGGGAATAAGACCTACGAGGTTGTGGGATGGTCCTCCTCACAGGGTAGGAAATGTAAACTGGTCAGGGTTCACCTCATCGTGAACGCCTCCGAGAGTTTCTTCTACAGAGGAATAAACTCAACCTCCGAATTCTGCTACGACGACAAGGGCAGGCCCCTCCAAGAGGTCCTGTATATACCCTCAGAGTTCAACCTATCCTACAAGAGGGTCGAGATAACCTACTGGTGGGAGGATGACGAAGTTTTCCCCCACAGGTTCCTGATAAAGCTGGTTGGCGAGAGAAATGAGAGCTATGAGGTGTTACTCGGTGAAGGGACCGTAATCAAGGAATCTAACGGCAGGACTGAGAGATTCAGGGTGGGCAGGGAGAACCTCTCGAAGGTGCTGCCCTTCGTTCCCGAGAGGCTCACGGAGCCCTATGTGGATCTGTCATCCATCGAGCTGAAGGGGGGTTACAGAAGGAGGTATGGTGAGCTTGAGGTCAAGGTAGTCTCCTTGGAGAATGTCCAAACCCCGGCTGGTCTATTCCCCTGTTACAAAGTGCTCCTCTCCGGACGCACCGAGGATGGCCTCCCGTACAATTCCACCGTCTATGTGACCGTGAGGGAGCCCAGATTCACCACCTACTACATCACCAACATAATAGGGATAAAGCAGACCGGATACGTTGTCAAGGTCGAGGTTCCTGAGCAGGGGTTCTCCATTCCCTATTTGTGGCTTGCCCCTGCCGTCGCGCTGGCTGTGCTACTCATGATCTTCCTCAAAAAGAGAAGGAAAGGAAAAGGAGTAGGGTAGGACAGGTAGGTCCAATATTCGGATTAGCCTGAAGGGGATCTCTCCTCCTCACCGCCTATTTCCAACTTCTCCTCTACGTCCCACTCACTCGACTTAGACAGTTCCAGCGCTGGTGTCTCCACCGGACCCTCTGGGATTGCTCCCTGCGGTCTGAACATGAGGACGAGGATTATTATCAACCCTATTATGATGTACTTCATATACGTCACGTCGAACTCAACGCTGATCCCCAGCAGGCTGAGGAAGGACGGGGAGATGAACTGATCCAGAGCAGTCATGATCAAGGTCCCCAGAATGACCCCCTTGTTGTTGGCCATTCCTCCCAATATTACCATGGTCAGCACTAGGAACGTTATAAGGGGCTGGAAGTCGTCCGCCACCACTCCCTGTATGTAAAAGGTCCTGAGTACACCGGCCACTGCCGCTAGGGCGCTCCCTATTACCATGACTTCACCCCTCACCCTAGGTACCACTTTACCTAGGGCCATGGCGGCGAGGTCGTCATCCCTGACCGCCTTCAGAAGCCTGCCAAAGGGAGACTTGGCCAATCTCTGGACGTATATGTATGTTAAGACGGCAAATGCCACCACTATTAGGGCGTACGCGATGCTCCTTGTTCCCACATCCTTAACGAACGACAGGGGATTGGCTATCCCAGTTAGGCCAGTCAGCGCGCAGACGATCCCCTCCTCGTTCCTAGCGATTATCCTGCCCATGTCGCCTATGAAGATGAGAGTTATGGCTAGGAAGTCCTCCTTCAATCTTAGGGCGGGATATGAGGCTGCATAGCCGAACAACCCGCCTATTATGGCTCCCAGCACTAGAGAAGCGACGAAAATGCCGACTGCCTCCATAGGATGGGAGCTGAGATATTCCGTCCTGAGCACGGACGCTTGTCCCGAGCAGTAACCTGCCTTAATCCCAGCGATGTAGTCGACCGTTCTAGCGGTCAGCACTCCAGCCATGTAGGCCCCCACTGATATGAAGAACACGTGTCCGAAGTTGGGTATACCTCCGTACCCGTACTCCATGTTCAGGCT
Source organism: Thermoproteota archaeon (assembly GCA_026986575.1). Lineage (GTDB taxonomy): Archaea > Korarchaeota > Korarchaeia > Korarchaeales > Korarchaeaceae > Korarchaeum. The sequence continues at coordinate 723,833 of JALSOH010000004.1, forward strand.
GAGGGCGGCGATCAAGTATATGGCGAAGAGCACAATGAACGACGTGAATATTGGCATGTATGAGGCCAGAAACTCTATCTGCAACTCACTCACCTCCTCCCTTCACCTTCTCCTTCAGCCAGCCGACAATGTCGAAGCCAGCGAATCCCGTGGGCTTCAGCAGGAGCACTATCACTATGATGACGAACGAGATCAGCGGCCTGTAGGCGGTGCTCACATTGAAATACGTGTTCATGAAGGTGATCCCGAAGTTCTCGGCGAAACCTACTATTAGACCACCGGCTATGGTACCCCAAAAGCTCACGAGGCCTCCTAGGATCGAGGCAGCGAAGATCCTCAGCAGTGCGTACCATCCTATCTCAGGAGTGATGACTGAGTAGGCCGACCAGAGGCCGCCAGCGACACCGGTTATGCCACCGGCTATGAACCACATGAGCCTCCTCAGGGTGTATATCTTCACACCAGACACCCTGGCAAGGTCCTCGTTATCGGCCATAGCCCTGAGGGCCTTCCCTGGCTTGGTGTAATGGAACATGAGGTGTAGAAGCACGACGCTGACTATGGTTATCGGGAACACCCAGAGATGTATGGTAGTGATTCCAGCCCTGCCGAATCTTCCGATGAGCTGGACATTTGTCTTGGCTTGTACGGTTATGACAGCATTCAGGTCGGCGTATATAAACAGCAGGTAGCGGACCACGAGCCCTATGCCTATGCTCGCCACCAGCAGGAAGAGAGGCTTCGAACCCCTCTTTATCATGGGCTTGAAGACTCCCTCGTCCATCGCTACCGCTAAAAGGGCTGACGCGAAGAAGGCGGCGATCAGCGATTCACCTAAACCGTAGCCCATCCAGTTCACCAGTAGTGCCGTTACGTAGCCGCCGATGGTTACAAGCTCAGCATGGGCGAAGTTCGCTATCTTCGTCACGGAGAAGGACATGGTAAGACCAAGAGCCATCAGGGTGTACAAGCTACCCAGCGTCAGGGAATTTATCAGGGGAATCGAGAGATCCATAAGCATTCACCTCTTACCTAGGAAGGCCTCGACGAACTTCTCATCGGCGAGCAGATCCTTCCCGGGTCCCTTCATCACTATCCTTCCACTGGAGAACACGTAACCCATATCGCAGAAACTTAGGGCCCTCTTGGCGTGCTGCTCAACGAGGATGACCGTCACACCGGAGTTAACGATGTCCCTGATCTTCATGAATATCTGCGTGACCACCTTGGGGGCCAGAGCGGCTGCTGGCTCATCCAGCAACAGGAGCTTAGGCCTCCCCATGAGGGCCATGGCCATTGCCAGCATCTGCCTCTCACCACCACTGAGCGATCCGGCCTTCTGTTTCTGCCTCTCCCTCAGAATCGGGAAGATATCGAGGATCTCACCCATGTCCTTCCTTATCTGCTCCTTGTCCGTCCTGGCGTACGCGCCCATCTCTAAGTTCTCCCTGACGGTGAGGTTCGGGAAGACGTTGTTCACCTGGAACACGAACCCAAGCCCCTTCCTCGCCCTGACCTCTGGCGGTAGTTTCGTTATATCCTCCCCGTCGAAGACAACGCTTCCGTTGAAGACCCTAGTGAGGCCGAAGAGAGTCTTCAGAAAGGTGGACTTACCGGAACCGTTGGGTCCGACGATAGCGGTCACTTTCCCCCTCTCTGCCTGAAAGTTAACATCCTGTATTATCACGGCCTTTCCGTATCCGGCCGTAAGTTCTTTAGACTCTATTATGTAGTCCGCCATTTCACTCACCCAAATAAGCGTCTATAACCCTCGGGTCCTTATACACACCTTCAGGATCCCCATCATAGATGAGCTCACCGTAATTCATCACAAGGACCCTCTCAACATAATCGAACAGGATGTCCAGCCTGTGCTCTATTATGAGGAAGGTAAGGCCGTACTCATCTCTTATCCTAACGATGTGGCTGAATATCTCCCTAGCAAGCTTGGGAGCAACGCCTGCTGCTGGCTCGTCCAGCAACAGAACCCTCGGCTCGGACATCATCGATCTGGTGATCTCAACAAGCTTCATCTGACCGCCGCTCAGTTCCGTGGCCCAGTTGTTCCTCACCCTAGAGAGACCGAATTCCCTTATGGTATGAAGGGAGGTCTTGGCGTACTCCACCTCCTGATCCTTCCACTTGCTGTGGAATGGCGCGATCACTGGATTCTCGCCCTTCTGGTTCCTGTGGGCCACCATAACGTTCTCGACTACCAACATCTTCTCGAAGAGCCTCGGAACTTGGAAGCTCCTCACTATCCCTTTGTGATAGATATCCCATGGATCTAAGCCCGTAATGTCCTCCCCCTTGAAAAATATCTTCCCCCTATTCGGCTTGTACACTCCCGAAATCACGTTGATGAGTGTGGTCTTTCCTGAGCCATTGGGTCCTATGAGCCCCACTATCTGTCCTTCCTCCAGATCAAAAGAGACTCCATCTACCGCCCTGATGCCACCAAAATACTTAGCAACATCTCTAACTTGAAGGATAGCAGTCATATTATCACCAAAAATTGAGAGGGGGGAAGTTCAGGGCTGCTCGTAGAATGTGGTCGCCTTGGTCGTACCATCGTACTTGCCGATGGTCTTGAAGGTCCACTTGCCGTCCACGACCCTCGGGGCCACGATGTCATAGATAGGCACGGCAGCATCGCCGTACTCATCGAGCAGCTTCCATCCGGTCACTCCATAGAAGTGCTTTGCTATGTGAGGCACCAACTTCTGGAAGACCCTTCCATCGTACTTGTGGGCAACGAGTACAGTGAGACCAGCTATCCAGGCGGCGTCGTAGGCGTAGAACGCGTAGGTACTGGCCTCAGGTGATTCACCGAACTTCTTGGTGTACTTCTCTATGAACTCCTTCACCAGCGGATTGTCCTTGGATCCTACAGCGGGCGTGGTAGCCATGAAGTGCACGCTCTGGAGGAACTTGGCTATGTCCTCCTTGGCCTTGGGCGGCAGGAAGGTGGCCCTCTTCATGGAGTCAGGCCCGAACCACCTGACCTTGCTGAGCGTCGGATCCAACCTAGCGGCCTCGAGGATCTTTATACCGTCGTCGTCGAAGGCTATTATGACCACGCCGGTCTCGGCATCGGCGCCGAAGTTGGCGACCGCAGAGCTGGCCCTCTCGACATCAGCGGAGAGGTCGGGCTGCGTGTAGTCGTAGATTATCTTGACGACCTGACCTCCGAGCTTCTTGAAGTTCTCCTCTATCAGGTCAGCGAGACCCTTGCCATAGTCGTCGCTCCTAGCCATTATGACCAGCTTCTTGATCCCCTGATCCCAGATGATCTTGGCCAGAGCCGGACCCTGGTACTTGTCAGGTGAAGGTACCCTGAAACAGTAGTCGTTCTTGACCATAGCAGCGGTTCCGGTGCTGCTCGGACTTATGGCGGTCATGTGGTGGGACTTGGCGTAGTCGAGAATGGCCTTGCACTCGCTGGTAGCGAGCGGGCCAACGACCATCTGCACGCCAGCGGACGCGAGCTTCTCGTAGGCAGCTATAGCACCCTCAGCAGAGGTCTTGGTGTCCTCATGGATGTACTTGAGTCTAACGGGAGAGCCAGCCTCTTCTAGCATAGCGTTTATCTCCTCTATGGCTAGAATTGCCGCGTTTCTCCTCCTAGGACCGTCCACTGCGTAACCTCCAGTGACGGCGATTGCCAATCCGATCACATACTCCTTCTGCTCAGGAGCTGCAGCAGTTCCCGTTACAGTGACCGTCTTGGTGATGGTCTGCGCACCGGCACCGCCCACGGTGACGGTGGTGGTGGACACGCTCACCTTACCAGGGGCGGCCACGTAGCCCAACAGGATTCCTATGATGAAGAGGACAATAGAAACTACTCCCCACGCTTTCGAACTCATTTACTCACCCCTTACAGGGCTTCTTAGGGAGCCTAGCGGTATCTCCCATTCTGATACTCTTAAAATTTACGGTAAAAGTATGAATGAGGCCATAAGCAGGCTCCTCCTTTGAATGGATTAAAATAAATTGACAAATGGCCCTATCTAAAAATTACGTTGACAATTTCCATTAGCAACTTAGAGACGACATCATTAAGTCCCAGAACGGCCGTTTTTATGGTAGGACCTTCAGGATACTGTAATACCCACATTCCCATCGAACCAATGTAAACTGCCCCGTATACATGTGCCAAGGCAGAATTGAGAGGAGCTTTAATTTAAGACATTTTGACGATGCTTAAGGGTCTGGGAGGATATCCCTCCCTCTTGAGTAAAAATAGTTTCTATTAAGAGAGTGTATTATTTTTACACAATGGATCAGGGACTCTCCGCTTGATTAGTACGAGATCTGAGTCTTCCGTAACCGATCCAAGCCAATAACGCGACTAGCAGTGGTATCGCAAGGAAAGCGGTCCCGACCACCAGGATATATATGGAACCCATCAGGGCTCTGCTCGCATCCTCGATTACCTTATCCCAGAAGCTCTTTTCCGTCGTACCAGCCCCTCTTTTCTGGAGATTCACGTTAATGGTGGCGTAGTCCACCCTATTCCTCATGCTCTCCCTCATTGCCTCCAGCCTCTCTATTCTCTCCCTGACAGCTGAGAGGCGATCCTCTATCTCAAGTATATCTCTAACATTCTCTGCCTTGTTCAAAAGATCCAGTAGTCTCTGCTCCTCCGCCTTAGCGTTCCTCAACCTAGCCTCCAGATCAACGAGGGCATCCGTCAGATCCACGGTGTTTATCTCCTCAAGTTTCACCTCACCTAAGGACCTCAACTGAGGGAGCGCAGCGTTCAAGTTGCTCTTGGGTATCTTGATGGTGAGATATGCCCTGTCCTTAGTCACACTAGAGTGCTTAACGTAGCCACCAAGCGAGTAGGCCAATTGTGCCACCTTATTTGCCGTATTCCCCACATCCTCTACTTCTAGGACCATGGAAACCGTGATAGATATCTCCCTACCTACCTCAAACGTTCCCGGGATGAAATCGGTCCCAGCTGAGGACTTACCGTACTCCCCAGCGATAGCAGTCGTTCTTACGGTCTCCGGCTTGGGAGCCACGGGACCGTAGCCACCTTTCCCTTCTAACATTTCTCTGGGCCTTCCTCTTGGGAGCTCCCTCTCTATTTCCGGATAGTAGATGTATCCCGCCACGATCAGCGTGAGAAAGATTAACACCGCCACCAAATATCTCTTATTCATGCAACCCCCAAGCATAGATGTTCATTCAACCTAAAAAGGGGAAGGGAAAGGTTCGGTGAAAATTGAACCAATCTATTCCTCTATTCCATTATATTTGGATGGAACAAGAGGTGATCGGCCGCAACGGTCAGGACTCTCCCCCCGTACTCCTTCAACACCTCCTTAGCCACCTTGTAGTGGGCACCTGTTGACATTCCTCCGAGCACTCCCTTCTCCGCCAACCTCCTCGCCCATGAGATCGCCTCATCAGGACTGACAGCTCTCACTTCATCCACTATGGACAGGTCTAGGTTCTCGGGTATGTGGAAGGAGTCGTAACCATCGATCTCTCCTCTAAACTCCCCCTCTATCCCGAACTTCTTGGCAATCTCCGAACCTACCGGCGTAACTGCAATTATCTTGATGTCATACTCCTCCTTGAGTATGCGACCGACGCCCGTGATCGTTCCACCCGTTCCCACTCCCATGACGAAGACATCTACCTTTCCGACTTGCTCGATTATCTCGCGGGCCATGCTCTCCTGTCCCCGAGGGTTCGCAGGATTTGAGTCCTGCATGAGGAAGTGAGCACCCCTTTCCCTCTGTATCCTCTCGGCGACGGAGAATATACTTCTAGGATCATCAGGGGGGACGTTGGGGCAGAGGGTGACGTGAGCACCTAACCTCCTCATCAGGGATATCTTAACGGGGCTGGCGGTTTCTTTGGCCACTATGTAGACCTCGAACTCCATCAATTTCCCGTAAAGGGATAGAGCAACACCCGTACTCCCACTTGTGGCCTCCACTATTGCTCCCCCTCTCCCCTTCCTGTCAACGAGGTCTAAGAGCATGGACACGGCCATCCTATCCTTGTGGCTGCCTCCCGGATTCAGGTACTCGAGCTTGAATAAGATGCTATCCACCTCAACAATCGGGGTGTTCCCGACCTGCTCCCAGAGTTCAGCCATAACGGATCCATGTCGGTGATAGGTGCGAAAAATAAAAGGGAAGGTGAATACCAGCCATCCTCCTCTGAGTCATGGCAGCTGGCTGCTACGGGGGAAGCATTATGGGGTTGATGGGAGCAAGTACTGATCCTCTTTAACCTCCAATCGGTTATTCTAAAGGCATGGATGTAGTCCCTTTGCTCACGGCTACCGTAGATTGAGGTAATAAATTCCAAGTCCAAGCAGTTCATCAATCCTCATTAAAGGGATTACCGCTAAATTCGTTTAGAGAGGTACGTGAGATCACGACTTAATATTCTATTAAGCAGGATAAGACGGGTCTGGGTCTCGCTCTATCCACACCTCGCTAATCATCACAAAAAGGATTGAGGTGGGAGAGACTAACGAAGTACTAATGGGACCTCCTCCTCAGCAAGAATATGGCAATTAGCGCTAGGATCACAACGAGCGGAATTGCTACGAACAGGGCATTAACTCCTTCTCTTCTCGTCTCTGTAGTCGTTATTTCGGTGACTGGGATACCAGATGTAGCTGCTCCAGTTCTGGATTTAGTGGTAGTCGAGGGACCGGTAGCTCCTGTGGTTTTGGTGGTGACAGGAGTACTTGAGGTAGTTTGGGCCTGTTCACCTTCCAAGACCTTTATTCCCAATGATAGATTGGTTTCATAACCCCCGCCCCGGGCCGTCAATAAGAGGATATGGTCCCCTAGGGGCGCATCAGCAGAAGCCCTGATGGTTACCTCTGTCTTGAAGGGTGGAACACCGTCCTCTGGATCGAAGGAGAGGTTTAGGCCTTGGGGTGTTTCCGCACTTAGATGAACTTTCGACCAAAACTTACCTCTGGGAACTAGATTCAGAGAGAATGACGCGGAGCTACCTCTCTTCACCGAGAGTTTAGTTGTCTCAGGCATAAGGAGGAAGTAATCCTTCAAAATCTCCTTCTTCTCCTCCACCACCAGCTTGATTGAGGCTCCTGAGAGGGAGAAGTACTCCTCGTTGTACCCTATTGGGGCTGGAGAGAATTTGAGAGTATATTCACCCAGCTCAGCGTTCTCGTCAACCGTCACATAAGCTTCGAAGGCGGATCCATTATCAAGGGGATGGACATCTACGGTCACGCCATTTCCACCGACTACCTCGCTTTCCACCTCTAGATTACCTAGGAACGTGCTATCTACAGCGATACGAAAACTGGTGTTCTCCCCCGGGTGCATGATTAGAGGTGATTGGGTTTCAGCTCTGAGGCTAACGGTGGGGCCTGTAAAGTTTATCATCAAGAGGGGCGTGTACTCCGGCACATTTCTCTTTTCAGTCAGCTCTTTGCTGTAGAATTTAGCATAATACTGGGCTTCCTTTCTCAGGAACTCATAGCTCTTGGCTTCGGCAGCTCCTCCTCCTTGATAATTCCTAGTAGCTATAATCTCCTTAGGCCCGGGGTACTTACCAGGATCCGGTGTGATCAGGATGCCACAATTAGGAATCTCTCCTTTCACTACTCTCCTATAGTAATCCGTTACGTTGAACCTGTAATATCCTGTGCTCTTTTGGAACTTTCCAAGGGTCCCCTGATCCAAGAGGGTCTTCTCGTGAGTACCACCGTCCTCCTTCCATCTGGTTCCCTCGAATCTACTTAACCAAGTCACCTCGCTCTCCTTAAAACACTCCTCAAGACCGTATATTTTCACTGGGAGGCTGTCGTAGGGGAAGTATACGTGTAACTGGAGGATAGCTCCAGTAACTTCCGAGCCGGGAGGTATTTGGCTTAGATTGAAGTGAACTAAGATATTCCTTTTATCCATCACTTCATATTTCTGCTTACATTTTATTCCCTTACCTCCTGGATACGGATCGGTGTATCGGAAAATCTCACAGTCGTATTGAGAGAGATACTTGGAGAATCCGATTATCAGGTAGTCCTCGAGGCCTGCCTTCCAACTGGGTTTGTCTTGGGCGATGTAAGAATCCGATAAAACTGTGATATTCAAAGATATTTGCTTGGGTTGTGCTAGAGAAGGTACCAGAATCAAGGAGACGGCTAGAGAGAACAGCAGAATGTATTTAAATGAAGGACTGAACAAATTACCAGCCCGTTAAGTTAACTCATTAACTCACTTATTAGTCTTACTTTCTACTGAACTCGCCTCGGAGAAGGGAGTTATTTGGTCATCGAGCATGCAACCTGTCAACTAAGCTGAGTCCTCACTGTATCGTCCTCTCGAGAACTGCCAAGCTAACGGCGAGAGCTGCTAGATTGGATTCCGTTCGAGATTCACCCAAGCCAATGACCAAGATGTCGCCATCAGATGGGTGGAACGCCTCCCTGATAAGAGATTCGTCCGTCGATTTGTACTTCTCTAACGGTTCCATGGTATCAGGGAAGAATAGATGTCCGCCCTTGGATGCGAGAATTATCGCACCCCTCCCCCCAGCCCTAACTGCCTCATCCCTGAGATCAACGACATTGAACTCTAGTCTATAGGGAACCCTCACCAAGAATATTGTTACCTTTCCCCTAACTAAATCCCGAAGATCTAGCTCCACGGGGCCCTTCAGGAACTTCCTCAGTTCTTTAACTTCCCTAAGGCCCTTTTTCGTCAGGTAACATCCATCTCGATCGACCTTCAAGTATCCTGCCTCCCTGAGTCTCCTTATGAGGCTCCTGACGCTGCCTTCTCCTATATCCATGAGATCTGCGAGCCTTTTCCTACCTATAGGGCCTTCCTCAAGGAGCAGGATCATCATAACCGCATGTATGAAATTAAAACTAGGGGTGGGCCCGGGTAGTCTTTTAACGGCACTTTTTAGCTCCTTTAGTACTCTCAATTCGATCCGAGGATCAGTAGCAATCTTTATTAAATAGCTTTTTGGATGGATTATCCATCCAAGGTGGCTGATATGGATGAGAGAGCTTGGAAGATAATATCAATTCTCCTCCTCGCTTGGGCCGTATCAGTGACGGCTCTTTACGTGGGCAGCTGTTTCAACACCACCCCCGGTAATTCTGGATCTATGATTACCGTGAACCTAGGTATCAAGTACAAGGGGGAGAACGTGGAGTGGCACAATTTGACGGAGGTACCCGCGGGAACTACACTATTGGGTGCGACCGAGGTGGTGACCGATGTCAACTACACCACCTATCCCGGGATGGGGGCCTTCATCAACTCAATAAATGGGGTTGAGAACGAGAAGCCATACTACTGGATTTGGTGGACGTGGAACCCCTCGACGGGCTGGACCCTTGGTCCCGTGGCTGCGGATAAATACGTCCTGTCTGACGGGGAAACGGTGATGTGGTACTACGAGGATACAAGCAAATATCCCCCAGAAAAACCCTGAGGAGGTTGGCCAGAGGCCTTCCTCCTCTAAAACCACGAATAGCGCTGGATTCAGAATGGGAGCTGATGACGCCCGCGAAGGTCTCCAGAGACCAGCTCCCCCGCATCTTCAAAACGGGTGATGAGTCGATTTGAAGTGGGAGTGATGCTTACTCTCCCTGCGAGCTCTCGAGAGGTTTACCACCGCCGTTATCGGAAATCATCTCACCGCATTCAAGTTCCTCCTGCACCGGGGTGCGACTGTAGCTAGGGCGGATCCTTAAAACCTCACGAAGCGACCAGAAAAGCCAACAATCCAAAGGTAGCAGCCATTATACCGCTTAAAAGATGTACTAGTCTGACGTAGCGGAGCACCCGCCTAACCCTCCTTGGAGACCACAGGAGGATCAGACCACTCATCACCGTGAGGATTCCGTATATTACAGCCATGTAGCCGAGGCCGTGATGATCTAGCACGACCCACCTGAGGATGTCAAGATTAATCATTGCCTTCTCCCCAATGGAAATATATACAAAGGATCCTCCTCACACTCGATGATTTCCTTGACCTTATCATCGTAGAAAGCTCCCACGGCCACGGTCCCCAATCCCAGCGCGGTGGCTTGTAGGTAAATGTTCTGGCCGACATGCCCAGCCTCCATGTAAACGTACCTAACTCCCCTCTCCCCGTAAACAGATGTCGTCCTTTCAAAGTTGGCCGCTATGATAAGACATACTGGGGCCTCCCTCACCCATTCTTGGTCTAAGGCTGCTTTACCAAGATCAGAAGAGTAGTCTCCCTCCCTCACGAGGTGGAGGGCGTGGTCAAACGGGTCGTAGAGGTATATGCCAGGAGCTAGCCCTTCGACACCTCCTTCTCTCACCGAGACGTATATGGTGATAGGATAAGTGGCTCCCGCGCTCGGCGCCGCCCTAAATCCCTGACTATGTAAGGTTATTCCCTGAGCAGACCAGAGAACCTGACCCAATTCGCTTAGAGTAAGGGGTTCCGCTGAGTACTTCCTGATAGATCTTCTCCTATAGATGGCCTCCTCCACACTCATCTCACCGGTGAGAGCCGGCTCTGGCAACATTACTGTACCTCTTACGCCACTGATCTGTTTGCTAGGGGCCAAGTAATTGATGGCGCCTACGTAGATGGATAGTACAAAGCAAGAGAGCGCGAATATCGCAGCTATAGCGAGGCTCTCTCGCACGGGGGGATATCTCATCTCTTAAGTAATCTGGGTTACAGGGAAAAACGTGCCTACCCAAACTTTTTAACTTCCCACTACACGGGGGGATCGGTGCTGCCCATGGGTGACGGCCTTTGCTGAGATAAAGGTCTATAACACCTTGTCCAAATCGCTCGAGAAGTTCATCCCTCTCCACGGTAAGAGGGTCTTCATGTTCGTGTGCGGCCCCACAGTCTACGATTACTCGCACTTGGGACACGCTAGGACCTACGTGTTTTATGACACACTAGCTAGGTTCCTGAGGAAGATGGATTACTCGCTCTTCTACCTCCAGAACATAACTGATGTGGACGATAAGATCGTGAACAGGGCTAGAGACGAGGGTAGACATCCCCTAGAGCTGGCTAGGGAGTTCGAAAACTACTACCACGATGACATGGCTGCCCTGAACGTGACAAGCGTCAATCTCTATGCTAGAGCCTCCGATTACCTGCCGGAGATATTCGAGCAGGTGAGGGCTCTCATAGAGAAGGGACATGCTTACGTTACCGAAACTGGCGTGTACTTCGATATAACGACCTTCCCTGACTACGGGAAGCTGTCCGGCCAGAAGCCAGAGGAGCTGCGGGTCCACAGGATAGAGCCCGACCCGACCAAGAGGAACCCCGGCGACTTCGCCCTCTGGAGGAACAGACCGAGAGAGGAGTTCGGGTGGGAATCCCCTTGGGGCTATGGGAGGCCCGGGTGGCACATAGAGGACACTGCGATCTCGATAAAACACTTCGGGAAGCAGTACGACATCCACGGCGGAGCGATAGAGCTTGCCTTCCCCCACCACGAGGCCGAGATAGCTCAGGCGGAGAGCTACACTGGGGTGAAGCCCTTCGTTAAGTACTGGATCCACACAGGCCTGCTTACAGTCGAGGGGGAGAAGATGTCCAAGTCCTTGGGCAACTTTGTGACCATAAGGGAGGCCCTGAAGGAGTACGATCCCAATGTGCTCAGGATATTCCTCCTATCGAGGCATTACCGCTCTCCCATCGACTTTAGGTGGGAACTCTTGGACCAAGCGAAGAGCAGCTACGAGAGAATATTGAACGGATACGGAAACCTCATGGACATGGATATCGTGGAGGAAGCGAGTGAACGCGAAGCTATTTTCTTAGAGGAGGTCAGCAGGATCAGGCGTAGATTCTTCGAGGCGATGATGGACGACCTGAATACAGCTGAAGCTTTGGCTCAACTCTTTGAGCTGGTAAGGGCCGTGAACTCCTACTACGAGGAGAGAGGCCAGATCACAGCTGAGAGCAGGGTAGAGGTGATCGCGGCCTTTACAGATATGTTCAATGTGTTGGGACTGAGAATAGGAGGTGGCTACGACGAGTCAATGCTCCGCAATCTCGTTAGCATCCTGATAGATGTGAGGGCCGTCCTCAGGAAGAGGAAAGAATATGATCTCGCGGATGAAATAAGGGCCAGACTTAGGGAAATAGGTATAGAGCTGCAGGATATCCCGGAAGGGACGAAGTGGAGGCTGAAAGGGCGGACATAGACCTAGCGCTCAGAACAATCATGGGCGAGGGGCAATCTCCCCGATCTATCTCAGCAACTGTTCCACTTTTTCCAGAGTCCACCTTACTGTAGACTTCCGACGTAATTAAATCCCGGCCTTCGTCTTGAGAGTCCGGTAATTATTTGGAGCCGAAGACCGAATGTTTTTAAGGTTCTGGGGCAGAACTAAGGTTCTGGGGCAGAAATATGTTATTCGACGAAAGGCCGAAGACACGAAAGGAGGACCTCTACGATAGGGATAAAGAGGTTGAGGAGCTTAAGGGTAACGTCGGGAGGCCTTTGATAATTCTAACGGGAATACGCAGGATAGGCAAGACCTCAATACTCAACGTTGCCCTCAGCGAGCTTGACGTCCCCAAAGTATTGATAGATGCGAGATCTCTCCCCAAGAACTACGGCTTAAGAGATCTCTACGGGTTGGTGGCAGATTCGTTAACTTCTTCACTAGACAAGTTTAGGGAGGTGCTTTCCAGAGTGAGGGGAGTAAGGATCCTAGGATACGGGGTAGAACTCAGCTGGAGAGGGAAGGACTTCATGAGCCTCTCGGAGTTGTTCGACGCGTTAAACAGGAAGGGAGGGATAATAGCAGTGGACGAAGCCCAAAGACTTAGAGGCCCCAACTCCAAGCTTTTCCTCGAGGCTCTTGCCCATGCGTACGACTACGACAGGAACCTCACTTTCGTACTCACGGGATCGGAAATCGGCCTGCTTTACGATCTGCTGAGGGTTGATGATCCGTATTCCACACTTTATGGGCGTTATTACAAGGAGATCAGGGTAAGGAGATTCTCTAGGGAGGAATCCATCGACTTCTTGGTTAAAGGATTTGAAGAAGCTGGTGTGAAGCCTAAAAACGTAGAAGAGGCAGTGGATCTTCTAGATGGAATCCCCGGCTGGCTTACATTCTATGGAAAGCGCTGCCTGGATGGGAAATGTGATCCTATGGAGGTCATGAACATGGCCGTGAGCTTGGCCATGAGGGAGCTGAAAGCCCTGCTTAGGGGGAGGTCCAAGAGGTACTTCACCGTCATGAAGGCAGTGGCCTCCGGTGCGAGGAGTTGGAGCCAAGTGAAGAGGTACGTGGAGGAGGCTGAGGGTAGGGCCTTGTCCAAGAGCGTGCTATACAACGTGCTTAGTAACTTGGAGAGGCTGAGCATCCTCAAGGATTATGAGTTCCTTGACCCTGTCTACGAGGAGGCAGCTAGAAGGCTAACCTGAGAGCTCGAGGCGCGCGTCAGCTCTAGAAAATCCCCAAGCATTGCGAGGGCGAGCCAACGAACCTAAGGTCCCTCTCCCATCCGATTAAGACGCGTATCAGACCTCTCAAGATCAACCCAGTATCTGTACCGCTTTAATTAACCAAACTGAGGAGTGCTGGCGGCCAGGAGCCCCTACGCCCTCACTCACATCAGGCCCATTAAAGAGGCGCAAAGATGATTGGTGATCGAAGCGAATCATCTCAGGAAGAGGGCCGCCTTCTTTAACTTCCTCTTTTGCTCTAGGAACATAACTATAGCGTCTGCGGAGAGCATTCCCACCACCTTTTCCTTCTTTGGATCTATTACTGGGAGACAGCAAACCCCGAACTCGTACATCTTATCCAAAGCGGTCATCAGGTTATCATCGGGCTTGAGGAAGTCCACCTTTCTCACTATATCTATCAGCTTCACCCTATCCCACTCCGAGGTGGGAATGCTGTTCACGTCCCTCAATGCGACGATCCCCACAATCCTTCCATCTTTGGCCTTTACTGGAAAGACGAAGTGATCTCTATATTTGAGGAAGTACTTGTTGAAGAACTCCTTGACTGTTAGGTCGTCCCTTAACACGGGCGGCGGGGAAACCATCAGCTCCTTCACTCTAACCCTCTCCAATTCCTCTATCTTGGTGGTTTCCACTATTTTCTGGTTCTTGGGGAGGGAATACTTCCCCGATACTATGTAGGCGACGGCAGAAGCCACTAACCCGGGGATCACGTAAGCCTCGGACCCTGTAGTCTCAGCGACGAAGGATACGGCTGCTAGAGGAGTCTTGAACGCGGCGGCCAGGAAGGAGGACATCCCCAATGCTACGAAGAGGCTTGTGACGCTCGGATCCATGGTACTCATCGCCGACCCTAGGGTAGCGCCTATCACTATGGAGGGGATGAAAACGCCGCCAATTCCGGCGCTCCCTAAGGTTAGGGCTGTGGCGATCATCTTGAGTACCGCCATCCCGAAGAAGAAAGTCGCATCACCTCCCTTGAAGGATAGCCTGACCAGATCGTAGCTCAAACCGAATGGATACAGGGTTTTCGTTGTCATTAGGGTAGCGGTCGCGAGCAGCCCGACAGAGGCTCCTCCTACAACTCCCCTGAGTGTATAACTCTTCCCTTCCATGATTCTTTCAACTAGTGAGACCGTCCTCACGAAGATGACCGAGAAAAAGCCCATAACTAAGCCCTCTAGGAGCCCTATACTGAGAATGTAAAGGTCGACCTCGCCAAAGGGCTTGAAGGCCTTGAATATAGGTTCAGCTCCCAGTATGGATATGAGGGTCAGGTAGGAGACCACGGACGATATGAGCGCGGGGACCACCGCCTGATGCGCCATGTCGTCCTTGTAAGGGACCTCTAAAGCGAACATGAGTCCGGTCAGGGGAGCCTTGAATATGGCGCTCATTCCTGACGCTGCTCCCGTCAACAGCAGGATTCTTCCGTCCTCCTCTATTCCCAACCTATCCATGAGCCTCTTTACGGCAGCCCCAACCGCACCACCTATGTGGATGCTGGGTCCCTCTAGACCGGCGCTGCCTCCCGACCCAACGGTCAGAACGGCACCTAATGTCTTTATGGGAGCATCTTTGAGTACCATCTCGCCGTCCCTGTAATGATAGGCCTCTAGAACCTCCTCCGTTCCGTGAAAGTGGGGCAGCTTGGTCAGCTTCTCTCTGAGCATTCCCGTGACCGATATCCCGATGAAGGGGACTATGGGGATGAGCCACAGATATCCACTTTCAGCGATCTTCCTCAACATGAGCTCAGAGGCATCTAGGACAGATATCTCCAGCAGGGAAACGAGCAGTCCCGTCAGGAATCCCACGATGGAGGATACTGTCACCCACTTCACTAGCATCTTGTAGAGACCCGTGGATGGGCGACTCACCCTGACCATTTTCCCTCCCCTCGCCCTTCCACAGTAAAATAAAAAGGAATTTGGACCCCTGACGCCCCTGAGTTGCTTACATTGAATAAGTTAATTAGCAAGAGGCCGGGCCTCATCGGGAAGGGAGCGTGAGAGCATGACGTTGGCTGATTCCCTCTCATTCATCAGGAGGGATAACTACCTGATTATGTCCTTCCTGATAGGGTTCATCGTGGGTCTCATTCCGGGGATAGGGGTTCTGGGACCCTTGGTCGGGGGCTTCCTCTATTCATACTTCTCGATATTCTATGGCGAGATACCTAAGGATCAGGTAGAGGCGATAAAGAGGGGCGCCGTGATGGGTGCGATCCTGTCGCTAGTGGACTTCGTAGTGGTTCTGCTCTTCTGGGGACCTATGCTCCCCATGGGCATGATGATGTCCTTTTCCGCCCTCGTGTTGATAAACGCCTTCGTCGTCGGTCTCATCATAGGGGCCATACTGGGAGGGATAGGGGGCTTCCTCTCCCTTCAGGTCGAGTAACCACTCCTTCCCCTCCCATCCATTCACCCATTTATCACCCCAAACGGTTTATTAATGCAGAGGATTCCAGCCCTCTTGGTGTCTTAAGTGAGCTGGTCTGTCCTCGAAGCCCTGAGAACCAACCCAGATGTCCTAAAGGAGAGCCTGAAGAAGAGGTACCTGTCCACGGACCTAGTCGACAGGGCATTGGAGCTCGATTCTAGGTGGAGGGAGGCCGTAACTGAACTCAACAGGCTGAGGGAGAGGAGGAACGAGATAAATAGGGCCATCCCCCATGCCAGCCCTGAAGAGAGGCAGGAACTGATAAAGAGATCAAAGGAGCTAGGAGCTAAGGTCAAGGAGCTGGAAGAACTGGTAAAGAATCTATCTGAGGAAAGGGATACCATCCTCATGTCTCTACCGTCAATTGTGCACGAATCAGTCCCAGAGGGGCCAGATGATACGTATAACGTCCCTGTGAGGTTTTGGGGGATCCCTAAGGTTCCTAAGAGCAAGCTGGAGAGGTTCAGGGAGGAGACCTCTGGATTCGATGTGGAGTACCGGGTGGTGGACTGGGAACCTAAGGGTCACGCGGACGAGCTGGAACTGGTGTTGAAGCAGGGAGACACCCTCAAAGCTGCTCAAGTATCGGGAAGCAGGTTCTTCTACCTCTTCAAGGACATAGTGTGGCTGGAGCAGGCTCTAGTAATGTTCGCGCTTGATCACATCACTAAGAAGGGCTTCATCCCCGTGTTACCGCCCTATATGATGAGGGAGCAGTACTACTTGGGCGTGACGGACCTAGAGACGTTCAAGGACAGCATCTACAAAATAGAGGGGGAGGACCTCTACCTCATAGCCACATCTGAGCACCCACTCATAGCCATGCACGCCGGAGACACCTTCACCGAGGATGAGCTGCCTCGCCTCTACGTGGGCGTGAGCCCCTGCTTCAGAAAGGAGGCCGGAACCCACGGCAAAGACACGAAGGGAATATTCAGGGTACACCAGTTCACCAAGGTCGAGCAGATCGTCTACTCAAAGCCTGAGGAGAGCTGGGAGTGGCACGAGCGTCTCATCAGGAACGCAGAGGAGATATACCAACAGCTAGAGATCCCCTACAGGATCGTGAACATAGCTGCTGGCGACTTGGGCGCCTGCGCGGCCAAGAAGTACGACTTAGAGGCTTGGTTCCCCGCTCAGGGAAGGTATAGGGAGCTGGTCAGCTGCAGCAATTGCGTGGACTGGCAGAGTTACAGGCTCAGGATAAAGCTCGATAGAAAGGGGAGGAGGGAGTTCGTGCACACGCTGAACAGCACGGCTCTAGCAACTACTAGGACTATATGCGCCATACTGGAGAATCACCAGCGGGAAGACGGCGTCGTGGAGATACCAAAGGTCCTCAGGGGGTACTTGGAGCCCTTCGAGGCGGCTCCGAAGGAGGTAATAGAGCCGATAAAGAGGCTGTTGAAGGAGTGAGGTCAGAACCACAACTTCCCCGGATTCATTATACCGTTGGGATCCAGCAATTCCTTTATCCTCCTCACGACCTCTAGGTAGCCTTCCCCCCTGACAGCTTTTATCTCCTCTAGGAAGAGTTCCTTCTTCGCCAAGCCTATTCCATGCTCACCGCTTATCGCACCTCCCAGCTCTACAGCCAGCCTCCCTATCTTGACGAACATCTCTTTAGCCTTTCTGAGCTGCTCCTCATCCCTCGGGTCGAAGCATATGGTGGGATGGAGGTTCCCGTCGCCAGCATGTCCGAACACGGGCATCCTCAACCCGTACTCCTTTCTAAGCTTCTCCAGCTCCCTCAGAGCTATCATGAGCTTGCTAAGCGGCACGGTTATGTCCTCCAAGAGCACGCCTGGATAGGCCCTAGTCACGGCGGCGTAGGCCCCCTGCCTCGCTAGGTAAAGCTGCTGCATCTCCTCTGGATCGTCACTGGCCCTGGTTCTACCTCCGCTCTCCTTCATGACCTGCTCCACCTCCCCAGCCATCCTCCAGACTGCCTCCCTCGGTCCATCGACGTCGGCCACGACCATTGCCTCGGCCACCTCAACACCATATCCTAATACCTCGTTCACTATCTCTATTGTCTCCCTGTCCAGCAGCTCAAGCATCATCGGGACGTAACCCCTCCTCCTTACCTGCGAGATAGCACTTCCGGCGTCTTCAAGCCTGTCGAAAGTCCCCATGACCCTGACGACCTTCTCCGGGAGGGGGTATATCTTGAGCCACGCCCTAGTTATCACCCCCAACGTTCCTTCAGACCCTATGAAAAGGGAGAGCAGGTCCGGGCCCCACCTCCACTTGTAGACGGGCTCCCCTATCCTGAGCTTCCTTCCTCCAGCTAGATAGACCTCCATCGCGAGGACCCAGTTCTTCATCACCCCGAACTTGGCGCCTCTCAGCCCGCCAGCGTTCTCTGCCAGCGCACCACCTATGGTAGCCACCCTAGAACTGGCAGGGTCGGGAGGGAAGAAGAAACCGAACTCCCTGCACGCCTTGTCTACCTCCAGAACCGTCGCTCCTGCCTCAGCCATCACGTAACCGTCATCCACGTTAACTTCGACCCTGTTCATGGGTGTCAGGTCCAAGACTATGGACTCAGGACTCGTGGGTACGGGAGCTCCGGTGAGAGAGGTGCCGCTCCCCCTCGGAACCACGGGAACGCGCTCCCTATCTGCCACCTCCAGCACGACCCTCACGTCCTCCTCGGAGCTTGCTCTCACCACGGCGCCGGGAGCCTGCTTGAACTCCGTGCTAGCATCCAACGAGTAGGCGTACACATCCTCGGGCTCCGTTAGAACCTTCTCCCTCCCTATCTTCTTGGATATCTCGGAGATTGCTTGGGAGAATCCCATGACATCACCACCCATAATCAGGTTACACCGGCCTTCCCGGAGTATATGGCGTAGGCCCTGCCATAAACTATGAGCTCTTGGACATGGAGTCCCACCGGACAGGCTTGAGAGCACTGTCCGCAGAGAACGCACGAGTAGAGCCTATCCAGAACGGCCTTGGGCCTTACGGGATCACCCTTTACGAGGGAATTTATCAAAGTCATCCTGCCCCTCGCCGACCTGCTCTCCAGCCTGTCCAATGCTTTGGCCGTGGGACACTCCACATTGCAGAAACCGCACTTCTTGCATTTGTCCGTCTCCCACTCGAGCATCTCCGCCAAGTCTTTTAGCTCTAAGCTCTTAGGCTTGGGGCTTGGCGGGAACACCCTGTACCTACTGAAGCGTGGTTCCTCCGGCATCGCCTCCTCGATGCCGTTCCTCATCGCCTCGGCCACCAAGGATGCGAGATCCTCGACGCTGATGTTCACGCCAACGGAATCGAAGCCCGTCCTGAGCATCATTATGCACGCCGGACAGGAGGTGAAGACCATCTCAGCTCCAGTACTCTTCAACTCCTCTATCCTCTCGTAGGAGACCTTCCTAGCTAGGGGAGGTTGCGTGAGCTCCAGCCCCCCGTCACCGCTGCACCCTGTATTCACTCCATGCCTGGGAGGCTCCACGTACTTCACACCATCGATCCTGCTGAGAATAAATCTGACCTCGTCCACCACTCCCAGAGTCCTCGCTAGGTAGCAGGGATCATGGTAGGTGATCTTAACCTCCCTACCTAGCCTCAGGCGCACGCCCCTCCTCGCCATCTCCCTCGCGACGACCTCGACGAAGAGTAAGGCTTCCACATCCCACCCCTCGACGAACTCAGGGTAGTAGAGCCTGAAGGCCGTCGCAACTATCGGATCCAGCGTGATCACCCTCTTCACGCCCAGCTCCCTGAGCCTCTGGTGGACCCATTCTGCATGCTCCTTGAACTCCCTCAGCAGCCCGTAAGTGTGCAGCGCGACGCCTGAGGGAGGTTCGTCCTCGAAGAGGTAGCCGACCTCAATACCGAGGTTCTTAAGCACGTAGATCGCGTCTCTCAAACCCTTTTCATATCTCTCGTTGATCCTACCCCACAAAGCCTTGGTACCAACGGTGTATATCCCGAGCTTCCTCATGATGGGTCCGGCCTTTGCTAGAGAGTTGATGTCCATCAAACCCTCCAGCCTCTTCAAAGCCCTGAAGGCCCCCTCCGCGTATCCCATCACCGGGTACATCTCGCCGGCGTAGAACACTGTACCATCCACTGGACCTCTAGGGAGTAATCCCCTGGCCCACCTCGTCCTCTGATCCGCCCCCAATCCCAAGACGTCGCCGACAGAAGTTGTATTTTCCGCGGCGAACCTCACTATCTCCGGGACGGCCGTTCCCTTCACCCGAGGACTTACTACCCTCGCTTACTTATTAGTGGAATGGATCCGACCCGGAGAATAGCCCACTCCCCCGGGACTCCTGACCTCAGCCGAGGGACCCAAGATACCTTTATAAATTGAAGATCGAGTGAAGGCGGAGAGGTGATCTCGCTGAGGAGGGATCGAGAAACTTCTCCCATATCCCTGTGATCCTCTCCTTGATCTCTCATTACTGGAGAGAGACCGCATCACCGATCCCCTGAGGCGGGACCTCGTCTCCTTGAGGAGGTGTCTACAATGGTCAAGCTGAGATTGCCGGATGGGAGGGAGCTGGAGGCCAAAATAGGCGAGAGCATACTTGAGCAGATCCCACCTGAGTCTGGACTTGTGGCTAAGGTTGACGGCAGGCTAGTGGACCTCACTTGGATCGTTCGCGAGGGAGTGGGGACGATAGAGGTGCTGAACTTCAACTCCCCCGAGGGCAGGGAGACTTACTGGCACACCTCTTCCCACATACTGGCTCAGGCGGTGAAGAGGCTCTTCCCAGATGCGAAGCTGGGAATAGGCCCCGCCATAGAGGAGGGCTTCTTCTATGACTTCGATCTCGGAGGGAGATCCTTCTCTCCGGAGGATCTGGAGAGGATAGAGGGGGAGATGAGGAGTATTGTGGAGGAGAACCTTCCAGTGGTCAGGGAGGAGATGGAGAGGGAGGAGGCCATCAAGCTGTTCAGGAGCATGGGCGAGGTATACAAGGTGGAACTCCTCGAGGAGATGGATGAGGATGTGGTCTCGGTCTACAGGCAGGGGGAGTTCGTGGACCTGTGCAGGGGACCCCACCTCCCCTACACTGGCTATGTGAAGGCCCTTAAGGTGCTCCACGCCTCCTCTGCCTACTGGAGGGGAGATGAGAGGAACCCAGTGATGCAGAGGGTCTACGGCATATCCTTCCCCACCGAGGAGGAGCTGAAACGCTACCTGAAGATGAGGGAGGAGGCGAGGAAGAGGGACCACAGGATCGTGGGCCCGCAACTCGACCTCTTCTCCATGCCCTCCGAATTGATAGGACCCGGCTTGGTGATCTGGCACCCGAAGGGAGCGCGCATAAGGAGGGTGATAGAGGACTTCCTAGTGAGGGTCCACCTGAAGTGGGGCTACGAGCTCGTGTACTCGCCCCACATAGCCTACACCAACCTCTGGAGGACTTCGGGACACCTAAGCTACTACAGGGACTTCATGTACGTCTTCGAGAAGGAGGGGATAGAGCACGCGGTCAAGCCCATGAACTGCCCGTTCCACATACTCGTGTACAAGTCCAAGAGGAGGAGTTACAGAGAGCTCCCCATGAGGCTGTTCGAGCTCGGGACGGTGTACAGGTACGAGAGGTCCGGTGTGCTGCACGGCCTGCTGAGGGCTAGAGGGTTCACCCAGGATGATGCCCACATCTTCACGACCCCGGAGAAGCTGGAGGAGGAGATATTCAGGGTAATAGAGCTGGACGAGTACCTGATGCGATCCTTCGGCTTCGAGGAGTTCAAGGTGGAGATCTCCACTTGGGATCCGAGGCACCCCGAAGAATACATGGGGAGCGAGGAGGACTGGAACAGGGCCCAATACGCCTTGGAGGAGGCTCTAAGGAAAAAGGGCTACGAGTACGAGGTGATGGAAGGTGAGGCAGCCTTCTACGGCCCCAAGATAGATGTGAAGCTCGTGGACTCCATAGGGAGGGAGTGGCAGCTGAGCACGATACAGCTCGACTTCAACCTCCCCAAGAGGTTCAACGTCACTTACGTGGACGCCGACGGGAATGAGAAGACCGTCATCATGATACACAGGGCCCTCCTAGGATCTATAGAGAGGTTCTTCGGCATATTGCTCGAGCACTACGCCGGGAACTTCCCCCTCTGGCTAGCTCCGGTTCAAGTGAGGATTTTACCCGTAGCGGAGAGGCATTTGGACAGGGCGAGGGAAGTTTTAGACCGCCTGCTCAGTGCCGGGATCAGGGCCGATCTGGACGACGCTAGAGGGACCCTTGGGTACAGGATAAGGGAGAGCGAGCTGGAGAAGATTCCGATCCTCCTAGTGATAGGTGACAGAGAGGTCGAGTCTGGTAAAGTGGCAGTGAGGCGTAAGGGCAAGGGGAACCTAGGGTCCATGGATCTGGATGTGTTCCTCAGGGAGTTCACGGAGGAGTTCCTGCCGCCAGATCTGAGGGGAGGCTCCTCAACTTTTTAGCCTCTCCTCGTCCCTTCCGTCTATGAGGTTTAAATCCCTGACCTTGGGAGTGGGGGCATTCGCGGTTCCACTGTCCTCTGTCTTCCTCTCGATAGCCCTTTCCCCTTGGTTTCGATGGGAGGTCAACGCCCTCAGCGATCTAGGCCACTCCCTGAAGAGCCCCGTGGCTCCCCTGTTCAACGTGGGTCTCGTCACGGGAGGACTCTTGATGATTCTCTACTCCGTTCTCTACATGATTAGGAAGTACCCCCTTACCTCGAAGCTAATTGCAGCGTCTGGATACTTCCTGATGCTGGTAGGGACCTTCGACGAGGTGTACGGGAGGCTTCACTTCTTGGTATCCCTGTTCTTCTTCTTGGGGATCGCCATAGCAGCCATAGTTTACGGTTACGAGGAGGGGAAGAACTATCCTGTGATCTCCACCGTAGCAATCGCGGTCTCTTGGGCGCTGCAACTGTCCGGGGCTTGCCCGTGTGGTGAAGCGGTTCCCGAGATGATCTCGATTCTAGTGACCCTTCCGTGGTACTTGGACTCGTTGAGGAATGTGGAGAGGAGTCTTAAGTGGTAGTGGGGTGGTGGATACGGAACTGAAGCGGAGGGAGGCCTACAAAGCAATCATCCTGTTTGGGCTCGTGAGTCTAGTGGGGGATGTGATCTACGAGGGGGCTAGGGCGGTGGCCCCATCCTATTTGGGAGCTTTAGGTGCTACCGCCCTAGTAGTGGGACTGGTCTTCGGCGTCTCCGAGTTCGTTGGACTGTCCCTAAGGCTTGTTAGTGGCGTGTTGGCCGACATCACGGGCGCTTACTGGGCCCTCTACCTCTTGGGCTACGGTCTAATAGTATCGATACCCCTTCTCGGCCTGACCAACCTGTGGCCCGTGGCCGTGGCCCTGATCTTCGCCGAAAGGATCGCCAAAGGCCTCAGATCTCCAGCCAGGGATGTCCTAATCTCTGCAGTGTCCAAGGGGGTCGGTGCCGGGAAGGCGTTCGGCCTGCACGAGCTCATGGATCAGGTAGGTGCCATCTCGGGACCGGCACTGCTGGGCACGATTTTGCTCCTCCGACCCAACGACTATTCCTTAGCCTTCCTCTCGCTCCTGATCCCCTACCTCGTCCTGCTAGCCTCAATCCTCTACATCTACTACAGGTTCAGGGGCGCGATCCCCGCGGGGAAGGGGAACAAGCTCAGTCTATCTGATCTCCCGACTAACTTCTGGATATACTCGCTAGCGGTCTTCCTGAACACGGCCGGTCTGATTCACGTCTCTCTGATTGTGCTCACCTCCAGCGAGGCCTTTTCCCCTTGGATGGCTGCCTACCTCTATGTACTCATGCAGGCCGTGGATGCGATCTCCGCTCCTATGGCAGGCCTCGCCTACGACAGGATGGGGAGGAAGGTGCTGTATCTGCCGTTCCTACTTTCTCCGATACCATCCATAGCCACCCTTATGGGAGGGAGCAAAGTGCTCTTGGCGGTGATCTTCTTCGGAGTGATCTACGGGATGCAGGAGTCCATCTACAGAGCGGCGGTCTCAGATCTAGTCTCAATGGAGGTGAGAGGGACAGCCTACGGCATGTTCAACACAGCCTACGGCCTCGGTTTTCTGGTGAGCGGCTCACTCTTCGGCTACTTCCTCTACACTGGGGATGTGCTCACGGGCACCGTGTTCTCCATTACCGCGCAGATTGTAGCGATAATTGCCCTCCACAGATCCCTACTCGATTGAGACACCCACCTCCTCCAATACCTCCCTTATCTTCGCCCTAACCTCGGCGGATTCTACCATTAGAGGGGGCCTGCACACTTCCTTCACCGGAGCTCCAAGTATCGACAGGGCGGTCTTTATCGCGGTCGGGAACGAGGATGCGAAGTCATATATCCTAGCAAGGCTCGCGAGCTTTCTGAACCCTTCCACGGAGCCTTTGAGATCCCCGGAGAGCCACGACCGGTGTATCGACAGGTGGATCTCGGGTGCAACGTTGGCTAGGGCCATGATCCCGCCGTCCCCTCCCAAAGCTAGGGTGTTGAGCAAGTGGTCATCCATCCCGGTCAGCACAGAGAAGTCCGGCCTGACGGATTTCACCTTGACCACGAGGTTGCGCATATATGAAACGCTGTCCTTTGTCACTTTCGCGCCCACCACGTTGGAGAACTCCTCAGCTAGCCTGACATAGACGCTCACGGGGATTTCATTTCCGGTGAGGGACGGTATATTGTATACGATGAGTGGTAGATCCAAGGAGTTGGCTATCCTGCTGAAGTGGTGGAGGAGCCAGTCCTCCTTGAGCTTGAAGAAGTAAGGGGGCATCACCACGGCGCCGTCCACTCCTAAGTCTTTCATCTCCCTACCGAGTGAGATGGCCTCCTCCGTGTAATTTGAGCTTATCCCAGGGAGTATCTTGGGTCCTTCAACAGCATCTAGGCTTATCCTCACTACATCGAGCATCTCTTCCCTCCTAAGGTGAACGAATTCCCCGGTAGTCGAGTTGACGAAGATACCATCAACTCCTCTCTCGCTTAAGAATGAAATGAGCCATCTCAAGGCCTCTTCATCGATGGAAAGGTCCTCATTGAAGGGGGTTACCATCGGAACTATTACTCCGGAAAATCCCTTCATATGAATGAGAGGGGGAGGAGATCATATAACCCCTAAGTGGTGAGGGACCTCTGCAGTCCCTGAACGTACCTAGCAAGGAGGTAGGCCATGGCCAGGTTAGTGGTGGCCATGAGTATGCCGACCCCTCCGTCGAATCCCATCAGGGTCAGCACCAGCCCTACATGGTAGGCAAGAGCGTTACCCACCATCAATCCGAAGGTCCTCAAGGCCACCACCGCTGATCCTTCCACCAGCGTTATAAATACAAATTGCTCGATATCGTTTCGTAACGTTTCAATAGAATTGTTGGGGACCCTTTCTACCATTACATGCTTACAGGAGGGGGAACTTAACGTAATCACATCTGAGAAAACCGTTCAGAGGAAGGTAAAGACTTTTGATACCGGAAGGCTAGGGAGCTGGAGTGAACATGAGGGTGTATTTGGACAACGAACTCTCTCCTAGGCCTCCGGACGAGATAGTCGAGTTTCTCACCCCTTTCTTTAACAAGAAAGCTTATGGATCCCCTAAGGTACCACACGAACCCGGTCTGGAGGCTTATCAGTTCATTCAAGAGGTGCTGGAGTACATGGGCTCCTTGCTCAACTCCGAGGGCGACTTCACTATAGTGGGTAGCGGGACGGAGGCCAACAATCTGGCCCTGAAGGGGATCATTCGGTACCTCGGCAGGAAGGGTAATCTGGTGACGAGCTCTGTCGAGCATAGGAGCGTGTTTGGCCCCTTGGAGGATCTATCCCAGGTAGTTGGGGTTAGGATAGCCCAAGTGGACGAGGACGGTCACGTTAAGGTTGAGGAGATTGAGAAGTTGATGGACGGGGAGACAATCATGGTCAGCGTCCAGATGGTGAATCAGGAGACGGGCGCGATCCACGATCTGGACGCGGTTTCCGACATAACTAGGGATAAGGGAGTTCTCCTACATGTGGACGCGTGCGATGCCTTGGGAAGGCTACCCATAGACCTATCCAAAGTGGACCTCCTCTCCTTGAGCGGAAGCAAGATATATGGTCCGAGAGGAGTTGGATTCCTCTACGTCAGGGAAGATCTGGATCTGAAGCCCATAATGTCGGGAAGCTCTGGGATACAACTGTTAACCCCTGTTGACGTGAATGTACCCGCTTTAGCTGGATTCTATAAGGCCTTACAGCTGTTCGGTTCCCATGAAAATTGGAGGGAAGTGAAGATGATGAGGGATAGGATATCCGAGGAGCTGGAGGCCATGGGCGTGGTAATGAATAGCCCGCCGGACTCGATCGACACAATCAACTTCTCGGTGAATGAGGGGGCAGGGGCACTGATACTAGAGGCGAGTTCACGCGGGCTCTACCTGTCTCAGGGCACCTCTGAACCGGTGAGCTACGTACTCACCGCCATGGGAAGGCCGAGGGACTTGGCCGCTAACAGTCTCATGTTAAAGCTTCATCCATATATGAGGTGGAAGGAGGTCGACTTCACGATAGAAGTATTGAGCGACCTGCTGAGGTGAGAGGAAGCTTAAAGAGGACGAGTTCTCGCGGATCATTTCACACATGAAAAAAGGAAACTATTTCAAATATACTTTGAACTGAATCATGGTGCCCTGTATGTCCGAGCATAAGCCTACTGTTGAGGAGCTTCTTAAGAAGGCTGAAAAGCCTTCCAAGCTAGCCCTGGCATACCATCCGTTTTATGAGGGCAAGGTTCAAGTTATGCCCAAATGTGTCGTCAGGGATGTGGATGACTTCGCCATCTGGTACACGCCCGGCGTCGCAGCCTCGTGCAAGGTGATAAAGGAGGATCCCGAGCAATCTTTCTACCACACCAACAGGTGGAACTATGTTGCCGTCGTGAGCGACGGCACTAGGGTTCTGGGACTCGGTAATATAGGTCCGGAGGCAGGCCTACCTGTGATGGAGGGTAAGGCCCTCCTATTCAAGTATTTGGGGGGAGTCGATGCCTTCCCACTAGTTGTTAGGGCTCACAAGCCGGATGAGATGCTCAAGCTCTTGGAGTGGATCGAACCTAACTTCGGAGGGATCAACCTAGAGGATATCGAGAAGCCGAAGTGTTATTATGTATTGGAAGAGGCGAGGAAGAGGCTTGAGATCCCCGTTTGGCACGATGATCAGCAGGGAACAGCCACCGTGGTATATGCAGGTCTCAAGAACGCATTCAAAGTAGTTGGCAAGGATATGAAGCAGGCGAAGATAGTCTTCTATGGAGCGGGCGCATCCAACGTCAGAGGAGCGATAGTCCTGATAAAGGCAGGCGTACCTCCGGGACATATCGTGATGATAGACAGCAAGGGACCATTATACCGTGACAGGCCTGATATGGACGAGATAAAGGAGAAAGATCCGTGGAAGTACGATCTGGCCATGAAGACCAATGACGAGAACGCTAAAACCATAGAGGAGGCCTTCAAGGGGGCTGACGCAGTTATAGGAATGAGCAGACCTGGACCCGGTGTTATTAAACCCGAGTGGATCAGGCTGATGAATGACGACGCCATAGTATTCGCGTGCGCCAACCCGGTCCCTGAGATATGGCCTTGGGAGGCTAAGGAAGCTGGAGCTAGGATCGTCGCCACTGGAAGGAGCGACTTCCCCAACCAAGTGAACAACAGCCTCGGATTCCCCGCGATTTTCAGAGGCGTCTTAGATGTGAGGGCGAAGACCATAACCGACGAGATGTGTATAGCTGCTGGAGACGCCCTAGCCAAGTTCGCCGAGGAGAAGGGAATACACGAGGAGTACATACTCCCGACTATGGACGAGTGGGAGGTATATCCGCTGGAGGCGGTAGCTGCGGCTGAGCAGTCCATCAAACAGGGCGTGGCTAGGAAGATCCTCAGCAGGAACGAGCTCTACGAGAGGGCAGTGAACATAATTAGGAATGCCAGAGAGGCGACCAAGCTCCTCATGGAGAAGGGCCTGATACCATCTCCACCTCCTGAGGAGGAGGTCTTGGAGAGCTACGGCCCATAAACATCCTCCTTTTTCTTTCCCCATAACTCTAGGGAGTCCCGCCAGTTGCATACAGTTCACTTTTTAACGCTGGGTGTCCTTCTAGCCTATGCGACTGACCTTCGCGGCATTGCTCCTGACACTCTTGCTTGCATCACAAGCCCCCCCAACCCAAGCATCCCCACAGGGACGTAAGGTCCTCATAATAGCCAACGAGTTCGATTCCAAGGCCGCGGATGTATTGAAGACGGCCCTCTCGGAACTTGGCATGGAAGTGGAGAGGTCCATTAAGCCTTCTGATGGTTATGAGTTCTACTTCGTCTTGGGTGGGCCGCTCGCTAAGGATGTAGGACATCTCTCTAGGAAGCTGCTACCCCTGGAGGAGTCACAGGCCCTCATGAATGTGAGGGGATACTGGACCTTCGTCCTCTCTTCCATCGATGGAAGGGGCGCTCTGGTTATAGCGGGCCACACCAGAAAGGAGACCCTACAGGCCGTTAATTCCCTCCTAGACAACGGGATCGTGGAATTCATGATGGACACAGAGGTGAGGGTAGCACCCCCTCTCTCAGAAAAAGAGAGGAGAAATACCACCTCGCTGCACTTCAAGTGGAGGTTCCCCCCCAAGGTGGGCAAGGACTATGAGCTCTCCCTAGATATTCCCTTACCTCTAGTAGATTTCTTTAAGGTAAAACCGAGGATGAAGGTGGTCGAGTTCAATGAGAGCAAGGAGACCCTGATATTCACGTGGTACTTGATGGTCAGGACGCCCCACGATGACCCCTACATCTCTAAACTCGTCGAGAAGCTCGAATCCATTGCAGATAGCGAGGGAATGGACGAGTACAGGAAGCTCTGGTTCGTCGCCTCCTTCGTTCAGAGCCTGAAGTACTCGTTAGCCAACGAGTTCTCCCCAACCGGGGATTACCCCAGCTACCCGTTAGAGACCCTTTACAGGGGTAACGGCGACTGCGAGGACCTGTCAATCCTCCTAATATCCCTCTATGAGCAGATGGGCTACAAATCGGCCCTCCTGATAATGCCCACCCACGCAGCCGCCGCCTTATCTATGAATCCGGAGCTGGTGAGGTGGCCTCGCGTCAAGGCGGACGTAATAGACTTCGAGGGAACTCCAGTGGTTCTCGTTGATCTCCTAGACCTCCAGAGAAAATTGGGGGAGGGACCAGCTTCCTTGGAGTTCGAGCTAGGTGGAGCGAGCTACTTCTACGTGGAGACCACGAACTTCTTCATGCCAGGCGAAGTTCCCGACCTGTCGTGGCTGGCCGATCAAATAGGCTGGTACTACAGGGACTTCCCCCTCTTCGTCGTGAGCATGGAGGGGGTCTCCGTTCCTCTCATAGCCAACTACACCATAGCCACTAGGAGGATAGGAGACGGATACGGGGTCACGGTCATAGCCAAGGTGGCCAACGTGGGTGAGATGGAGACCGTCCCCCTCAAATTGGAAGCTCAGCTCTACCCCTTGAGCCAGGTGAGGGTCGGAGGGAACGATCCCCATTTAGTAAGACTCGGGGGAGCTGGCGACAGGTTGACCCTAGACAGGAAAGTTGAGCTGGTGGATGTGGGCACCCTGCAGCCGGGTACCGTGAAGACCATTGTAATAAATTTCTACACCGTGATCTCAAAGATGGGAGCGGGCATCACGCTGAAATACCAGGGCTCCGATCTGGATTTCATAAGGATAAGGCCATTCAATCCGTGAGGTGATCGGGTGGCCGGGGACGTGCTGGGCAGGGAGCTGCGACTGATATCCTTTGGGGAGAGCCACGGGGAGGTGGTAGGGGCCGTTGTGGAGGGGGTCCCTGCTGGGCTTCCGCTGGATGAGTCGGATGTGCAGGAGCTGCTTGATCTGAGGAGGCCCGGCCAGTCCCAATACACCACCAGCAGGTCGGAGGCGGATAGAGTGAGGATCCTCAGCGGGGTCTTCAGGGGGAGGACTACCGGTGCCCCAATCGCGATGATAGTGCGAAACGAGGACGTAATCTCCACCTACTACGAGGAGTTCCTGAGGACCCCAAGGCCGGGGCATGCTGACTACGTGGCCAAGCTCAAGTACGGGGGCTACAACGATTACAGGGGTGGTGGTAGATTCTCAGGCCGAATGACCGTCTCGATGTGCATGGGAGGGGCCATCGCGAGGAAGCTCCTCAAACGCATCGGGACGGAGGTTATAGCCTACTCTCTGGAGATAGGTGGTGAGAGGGCATCGGACTTCACGTTGGAGGATGCTAGGGAGTACAGATACAGGAATCCAGTCAGGGCTCCCAATGAAGAGAGCTACAGGAGGATGGCTGAGGTTATAGAGAGCGCTAGGAGAGAGGGAGACAGCGTGGGTGGGGTGGTGGAAGTCGTGGCTCTGAATGTACCGCCCGGCCTAGGTGAGCCCCTCTTCGACACCATAGAGGGTGATGTGGCAAAGGCCATGTTCTCCATACCTGCCGTTAAGGGAGTGGAGTTCGGCTCTGGCTTCAAGGCAGCTAGGATGAGGGGGTCGGAGCACAACGATCCGCTGGTGATAAGAGATGGGAAGGTGGCCTACGCCAAGAACCATCACGGTGGCGTCATAGGTGGCATCACCACTGGCGAGCCGATCGTGGTCAGGGTGGCCTTCAAGCCCACCTCATCGATAGCCAAGCCCCAGCGCACTGTCGACTTGGAGGAGATGAGGGAGGTCGAGATAAGGGTTAAAGGAAGACACGATCCTTGTATCGTGCCGAGGGCTGTCGTGGTGGTCGAGAGCATGCTAGCCTTCGTGCTCGCCGATCACGCGATCAGGGCTGGCCTCATACCCAAGGTGCTGAGGTGAAGGTGATGGAGGACCTGAGAGCTAGGGTGAGGGAGGTAACCCTCAGATTAGTGGAGCTGTATGCCGAGAGGATGTCCTTGGTCAGGCGAATAGCAGAGTTGAAGAGGGAGAGAGGCCTCCCGATCAAGAACGAGGTCGTGGAGGCCAAGCTTTGGGACGAGGTTTCGGCCAAGTGCAGGGAGAGGAGGTTGGATCAGCTGGATTGCAGGAGGATCTTCAGCTTCCTGATCTCCTCCTCAATCAGGGCTCAGATCCCTGAGGGCGGTGGAGCGGGACCGCACGTGGAGGTCTTCAGGAGGGCCAAGGAGATCGAGAGGTCCGGCAGCAAGGTCTACCACCTAGAGGTGGGCGAACCCCCATGGTCCTTCCCACCAGCGGTCTTGGATTCCCTAGTGGAGGCCATAAAGAGGGGAGAAACAAGGTACGGCACCTCCACAGGTACCTTCAGGTTCAGGGAAGCTGCCAGCGAGTGGCTCTCTCGAAGGGACGGCATCGACGCTAGGCCGGAGGAGGTGATACCTACGCCGGGATCCAAGTACGCAATCTTCTCCATACTGTCCACCTTCCTCAGACCAGGCGATAGGGTGGGAGTGCAGCTCCCTGCCTGGCCCGCCTACAGGGGAATGGCAGCCCATCTCTCCTTGGAGATGGTGGAGATCAATTCAACTGAGGAGGTCGAGAAGCTTGAGGGCGTCAGGGCCTTCATCCTCTGCTCTCCCAACAATCCGGATGGGAGGGTGTGGTCCAAGAGGGAGCTTGAATCCCTAGCAGAGGTTTTGAGGGAGACGGATGCGCTTCTAATCAGCGACGACGCGTATGCGGAGCTATCGTTTGCCGAGAGGGTCTCCCCCTCCAAGATATACGAAAACACCATATCTGTGAACACCCTGTCGAAGGCCTTCGGCATGACCGGTTTCAGGCTGGGATACGTGCGGGGGGACGAGGAGAAGATGAGGGAGCTGGCCAAGTTCATCGGCCTGACAATAACGAATGTCCCCGAGTTCATCCAAGAGGCTGGAGCGTCGGCCTTGGAATCAGCTGGCGACTGGATCCCGAGGGTGATGGAGCACCTGATCTCTTACCTTGACTTGGCCATGAGGAAACTCGAGGGAGCTCCCCTCAAGATGGACAGACCTGATGGAGCGCTATACCTCTTTCCAAAGGTGGAACTCGACGATTTCGACTCAATGGACTTCGCATTCAGACTGCTGGAGGAAAAGAAGATAGCTGTCGCACCTGGATCAGGGTTCGGTCCCTACAACGACAGACTGAGGATAACCTACGCCAGCCCCGATGCAGATCAGGGATTAAGGCTCCTGAGGGAGGCCCTCCAGTCTTGGAAGTCCTAGTGATTGGGGCTGGAGCCTTGGGCAGCGTCTTGGCGGAGTACTTGGTTAGGGAGCACCCGGTCTCCGTTTACGATGTGGATAAGGGGAGATCCTCCCGACTGGCTGATCGGATAGGGGGCAGACCTATAGAGAGCCTGGAAGGCCCACTCTCGTATGATGTGGTTGTAATTTCCGTTCCCATCTCCGCCACCCCCTCGGTGGTTCGAGAGGTATCCGCCAAGATGGATGAGGGAACGATAGTCGAGGTCTCATCGGTCAAGTCACCCGTGGTCCCTTCAATGAGGGAGGCGAGTGAGAAAGGCATAGAGACAGTATCCATACATCCTCTCTTCGGACCTGGGCTGAAGGATCTATCTACGGGGAGAGCAGCCCTTATCCCTATCGTCAACGCGGAGAGGGAACTGGAGATATCATTCTCTCTTTTCCCATTTGAATACGTGATTGTGAACGTCGAGGATCATGATAGGGCCATGGCCTGGCTCGCCCTCATTCATCTCATCCTACATGCCTTCCTCTCATCCTCCGAGAGTGAGGCCGAGGTGATTAAATCGCTCGAGACCACGACCCTCAGGTGGTTCCTCAGGCTTGGTGCTTCCTCACTACTCCAGAGTGAATCCCTAACGGAGGACCTCATTAAGGAGAACCCGTACTTTCAGGAAGTGCTGGATCGCTTCCTCAGATCGATGAGCAATGATGTGAGGCTGCTCAGGAAAAGGTTGAGGGGGTGGATGGAACTCCTCGATCTCGAATCGTCCTACAGGTCCCTTTACGGATGAGATCGCCTCATTCCTCTATCTCGGCGGGATCCTCATCGGTGCTAGGTTCCACTTCCTCCTCTAGTATCTTCTGAACGAACACGGGGTGCTGGAACAGGGAATGATGCATCTCAGGCGAGTAGAATTTGGTCCTTCCCTCCAATCCCCTCTCCCTGAACCTCCTCATTAGAACCTCGGTCTCTACATCTGGAGGTACTACGTAGTCTGATCCGAAAGAGAACGTCCAATCATCGGTGAACGACGGGATGTAGGCTCTCGCCAAAGCGTGCTTGGGGAACGCCTCCCTTATGGCCCTGTACACCCTCTGGAATGCCAACCTATTTATGTGCAGTCCGGTGCTGTGAGTAACCATGAGGCCGCCCTCCCTCAGGATCTTCCTCACCTCCCCGTAGAACTCCCTAGTGTACAGCCTGGCAGCCTGACCATAGGGGTCAGTCAGGTCTAGGATGACCACATCGAACTTCTCCTCCGTATTCTCCACGTAAGCCCTTCCATCACCGATCACGAGCTTCAGCCTGTCGTCATCGAAGGCACCGGCCGGTACCTCAGGTAGATGCCTCGTCACCAGATCAATGACTGACCTGTCCAGTTCCACCATGGTGACCTCCTTAACGGGATGCTTGAGCACCTCCCTCAGGGCACCTCCATCACCACCACCTATTATCAAGACCCTCTCAGGCCTCTCAACAGATAGCAAAGCCGGATGAACGAGCGTCTCATGATAGATGAATTCATCGTACAGGGAGAGCATCACTATGTGCTCTATGAAGAGCGACCTCCCGTAGAAGGGAAAATCAACCACCTCCACCAGCTGTCCAGCTTCACTCTGCTCGGAGGAGATGACCCTCTCCACAGGCGTCAGGGTGGCGAGGTTGGGGCCAGCGTGCTCCAAGTAAAGGAGGATCCCATCGATAGTGCGCAGTCCGGGCTTCGGCAGCTTGGGGGACATAGGGCTCTTTATCCGGCCGGACTTAAAAATATGGTCACTAGAGGAGGGATTTGGAGAGGAGCTCGGCTATGGAGTCTACGTACTCCTCATCTACGAGCCCCTCCTCCTGCAGGATAGCCAGTTCACCGTAAACGATCTCCCTCAAATCCTCAGACAGGAGATTGCCCCCCCAATCTATCCTGTCCACTCTGAGCATAGAAGAGAGCCTTCTATTCACCTCGGTCTCGTCGAAGAGCGAGTCGAACCTCCCAAGGAGATCCTTGATTTTGTGAGTCAGTCCCGGGGTCTTGAACCTCAGATTGGATATCAGAAATCTCCTCCTAGCCTTCCCCTTTGTCTCCACTAGGTAGATAGGCAAGAGAATCTCCCCTATGGGGGGCGCAGATCTCAGAGTGCTGACAAGTTCCTCGTACGCTCTCGCAGCGCCTTCTATTCTCGAAATCAGGGAAGAGCACGCTCCCTCTATTCGGCTTCTCTCGTGCTGATACTCCCTCCTGAGGCTCGAGTCCGGTGGATATCTCTCAATCCACGAGTCCAGCTCCCTCACCATCTCGTCGCAGGAAAGCCTCACCTCAGATGCGAGTCGAGTGAACCTCTGAAGAGAGGACTCCAGCTCGTCAAGCCTGCCCATCAGGGACCTTAACCCTTTGGAGGAGAGGGGATCGCATTCGTGGCCGACTTGGATGCACAAGTCAACTTCGGTCGTCCTACTTAATAGAGGGAACAGGAAGCTGGGGGCAATTCCCTCTAATCTCACCTCCTCACTGGGAGGCCTGAAGGAAGATAGAGCGGACACTCTAGATGCGAAGGTCCTATGATCCAAGGCCGTTCTCAGCGTGGAAAGGGCTGACTCCCAAGCTCCCACATCTTCCAACCTGTAGACAGGTTCTAGGGAGCAGATCCTGTCCATCACCACCGAGAGTCCGTCTACTGTGACTCCTTTCAGGGGGATGTATCTCAACCTGATAGAGTCGAGGATCTCCTCTTTCCTGCTGAACAGACCCTTCTTCTTCCTCTTCTCCTGTATGAAAGAGAGGATAGCTGTTAAGTGGGCTGCTAGACTCTGCCTGGGATAATCCGATAGTATGTTCACGATCTCGGCCATCTCGATCTCTCCTCCAGCACATCCAGTTCCCTCATCAGCTCATCGGGTATCCTCCATCCAACTGAGCCGGCTAGCTCCTCCACGTGATTCACACGAGACGCCTTTGGAATTGCCACAACCATCGGCTTGGATATGAGCCAGTTTATCGCTACCTGAGCCGGGGTCTTCCCCATCTTAGCGGCAATCACCTTCAGCTTATAAGGTGGTCTCTTTGCCAGTCTCCCCCTGTCTAGGGGGCTGTACGCCATGAGGGTTATTCTCTCCCTCTGACAGTAGGGAAGCAAGTCCTCCTCGGGTTCTCTTACCCTCAGGCTGTACTCCACCTGATTAGTCACCACATCATTATGCTCCAACAGTTCCCTGGCTCTCTTCAGCAGATCCAGTGAGAAGTTGCTCACCCCAATGTACCTTACGATGCCCTCGCTAACCAGCTCCTCCATCGCCCTCAGCGTTTCCTCGAGCGAGTAGGAAGGATTTGGCCAGTGGATGAGGTAGATATCGATGTAAGTACCGAGTCTCGCGGCGCTGGCCCTAGCTGCCCTCTTCACCGACTCGTAGGCCAAGTTGGTTCCCCATACTTTGGTTACTATGGTGATGGATTCCCTATCGAAAGGTTTTATGGCCTCGCCAACCAGCTCCTCAGCCTTCCCCCATCCATACATCTCTGCGGTATCTATGAGCGTCATCCCCAATTCAATACCCCTTCTAAGCGCGGCTATTGCCTCTCCCTTGGGAGTCGCCTCTATCTGGTAGGTGCCGAGGCCCACCTTAGGTATCTTAACCCCCGTACCGTCAAGTTCCTCGTATTCCACGGGGATCACCTATCATAAGCTCCTGAGCTAGGGGAATACCGTTACCATTAAGATCAAGTTGCAGGAGCCCGGAGGTTTTATATCTATCTGATCCGGCTACTACAACCACTAGGGTATCGCCTTCCAAGCTCACGTGTACGATCTGCCCTCCCTCCATGAGGGAAGCCTTCTCGGCGCCGGATAGCAGAGAGGCTGCAATGTTTGTGGGCATGTTACTATCGGTCGGAGCCTTGTGACCGCCCAGCACGATGACCACGTCGTAATTGCCGAACTCGTCCGCGGAATTTATCCTGTGGAGGGTAACTCCTGAGGAGTTCGCGGCTGATATCAGGTCCTCAGACGAGAGATTCCAGTCTATGTCGTTAGAGTAGACGGCCACCCTTCTGACGCGGGTGGTCACGTTGATCTCGTAGACCCTGTTCTTGGCTCCAGTAAACACGAGGGAGAGGATGCCTGAGGCCTCTATCCCGTGGAGGGATGTCAGGGAGAGCGTGACATTGAAGGGCGGGGTGCTGGACTGGGGGGAGAGGGATACGTTCAGCCATTCGGGAGAACCTAAGACCCCAGCGGATACTTCACCGCTGAAGTTCCCCGTGGGCACAACCCTCAGGGACACATTCCTCTCCAATCCGCCAACCAGATCTACTTGGGAGGGCCCCATCACCGTGAAGCCCCTCCACTCAAGGACCGTGAGGTTCACTGGGGCTGAGGCCTCCATGACGCCCTCAGCTCTTATGACCATCGTGTACCCCCCTCCCGGAGCGGTGTCCGGAACCTCCAAGTTGAGGGTGCTGTTGAACGGAGGGAATCCCTGTTGAGGGGAGAACTCGTAGGAGAGAAAATCAGGACCCTCTAAAGACAGGTTTATCGGTTTTGAGAGGTGGCCCGTCACGAACACCCTTATGCTTGTGTTCTCACCTTGAGTGACCACCACCTCGGGGGCCTCGAGAACAAGGCCCAGCGAGGCGGCCTCGTACTCTATCATAAGAACGGGCCCGTTAGATTCACTTACCTCTGAGTAGAACTCGTAGTAACCCTCTTGTCCCTCAGCTATTTTGATCAGGAGCCAGCCACTGCTCTCCAGCTCGTTGTCGACGGCAGCTTGGACGTAGGACGTCAGATTTATCTCGGCTCGGGGAAGGGAACCAGTTCCCTCACCCCACTTCTCAATGAGGTCACCTCCTGGAGTGCTCCAAGGGAGGCCCGATCTCACACTGTTCCAGGTCGTTCCAAATATGTCGGGTTCTCCCCTCACATCCCATACCTCTATAGTGGGGTTAGACGTGTTATACGTGGTCAGTACTAGAGTAGCGTTGAGTATCTTGGAATATTGAGGTATGTGCGACCTTATCTCACCTATATCGAACCTTAAAAGGGCTCTAGCTTCTATGGTGTCGTTGTCCACTGTGGTTCTGGATACTCTGAGGACTTGGGAGCTCGCATGAGGGGTGTCAGGCTCCCAGCTGGCTATGTAGCAGTCGACGTAGGACCCGACCGTAAGAGAGTCGCTTGCTTCCATCAACGAGACGGGAATGAGCAGGAGAACCATAGAAAGAATGGATAGTGATCTAGCAGAGACCTTCATAAAATTCAGGCCTCCTGTCCCCGAATACATCGTTCAGCTCATTTATCTTCTTGTTGTCAGCGAGCTTAGGATCTACCTCCGCAACCATAGCGTGCTCCCCTTCCTTGGGAGCTTGGACAAGCACTTTCATGCCGGGATCCACTACTAGCGATCTGCCCTCATACTCGAACCTCTTCCCTCCCCTCTCCTCTACCCCGCTCCTGTCCGAGAGGATGATGTAGACCCTGTTCTCGACGGCTCTGGCCAGGTCCACGGTGGGCGCGAAGGGGAGCACGAGATTGGAGGGGTGAGCTATGACTTGGGCGCCTTTCAAGGCTAAAGTCCTCGCTGCCTCCGGGAAACGCCAGTCGTAGCATATCATGACCCCAACCCTCATACCGGCCACGTGGAACACTCGGAAGCCGGTATCCCCAGGTTCAAAGAACAACTTCTCCTCAAAGAATAGGTGAGTCTTCCTGTAAACTCCCTTTACATCGCCATTTTCGTCGATAACCACTGCTGAATTGTAGAACTTATCGCCATCTCTCTCCGCGAAGCCGGCGATCAAGGCAGTGGACGTATCCTCAGCGAACTTTCTCAGTTCGCTCACGGTGTATCCCTCGAGATCCTCAGCTAGCTTCGAAACTTCTTCCTTACTCAAGAAGAGGTAGCCAGTATTGAACAGCTCGGGAAAGACTAGTAAGTCCGCCTCCACCTTGGAGGCGAGCTCTAGGGCCCTCGCTACGTTCCTCTCGACCTCACCGAATAGGGGATCGTTCTGGACGAAACCCACCTTCTTCATGCGCTATCCTAGCGAGGCCTACCATAGCGCCTATTAACCTTCACGGGATGAGCTCCATGAGGATGAGCAGGAGTACACCAGCTAGGATAAGTTTCCTCCCTTTGTATGTGAATATATCGCTCGCCCATAGCACCACTCCCAAGGCGATGAGTGTCCCAGCGAGGACCCTCCCTATAGAGATCGCGGACTCCTTCAACACGTTAAGTATGTTCATAATGCTCTGAGTCAGCTCATTTATCGCGCTCTCGAAACTAGAAAACGGATCCTGAGCCTTGACCACTAGGGGAGTCATTAGGAGCACCATTATAAGAGCTGAGTAGACAAGCGCCCTCATCGTTTGAATCGAAAGACCGTAGGATAAGTAGGAGAATAAATGCGCTAACGACTGGAAACTTTCACGAGCCCCTCGCCCTGATCTCCCACTCCCTTATGCAAGAGAATCCCCTCCTTAACCTTCCACCCCGTATTATGATCGCCTCCTTATCGAAGACAACGGCCTTGAAGGCGATAGCGACCTCCTCTTCAGCGAACTTGGTGGTATAAGTGAGCCTGAGGCTTATCCCCTCATCAGTGAGGTTCTTCCTCAGGTACCTCACGAGTGAGGTTAGTTCCTCCCTCATCTCTTGGAGGGCTGCGGTGACGTTCTCCTCACTAGAGAAAGCTTCCTTGACGATACCTATGGTCCGGTGTCTTAGACGGGTGAGGACCTCTCTGATGAGGAAGTAGGTAGTGGGCTGGCAGGCCTCGACATCGAAGTACCTCCTCGCCTTGATGCCGAGCAAATCATCCCTAATCGTTAGCCCCGACGATGCGACAACTTTTATCCCTCCGTCCCTACAGTAGCCCCCGAAGGCCTGATCCGAGACATCGCCCTCTCTTGACTCGCCTATAGAGTAACGGAGATCTCCCATCAGGGAGAAGCCTTTGCTCATCAAGTCTTCCCTCAGGAGTTGGACGAACAGACTTCCGTTCGGAGGTGGGGGGAGCTCCTCACAGGCCGTCGCGTTTACCCCAGCAAGCCACCTATCCACCCAAGACCTAGCGAAGATCATGGACCGGGCTTTGAGCGTGTCGGCCTCCGCACTTATCTCATACATCCTCAATTCCCCCATGTAGAGGAGCCAGTCCTCATCAGAGCGCGGTGCGCTGACTAAGAAGGAGGCCACAAGGAGAGCGATAAGGATGAGAACAAGCTCCTTCATGGCGAACCCACCCTCATTTTCTTATACGGCGAGGTTCCGGGTATCAGAATGCAATAATAGATTCCCTTCTCGCCTCCACATGTGCTTACGAGCTCCCCCTGCCCCGATTGACCGAGGAGGATCCTGTATCCGAGCTGGTTTACCGTCCTCTTGAGGTTACTGCATGCCCTAGCTTTCCACTTCACCTGCCATCCGGGATGAACTCTAGTCGGGATCACCAGAGCGTAAGACACGACGAGAATTGAGATTAACGCAGCAAGCAGCCACTTCAACCTAGAGCACCTGCCAAAGCCATCAAGAGTAGGGCCACTATGAGCAGGGTCAATAGTGCCTCTAGGAACTCCTCTAACATCTCACGACCCTCCTTAGATAGTTGGAAGCGTCCAAATCCAGCGAGTCAGCGAGCTCTCTTAACTTCCGCCGAACCTCGTTCATCCTAGCGCAGCCGTAGCTCTCGAGAGCAGGGATAAGGGAGGACAGGGCGAGTAGCACGATCAGCAGGAGGGCGATCAGTGATAGAAGGGAGAGAGAAGCGCTCAATCCTTCCTCCAAGCTCCCGCCCATCCCAATGATACGTACTGCTCCCGCCAAATGCTGATGAACCTGCCGAAACCCAAGGCTTCACCGTGGCACCTGACCTCAAAGGGGTACCTGAGGCTGGCGGAGGCGTTTCCCGATCTCACCCTGACTAGGTGTCCACCGCAGGAAAAGCTCACCTTGCATGGGAGGTACACATAGGTCTCAGAGAGTCCTCCCCCTAGCGAATTGGTTATTGCCAAGTCGATGGATCTGATGGCCGTGTTCACACAATTTACGGATCTCTTCTCATCCAGCGATCTCATGGCCCTGCTGACCGGTCCGTTGATCGAGTACAGTATCAGGGCCAATCCCGCCGCCATCAGGAGGGCCCTCTCTAGGGAAGCCCTCATCTCATCATCCTCCACCATGCCAGTAAGTACGCTGCTGCAGCTGCTATCGGGTAGAGGAAGGGATCGATCATCAGAGAGGCAGCCAGAGCGGCAGGAAGCAGGACTAGAAGGAACACTCCTCTCATAGGACCTCCCATTCTTATTAGGAAGGAGAGATAGTGAACGATCTAAAATCGCGTTAAAATGGGAAAAATTTCAGGATGTTGGCCATTTCCTCCTCCTCAACTTGGTGAGGGCGAAATAGGCTGCTAGAGCGACCACTATTCCTATTACTAGTCCCCAATACGGTGAAATCCCTTCACTGGATGCCGGAAAGCTGGTAACGGTGATAGCAGCCGAAGCGACCGCCACCCCGTAGCTCAGCACCGTGACGGTGTAGTTGCCCGGGCTCACCCCCTTGAACACTATTAGCTGACTGGAGCCGGGATCCAACGTGATTGAGCTGTGATCGATTTCCTCCCCCTCCCTGAGCAGGACGATATCAAACGTCCCAAGTACGCCACCGACGTTAGTTAGGTTGACCTCTATCGTCCCGTCAGAGGGAGAGGCCGACAGGGAGACTGGAAGCGGCACGATTTGAAATGAGAGCGAGTGATCGTTATTCGCCCTGTCCACATCCACCCCATCCAAGGGTATCAGAGAGACCGTCAATGTGTGATTCCCGACCGCTAGCTCCAAGGTTGGGATCTCCACATCGGCGAAGCCCTCTCCCTTAGGAGGTAAGGTATCGAGAAGCTGAGAGTCTATCAGCACGTCGTCCACGTACACGGTGACATTGACTCTGGTGGGGGATGGACCCTCGTTCACCACCCTGATCTTACCCGAGAGAACCTCGCCCCTCTGAACCCTCTTGGGGACCGAGACCTCCTTAACATGGACGTCACACGATGGTTTGACGTGCACCTTGGCTGAAGCTTGGCTGTAAGGCCTCTCTCCCCTAGTTATCAGGGCGACCAATTTGAAGGTCCCA
Source organism: Thermoproteota archaeon (assembly GCA_026986575.1). Classification (GTDB taxonomy): domain Archaea; phylum Korarchaeota; class Korarchaeia; order Korarchaeales; family Korarchaeaceae; genus Korarchaeum. The sequence continues at coordinate 765,012 of JALSOH010000004.1, forward strand.
GCTGACGGGGGAGTAAAGGGGAACTCGGCCATAGATATGGATTTGGGAGGAACATAGAGACTCTGTGCTCCTATCTCCGTATCGTTAACGAACAGCCTCACTCTGAGATCTAGCGCGTCACCCGAGGGGTTCGGGATGTGGACCTTCACGAAGTATTCCCTTCCTTGAATCATCTCCCTCTCTACGTCGATAAACGCCTCGACAAGCGGGATTACAGAGAACTTCATAGTATAGGTGTTGTCTTCGGGACGCGGGTCCCCGTACTCCTTGGACTCCACCGTCACCTTCAGGTCGTGCACTCCCACGGTAAGGTTCGAGGTCGGGACCTTCGTAGTGACGGTCGTATATCCCCCGGCTGGAATTGGGATGGATCCCTTAGACACATTACCTATTTCCCAAAACTCCACAACCTTAAGATCCTCATCCACATACACGCTCACCTTTACGATCCCGGAAAAGACCTTGAACTCCCTGTTTCTGATGTAGATAGTGAGGGTGAGGGGCTGTCCCTGCTGCACCTCTCCGTTAAGAGGCAGCACCGTTATCCTGTCTATAGAGAGGTCCCACTGCTGCTGGGATGTTGCATGAGCCAGCGGCATCATGAGGAGAGGAAGGAGCATTAGTAGGGTCCCCGACTTAGATGACATCTCTCACCTCTCCCTCCTCCAATTAAATACGTTTGTTCGATCTTAGCCTATTCCCCCCACGACCGACAGGATTATGAGTTCGGATAGGGGCGATGTCCGGGTGCGATCATGACGGAGCTGCTCTATATGGACGACTCCTACCTAAAGGAATTCGAGGCAGAGGTCGTCGAGGTGTCGGGGGACAAGGTCGTGCTCGATAAGACGGCTTTCTATCCCGTCGGTGGTGGTTTACCTAGCGACACGGGTGTCCTGTTGAAGGGAAGCGAGGAATACCGGGTCGAGGAGGTGAGGAAGGAGGGAAGCAAGGTCTGGCACATGGTCCCCGGACACTCCCTCTCAGTAGGCGATGGGGTGAGGGGAGTGATCGATTGGAACAAAAGGTACAGGGTGATGAGGATGCACACGGCACTCCACGCCCTCATAGCGGTGATGAACCAGAAGTTCGGGGTACTCGTGACCGGAAACAAGGTGGCTCAAGATAGAAGCAGGGTAGATGTTAATTTGGAGAAGTCAGATAGGGAGCTGGTTGAGAAAGTAATTGCTGAAACGAACGAGGAGCTGGCTAAGGGACTTCCGGTCAAGATCTACTACCTCCCCAGGGAGGAGGCCATGAAGATACCCGGTATAGTGAAGCTGGCCAAAGCTCTCCCTCCAAGCGTTCAGAAGCTCAGGATAGTAGAGATAGAGGGACTGGACATTCAGGCGGACGGCGGCCCTCATGTCTCTAATACGAAGGAGGTAGGGAGGATAGTTTTCCTGAAGCTGGAGAACAAGGGGAAGAACAACAGAAGGATCCATTTCACCCTCGAACCCTGAGGGGAACGACAAAAAGCTCAAAGGATTTATCCATGCTCCGAGGTGTCACCTCCCATGAAGCTTCTCGACGAACTACTATCGAGGATCAAAGGGAGCAAAGGGGTAGAGAGAAAAGAGAACATAGAAGATATCCTAAAGAAGGCCCTGGGAGGCGAGGTTCTAGAGTTCGAGGAGGCTATGTCCTTCCTTGGAGCTGTCGAGGCCAAGCTGTCGAGGGAACCTCAGGTGAAGAGGGTAAAGGGAAAGGTGGTATTCATTGGAGACACCCACGGTGACTTCGACTCATCCAAGGAGGTCCTCAGAAAATTCAAGGACCATACACTTGTGTTCCTTGGAGATTACGTGGATAGGGGGAAGAAGCAAATAGAGAACGCCAACTTCCTCCTAGCCCACTACTACAAGGATCCAGATAGGGTGATTCTGCTCAGAGGAAACCACGAGTCCCCCGTGGTCAACCTGAATTATGGATTTATGGAGACGCTCTATCACACGTACGGCTCGGAGTGGCCCTTCCTGTTCATGAGGTACAACGAGGTGTTCGCCAACCTTCCGTACGCTGCTGAGGCCTATGGCATACTCGCACTTCACGGGGGGATAGCTGAGGGATTGGAGTCGATGAAGCAGATAAAGAAGCTACCGAAGAAGGACATGATACCCAGCAACAAGATAGCCTTTCAACTTCTATGGAACGATCCCTACGAGGGAATAGAGGGCTTCGGAGAGAACTACAGCCGAGGAGGTGGCACCAAATACTACGGCAGAAAGGCCCTAGAATCCTTTCTTAAATCTAACGGTCTGAAAGGACTGGTTAGAGCTCACGAGGCCTACCCAGAAGGTTACGCTTGGCTCTTTGGCGGTGAAACTGGGATAGAGGGCATGGAGAGCATACTCTTATCAGTCTTCACATGTAGGTATTACGGCATCCCGCCCAGAGTGGCGGTGTTCGATGGTAAGAAGGTGGAGGTCGTCAGGCTATGAGGCATGCTCTGCCTATCGCGTTGTTGATCCTAGTAACGATTCCACTCCTAACAGCGCTAGCTCTCCCACGGGAGGGAGAGGAGGTCCCTTACTTCAACGTCTTGACCTACGAAGGGGACAGAATATCCCCAGAGAGGTTGAAAGGGAAGTCTTTCATGCTTGTATTCGCGGCGGAATGGTGCCCCCACTGCAGGAAGGAGCTTCCCGCCCTGTCAAAAGCTTGGAAAGATGCTGGCCTAGATAGAGAGGATGTGATGTGCATCGTGATGATCGTTTCCAGCCAGCAGGATAAGGCCATAAAGTTCTACAAGTCCGTCGAACCCCCATCCAACTGGAGGCTGGTACCGGATGCCAATTATATCGCCGAAAAGTACGGTGTGAGTGCAGTCCCGACCATGATTGTGGTCGACCAAGAGGGGAAGGTCGCGAGAATCTTTAGAGGGGAGGTACCTCCACAACAAATAACGAATCTAGTCGGCGAACTGATTGGGGCCACGCCCAAACAAGGTAACTATACATCAACCTCCTCTAGTGTGACGCGGACACAGGTAAGTAGCGCTGCGAGCGGAAAGAACAACGATACTGGTCTGAAGCTGGGTCACATCATCCTCATAGGCTTGGGAGTTGCTCTAGTAGTCATATTCGGTGTCTGGTACTACAGAACCCTGAAGAAATTCGAGACATCGAAGAAGGGGAAAAAGAAGAGTAAGGGCAAGAGATGAGGGGGCAAGAGGATAGTAGTTGGGAGGGGAAGGCCCTCGCCTTCCTACTGGCAGCTACCATCCTCATGATGGTAGTTCCAACCCCATACCTCAGGGCACTCCTCTCATCCACAGTTTTCGTCTTGTTGGTGAGGTATCAAGGAGAGGACCTGAAAATAGGTTCCCTGAAGAGATCCGTGGCCGCGTCATTACTCGCATTCGCGATGACCCTGCCCCTCCTGCTATTCTCCAAACTAGAGTTCTCGGATTTCAATTCTGCGTTTCTACTCAGCGCGATCCCCTTTCACCTTTCAGTTGCCGTGTGGGAGGAAGTTGTCTACAGGGGATATCCTCTCCTGAGGTTTTCACGCGTGAATCTACTGGCATCGTCCCTAGTCTTCTCTCTTATCCACGCATTCAACCCGGGGTTCGGACTTCAAGCCTTTCTAGGGATATTCATAGCCGGCCTCGCCTTAGGACTGGTGAGGTGCGAGTGGGGCCTCGGGCCCGCTATATCTATGCACTTCTCGTGGAACATCTCCATGGAGCACCTCTGGGGATATCCCACGAGCGGACTGCGGGGACCCAGCGTATTCGTATCAAAGCTCATCGGATCGGACATTCTAACCGGCGGAAATTTCGGACCGGAGGCCTCCATTATAGTGATGATAGAGTTCTCCTTACTCTTCCTTGCCCTCCGGTTTATGCGGCGATGGGACCGCTTACCTTAAAGGTTTTCATCTGCGTTCAACGCTTATGTGGCTCGATCCCATATCCCTTCTGTGGTGGCTATTCATATTCTACCTGCTAATGGCCCCTCAGCTCCAGCATAGGGCCATCCAGAACGCCAGAAGAAAGGTCATGGAGGTCCTAGCTAGAAAGAGGGGAAGCAGCGTGATAACCCTCATCCATAGGGAGGAGTCCATCGGTCTGTTTGGGATACCCTTCTACAAGTTCATCGATATAGACGATTCCGAGAGCGTCCTGAGGGCGATAAGATCCACGCCCCCGGAAACCCCCATAGATCTGATAATTCACACGCCTGGAGGCCTCGTGCTGGCAGCTTCTCAGATAGCTAGGGCTTTGAAGAAGCACCCAGCGAAAACGACCGTGATAGTCCCCCACTATGCCATGAGCGGTGGTACTCTCATAGCTTTGGCAGCTGACGAGATAATCATGGACGAGAACGCTGTTCTAGGTCCGGTAGATCCCCAACTGGGTCAGTTCCCAGCTCCATCTCTGATAAAGGTCGTTGAGAAGAAGAGCGTGGACAAGGTTGATGATCAGACCTTGATACTAGCCGATGTAGCCGAAAAGGCGATAAACCAAGTGAGAGACCTCGTGACATGGCTGCTTGAGGATAAGCTGGGCAGGGAGAAGGCTGAGGAGGTGGCGAAAACGCTGACTGAGGGAAGATGGACTCACGATTATCCTATAACCGTAGAAATGGCGAGGGAGCTAGGTTTACCCGTTTCCACTGATGTGCCGTCGGAGGTCTATCAACTCATGGAACTCTTCCCGCAACCCCTGAAGACGAGGACCCAGAGTGTGGAATTCTTCCCCGCCCTGCCAAGGGGTGAGGGCAAGTCATGACTTTCACCATAGTTATTTTTATTTCCGTAATGGTTCTGTAGGGAGATGCAGATGGATCCCGAGGAGATTAAGGCCAAGGTCCTGTATGCCCTGAGGTTCATCACAGATCCCGAAATACCGATAAATGTGGTCGACTTGGGACTGATCAGGAAGCTGGAGGTGGAAGACTCTAAAGTGTACCTGAGGGTTGTGATGACCGCCCCTGGCTGCCCATACTCCTCCATGATAGTCCAGCAAATAGAAGAGAGCATAAAGAGCGCGATACCCGAGCTGGAAGAGGTCAAGGTGGAGCTCGAAATATTTCCGCCTTGGACCCCCTTCGACATGACCGAGAGGGGGAGGGAGCAGTTCAAGAAGATGTACGGTTATGATTTGGCCGAAGGTTTCCTCAAGAGATATGGCAGCGTCGAGAACTACTACGAGCTGGTGAGGAAGTATTACGGCCTCGAGAAGGAGTCCAAAGAGGAAGGTGAGAAGGAGTCTTAAGCTAAAATCACCTGAATTTAAGCATCCTCGCATCTTTCAAAAATTTTTGTCGCTATAATGTCGAAAAGACCTAATGCGATTCCCCAGATCGCCTTTTTAAGTAATCCCTTCCATTCAAGGAGGGGGTGTCCTCCCATTAGAGCAGCAGTTTTGGGTGCCGGATCGGTTGGTAAAGCCATCTCGTATGATCTTTACGAAAGGGTGACGGGTTCCGACCTCATCCTCGTCGACAAATGCAAGCCCTGCCTTGAGGAGGCCTCAAAATTTATCGGCAGGTCCGAAGTCAAGCAAGCGGAGATAAGGGGAGAGGACGACATCTACAGGATAATAAAGGATGTGGACGTGGCCGTAAATGCCCTCCCCGGACGCTTCGGCAAGGCCTCTTGGATAGCCGCCATCAAGGCTGGGGTGGACCTCGTTGATGTGAGCTACTCCCCTGACGACCCCACCCAGTACCATGTGCAGGCTAGCGATGCTGGAGTGACGATAATTCCAGATGCCGGTGTAGCCCCCGGGCTTAGCAACATGATGGCTGGAAGGGCCTACGCCCAGCTCGAGGAGGTAAAGGAACTCAAAATATATGTGGGTGGGATTCCTGAAAGGCCGATACCTCCTCTCGGATACTTGGTGACTTGGAGCCCCGAGGACCTTATCGAGGAGTACGTAAGACCTGCTAGGGTCATCAACAACGGTAACATCGTTGAGAAGCCTGCCGTCAGCGAGATCGAGAGAGTCTTCATACCCGGGGTGGGCGAGCTCGAGGCCTTCCTCACCGATGGCCTCAGGACCATGCTCAAGACCCTCAAGGGAGTGGAGGTCATGGAGGAGAAGACCCTCAGGTGGCCCGGGCACGCCGAGAAGATAGAACTCTTGAAGGTGCTTGGGTACTTGGACAAGGACCCGCTGGATCTCAACGGATCGAGTGTGAGCCCCGCTAATTTGACCGCCAAGCTGTGGAGGGAGAAGCTCAAAGGAGACACGAAGGATATGGTAGTCCTCAGGGTAATTGCCAGCGGCAGGACGAGCCTTAACAACGTGGAGATAGAGTATAGGATGGTCGACAGGTACGACGAGAACACAGGATTCTCAGCAGTGGCTAGGACGACCGCCTTCGTCGCTACCGGCATGCTCAAGCTTATAACCGAGGGATCTATTCCCGGACCGGGAGTGATCCCACCTGAGGTCATAGGGATGGACGAGAGCCTCTTCTCGTCTGTGGCTGAGTGGCTCTCTTGGAGGGGGATAAATATACTGGAGAGGGTGACCGAGTCTAGGAGGATCCCCTCTATCCCCTCCTGAGTTTCTCCTCCACCACCCTCACTTTGTACTCCATAGTTATCGTCTTGTCCCTTCTGTCATCTATCTTTATGACGGTAACCACTCTAGGCGCTCCCTTGGAGAAGGGAGACTCATGCATCTCCTTCAACACTTTGAAGAGTTCATCTAGGTCTCCTTCTATCACCGTAGATGTGGGAGTCAGCTGGTACTTGAGACCCGACCGCTTCACCACTTTCAAAGCCTCGGCAACGTAATCGCTGACGCTGGCCCCCACTCCAACGGGGACTATCGTTATCTCCGCCATGGGCATGAGATCACCCGTGCTCATCAAGTAACGAACAAGATTTAGGGTTTCCTTGGCCACGGCCGGTGATGCTATAAATTCATTCCATTAACCTAGTGTGCCCAATCAATGCTATGTTGAGAGTAACTTGCCCGATATTAAGGTAAAGTCTACCATTTTTGATTCCCTCCGAACACTTCTTGGTAGTTGACCTCTTCTCATGACAGGATGACCTTTCAGCGCGGAAACATTATACGGGAATAGTTAACACATCTTCGGTGAGTATGAATACAGAGAGGTTCAGATTCGATGTGGAACCCCTAGATTTCCTCTTGCCCCAAGGCATACTCAGGAGCAGCCTGATAGGCGTCTTCGGGGAGACTGGTACTGGGAAGAGCGTTATGCTTAATGAGATAGCGTATCGTACCCTCAAACGAGGTGATAGGGTCCTCATGGTCCTGCTAGAGGATACCCCTACCTCTAGACTGATGAACTTCGCTGCTCTGGGCTTTGATGTGATGGACTACGTGAGGAGGGGCAACCTTGAATTCCTAGATTGCTTCTCCTACAGGCTCAGGGAGAGGGGTATCGAACTGCCCGAGGACCTAGCTAAGGTCTTAGACGGCGCCAAGGGAATAGTGAGCGTTGAGGATCCTAGAAACTTGGACGCATTCTGGGATCAGATTGAAAGGGACGCTAGAAGCATGAGAGGGAGGGGAGTTGTCCTGATAGATTCGCTGACCGAGTTTCTGACGATAACTCCGGATCCATCCTCGCTCTTGGATTTGATGAAGATAGTGAAGGCAGTAGTGAGTAAGCACTACAAGGTCCCGGTAATATACACCTTCCACTTCGGGTTCTTCGATGACTTCAGGTACGTGTTGGAGGTTGCCTCTGACGGGGTCTTGGACCTCAGATTCAACCCAGAGGTGATAAAGAAACTCCTGATAAAACAGATGAGGGTAAGGAGAATGGGCGGATCTAGGCACAGGCCTGATTGGGTTACCTTCGATGTGGAACCCGGTAAGGGACTCGTCATCCTGAGGAAGTGATCTTGGTTGAGGAGCTCGATGAACGCTGCTAAAGCGATTCTGAGATCGAGAGGTTTCGAGATCATTGGGGAGAGAGTTCCCATTAGGAGGAGCGGCTTCGAGATAAGCGATGTGGACCTCATGGCCTCAAAAGAAGGTGAACTTTACGCGGTGGAGGTGAAGAGCGGCAGACTGGACGTCGGAGGGGTGAGACAGGCCTATGTCAATTCTCTCTTAGTTAATGCGAAGCCTTTGGTAGTCTGCAGGGGATTCGCAGATCCTTCGGCTGAGATCTTAGCAAAGGAGCTTGGAGTGGAGGTGATAGTGCTTGAGGACCTGTTCCTGTCCGACCCAGAGGAGTTGAGATCCATCATAAGGGAGGAGATAAGGAGAGGAATTATGGAAGTATTACCTGCAGTGATCAACCCTCCCGAACTTGAACCCACGGACTTAGATGTGCTGAAGGCGATAGCATCCACGGAAGAGTTCAGAGACGCAGCTGAGAGCCTTAAGATCAGTGAGGACGATCTAGGCAGGGAACTGGGCAGGATGAGGCTTCAGGGGAAGATACCTAGGTGGGTGAGGGATTACTCCGAGTTGAGGGAGTGGGCCATCTCCCTCCTGAAATCCCATGGGGTAACTTTTTCTCGTAGGTCCGTAGATAAGAATTGATGAGGGCGATTCTGATAATCGCTGCAGTGCTTATCGTCCTAGGTGCTGTCCTTCTCCTCTTAGGAACCTCCTTAAGCCCTCATAAATCTCCCGAGACCACTTCGGGTGCTGGTGGAGGTGGGAGTTTGCCCTTCACCTTGAAGTCCGTGTTCGCGAATGGCGAGAGGATCCCGATCAAGTACACCTGCGATGGGGAGGACATATCCCCTCCCCTGACTTGGGAAGGTCAGCCCGAGGGCGTCGTGAGCTACGTGTTGATAGTGGAGGACCCCGATGCCCCGATGGGCACATTCACCCACTGGGTCATGTACAACATCCCGAGCAAGCTGACCTCGCTACCGGAGGGGGTCCCTAAACAGGGGAAGACAGAAGTCGGCTTGCAGGGGATCAACGATTTCAGGAGGATAGGTTACGGTGGTCCCTGTCCTCCGCCCGGGAAGCCCCACAGGTACTTTTTCAAGCTGTACGCCCTTGACTCCACCTTGGACCTGCCCCCGGGTGCGAGGAAGAGGGATGTCACCAAGGCCATGGAGGGTCATGTGCTGGCCCAAGCCCAGCTCATGGGCATCTACGGCAGGGGCTGATTCTTCCCATCACCCCTTTTTTGGTGGAGTACTGCGATCAGCGAGACCAATGGGACGCCAGCTTACCGGCCATTCTCTTCATAATTGACCTTTATTTAACCAGCGTCAGAAATATAGGTTCCCTTGGAAACCACTCTTGGAAAAATGAGATCATGGGTTAAGGCTTTATTTTATCGACTGGCCGCTAGGCTCAAGTGATTCTCATGGGCAGACTCTCTAGAGAGGATGTGATTCGATTTTCCGACCAGTATATGATGACCAACGTGGCTAGGTGGTGGAAGGACGATCCAGTGGTCATAGAGTCAGGTAAGGGGGCGATTCTCAGGGATATGGATGGGAGGGAGTACATAGATCTCCATGCCATGCATGCGGTCGCCTCTCAGGGTTACTCTCATCCCAAGATAATTCAGGCGGTTAAAGAACAGCTTGAGAAGATTTTCGTGGTAGCGACTGACTTTTATAACGAGCCCCAAGCTCTCCTCGCCAAGAAGCTTGCTGAGGTAACCCCTCCAAATCTCAAGAGGAGCTTTTTCGTGAATTCAGGGGCGGAAGCGGTTGAGACAGCCACCCTCCTTGCCAAGAGGGCCACCGGAAGGCCTGGAATCATAGCTCTGTGGGGTGCCTTCCACGGCAGGACTCACATGCCTAGGACCCTGACGGGTTTCTCGAAGTACAAGAAGGGCATGGGTCCCTTTCCATACGGGGTGGTGCATCTCCCCAACTACTACTGCTACAGGTGTCCCCTCGGCTTGGAGTATCCGAGTTGCAACCTACAGTGCGCTAGAATGCTCGACGATGCCTTGAAATATGCTGCTCCTGAGGAAGTAGCGGCCTTCATTGCGGAGCCCATTCAAGGTACAGCCGGGAACATAGTTCCCCCGCCTGACTACTTCAGGATAGTCAAAAACATCCTCGATCAGTACGGCATCCTCTTCATCGCGGACGAGGTGATCACTGGCTTCGGTAGGACCGGGAAGCTCTTCGCTATAGAGCACTTTGGGGTGGAACCAGATATAATGACCATGGCCAAGGCTCTCGGGGGAGGATTCCCAGTCTCCGCGGCTATAGCTAGTGAGGAGGTGGGCACGGCCTTCAAGCCGCTGGATCACTACTCCACTTATGGAGGCAATCCGCTCGCTATGGCAGCGGCCCTCGCAGCAATAGAGGTGATAGAAGAGGAGAACTTGGTGGAGAAGTCGGCTAAAAACGGAGAATACATGTTAAAGAGGCTCAAAGAGCTTATGGACGATCACGAGTTGATAGGGGAGGTGGACGGCAAGGGGCTGCTCATTGGCTTAGAGCTCGTCAAGGACAGGGAGACGAAGGAACCAGCAGTGGAAGAGACGGCCAAATTCAGAATAGAACTCAGGAAAAGGGGTGTTATAATAGGCCCACCGGGATGGACTGGTTCGAGAATTAGGATAAATCCACCGCTCGTGATCGCTAAAGAGCAGATAGACCGCGCGATAGAGGCCATCGACGAAGCGCTCACAGTTGTAGAGAGGGAATGATTCTCGTCAGCCTAACGCTAACAATTTTTTACCTTTTATCGCTCTTTGTCGATACGAATCTCGGACTTATTTATTGACTTTTTTACAACACAGTTCTTTGCGTAAATTTTATTTAGTTATAAATTTGTATAAGGTAAATTGACCCAAGCATATGGCCTTTATCCACCTATAAGAAAAACGTTTTTCTCCGTTTTCAGCTCATATTGAATGCTATCCGAGACCCACTATAGGAGAGGCTTTATATTTTATCGAATCTCGTCAGGTTAACACCTTAGGGGGTGTTACCCTAATGGATACGAAGACATGGATCTTGGCTATCGTGTTACTGATTGTGGGTCTACTGGTAGGATATTTCGCTGCAGGCCCAGGTCAGGTTAAGACTGTCACCACCACTAAAATGGTGGAGAAGACCGTCACCGTCACGAAGACGGTGGCTAGCACGACTTCTCAGCCAGCCCAGACTACGACTGCCCCTGCTAAAAAGGTTGAAGTCAAGGTCGGTATTCTGCTCCCCTTGTCGGGAGGTTCCGCTTTCTCCGGACAGGAGGATCTGAGGGGAATCCAGCTGGCTGCTCTTCACATAAATCAGAGTAAGTATCCCAATATCAAGTTCACGATGAAGCTCGTGATCGCAGATACCCAGACCAAGCAGGATGTGGCCGTTACGGAGCTAAGGAGGCTCGCTCAGGAGGGAGTGGTCGCGATAATAGGTGCTTATAACTCTGCAGTTACTTACCCGTCTGCCGCCGAGGCCGAGAGGATCGGGCTACCCTACGTCGTCCCTGAGTCTGTATCAGATAAGATTACCGCCCAGGGATGGAAGTACGTGTTCAGGACCTGCGCTAACGCTAGCAAATACGCTTACGACACCCTTTGGGCCATGGCCGACATCGCTAAGGCCAATGGTGTGGAGGTCAAGTCCGTGGCCCTCATATACGAGAACTCCGACTTCGGAGTCACCACTACAGAGGGACTGAAGAAGTACCTGAGCAAGTTCTTCCCGAACGCTAAGATTGTGCACGAGGAGAGCTACCCAGCTGAGGAAGTAACGAGCATGGACGACATGGTTGCTAAGCTCAAGGCCGAGAACCCTGACATAGTGTTCCACGTAGCTTACCTGAAGGACGCTGTCCTCTTCGTGCAGACCATGAAGAAGCTCAACTGGTACCCGAAGGCCTACGTGGGTGCTGGTGCCGGTGGACAGACCAGGGTGGAGTTCATTCAGCAGCTCGGCGCTGATGCCAACTATGTATACACCCAGACCGAGTGGCAGCCTGATTTCCTGAACTCCAAGGCCCTCGGAAAGTGGGCTTGGATAAATGACGACTTCAAGAAGCTCTATGGAAGAGACATGGTCGGTAGCTCTGCTCTCAACTATGTGGGGACCTATGTGCTTGCTGTGGCCATTCAGAAAGCCTTGGATTCCGGAGCTAATCCCAACGACATAAAGGCGTTCAGGAAGGCCGTAAGGGACGCGCTTGAGACCATCAAGATACCCGCGGGTGAACTCCCACTCATGCCTTGGGGTGTGGATCTCACCGTACCGAACCATCAGAATCCAGAGGCTGCAGTGGCAATGGCCCAGATACTTGAAGGCAAGTTCAGGGTAGTCTGGCCCATAGAATTCGCCCCAGTGAAAGCCGTGTTCCCTGCTCCATCGTGGGGGAAGAGATGAAATTTCCCCACAAAATCCAACTTTTTCTTTCATCTTCTCCGTAAATTCCAATTAGAATTGGAGGGATGGTAATGATTGAGTTAAGTGCGTACACACAATTGCTCGTTTCATACGCAATCTTGGGAGGGGTCTACGGTCTTACCGCGCTAGGGCTCTCACTTATATGGGGTGTGATGAAGGCTGTTAACTGGGCTCATGGGGACTTCCTCATGGTTGGCATGTACACAGCTTTCTGGACCGTAACGCTATTCGGGATAGATCCTTACATAGCTGCTATAGTTGCTTTCATCCTGCTCGGCCTGATAGGAATGGCGACGCATATAATAGCTATAGAACCTGTGGTGGAGAAGCCTGGCGGCCATGAGGCTACACTCCTCACTACCCTCGGCATATCGGTGATTTTGGAAAGTTTGGCCTTGATTCTCTGGTCTCCCAGCCCTAGATCCTATCAGAATGTGTATAAGGACACTTTCCTAGAGGTATTGGGTATAAGGACCAGTGTGGCCGAGGCGATAGCATTCGTGGTATCTATAGCCTCAATAGTAGCTGTGGACCAATTCCTCAAGAGGGTCAGGATAGGCAAGGCCATCAGGGCCGTATCCCAGAATCCTGTGGGCGCAAGGGTCGTGGGTATAGATGTCCCCAAGATCCGATTAATGACCTTCGGACTCGGAGTGGGCCTTGCGGGAATGGCTGGAGTATTGGTCTCCACTTTCTATCCTAACATAAGGCCCCTCGCAGGATATGTGTGGGACATCGCGTCCTATGTGGTCGTCATCTTCGCTGGGTTAGGCACGATATACGGGGTCATCTTCGCCGGGATAATAATAGGAGTCACGGAAGGCTTTGGGACGATTGTATTCTCCAATGCCTTCAGACAGATTCTGGTATATGTTGTCTTCCTCGCCGTCCTCCTGCTCAGGCCACAGGGCCTATTCGGTAAAGCATTGAGGAGGGTCTGACATGGGTTTGGAGCTGAAATTCACCAAGAAACTGATTATAGCTGCCCTACTTCTGATAATAGGAGCGATCTTCCCTTTATTCGCGGATGAATTCCTAGTTTCCATTCTGATGCAGGCCTATCTATGGGCCTTCTTGGCCATGAGTTGGGATGTAATAGGAGGCTATGGTGGTCAGTTCTCCTTGGGACACGCCGCATTTCTAGCCCTCGGAGCATATACCTCAACCATACTACTTCAGGGCTATAATGTATCCCCATGGGTAGGAATGTGGGCTGCTGGAGTGGTTGCAGGGGCGGCCGGAGCCTTGGTGGGAATAGCCTCTTTGAGACTCAAGGGACCTTTCTTCGCCCTCGGTACCATAGCCTTCGCCGAGCTGGTGAAACTACTGCTCCTTTACTTCAAAGGGATAACTGGGGGACCATTAGGGATACTCATAACTAAGAGTGGACCGGAGAACATGCTCTTTGAGACCCAGACACCCTATTACTACCTAATGTTCGTCCTCATGCTGGCTGGAATACTCTTCCTGAAGTGGTTTGAGTCCTCTAGATTCGGTATAGGGCTAGTGGCTGTGAGGGAGGATGAAGAAGCAGCTGAAGGTGTTGGGATCAACGTTTATAGGACAAAGGTTATAGGCGCGGCTATAAGCGCTTTTCTGACGGGAATCGGGGGAACGATCTACGCCCAGTGGATACACTTCATAAGACCAGATATTCTGGTCAAGTTGGAGTACTCTACTCAGATAGCAGCGATAGACGTAGTTGGTGGTGCAGGGAGCCCGTACGGTGGATTAATCGGCGCTTTGATCTTGGTGCCGCTCTCTCTATACCTGAATGCTCTCTTCGGTGGAATGATCGCTGGTCTAAGCCTCATACTATATGGAGTGGTTCTGCTCATAGTAGTGGTCATGATACCCGGAGGAATATACGGCCTTCTCAGAAGGAGGCTAAGAAGAAAACTTCCTGATCAGAGGTGAGGGTGATAGAAGTGCTGGAAGTCAAAGGTGTGGTTAAGAGGTTCGGGGGTCTCGTGGCCTTAAACAAGGTGAGCTTATCTGTCAAAGAAAGGGAATTCTTAGGTCTCATCGGACCCAATGGATCCGGCAAGACGACGCTGTTCAACGTAATTACCGGGTACTATAGGCCAGAGGAAGGCAGGGTATACTATAGAGGAGATGACATCACTGGGCTCAGACCCCATCTCATAGTTAAGAAGGGTATTGCTAGGACCTTCCAGATACCTAAACCCTTTGGTAGGCTAACAGTTCTCGAGAACGTCATGTCAGCAGCAATGTACGGTAGGAAGGCCGCATCTAGGAGCGAGGCTAAGGAGATAGCCATGGACTGGCTCGAATACGTTAGGCTGAAGGAGAAGGCCGATGTGGAGGCCAAGGCCCTCAACATAGTGGAGAGGAAACTTATGGAGCTAGCTAGGGCGCTATCCACTGGCCCGGATCTCTTGCTTCTTGATGAGCTGGTGGCCGGTCTCAACCCGTCCGAGATGATGGAGGTCGTGAAGCTCGTCAGGAAGCTGGTGGATGAGAGGGGGCTCACCATAATAATGGTGGAACATGTGATGAAAGCGGTGATGAGCATCTCGGACAGGGTGTTCGTCCTTCACAGAGGCGCGAAGCTGGCGGAGGGCAGTCCTCAGGAGGTCTCGAGGGATCCGAAGGTCATCGAGGCCTACCTAGGGGAGCCGATCCAAGTGTGAGGTGGTAACATGCTCCTCGAACTTCAGAAGATAAATGCCGGATATGGGGACCTGCAGGTCCTCTGGGATGTCGACCTCTCCGTGGACAAGGGGGAGATTGTGAGCCTGCTAGGGAGCAATGGAGCCGGGAAGACCACCACTCTAAGGGTAGTCTCGGGTCTGCTGAAGCCCTTCAGCGGGAAGGTGATGTTCAACGGCCGGGACATCACGAAGCTGCCTAGCAACAAGAGAGTTGAGATGGGCCTGGCCTTGGTGCCTGAGGGGAGGCAGCTCTTCCCGGAGATGACCGTGCTGGACAACTTGGAGATGGGCGCGTACACTAAGAGGGCTAGGGACAAGTTCCACGACACGCTCGAGTGGGTGTTCACCCTCTTCCCCAAACTGAAGGAAAGGAGGACCCAGTTAGCCGGAACAATGAGCGGCGGGGAGCAGCAGATGCTCGCAATAGCTAGAGGGCTGATGAGCAGGCCCGAGGTTCTCATGATGGACGAGCCCTCCATGGGGCTAGCGCCCAAGCTGGTCTTGGAGATATTCGGGACGGTTAAGAAGCTCAGAGAGGAGGGGGTGACCATCCTATTGGTGGAGCAGAATGCCAAGGCCGCGTTGGACGTGTCTGACAGGGCTTACATCCTAGAGACTGGTAAGATAGTTCTCCATGGACCGGCGCAGGAGCTTCTAGGAATGGATGAGGTGAGGAAGGCCTACTTGGGCATTTGAAGAACCCCTCCTCCTTTTTCTCGGTATCGACCTTCCAATACGGGACAGGCGAATCGAACCCGATCAGATAGCTTATAACCCATCACCGCCCAACCTGATTGTATGTTGACCCTCAAGCCGAGCAACCCTGAGATGGCGAAGGCTTTGGTGGACTTCGCTCAGGGGGTTCAGAGGTCCTTCGGGGACAGGCTGGTCGCCCTCTACATAGCGAGGCACCCGTCCATCGAGGTCGACGGCTACAACGCTTTGGTCGTCTTGAAGGAGGTCAGGCCCGGTGATCAGGAGCTGGCCATCAAGCTGGCAATAGAGTCGTGCAGGGAGCTGGATCCCGAGGATCAGATAGCTCCCCTAGTTGTGGAGGAGGATGAGCTTGAGGAGGGAGAGATCCCCCCAGAGTTTCGCAGAAAAGTCTAGGCTGCTATTACAACAAGCCGAGCTTGATCTCTCCCACGGGTGCTTCGAGAAATCTGCAAGCGCCTCCTATTTCGCGGTGGAGAACGCTCTCAACGCGCTTTCCCTAGGGAGACAGGGGAGCCTCCCCAAGGGATACAGGAGCAGGCTGGCCCTGATGGGCAGGTGGTTTCCTGAAGAAGCCACGGAATTCGATCGGATGCATAGGGTGCGTGTGAAGGCAGATCACTGGGACGATCTCATCCCTGAGGAGGATGCTAGGAAGCAGCTGGAAAGTGCCAAGAAGCTAGTGGAGAAGTTACTTTCCCTGCTCTCTGAGTAGGCAGCTCTGGAACCCTATTTTGACTCTGACCTTCACCTTCACATGCGTTCCAGCACGGCCTCAGCGACCTCGAAGGTTGTGGCATTCCCCCCGAGATCGGGGGTCAGCACACCATCCTTAACGGCCCTGTCAACCGCTTCGCGCATCCTCCTCCCTATATTACCGAGCCTTCCTTCCCGATACTTGGATCCCAACCACTCGAGCATCATGGAGGCCGCCAATATCGTTCCTAGGGGGTTGGCTATCCCCCTACCAGCTATGTCCTCCGCGGTCCCATGGATGGGTTCGAAGGCAGCATACTCGTCTCCTATTTGCGCCGAGCCGCAGAGTCCCAAGCTGCCTATCACCCCGGCGGCCACATCCGAGAGTATGTCCCCATATAAATTGGGGAGGAGCATCACGTCGAAGGGATGATCGACCTTCACGAGCCTGTAGGCAGCGGCATCCACTATGTAATCATCCGCTTCAACGCTGGGATGCATGGAGGCCATGTGATAGAACTCCTCGAGGAAGAGGCCGTCGCTAACCTTCAGGACGTTCTTCTTGTGGATGGCCGTGACCTTGGACCTGCCCTCCCTCTCAGCGAGCCGGAAGGCGAACTCCGCTATCCTCCTGGCACCCCTTCGAGTTACCACCCTCTTGGTGACGGCCACATCCCCTTGGAGCTCCTCCTCACCAGAGTACAAACCTTCCACGTTCTCCCTTACCATCACAAGATCCATGCGCCTGAAGGATATGCCCTCATAACTCTTGAAGGGTCGTACGTTTGCGTATAGATCGAACTCTCTCCTGATCCTCAGATTAACGCTCGGATAGCTCCTTCCCTTGGTGGGAGTGGCAATCGGGCCCTTGAGAAGGGCGTCACTCTCCCTCAACTTATCCATCCCGCCCTCCTCTATTGGCAGCCCGGTCTCATTGAAGAAAGCCTTACCGGCCCTCACCTCCACGAACTCCGCATCCACGACCCTTTCCAGTAGGGAGAGAGTGGCGTCGATGACCTCCGGACCTATACCGTCTCCCCTTATCACTGCTATTCGGGGTCTCAAGTCCATCACTCCCAAGGAAGTTTCCCGTGCCTCCTGAAGTATGACTCTATCCCGCCCTCCTCTAGTAGAGACATTATCATTGGAGGGAACGGCTTGAATCTCACCTGCGTTCCCTTAGAGAGGTTCCTCACGATGCCCTCAGATAAATGGACCTCCACCATGTCCCCGTCCTCAGTTTCGATAAAAGCCTCCACCACAGGAAGCCCCACGTTTATAGCGTTCCTGTAGAAGATCCTGGCGAAGCTCTCGGCCACGACCGCTCCTACTCCAACGAGCTTGAGAAGCCTGGCAGCGTGCTCCCTGCTCGATCCGTAGCCGAAGTTCCTTCCGGCCACTATAACATCATTAGGCCTGATCTTCTCGCTGAACCCCGGTATGAGATCGTTGAACACGTACCGCCTCATTTCCTCTAATGTCCTGACCTTGTACTTGAGCCTGCCCGGGATTATATGATCCGTGGTGATGTGATCTCCAAGTCTCCAAGCCCTGCCCCTAATCCTCATGATAGCAGCCTCCTCGGGTCAGTGAGCTGTCCTCTCACAGCGGTCGCAGCTGCGGTCAGCGGGGATGCCAAGTATATCTGGCTGGATGGATGACCCATCCTCCCCGGGAAGTTCCTGGTCGAGGTGGAAACCACCACCTCTTCAGGCCCAAGCACTCCCATGTGGGCCCCTATGCACGGTCCACAGGTGGGGGGACCCATCACGCAGCCGGCCCCCATCAACTCAGCTAGGATGCCGGACTCAACCAAGGATTCATATACCGCTCTGGATGCGGGGGCCGCGATGCATCTCACTCCCTCCCTGACCCTCCTCCCTTTGAGCACCCTCACCGTCTGTAGGAAGTCCTCGAACCTCCCTCCAGAGCAGCTACCTATGAACACCTCATCTACATTCACACCTTCCACCTCCTCCACCGGCCTCACTTTATCTACATTTCCGGGGAGCGCCACGTTCGGCTGGATTTCCCTGGCGTCAAATATGATCTCCTCCCCGTAGTCGGCGTGAGGGTCCGGTTGGAGGGGTTCCGCCTCAACGCCCCTCTCCTCCAGCCACCTGAGGGTCACACTGTCAGCTGGCACCAGTCCCACCTTGGCCCCCATCTCGACGCTCATGTTCGATAGCACCACCCTCGAATCTAAGCTCATCTCCTCAATCGCAGATCCTAGGAACTCCACTGCCTTGTAGTTCGCTCCATCGCTGCCTAACCTCCCTATTATCTCGAGAATTACGTCCTTAGCCATGACACCGTCCTCCAGTTTCCCCTCCACAGTGATCGCCATCGTCTCAGGTACCCTCAACCAGATCCTCCCTCTAGCCATGGCTATCGCCGCGTCGGTGCTCCCCACTCCCGTGGCGAAGGCCCCGTAGGCTCCTAGGGTCACTGTGTGGCTGTCAGCCCCCAGTACCACCATCCCGGGCCTGACTAACCCAGCTTCGGGGATGACTTGATGGCTTATCCCGTTCCCAACATCGAATATCCTGATGCCGTGCCTTGAAGCGAAGGCCCTCATCTGAATGTGCAGCGCCGCCGCCTCGGCATGCGGAGCTGGAGCCGCGTGATCTATGGTGAACACCACGTTTCCCGATAAAGAATCAAACCCTAGGCCTTCGAGCACGTCTATGGCGAGGGGCGCGGTGCCGTCGTGGGCGTACACCAGATCCACATTAACTACCACATGCTCGCCAGCCTCTACATCCCTCCCCAGCTTCGAGGAGAGGATCTTCTCGGTCATCGTCCCTCCCAAACCTCGATCCCCTCCACCAGCTCAGGTACATATCTCCTCAGGATCCCCAGCACCTCCTCATCACTCAGAGGTTCAGTCCTCCCACCTTCAAAGAAATTCAGGACCTCTCTATAGGCCATGTCCAAGCGAGGATCTCCCTTCAGGGACATCCAGTCCTTGATCCCGGCCTTCTTCACTAGCCAGTATATCAGACCAGCCCTTCCAGAGTATGGAGTGATCTCCACGGTGTAGGGAATCCCCAGCACCTCCTCGGGATCGAAGGGCAGATAGATGGCTGGGTTCTTGAGCAAGCCGTCGATGTGTATTCCCGCCTTCGTCCTGAACGCGTTCTCCCCTAGTATGGGGTAGAAGACCGGCACGTGGAAACCCATCCTCTGGAAGAGATCCCTCGCTTCCCTCAGTGCTCTCAAGTTTAGGGGTGATCCCTTCACCAGCTGAGCGTAGAAAAGGGCCATAGCCTCCAGTGGACAGTTACCAGCCCTCTCCCCTATGCCGAGGAGGGTGCAGTTGGACAGGGAGGCCCCGTACACCCAAGCGGCGAGGTGATTGGCCACGACTAGGTGGAAATCGTTGTGCCCGTGGAACTCCAGTTGAGTGCTCTTCAACCCGAGATCGTCCAGCAGGAGCCTTATCAGCCTAGGTATGCTTCTGGGAAGTGGAGCTTCAACGAAGGGCAGGCCCATACCCAAGGTGTCGGAGAGCTTGAACCCCACCTCCACACCGTACCTCTCAGCCAGCCTCAGCACCTCGTCCAAGAAGGGCAGGAGGAACCCGTACACATCACACCTCGTTATGTCCTCCATCGCCACCTTGAGCTTCAGGCCCATCTTCATACCCTCCTCCACCGCCCTGAGGTACTTGGTCTTGGCCGTCTCCCTGTCCATTCCCAGCTTGTAGGTGATATGGTAGTCTGATACGGAGGTAAGGACTATCGTCTCATCCAACCCAGCCTCCTTGACCAGTCTAAGATCTTCCAGACTGGCTCTGACCCATCCTATGGGTCTGGGGTAGGTGGCATAGTCCTTTATCCTTCTAATGACCTCTCTGTCCTTTCTAGTGTAGGGGAAGAGCTCTATGTCCCTGACAACGCCACTCCCATTATCTAGCTTAACGAGCACCTCGTAGATGGCCATCGCCTCCTCCACAGTGAAGGGCCTGCTCCCCTGCTGCCCATCCCTCAGCGTGGTATCGGTCAGTATGAGCTCATGAGTCGGAGGTCTCCTGAAAAATCTCGGAACACCCAGCTCGGGGAAGAACCAGCTTGGATCGGACGCCCCCATCCTTTTCACCGGATTCGGACCAAGTGGTCCCGTGAAATATTTATACGTTCCTTTTATCGTCGCATATTATCCGAAAATCGAATATAACGGATGTGAAACTTGTATAGCTGTAAAACGAATGATACCACGTCTCTCGACTAAATGGAGGTTCAATATAAAAGTGATTAGGTTGGTCAGGTCGCCTCTTCGGGAGCAGGTAAGGGTCTCCTTCGGAGGAGGTAGATGGCCGAAACTATAGTGGCCGCACCCACTATTCCCAATCCTAGGATTGTTGGATCCAGCCGGGGCTTCTCCACCGTTACGGTCCTCATGGCGCTCACGGTTTGGGTCACAGTGACGGTCTCGGGCTGCTGAATCGCTTGGGTCTGCGTAACCGGGGCTTGGGCTTGGGCCTGCGCGGTCCGGGTGGTCTGGGTGGGCGGACCCTTCACTTCCACCACTATGTCCGTGGTGTTAACGCAGCCGCAGTCTTCAGCCTTCGCTATCAAGGTGGCCCTGTACTCCCCAGGTGGGGCGTTCCTCAGGGTTAGGTTAATCGATCCCAGCTCTCCAACCTTCAGTTTGGCTGGTAAGGAATATGAGATGCCGGATGGTAGCCCGACCATCATCAGGATCGCCTCATTCACATCGGGAGAATCGAGAATCACGACAAGCTCCGACTTAGGACTGTCCCTAGTCAGAACCACATGGCTCGGCTTCACATCAACCGTTATCTCGCCCACCGTCCTCTCAACGAGTATCATTACCTGTCTGCTCTTGAGGAGCTCCTCGTCTCTGTACAGCTCAACGCTCATCCCATAGGTACCCGGGCTGGTTCCCTTGGGGACGGTGACCCAGAGACCGAGGTGAGTGGTCTTCGACAGCCTGCTGGGGTAGTGGCTCACGTACCACCCCGGAGGCGGGACGACCCTCAGAGTCAGGGGCTCCGTCGTCTCTCCCCCGGTTATCCCCACTGTGACCCTCACATGGAACGTGTCATCTGGCTTCACTTTAACCATCACGGGATACACGATGAGATTGACCTCCCTCTCCCCAACCCCTTCGACGGTGAGCGTGGAGTAAGCCCTGTCGCAGTAACCGTCATAACAGCCCTCAATCACGATGCTGTAGTTACCTGGGCTCATTCCAGACGTGTCTATGGTCAGAGTGGAGGTGTAGGTGTAGCAGGGGATGGCTAAGCAGTCACATGCCACAGAGTTAGGGCACATGGGATTGGGATCGAAGGTGTGGCTGGCGCAGGTCGGGCATATCAGGGAGAGGTATATGGGGTGATTGAATCCGTAGAGGGGAGCTGCCTTGACAGTAAAGACAGCCTTTTCTCCCATGTTCACCGCAAGTGAGCTTGGAGATATGGAGAGCTCGAACTCAGGCTCGTAAGGCGGTAGGACCTCCAAGGTCACGTCGATGTAAACGTTCTGATCCGTTAGGGGATCCCTCCCCCTCACTGTGATTGTGTATATACCGGGTGGTGTGTAGATGGAGGTCCTCACCTCCATATCTGAATCGATGTCTCCCGTGGGGTTCAGAGGGTTGTCCGAGAAGACTACTGAGACTGCAGGTGGCTCGAACAGGGCTCTGAGGTAGACATCGTTGGAGTATCCGGGGGTGACGGTGATCAGAGTCACGGTGAAGTGGGCGGTCTCACCGGCCCTCACCCTCCTGTATGTGGGACTCACATCTAGGTCGTAGTCGGCCGCCCTCACTTCGATCAGGGTGAAGGAGAGGCTCACCACTAGCACCAGCACCAGTAAGAAGAGTGAAATACTACTTCCCATCTCCAAATAGTTGTCCTCGGATAGAATAAAAATGTAGCCAGACAAGGGGTCAATCCGGCCGATGATCACGTCGATTAAATGGTCATACGCTCAAATATGCTCTGTATTCCGCCTCGCTTGGCCAAGATCCGATCTCCGATGCCTCCTTCCTTTTGATCTCTAGGTATGCCTCCAAGGCGGAGGTGTCGAAAACGCCGCTCAGGTAGGAATTGTCGGATTCAAGCTCGTCCAAAGCCTCGTGCAGGGTTCTCGGGAGCCTCTTAGCCTCCAGTTTGTTAGTATAAGCGTTCAAACCGACCGGATCCCCGGGATCTATCTTTCTCCTTATGCCGTCCAAGCCAGCGGCGAACGTGGCGGCGAATGCAAGGTAAGGGTTGCAGCTCGGATCCGGAACGCGGAACTCTACTCTCTTAGAGTTCCTCCCTCCCTTCCTGTACACGGGAACCCTGATGGCGGCGCTCCTGTTGGCCCTTCCCCAGATGGCGTATATCGGAGCTTCAAAACCCGGAACCAAACGTTTGTAGCTGTTGACTGTCGGCGAGACGATAGCCGCGAGGGAGCCTATATGCTCCAAGATGCCTCCTACGAAGTATCTCCCTAGTTGGCTCAGCTCAGCGTATTCATCATCAGGATCATAGAAGAGGTTTCTATCGCCCTCCCAGAGGCTTAGATGGAAGTGCATTCCGCTCCCATTATCACCGGGAACGGGCTTGGGCATGAAGGTGGCGATGAGACCGAGATCCCTAGCCACCTCCTTTATCCCTCTCTTAACCCTCATCACCTTGTCCGCGGCTCTGAGAGGAGTGTCCGCCCTGACTGAGACCTCAGATTGGCCCACACCCACCTCGTGATGCGTGACCTCCGGTTGTAGGTCCAAGCCCATCAACTCGTCCATCACCTCGAGCTTGAACTCGTAAAGGGGATCGGAGGGGGAGCTCAAGTGATAGTTGAGTTTGGGGGCGTTCCCCCAAGTAGAGACGGGTTTGAGGTCTTCGTTGAGGGTCATGAACTCCATCTCCGGTCCGACCATCCCCTTGTAGCCTTGAGCGGCTAGGAGATCCTCGGCCCTCTTAGCTACATACCTAGGATCCTTGGGTGATCTACCGCCTCCGAAGGGCTCCCAGATCTCGCTAAGCATCCTGAGCACATCGTCTTTGATCACGGCAGTCTGGGGGTCTGGTATGAGTACGGCATCGCTCCACTCTATAACTGAGAGGCCCACACTGCTTGCATCGAAAGAACCACCCTTCTTTGATTTGAAGGTTTCTAATGAGAGGATCTCACTTCTTAAGGTGCCTGAAAGATCTACATACTCGAGCTCGACGAATTTGACTCCTTTAGATGATGCTTCTTTCAACACCTCTTCGAGGATAGGCATAAGTATAGGTAACCCTCGGTTATAAATCCCTTACTAGCGAAAGGGTTGAAACGAGTGAAAGGGGACATGTTGAGGCTCATTTTGATGAGACTACCATTATAGCATCTCTCTTATCTAAAAATAACGGTTTTCACATCCTATAAGTTACATGAATACGATGAAAACTTCAGATATTGGTCATCAAGACATATCTGCTAAGCTTTTCACGTAAAGTCGTCTATTACCCAGCGTTCCGAAAGGTTATTTTCGCCTTACTACAATTAATATGAAGGAATGAGGAGGACAGGGGAAGCCCACCTCCCTCTTCATGGAGGGAAGGCTCCAGCTTGGCTCTTCAAGCGTATGAAGGAGCTAGCCAAGCCCATACTCTCTTCCGTGATCTCCGAATATGGGAAGAGAGGTCTCCTAGAGAGATTGGCCGACCCACATTGGTTCCAGGCCTTAGGATGCGTTCTGGGGTATGACTGGCATTCCTCGGGAGTCACCACCGTGCTGACCGCAGCATTGAAGGAGGCCCTACAAGAAGAGGATCTGGGCGTCAGGGTAGCTGGAGGGAAGGGCAGGACCTCCCTGAGAACCCCCCAAGAGCTAACGTCTATAGCAGAGGAGTTCGGGCTCGATCCCTCTCCCTTAGTGAGGGCCAGCAGGCTCTCGGCCAAGGTCGATAACTCCGCACTGCAAGACGGCTTCGACCTCTACCACCACGCCTTCGTAGTGACCGAGGAGGGGGAGTGGGTCGTGGTTCAGCAGGGTATGAATCCCTCCCTGAGGATGGCTAGGAGGTACCACTGGCTCGGGAGTCGGGTGGAGAGCTTCGTCATCGAGCCTCACCGCGGCATCGTATCCGAGGCCGGGAAGGTAAAGGTGCTCAATCTAGTGGCTAGGGAGAGCGAGGGCGTGAGGAGAGCCTCTCTCGACTTGGTCAAAGAGGGAACGGCCAGGCTCAGGAGGCTGATGAGCGAGTACAGGTTCCTCAAGATGCCGAGGAGGATAGACTGGAGCGCGCTGGAACGGGCATATCAGCTAGATCCTTCCAGCTACGAGGAACTCTTGGAGATCAGGGGGATAGGGAAGTCCGCCATCAGGGCTCTAGCCCTGCTCAGCGAGCTGGTTTATGGGGAGAAGGCAAGCGTGAGGGACCCGGCCAAGTACTCCTTCGCCTTCGGCGGGAAGGATGGAGTACCCTTCCCAGTGGATGTTAGGCTCATGGACGAAATTATCTCATACCTGAGGGGCAGGGAGATTCCCAAAATCAGGATCGAGGTTAGGGGAGACCTGACTGATTATCTGGATCGGGATTGAGCTAGAACCAGGCTTCCAGACCCTTGCCCTCGTTATCCTCACCCAACAGTTCCTTCAACCTCTTAAAGTCTTCCTCCAGTAGAGGCTTCAGCTTGGGGTTGTAGAGAGCCGCTGCCGGGTGGAGGGTGGGCATCAGCGACCTCTTCCTACCGAACAGCTCCACCTCGAACACCTTCCCCCTTATCCTCATGATGGACCTCTCCTCCTCCCTCCCTGCAAGCCTCAAGAGGGTTAGGGCGCTGTGCCTGCCTAAAGCCACTATCACGTCCGGATCTATCACTCGGAGCTGCCTCTTGAGGAAGGGGAGACACGCCTCAATCTCCTCCGGCCTCGGGTCCCTGTTGTTGGGCGGCCTGCACTTCACCACATTAGTTATGAAAACGTCCTCCCTCCTCAAACCTATCGAGGCCAGCAGTTCCGTCAGCAGCTTTCCGGCAGCTCCGACGAAGGGTCTGCCCTGCAGGTCCTCGTTCCTCCCCGGCGCCTCCCCCACGAACACCACCCTGGCTTTGGGATTCCCCTCCCCGGGCACGGCATTCGTCCTACTGGCGT
Organism: Thermoproteota archaeon; assembly: GCA_026986575.1. GTDB lineage: Archaea > Korarchaeota > Korarchaeia > Korarchaeales > Korarchaeaceae > Korarchaeum. The sequence continues at coordinate 790,472 of JALSOH010000004.1, forward strand.
GGAGGGGGCAGCGCTTACAGGACCTTATCTCTCCAGCTATCTTCTCCAGGCTCAAAGCCTGACCCTCGCCACGGGAGGCATGGTCCTCTTATGCGCCGTCCTTGCGTGCATCTCCAGCACCCTATCGACATCGGCGCCGAACATCCTCCTGACCTCGTCGTGCCCCATCCTCAGGTCGAATATCGCATGTAAGATGAGGTCGATCCTCTCGTAGGGGATACCCAGCTCTTCCTCAGCCCTGTGCCCTCTCCAGAGCTGGGGGCTGCTGGGCTTCCCAACTATCTTCTCAGGAACGCCGAGCCATTCTCCCAGCCACCTGACCTGGGTCTTGTAGAGGTCGCCGATTGGCAAGAAGTCCACACCCCCGTCCCCGTACTTGGTGAAGTATCCTATCAGTATCTCGCTCCTGTCCCCGGTGCCAGCAACTAGGAGGTTCCTGCTGTTTGCCACATAGTACAGGAGGGACATCCTTATCCTAGCTCTCAGGTTACCCACAGCGACCTTATCCTCGGGATCGAAGAACTCCGACTTGGCGAAGGCGTTCACTATATCGGCTATATCCCTCTCCCAGTATGAGATGCCCAACTCGTCAGCTACTCCTCTAGCATCCTCCACATCCTCTTGAGGGGTGACGCGGGAGTCGGGCATTATGAGGCCGAACACCCTATCAGCCCCCAAAGCCCTCACAGCGAGGTAGGCGGTCACGGTAGAATCGATCCCCCCGCTTAACCCCAAGACGACGCCGTTAGTTCTGGATCCAGCGACCATCCCCTTCACGAAGCCCGTTATCGACTCAGTCACCTTCTTCCAGTCCAGCCTGAGTTCGTCGAGCGTTAGCATATTCCATCTGGGGGACTATCTTTTTTACGTTTTCCTGTAGGCTAGGGAGGTGCGGGCGAATTGAACTGGCTGGGCGCGGCCTCCTTGGTGCTCCTGCTGTTCGTGATGATATCGCCGTGGTGGTGGATGGAGGGCTACCTGCCACAGCTCGGGGGCTACTTTAAGTACGAGGGAAATCCTCTCACCTTCGTCTGGTCCTCAGGCAACAGGTCCTCCCTCGGCTTCGCCCTCCAGACCTTCACGTGGCTGTCGGATCAGGGCAGGCTCCCTCCCGGCTCTAGGTATAGGACCGGTCTTACTAGGTTCTTCCTCATGCTAAGTACCTTCATACTCGCGCTGGGAGGACTAGCCTCGATATATGCCCTTGCTAGGGAATCCACCACACCCTACTTCATCGCAGCCTTCCTAGTCTTCATGGCGGTCGTGTTCTACGAGATGGGATTCCTCGTTACGGAGGCGCCTAGGTCCCTGAGCCTCTCCTTCTTGGTGGGCGAGGAGCAGGCGTGGGTGAAGTGGGGAGAGGGCATCGGCAAGTATCTGGACATAGCGCTGGCGGTGCTGCTGATAGCCGCTGGCATAGTGAACAAGCTCTTCTTCGAGTACGAGCCGGGGCCGCCTAGGAGGCCGCCTAGGAGGAGGACCGGGAGGTACTGGTGGTGATCTCTAACTTGGAGGAGAAGCTGGAAAGGGCCAAGGAGCTGGCCCACAAAGATCCCGGCAACGCGCTAGCGTTGCTAAGGGAGGTTGCCGAGGAGGCGCTAAAGGTAGCGGCCCCGGACTGGGACCCCTCCAACGAGAGCTTGGCTGAGTACGCCGCGGTGAGGAGGTACCCTGACTTCTTCCAAGAGATGGCCGACAGGATAGAGGGCTCCTACAGGTTCGTCATGCAGGCTGGCGAGGGTGACATGCTGGGAGCCATATCGTCAACGGCCTTCCTCTTGGAGGTCCTGAGGAGGCTGCCCACAAATAGTAGTTGAAGATGCTAGCTTGGATTGGGTCGATGCGTTGGACTCGGCTCTTGACCATCAACTATTTAACCTATAAATTATTCAATTGATTAATGTCATCGACAATAACGGTACCTGAGGAGCTGAGGAGGAGGGTGAAGAGACTCGCTTCCCTCCTAGATATACCTCAGCATAAGGTCTTGGAAATGCTTCTCGACCTCTTCGAGCAGGATCTATTGGAAGAGGATCGATCAGTAGATCGTGAGGTGGTAGAGGAGCTGGAGAAAGCTGAGGCTGAGGTTGAGGCAGTGGATCCCGATTGGGCCGAAAGATCGCGTAAGATAGAGAGGGCTATCAGGAGAGGATTGACGCCCGAGCTCTTCAGAGGGAACTGGGGGATAGAACTTGCAGACGAATATCATGCTTGATAGCATGATCTTCAGGGATAGGCCCTTCATTTCTTGGCTCAGAGTGAACTTAGAGAGGTTCAGGATATATATTAGCCCGATAGTTCACGCAGAGACTGCTTTGTGGTACCTCTACATCGGTTTGGATCTGGAAGACCTCACGTCAGACTTGAGGGCGTTGAGGGTGGAGATACCGCCCATCACTAGGGAAATCACTGAAGTAGTGGCTGGAAAGGCCTTCACGAATAGAAGGGCTTTGCCGTTCAGACATCATGCTAGGGACTACCTGATAGGAGTTCAAGCGGAACATCTGGGGGCTAGGATCGTGACCCGCAATAAGAAGCACTTCAGGTGGGTGAATGTACCGGTACTAACCCCTGAAGAGCTTGTCAAGCAGTCCCAGGGCTCATCTCCTGATTAGGGTTATCGCTAAATACTACGATAGCTCAATGGCTCAGATGAACCTTATCACTTCCTTCCCACCTATTATCGCGTATATTTCAACGAATCTTTCGAACTTGGTCCCCCTCAATTTCTTCATCAGGATCTCCTCTATCTGGAAGGTGCCGCTTGGGTCCTTCATGTATACCTCTATCCTCAGGGGTTTCTCCTCTCCCCTCGTTATCTCCACTTTCTGAACCGCGAGGGCGGAGTACTTGTGGATGTCGTGACCTCCGAGCCTGAACGGGAGCCTGGCCCTCTCCTGCTCCATGTCACAGCCATCGGCGGTGGCCACGACCCCTGCTTCGATGCTGGTGGGCTCGAACCTTCCCATATGGCACATTATGGCCTCGTAGATCATACTAGCGACCTTCACGGCCTTCTCCTCGTCCTCGTAGACCATGGAGGTTATCTCCTCCACGAAAGGTTTAGCTAGCATTACGCTGAGGAACTCGTGCTCCTCCCTGTGTATGGAATTCCCGATGTCGTGTAGGTAGCTGGCCACCATTACTATCAGCTTGGAGTCCTCGAAGTCCCTCCAGTCCTCAGTGACCACGATCTCCGGCCCCAGTATGTCGAGGATCTTCAGCGAATTCCTGGTCGTTATCATCGCATGGGTCACTCCATGGTCGTTGAACTTGAGCCTGTGGACCAGCACTATGTTGGACATATCCAAAAGCCCCCTTATCCTCCTGTTGCTTCTGAGGTAGTCGTAGACCCTCAAGAGCTTCTCTGAACCGTTCAGCCTGCTTACAATTTCATGATCGAGGGTTCGCTCTAAGGTGTTCATAGAAGGAGAGGGCGCGAAGGGCCTTTTAAACTTACCCGGATCTGGAGAGCACCCTCCTGAGGGCCTCGACTATCATCTCCTTGGGAGGGTAGTCGTGGTACTTGCCGGCCCATTTGTAAATCCTGCTGCAGGTGGATGTGTATACCCCCTTGTCCTCGAAGGAGGGATCCACATCCACACCGTTGATCCTCACGGTGGGGACACCCAAGACCTTATGCTGCGCTGCTTCCTCATCACTTGCCAAAAGAACCTCCTCCAGCTCGTAATCCTTCAATCCAGCCTCTTCAACGGCCTTCTTTATCTCCTCAACGACTGGATCCTTGGGACACTCAGGAGTGTAATAGACCGATATCTTCACCCTGTTGACCATCACTAATAACCTCCTCCTCCCATATTTTTATCTTTCCTCGCTGGTGAGGGTGGGATTGAGAATTCACTTCGTGGATGGGAGGGTGATGGACTATCCTATACGGAATTAGGCCCTCTAAGCTCTCCACCAGGGTGATCGCTCATCTAATAGATCTCTCCATAGTTACACTCGCGTACGTGCCCGTGGTCCTCTTTTCAGAACCCCTCACGGAGAGAGCGGGGTTCCTCGGACTGTCGCTCCTCTCCTCGGTGTTCCTCCTAGTATTCCTGGGTTACTTCACCCTCTTCGAGGGGCTCACCTCCTCGACCCCAGGCAAGAGAGCCTTGGGACTTAGGGTGATCTCACTGAACACCCTCTCCAGGATATCGATGGAGGATTCGATCGTCCGTAACTTGCTCAGGCTGGTGGATGCCCTGACCCTTTATCTGTCCGTCCTCTTTACGGATGGCATGAGGATAGGCGACTTGGCTTCAGGGACCGTCGTGGCATCCAATGACCTTCTCAACTTGGAGCTACCGTCCGGCAGATCTGACGTGGCCGTGGACATGAGAAGGGGGATACTTGAAGCCACGTCACAGGAGCTGATGACCATGGAGGGAGGAGGAGAGCTGGTGAAGAGGCTCTCCGGTAGGGTGAAGATCGATGAGCTGCCGGAGGGGATTCCCGAAGAGGTCGCGAGCGCTGCCTTCATTCTCGCCACCAAGCCCAGACTCTCGCTCACCCTTTTAGGGCCTGAGAAAATAATGAAGATCTATGAGAGGGCCGCGGAGCTCTGTTATCACGTTGAGAGCAGAGAGATACTAAGGAACAGGGTCGAACTGATGAGGGCCCTCACGAGAGAACCTCCGCAAGGGGGCTTCGATATCAGGAGAGTGTTCTTGGAAGGACCGAGGGAGTTCAGAGGACTGGCTCCCTACTTCCTCATCTCCCTAATAATATTCACGACCTCCCTAATCGTAGCCTACAACTACAGGCCAGCGTGGCTCGAAACTCTCCTAGAGGAGCTGTTCGGAAGGGGAGAGGCGGTAAACCAGCTGAGTCCCGTGACCCTCTCACTCCTCATCATGATGAACAACATCAGGGTGGCCCTCACAGTTGTTGGCACCGCTCCAGCGATATTCCTCGCGCCCTTGGTGCTGACCGCCAACGGAGCCCTAGTCGGACTCGTGCTTGCAATATCCAAGACGGGACCCATCCCTACTTTGGGCTTAATCTTACCCCACGGAGTTCCTGAGCTCACTGCCATATTCATCTCGACATCCATAGCCCTCTCCACGGTGAGAGAACTGATTGCACCTCGATCGGGGAGCAGGTTAAGATCTGCGGGTGAGGTCATAAGGGGTAAGCTCGGGGCGCTGGCCCTTGCCCTGCTCATACTGGTGTACGCCGCGCTAGTGGAGGGGTTCGTCACCAGAGGCATAGGAAAGGACCTCAGAATGGCCCTCCTCTTCTCCTCGGTGGAGGGGTTCGTGATATACGCCTACCTCCTACTGGTGGGTCGGGGAGGACGATAGGACTGAAGCTTTTAGCCTGTCCGATATTGGGACTAGCACTCCCTCCCTAAACCCTTGAGAAGGTCGCTCTTTGTGACTATTCCCACTATCCTTCCCCTCTCCTGGATGAGGACCGCTGGATAGAGGAAGAGCATATCCCTCAAGAGGGAGAGGGAGGCGTCAACTGGCAGGATGGGGAAGGCCTCCTCCATGACCTCCTCCACCTTCGACTCGGGGGATAGGGAGGAGAGCTTCCTCAGTAGCCCCTCCTCTGTCACGGAGCCTACCACCCTCCCGCCGGTCATCACGGGAAGCTGGGAGATTCCTCTCTTACCCATTATGGAGATGGCCTTACTGACAGTCTCCTCCGGAGCCACATGTATCACTGGAGAGCTCATCATCTCAGCCGCCTTGGTGCATCCCCTCTTCCGCCTGGCCCTCTCCAAAGCCTCGAATATCCTCAGCGCAACCTCGTAGCTTGGAACCATCTGCCCCCTCTCGACCTTTGAGATGAGGGACTGACTCACCCCTGCCATCTTAGCGAGCTCCTTCTGGCTCAGACCCAGCGCCCTCCTTTCCCTCGCTATCGAGGAGAGGTCCCTTATCATTGATTCCTTTAGGAATATCTCATTACTTAAAATTATTACCAAGGAATTTCCCGAAGGCTCATGCCAAACTTCATCCCGCTGGAGACCCCGATCTACATGACGGCCACCTTCTTCAACCCGCTTCCCACTGGTGAACCCAGCATTTCAGATAGGGGCACGGACCTGAAGTACTCCAGGGAGGAGAACCCCACGGTCCGAGAACTCGAGAGGAACCTAGCTGATCTAGACGGTTTCGAGGACGGACTTGCTTTCAATAGTGGCATGGCTGCTATCTCAACTCTCCTTATGTCTAAGGCTAGGGAGGGCATCTTGATGGGTGTTGACGCTTATCCAACCACGGTTGCACTCGCCCTTCGTCTGAGGGAGATGGGATTTCGGATTAAGCTGGTTCCCGTCAAAGAGGTAGTGGATGCCGTGTCCAATGAGTGGGGTCTCGTCTTCATCGAGACGATAACCAACCCCATATTGAGGATCCCCGACCTTCCATCTCTTTCGGACAGGTGCGGGGAGGAGGGGGTGGAGCTGGCAGTAGATAACACATTCGCCTCTCCCGTCCTGCTGAAACCCAGTAAGTTTGCTTCCTACTCGATCCAGAGCGCCACCAAGTACTTGGCGGGCCACAATGATGTAATCGCGGGAGTCCTCACATCCGATGACGTTGGAGAGCTTTGGGAGTGGAGGAGAAGGCTGGGAACCATACTAGATCCCTTCAGGGCCTTCCTTGTCCTCAGAGGTTTGCAAACGCTGGAGCTAAGGGTGAGGAGGCACTCCCAAACTGCCTTGGAGGTAGCCAAGTTCCTAGAAGGGTGCGATCTAGTGGAGGAGGTCAGGTACCCAGGCCTGGAGTCGCACCCCGATCATCGCATCGCGAGGGAGCTCTTCCACGGGATGTACGGCGGCGTCATAACCTTCATCCCTAGGGTGGATCCGGAGAGGATGTTCAGGCACCTCAAGGTGGTGAGGCCAGCTCCCAGCTTGGGAGCGCCTGCAAGCCTGATTAGCAGGCCCCTGACTTCAGCTTCCTCCCTACCTCCCTCCTTGGTTAAAGAGCTAGGGATAAGTGGGAGGACCGTTAGGCTCTCGGTGGGTCTCGAGGATCCTCAGCTCATAATTGATGACTTGAAGAGGGCATTAGAGCTGGCCCGCGCTCCCTCTCGGGAGGGAGAGGTCCCATCCTTTATTAGTTGGTAGAGTTCATTACTAATGTGAGAAGGCCCCCCGCGATCATACTCGCCGCAGGAAAGGCTACTCGAATGCAGCCCTACTCGCTAGAGGTGCCTAAGGCGCTCTTCGAGCTAGCGCCCAATCTCACAGTTCTGGACCTCACCATAAGGTGGTTGAGGGAGGAAGGCATCAAGGACATCATTATAGTGACTAGGCCGAGCCTCGCGAGGTTCTTCGTCGAGAGATATGGGGACAGCGTGAAGGTGGTCACTACGGACAGGGAAGAGGGCTTTGGTAACCTCTACTCTTTCTTGACGGGTGTCCAGGCCGCTGACAGCTCCGAATATCTCGTGCTGATGTCGGATCACATATTCGAGCCCGAGATCCTTAGGAGGATGCTCAGGAAGGAAGGGAGCAGGGCCTTTACCCTCTCCCTCGACAGGAATCCGCCTTGGGACAAACTGGAGGAGGGCCTTAAGGTGGTGCTGGAGGACGACGAGGTGAAGGAAGTCGGGAAGGACGCGGTGCCCCACTACGGGATAGATACGGGCATATTTTACTGCACCGAGAAGGCGGAGGTCATAGCCAGGGAGACCATAGAGGAGAAAGGGGAGAGAGCCACGATAGCTGATGCCTTGAGGAAGGCGATAGCCTACGGCGAGGTCTCGTATGTGGATGTTACAGGCCTCATCTGGATGGATGTGGACACTCCGGAGGAGCTGGAGGAAGCGAGGAAGATACTGCCGCTCCTCCTCAGGAGGAGCCTTATCAAGCCCGGAGACGGTCCGGTCTCCCGCTACATAAACAGGCAGATCTCCACTAGGCTCTCTGTTTCCCTCTTCTTGAGGGGCATATACGTCAGTCCAAACCTGATATCGCTGCTGGCCTTCTCCCTGATGGGGCTGGCTGCGGTCCTCATATACAGGGGGTTTCTGGTTCCTGCAGCTCTCCTCATCCAGCTCTCCTCCATAATAGATGGGATGGACGGCGAGGTGGCTAGGCTGTTCGGCACGGCCAGCAAATTTGGGGGCCTGCTAGATGCCTTCCTCGATAGGTACTCAGATCTGCTGATCGTTGCAGCGATTGGAACTGGGATCATGTTCCGGGAGCCTTGGCAGATCTTCCTCCTCGGACTGGCTGCTGGAAACGTTTTCGTTACGAGCTACGTCTCTCACTTAGCTGGTTGGAGCACCGAGAGGGTGGTAAGGCTAAGGGCTTGGAGTCCTGCCAGCAGGGATGTGAGGTTACTCGTTGCAGCCGTGATGACCGCATTGGGGATGTTCTGGCCTTTCCTCTGGTACATGGCACTGGTACCCCTCGCCTTCTCCGCCTACATGGTGATAGCATCTCGAATTCCGGGGAAGCCCATCAAACTAGAGAGGAGAACCCCTAAACCCGAAGTGAAGGTAAAGAAGGTCAGAAAGAGGGTGACCCCGCTGGAGGCGAATCTAAGGGTTCTCCTAGCCTCATCCATAAAACTGACCCTCTGGGTGATAGTCATCAGGCTCTTCTACGGACTGGTGGCCGATCTGGGTCCTCTGATGATTCTGGACCTTGCGGTCAGCCCTGTGACCGTGTTGAATATGGCCGAGTTCATAGTGGTGGTTTACTTCGGTTACAGGATCCTCCTCTCTGTAAAGTCACTCCTCGACCTCTTGAGCAAGTGGCTCGTCAGGGAGATGGGCCTCGTAACTGAGGCAGCTGTGAAGAGGGCGCTTGCCGACATCTTCTACCTCGCTCTGATATCCCTCCTGATAATGTTCGTTCCCAGCTACTTGGAGGAGGTTCCGCTAGGCAGCATAGTCTCAAAGGTAGCTCTACTGGTGCTCCTCTTCCTGTTCCTCCTGTTCTTCTATGATCTGGCGAAGCTGTTCTACAGGAGCTTCAAGGGCTTCTTCGACAGGCAGATATCCAAGATAGCTGAAAGACTCTCTGTTGCCGTGGAGGGGGAGGAATGACTCGATTCATAGGAGATGAGGGAAAGATTAACCATTAATAGCCCTCTAGGTAGAATAAAAGAAGGCCGAGGAGATGGGTGGATGGAGGATCCCTTAGACGAGCTCGAGGTGGAGGTGGACATAAGGCTAGTCAAGGATGGGAAAGTTATCCTTGATGGAAGACTAGCGGAACTCCTAAAGGCAGTCTCTAGGACGGGTTCCCTTCTAGCGGCCGCGAAGCTCATTGGAATTCCTTACTCTAAGGCATGGAGAGACATTAATTCGGTCGAAAGGAAGCTAGGGATAAGCATAGTAGTCCCTAGGAGGGGAGGGAAACGAGGGGGTGGGATGACACTCACACTCTACGGTGAGGAGCTGCTTTCCATGTACGAAAAGGCTGAAGAGGATATGGGAAAGCGGAGAAAACCCATTACTGGTAAGTTTGAGAGACCGGACTTACTTGTGGCCGGGAGCCATGATCTACTGCTGGAGAGGGCCCTCAAGATGATCACCGAATACAATGTCGAGGTTCATTGGATAGGTTCATATGGCGGCCTTCTCTCCATTCTGATGGGAGATGCCGATCTTTCAGGTATTCATCTGCTAGATCCTAGAACTGGTGAGTACAACACCCATGTAATGCGCGAGATTTTCCCCAATGGAGGTGCAATCCTCATTAGGGGATATTATAGGGAAGTGGGATGGGCATTTAGGAAGGGCTACTCCTTCAAAGTAGAGGATCTGTTCATGGGAAAGGCCATCCTCGCTAACAGAAACAAGGGATCGGGCATGAGATTACTCCTAGACAGGTTACTCTCGAGAGAGGCATATGGAAATGGATTACCTAGAGAGTCGATAAAGGGTATCAAGGGATATAAGACCGAATATTCGGCCCACACGGAGGCCTGCCTCGCAGTTGTTGAGGGTAAGGCCGATGTAACCCTTACAGTACTCCCCGCGGCTGAGATGTATGGATTGGAATTTGAGAGCATAGGATGGGAGAGATACGACTTCATAGTGAGAGAAGGGGTTAACAGCGATATCATAGAGGATGTACTCGAAGTCATCAAGAGGGGAACTCCGCCCAGAGGCTACAGGATTCCATCGAACTTCGGCTCCCCTGTCAATTTCGTACAATAAAAAGGGGAAGGTGTGGGTTCATGGAGGTAAGAACACCGTCATCACACCTGCCTCCAAGATGGTCACTCTAAGTAGGAACCCTCCGACTAGTATGAGTGCTGATCCAATCAATGGTAAGATGCAACTTCTAGCGATGTTTTTAATGGCTCCCTCCTTGGCATACTTCGTTCTTAGATAGAACACTAGCATGAGGAAAGCTGCACCTACTATAGCCAGATCTAGATAGGCCCAGAAAGTACGTGATACTTCCCCAAAGAGCATCATATTTACCTGCAGCTGCTGCCTCGTTGGGCCCGTAAGAGTATATGTAGTAGTAAACTACAACTATCGAGAGCTCTATTGCAGTTGCTATAGCACCTCACTTGGCCATCTTGGTGCAGTGATCCCTATACCTAGCCCTCTCCTCCTCTGGTACCCTCAATCCCTCTGCTATGTTAACTACGGCAACGAGAGCAATTCCAGTAGCTAAGGCACTGGCAACGAAGAGCGCCGGGAGCCCAGGAGAGTGCCAGAACGGAACGGCCTTTGCCACGCCCAGTAGTATGCCCGTGTAGGTCGCTACCCCCAACCCGAGTATTGAGGCTATCCATCCTAGGAGCCACATCCCTGATTCGCTTTCGGCCCAAGGAAGCCATTTGAATGGTTTGAAGAAGGCAGCCGTGTAGAGAAGCCCAAATGCTATGAAGAGCATTATCAACACACTGCCCTTAAAGATCCAGGAATCGACCTTGAAGGAGGTTATGGTGAGGTAGAAGAGCTCTGGCTTCTCCAGATCCATTATTAAGAACAGAACGCCAATGACAACTGAAACCAGCGATAGCACTGCCGATACTGCCGCCACGCCCTCCTCCTTCCTATAGGTGTGGAAGTAATGGGCGAAGAGCATGGAAGCACCGCCCATTCCACCCAAAAAGAGGTAAGCAGCTATAAGCGGCCCCCAAACCTGCTGCACCAGAGGATCCATACAAACACCTCCTAAACTTGGATGGATCTCCTTATATAGAACACCTTGGGCTTGGTCCCTAGATCAGGTCTGAGCGGTACAGCAGTCCCTGATGCCACTAGCTTGTATACCTCGCTGTCAGGATCGTCTAGGTCGCCGAATATCCTTACATGGCCAACACAAGTCTCAACGCAGGCTGTTCCAGACCTTTAACTACCCTGTTATCGAAGCAGAAGGTGCACTTATCTACGGATCTGATTCTATGGTCCACGTACCTCGCGTTGTACGGGCAGGCGACTATGCAGTACTTGCAGCCAATACATAGCTCGTGATTCACTAGCACGACTCCATCCTCGTTTACATAGCTCGCGCCAGTTGGGCAGACAGAGACACAAGGGGGATTTTCGCAGTGCATGCACAGTCTAGGAATGAACATCCTAGCAACATTTGGAAATTCGCCAAAGAAGAACTCTGGAACATGAGTTCTCCTCTTCCCTTCCCTCCAAGCGGTATCATTCTCTAGGTCACAGGCGGCGATACAAGCCCCACAACCTATACAGCTTCGGGTATCTATCACCATGCCGTATCTACCATAAATATCACCTTATACTCTCTCAACCTTAACTAAGATTTCCTGAGTCAGAGCATTTGGTAACAGCTTGAATGGTTTATCAAACTGAGCCCACAATTTGTTTAAAGCCACACCCCTCACTTTCCTAGCAAAGGCAAGCTTGTTGCTCTCCTGGCCCCACCCTGACACAGTGAATATTGTATCAGGCCTAATCGCCTCAGTTACAAAGGCCACGGCCACGGTGCTATTTCCCGACTGTAAGCTGGTTAGTCTCACTAGATCGCCCTCCTCTATCCCTAACTCTTTGGCCTTTTTGGCGTTTATCCAAACTCCGAAATGCGCTTTTCTTCCTATGGAGAGTAGCAACTCGTTGTCGGATGTGTGGGTATGACTCGTTATTGGACTCCTGCCGTAAGTTAGGTAGAAGACATCGCCTCCGGCCCTATTGTGAACTCTTGGGGGTACCCACTCAGGTAACGGGCTCCATATAGGGTCTTTACCAGCCTTAGCGGTTATGGCAGCTAGCTTGAAGCTGTATATCTCGACCTTCCCTGAGGGGATGTTCAAAGGCTTCTTATAAGGCATAGTACCCACCAATTTCTCCCTAGGTACCTTAACTACGACTCCTTTGCTCTCTAGGTCGCTCAGTGAAATGCCCTTCGCCTCGGCAAGGACCTTTCTGAGTCCAGCAATGCCTTCACTCTCATAACCCTCCATAAGCTTCTTGTAATCCTTGAATCCCATTATGGCGGCGACAGCCTTGAAGTAGGCCTCCCTCATACCCAACTTGTCTGCTATGCCCACTAGAATGTCGATCATTGGTCTACTATCATAGAGGGGCTCAACAGCCTTGTATGCAGTGTACACAGCCGCATCCGGAGTGAAGCCAATTCCGAATAGTGGATCGTCCCTCTCTAGGTAGGTGGTATCAGGCAGTATGACATCCGCATACATGGCTGTGTCCGTGGGCATGTTGTCAATTACAATGACGTCTTCTAGCTTGAGGAATATTTCCTTGACCTTCTTATCATCGGGCAGTGTTCTGACCCAATTACCTCCACCCAAGAGCAGCGACTTTATGGGATAGGGATCTCCATGTACAACTGCATCATATAATGCGAGCACGTTTGCTTGTGCGTTGTTCACGATTATACCCTTCTTCTTGGACCATTGAACATCAAATCTTGCATCTGGAAGCGGTTTCGACTTTACAGATCTACCAGCTGCGTTGAATACTAATCCACCTGGCTTATCGATGTTACCGACCAGCGCATTTAAGATAGCAACCATCCTCCAAGTCTGGACCGAGTTTTCGTACTTGGGGTCATGCCACCCCGGATCAATGACGGATGGCCTGTAAGTCCCAAACTCAACGGCAACCTTCTCAATGAGATCAGCGGGAATGTCGCATATCTTGGCAGCCCAATCTGGTGAGTAGCTCTCCAGTTTCTCCATCATAACTTGGAACACTGGCTTTGCTTTGACTGAGGAACCGTCCTCTAGAACCAATGTCGAACTCGCCAGTTAGAGCCGGATCGGCCGCGCTGTCATGAGGTGAGACCCTATCCTGCTGGGCATCGTAGACCAAGTATCTCTTCTTACCTGTATTCTCATCGGTCCATACCTTCACCGGTGTTCCAGTATTGGTGTCTAGTAGCATCGGGGCATTAGTGTACTTCTTCAGGAAGTAGTCGTCGTAAAGCCCCCTCTTTATCAGTACATGCCCTATCGCCAAGAGGAATGCCAAATCTGTCCCGGGTTTCAATGGGACCAATATATCAGCAATGGCAGCACTCTCACTCAGTCTTGGATCCAGTACCACGATCTTCGCTCCTCTCTTCTTAGCCAAGGCTAACGTTGTAGCTTAGGGAACTCCCAAACTGCCCGCCAGGTTTCTCCTCAGTAGGATTATGTATCTGGCATTCTGGTGATCCGCCCTTATATGCGGGTGGCCTCCAGCGCCTATAGTTACCGTCCAAGCGAAGGCCTTTGGGAAGAAGCACATGGATGGTGGGCTCCCTAGGCCATTGGGAGAACCTATCATCTTCCCAATCCCGACTACGAAGGGCTTACACAGGGCGCAAGGAAGCCAGCCACCTCCACAGGCGAATGTTTTCGGATCCTCTTCCTTTCTCTTCTTCAGGATGTTGGCCACGTATTCGAGGGCTTCGTTCCAGCTTACCTCTTCGAATCCCTCCCAGCTGCCTCTCTTTCCCTTATCGGTTCTTATCATGGGAGACTTTATTCTATGGGGATTGTACAACCTCTCTATCCCTGACTGGCCTCTGGCGCATATCTTGCCCAGGCTGTGGGGATCGTTTGGATTCCCATAGATCTTGACCGCTCTGCCATCGACGACCTTGACCTTTATAGCGCAGCGGTTTACACACATCGTGCAGATGGAGTGGACATATCTCTCCTCCCTGCTTTGGGTAGCGGCTTTCAACGCCCTGAATGCATACTCAGTAGTCCCGTAAACTGAAGCTAGTGCTCCAGTTACCGCTGCTAACTTTAGGAATTCCCTCCTACTAATTGGTATCATGTGCCTCACCTGGGGAAGCCCCATAAGGTACCACTATGAAATTTTTAAAAATTTACAAATATTCATATGTTATTCTGGCTATGACAACGCTTTATTTGACGCATTATCCTGTATGGAGAATAATAAAATTGCATTATGCTGCTATAGATAAACGATTAAAAATAAGGATATAACAATACTTTTTTAAAAAGAAGGGGAGGGAAATCACTCGCCACACTCGGAAGCGCAGCTTCCTATAGCTTTGAGCGAATTGAATACTATTGCCAGCCCTCTCTGAATATCGGGATCCCTCAGCCTACTCAGCATACCAGTTAATGTCACCCTGTCCTCCTTTTCAACGGCTTCCGCAATCTTCTCTAGGCATTCAGGGGCTCCCAGAAATGAAGCTGACCCCATCAGTTCCGCTATAGCCCTCACAGTCTCCTCCTTGAGGAACCCTCTCTGGAGTGCCACTAGGGAGAACAGTACTCCATACAGGTCATCGAGCATACCTGCCTCGGAGAACAACTCCAACTTACTCAGCAGCGCATCCATCCTATCTAGGTATTTTTCCAACTTATCCGCATTATCAAGCAGCTTCTCCAGCTTCTTTACCTTATCTGGATCGGATAGTATCTCACTCAGCTTGTCCTCAGCCATAATCAACACCTCCTAGATCATCCCGCTCAATATGCACCTCCAATACATCTTGTTCATAGCTAGCTTCATAGCGTGAAGCAGCCAGTTAGGTATCAAACCGGGAGGGACGTCGTAGAAGTAGTTAGATACTTGAGCTGATGCCTTGCCCATTCCAGTCTCTATAACACAGAAGCTCTGTCCATCAAAGAGCTCCTTGGTACCCTCCCCAGTTATCTCAACTGCTAAGTTGTTAGCCAGTGTGGCGGCTTGGAAGTGCGCTATGACACCGGTCTTGGGTGTCGGAAGTGCAGTGGCGTCTCCTACTGCGAAGGCATCATCGTATCCCTCTACATTAAGGAAATACTTGTCAACGGGGATCCAACCCTCATCATCGCCTATCCCAGAATCCCTAACTACCTTTGCGCCTTGCTGGGGAGGTGTGAGTATCAATAGGTCGTATTCGAGTGAATCTCCTTCGAGTGAGTTGACCACCTTCTTCTCAGGATCTACCGTATCGACAGAGAAGAATGTTATCACATCAATGCCCCTCTTCTTCATCTCGTCCTCTATTACCTTATTGAGGAGGTGTGGCGCATAAGCCCTGTCTATTGGGGAGACATACTTAATCTCTATCTTATCTCTCACGCCCCTCCTTCTGAATATCTCCTCAGCTAAGAACACTATCTCCAGAGGAGCTACGGGGCACTTGTAAAGCAAGCCACCTATTCCAACGATAACCTTGCCCTCCTTTATTGAGAAGAGCTTCTTCCTGAGCTTCATAGCTGCATCGTAGTTCCAGAAGTGATCAACGCCTTCAGTAAATCCGGGTATCTCATCCGGATTTAGGCTCGAACCAGTGGCGATCACCAAGTAGTCATAAGTTTTCTTTGTTCCATCGGATATCTCAACACTTCTATTGTCTAAATCTATTTTCTTAGCCTCCCCTTTAGTGAATTTCACTCCTTTCCTGAAAAGTTTAGGTCTTCTTCTGGAAATATCCTCCTTTTCCGCTTCCCCCGTAGCGACGAAAAGGAATCCTGGTTGGTACCAGTGAATATCGCTCTTGTCCACGACTTCTACCTCAACTTGGTCGGGGGATAGCTTCTTCACCAGCCTATTTGCAAGAATAGTACCCCCATCTCCTCCGCCTAGAATCAGCACTTTCTTGGCCATCGCTAACACCCATATATTCCCATCTGAGGAACTTCTGCTTCCCTCTAGTGTATAATTAAAATCTTCTTGAATGAACGTATAAACATAAGAAACTACAATAAAATTAGGGATGAATCCAGTGAATGAAAAAGTAGTGGTTGATGTGTGGGGTCATCTTGCAGTTACTTTTATTAGTGCCCTGATGACCCCACCCTCTTCCGTCAAGCTAAGGAGCTCATTGCCAGTTCTCTTGACCCAAGCCTCCACATCCGCCTTGAAGCCCGCATCAGTAGCGAGTACCTCTATTATATCCCCATTCTTGGCCTTCCTGTATGCTTTGATTAGACTCGTGAGGGGTCCGGGGCAGGCAACACCCCTGGCATCAACGGTTACAGTCGGCTGAACATCTGACATACCGATCACCTACACGAATATTACCTCGTAGTCCGACATCTCTGCTAAAAATGTTGCGGCCCCCACAACGTCATCTACGATTGGGTCTACATGGTCTTTGGAGAAGCCCAGAGCTTCCATAGTCATGGAGCAGACCATGATCTTCACGTCACCCAGCTCCTTAGCATCCTTGAGCATGTCGTACCAAGAGGGAGCTTTCATCTTGGCCATGCCCTCGAACATTTTCTGTCCCCACTCCATGAACTCTTGGGGTAACTTAGGCTCAGGTTTCTCCTTCATGAAGTAGGGTGTCGCAAAGCTGGTGACGAAGATCCTTACAGGCATGTCGTAATTGGCCGCAGTCTGGGCCAAGACACCAGCCAAAACGAGGGTATCTGCTCTACCAGAGTACAGGACGATACCTAGACCCCTGGCCACTAAGATCACCGCCTCAAGGCTTCTCGTCAACAATTTTAAGTTTGCGGTGGATCCGCAAATATTTGTGATCTAATCTATGGTCACCAGTTGGCCGAATCGCATGCCATCTAGATTATTGGAATCTTTGGGTTGGGATGAAAAAGGAAATATTAAACACGTAAGAGATGTCCTCTGATGGAGAATGGATCTAAAGGCAGTTAAATCTCTACTGGAGGAGAATGCTACGAGGACTTGGAACCCTCTGGGAGTGAGGGAATCCTACTGTAGTAAATGGGCCGAGGGACTGAATCTACCTAAAAAGGGAGATACTCTACTATACACTGGATGCCTCTATCAGATGATCCCCTATATCCAAACGTTCTCGGGCCTACTCAAGAGGCTCGAGGGGTTGGGTCCCTTCATATCCAATCTAGCGCTGACTATGGGAAGGCTCCTCAACTCTTTAGGGGTAAACATCACCTCAATAATGGGAATAGTCACATCCAGGGGAGAGAGGGAGAGGTATTTCTCCATCCTAAGGAGGATAGCAAATGCCCTAAAGACTGCTGGAGTTGACTTCGCCTATATGAAGGAGGAACCCTATAATGGAGTCCTCTATCACGATCTAGGGATGGACGAACTATTCAGGGAGCATGTCGTTAGATTGGCCAAGAAGATAAGGGAGACAGGTGCGAAGAAGGTGATCACGGTAGATCCCCATACCACCTACATGCTGAACTACCTGATCAAGGAGTTCGTGGATGACTTCGATGTCGAGGTTGTCCACTACATGGATGTACTGTTGGAGAGGGGATACACCCCGAAGGTCAGGGGGCCCAAGGAAGTGGTGATACACGACCCCTGCTACTTGGCTAGGTGGAACGGAGTGATAGATCAGCCCCGCGCCCTGCTTACCAAGGCTGGTGTCAGGGTGAGGGAGCCGGAATTCTCGAGGAAGTTCACGGGCTGTTGTGGTGGTCCAATAGAATCCCTCTTCCCCTCACTGTCATCGAAGCTGGCTAGGAAGAGAATGGAGGAACTGAAGGCGAGCGGATCCCCCTGTTTCACTGTAATGTGCCCGATATGCCTCACCAACTTCCAGAGGGAGGCTAGGGAACTCGGGGTGAGGGTTTTCGATATCATGGAGGTGATCGAATGACCGACCTGACGGAGGTTAGCCAGCTGCTCAACAAGGTATCCGAGGATCCTGTCCTGAGGACGGCCTTGGATAGGGCCATAGCCTCTTACTGGAACAAAAGGAAGCAGGTTATGGAGAGGTATTCGTACATAAAGGAGCTCGCCGATGAGGTGAGGAGGATAAAGGAGTGGTCCATCGATCACATGGAGGAGCTGCTCGGTAGAGCCATAGAGGCCGTGGAGGCCAAGGGCGGGAGGGCTTACGTCGCCGAGACGGCTGAGGAGGCCCGGAAGATAATAGGAAAGCTGGTGGGAACCGGCAAGGTGGTGACCAAGGCCAAGAGTATGACCACGGAGGAGCTTAAACTTAGAGAGTTCCTGATTGAGAGGGGTAATGAGGTCTACGAGACCGATCTAGGAGAGTTCCTAGTTCAGTTCCTAGGTCCCAAGCCGATGCACTTCATATCCCCCTCGATCCACCTGACGAGGGAAAAGGTGGCGGAGTTCCTCAAGGACTTCATGGGGGTCGAGGTGGATAAGGACGATGTGGAGGGGATGGTCGCCCTCGTCAGGAAGTTCCTCAGGGATAAGTACTTCAGCGCTGACGTGGGAATAAGCGGGGCCAATGCCTTCGCCGCCGACGAGGGAGCGGTCTTCCTCATAGAGAACGAGTCGAACATCAGGTTGTCCATCTCCCTACCTCCCAAGTACATCGCTGTTGTGGGTATGGAGAAGGTGGTGCCCACGATGAGCGATGCTTGGAAGGTAGTGGAGGTGATAAGCAGGTACGGCGGCTACAAGGTAACCTCATACATCAACACCGTGATGGGGCCCGCTAGGAGGGGGAGAGGGGATATCGGCCCCGAGGAATACCATGTCATATTCCTAGATAATGGGAGGAGGGAGGCATCTAAGGATCCCATATTGAAGCAGACCCTCTACTGCCTCAGGTGCGGGGCCTGCCAGTATCTCTGCCCCGTCTTCGGTGTGGTGGGTGGTTACTGGGCTGGACTCGAGTCGGCCTACTCCGGCGGGATAGGTGTAATGTGGGAGTACGTGACTGGAGACAAGGAGACCGCGACGCAGCACGCGTTCGTCTGCCTCCTCTGTGGGAGGTGCATAGAAGCCTGCCCCATGAGGATAAACCAGCCTGAAGTCCTGAGGGAAATAAGAAGGAGGCTCATGGAGAAGATTTGAGGATTCATTTGCACCTCCCATCTTTTCATAAGAGTGGGCAGCTACCTTCTCCACTCACCTCGCCGCGAACCTCCCCATCCAGCCCAACTATTTCCCTCCAGAGTCTCCAAGTGTCGAAGCAGGGTAGTTTCGACACCCTGATGCAGCTGAGAGCGACCCTCATCTTACTGTCGAGGGCTGCCGACCTGCCGTCGTCGAGTAATATCACATGGAACTCCCTAGGGCCGTGGGCCCCATATGTCACCCTTTTTTCTATATCTCCCGTCTTGCTCGGACCCGCGACTATTCCAAGGAATGAGAAGTCCATCTTTCCGAACCTAGAGGCAAACTCAGTGACTAAGAAGGCATCCATATATTTGCTGACCACCTCCTCAATACCCGCCACTATGATGTGAATCTCCGGAGTCATGGTTACTAGCCTGTCGATGCCGCTATCGGGGAGGAAAGTCATCGCACCGGGATCGGCGGCCACGGCCCTGACCCCAGTTATCCCCACATCGGCTTTATAGAGGGCTTCCCTGTAGAGGGCCTCCAAGCCACCCAGAACATCTCCTTCCCCTATTCCAATCCCCATATCTTTGAGGAACCTCCTGACGGAATCGCCATCCAAATTCAAATGGGCTAGAGCGGGAGGTACCGCTGTGTCGAGCACATCATTCAATTCCCTGAGCCTCTCGCCCAGCTTGGATTCCTCGACGGCCCAGCTGAATGATTTGATGACGGTCTTACCCTCGCCCACTATATCACCAACTATTCTAGCGACCTCGTCGCCATTAGACGCCCTGTAACAGTGACCCTTGTTCTCCTCTATGTTCTCACAGGCCTCTTCAAGCAGAGAGCCATCTCTCAGTAGATCTAAGGCCCTCTCCCTTATCTTTCTGACCTCCTCCAGCATCTCCTGATCCACTTCACCGTAGCAGCAGGCCATTCTCCTGACGATGAAATCTGCCAGAGGGCCCCTAGCCCGGCCAGTGAGGGACAGGTCTATAAGATCCAAGTTAGACCTAGGTCGTTCTCCATCAAGTGCTCCGCTCAATCTAGCCAAGTCGTACAGCATTAATGAGATGCCCATCACCCCCGACCCCCCCGGTCCATAAAAGATAGATTTTTCGAATCACCCAACTCCTTGGGGAGAAGACAAGGCGTTCCACGGGTTGCCAAGGCATGCCAAGACATGAGCACCGGACCCGCGCTGTGAAAGGTTTCACGCTGTTCGTACCATTTCAATACGCTTAAAGTCCAGTGACAGTCCATCCACCGTGTATGACCTCGAGATTACGGAAATTTCTCATTACAATAGTTCTGGCTGCAGTGATCTTCTTGATCGTGGGATCTCCGAAGAGCCCGACGCCTCCCTCCCCCTCAGCAACCTCTAAAGGTAATACATCCGCACATCCACTGACCACGGGTTGGATGATGGGTAATTGGAAGCTTGGATCGATACCCAGCTCAGGGAAGTTCCCTAGAGCAGGAAAGATGGAGCTGGTATGGGAACCCGCCAACTGGAGTGGTCCTCCAAAGGGGAGAGACGATCTCATAAATCCACAGATAATAGATGAACTGGGAGTCAATGAGAAGATCCTCTTCGACAGGGGATTCGCCCTGATTAAATGGGGCGAGACTGGAGATTTTTCCATCGCCTACTCTAGGCTCAAGAGGTTCCCCATCTATGTGACGGTGGACACCTTCCTCCACGCCTATCACGTGCAGTTCGATTCAATACTGGCTGAGATAGAGGAGGACTACCTCTTCGACGATCTCTTGAACCTAACCAACCGGATGCTGGAGCATAGCAGCACGGACGTACTGAAGGTCGGAGATCCGGCTCTCATGAACTTAGCCTACTTTTCTGTCGGCAGGAAGCTCTTGGATCCGGACTTCAATCCACCGGAGGAGGTGGCTAACTTAGTGGAGGAGGAGTTGGGTCTCATCAAAAGGGGGAAAATAGGGATGAGCCCAATTTTCGGATACAGGGAGGATTACAGTCAATACAGGCCTAGAGGACACTACACCAGATCGGAGAAGCTGAAGAGGTACTTCAGGGCTATGATGTGGTATGGGAGGATGGCATTCCTCCTCAGGAAGGGGTTGGTTGATGAAGAACGATCCAGAGAGCTGACAGTTCGCGCATCACTAATCGCCGCTGACCTCTCTTCAGATAGAAAAGATTCCGATATCTGGAGCAGGATCTACACAGTTACCTCTTTTTTCGTGGGGCTCGCGGATGATTATACCCCTTACGATTACTTGGAGGCGCTCAAGTCATTGTTCGACGGTACCCTCACCTTGGAACAGCTGAACTCCCTCAGAGAGGACGGACCCATCGGGAAACTCAGGGAAGAGCTGATGAAGAGAGGGAAACCGAGGATATACGGAGGGACTGGAGTCTGCGAGGTGAGGCCCCCCATAACAGAGGAGATGCTGGAGAAATGCTTGGCTAGATCGGCGGGCATGAGATTCATGGGGAGGAGATTCGTGCCCGACTCTTACGCCTTCCAGAGGCTGGTAGCTCCGTCAGTGGGCCTCTATACTGGCCGGGATAAGCCCTTCACCTTGGTGATAACACAGATCGGCCCAGCGAGGGGTTTCCCACGTGGACTGGATTGGTTAGCTGTTATGGGGAGTGATAGGGCCTTAGAGATAGTGAAGGAGGAGGGAGATGCGAGCTACGATGGGTACGAGGAAAGGTTGAAGGAGCTCAGGGAGGAGTTCTCCTCCGTCGACTGGTCTAGGAATCTCTACTGGTCGTGGTTGGACACTCTCCGACTTCTAATCGAGGAGAGGGGTGAGGGATATCCACCGTACATGAGGTCCAAGGCTTGGTTGGACAGGCAGCTGCAAACAGCACTGGCATCGTGGGCTGAGCTGAGGCATGACACCATACTCTACGCCAAGCAGAGCTACACGCCGAAGCTCACTGCAGCGCCTCCTCCTGCCGAACTTGGCGCAGTGGAGCCGCTTCCCCATGTATACGGGAGGCTCGAGTCCTTGGTCAATCAGACGATAGAAGGCCTCGAGGAGATGGGCTATCTGAGCCAAGAAGCGAGGATCAGACTTGAGATCCTCGCGCAGGCGCTCAAGACTGCTAGGGAAATTTCGATGAAGGAACTAAGTGGAGAACCGCTGAACGCGAGCGACCTCTACTTCATAGGGAATTTTGCGGATGTGATGGACTCCATCATGATGGGACTGGATGAGAGGGCAAAGAGTACGGTGCTCGTGGCTGATGTGCACACCGATCTGAACAGCGGTGAGGTGTTGGAGGAGGCTGTGGGCAAACTGGACCTGATAGTCGTCGCTTTCCCAACCCCGAACGGGACGGCTTTGATGGTGGGACCGATCCTCTCCTACTACGAGTTCAGGCACCCCATGACCGACAGGCTCACCGACGAGAAGTGGTCGGAGATGCTAGATAACCCGCCCAAGCAATTCCCTTGGCAAGAGAGGCTGTATCATGGGAGACCTGCCCTACCTTAGGCTCCTACCTTGTCAACCTGTAGTGGATAAATTAATCGCCGAGGTGGTCACAAGGTGAGCAACTTGGTCAGGGAGGCCAAGAGAGAGGATCGCCCCCATGTGGAGGAGATAGCGAGGCTCACGTGGGAGGGTCACGATTACCTACCTCGGGTTTTCGACTCGTGGCTCGAGGACGGCCATTTCTACGTGATCGAGGAGGACGGCAAGGTCGTGGCCACTGCCAAGCTAACCCTGCTCCCTTGCGGCGTGGGGTGGATGGAGGGCCTCAGGGTTCACCCGTCTTACAGGGGAAGGGGGCTTGCTAGAGCCCTTCACGAGTTCCTGATATCGGTAGGAAGGGAGATGTCCTCCAGAGGAGAACTTAGAAGCCTCATGTACGCCACTTACGTGAAGAACGAGGCGAGCATACATCTGGGAGAGGTTACCGGCTTCAGGGTGGTTAAGAGGTTCTATCACCTCTCCAAGGAGCCCGAGAGACCGGGAGTCGAGATAAGGGAGGTGGAGCCCAGACTACCTCAGCTGTACCTAGTGCCCGTTGGCTGGAGGTTCGTGAGGAGGTGCGGTGACACGCTGGACTGGTTGAAGGAACGCGTTAGGGCTTACGAGGACGGCTCCGGGTTCTTCGTACCTAAGGAGCCCACCACGTCCTTCACGCCCTTCGATTACGGTGAAGTGATCGAGGCATTGAAGGGTATGGAGGAGCTGGCATCGCGGGAGCGGAGGAAGGTCAACATAATGGTCCCTGAGGAGAGGTCTGAGGTAGTTAGCAAGCTAAGAGAGGCCGGATTCTCGCAATGGGAGCTTGAGGAACCGGATATACTCGTCTTTGAGCTGGATCTCCTGATGACATGAGGGGAAACCTCTCAGCGATACTGGAGCCGTCTTATAAATGTAAAATCTATATTACCGAGATCTGAGGAAGATTAGGATTATGTTAAAGGATAGTACAGAGAACGAAGCCAGCGCAACTATTATATGAACTAATATTTAGGGAGAACAGTTCACTACGGTACGGATGCCAACTCTTCGAACGGAGAGTACTACATAGCTGAGGATGCTCTTAAGGATGTGACGCAGGGGGATCCGAATTCCTACTTTATCCCTAGCCTCTCCTTTATTAGAGCCACATCCCTCTCTAAAGTCGCCAACCTCTCATCTAAGATGGACTTCAGGTCCCTCCTCACTCCCTTAATCTCCTTCAGCGTCTCATCCTGCTTCTGGACCATGATTCCTTGATTCCGAATCATCGTCTGCTGGTTCTGCTTGCTCTCCTCCCTAAAGGCCCTCAGCTCCTGTATCATGGCCAGCCCTACCTCGATCATCTTCCCAAGCTGGAGGGTCGTGAAGTAAGATCTGAACATCTCTATGTCCTTCACGGGACCCTCATAATCCTCGAAGGTTACTCTTTAGACTTGGGCCCCCTCAGAAGCTATTAACCTGACATCAGATTCGAAAGCCTTGACTGCCTCCTCATCTCCCTCGTACAGGGCCTCCACTACGTTCTTCCCAACGTTTCGAGCCTGGAAACCAGTCAGATCATGCTCACTTGCCAGGTTGAGGAGGAACATGCGGTAGCCTATGTCTTGGACCCTCTCCCCCTCGATGATAAGCCTCCTCTTCATCGATTTAGGTATCTACGGGAGCTTATTTAAGGGTTCCCAGTCGTTCGACATATTCAGGATGGTTAATGAAAGTTTTGGTGGGCAAGGGAGATGGGGCTAGGTAGGTGCGATGTCAGCTGCTGCTTAAGGCCGCCAAATGCCATCGTGCCGTTCCAATAGCATGATCCTCGATCAATCGCCTGCGTGAGCATGACGCACGCATGCTTAAATATCTAAACTAAGTTGATGAGGAATCTCGGGTCAGAATTCAAATATTTTTAAAATTAATGGGTTCAATAGTTGTATACGTGTCGTGACAACCTGTCTCCTAGCGAGGATTTCAATGTCATCCCCCCGGACTCTATGCCACCGAGAACGTTACCCTAAAGACGATGAGAGTTGCGAGATCTGAGAGATAGGACCTATGAAACGGATTAAGACCTTAAATGGGGGCGGATAGTCCCCCCTCAGCTCACTAAGTGCACACACCAGCACTAATTCTAAGACTATGATCTCTGGGATAGCATCACCTCACTAGATCAATGCCTTGCTCCAGTTCCCTCAGTAGGTCGCTGAACCTCCTGAGTCCCTCCCTCA
Source organism: Thermoproteota archaeon (assembly GCA_026986575.1). GTDB lineage: Archaea > Korarchaeota > Korarchaeia > Korarchaeales > Korarchaeaceae > Korarchaeum. The sequence continues at coordinate 815,254 of JALSOH010000004.1, forward strand.
ACTCCTCTCCACTCCCTCCGAAGCCGATTCTGAAATGCCCTTCCATCTCGAAGCAGCATCCTGGAACGATGAAGACGCCCTTCTCCCTGATGAGGCGCAGGGCCAGCTCCTCAGAGGGCACATTCAGGTGATAGCGGGGGAAGGCCACGGTCCCGGCCCGAGGAGGAACCCAGTCCACCAAGAGTTCGGACTCGACCCACTCCCTCAGAACCTCGAAGTTCTCCCTCACTATACTCAGATTCCTCTCGTATATCCTCTCCACGTTCTCCAAGGCCAGAAGGGCTAGGTGCTCCAGCAGGATGCTGGCGCTTATGGTGGTGTAGTCCCTGTGCCCCAGTAGCTCCTCCATGACCTCTTCCCTCTTTGTAGCTATCCATCCCAGCCTGAGGCCCGTGAGGGAAAGTGACTTGGAGAACGACCTGGTCACCACCGCCCTGTCGCATAGATCGAGCATCGAAGGGACTCTCTCCCCAGAGATCTCCAGACCGTAGTAGGATTCGTCAGCCAGAACGTAGGCACCGGCCTCCTCCGCCAAATTGCAAATCTCCTCGAGCGCGCGCCCATCCAAGAGGGCCCCAGTAGGGTTGTGCGGGTTGTTCACTACCATCATCTTCGCACCCTTCCCCACCAGCCTGGAGAGCTCGTCTAGGTCGGGCAGCCACCCATCAGCTTCCCTGAGATGGAGCAGCCTCACCTCGGCGCCAAAGGTCTTAGGCAGGCTGTAAAGCTGCTGATAAGCTGGGAAGATCGATACGACCCTGTCACCCGGCTCGATCAAGCTGAAGAAGACGAGGAAATTGGCATCTATGGCCCCTCTCGTGATCAGCACGCCCTCCGGAGGTAGGTCCCTGTAAAGCTTAGCCACCCTCTCCCTGAGCTCGGGCAGCCCCTCCACGTACCCATAGGTGAGGGGGAGGTCCTTCAACTCCTCGAGGTAGTCTTCCCTCCCCACGAGCCTGAGGAACTCCCCCAGCGTGAAGGGCTTCACGCATGTCTCCGCGAGGTTCAGCTCGACATCATGCTCGTACTTACCCATGAACCTCTCGACCAGAAAGGGATCTACCTTCATCCCGATGCTCGACGGGGGATGCTAAAAAAAGGCGCGCGAGCTATCCCCTACTGATGGATCCCACCCGCTGATGAGGATCACGATCAAGTGAGGAGCACACTGTCCAGTCCTTCTCGAGTGACACCTCATGGAGCCTCTGAGCCTCTCATCCGTCTGATTAATTCGCTCACGATTCCTTTGGCCTTCACCGGCTAGAAATTTAGTTCTATCTCCTTCTCATCATCTTTCTCATCTATCTAGCTCAAGATGTCTTCTATCTCAGTGTTAAGCTCCTCCCTTACGATCTCCCCAAGGAGCCTCGACGTCTAGATCCCTCTACTCTTCGCATGCGCCTTAAACCTCTCCCACAGCTCCCCATCTATATAGATGTCCGTCCTAACCCTCTTCATGAGTCCCGTTACCAAGTCGATCTTACCGAATTAAGTAGTTTAGGTTTGATCTCAGGCATCAGCCGGCATACCCGATCCCAACCTTGAGGCGGAGATATCGATCCTCCATTGAGATCAAACCTCCCCGTGAGCCACGCTAACTATGAGAAGCTCCACGAATCCCTCCCCACGATGCCAGATGAAGGCCCTAACCCTCACCTTGGGCACCGACACTATAACGTAGAGGAAGCCGGGATGGGCCCTCTCCTCATCCATCCTTGAGGGAACAGCTTGGCCGAGGGGATGGCTGTGGTACGCACCGAGGATCTCAAGCCCCCTACTCTCAGCATCCATGAGGGCGTGATACATGTCGTCTGGATTTATCTCGTACCTAATAGGTGACTCCGCCGAGTTCCTCGTTGGATATGCTGCCCTAATGTTGAAAGACCCGTCACGGTCTCTCACACCAGCTAGGAGCCCGCATGCCTCGTTGGGGTACTCCCTGAGGGCATGCTCGATCACGCGTCTCCTGACGCCCTCTGGTAGGAAGACCCGCATCCCATCTCTTCCCCGCCGTCCAACTTTAATATCCCCTTAACGATCTTCCATCACGGGGCGATGAGGCTGGAGGGGACATCTGATAACGGGGTGATGAGACACCCCTCAGGCTGAGCCCCCCTGACTGGGCGTAGAAGGGGAAGGGTATTGGATGGTCTCCTTTCCTCGGACAAACCCGTAGAGGACTTTAAGGAGACCGTATAAGGAGGTCAAGTGGACCGCGATCACTACGGAGGTCAAGACGAGGGAGGAGACGAAGAAGAGGGGATCAATGGGTACCGCTGGAAGGGAGGGAATCCCCGGAGCGATGGAAGAGATGACGACGAGCGACTTCCCTACCCTCCCCAGTCCCCTCCAGACGCGCACGAACCAAGATGCCTCCAGATATATCACGGCTAGTGGGAGGATCGTCGAAAGACCCTTTATTCCGCAGACGCCTGCAAAACAGAGGATCGTTCCTATCATGCTCCAAGGAAGTGCGAGGATAACCATAGCTGGCCATATGGACAGGGGTTTGAGCAGATCGTAGAGGGGAGGGGGCTCAGTCCCGGGAACGTCGTCCACGAAAGCGTAAGCCTGTATCTGGCCTCCTACAAGGATGAACGCGAGGATAAGGGTGAGGACAATCGAGGAGGGGTCGGGGAGGACCCACTCGAACCTCGGACTCATGCGCATGCCCGTTGACACGGGCATGCATCCCTTATAAGCTCGGCGGGACATCCGAGTGGGGGTCAGCCTCTTTACACAAAAGGTAATATAGGGGGTCCGTTGGATCCCCCGTGCGAGGCAGGGTCAAGGTCACGATATACGGTCTCTTCCCCACAGTCTACTTCACCGCAGCGCCCTGCTGCCGCTTCACCACCCCTGAGGAGGAGAGGTACGGCGCTGAGCAGCTGCAAGAGTACCCTTGGTGGATGGTGCACGACCTGAGGCAAGCCGCTGCCCTAGTCGAGAGGCTCTCCAAGTACGGGGGGTCCGTGAGGGTGGAGCTTGTGAGCGCGGACTCCCTCAAGGGGGTGTGGCTTTCACTGAGGTACGGGCTCGGGGGCGAGCCGGCCGTATTGGTGAACGGCTGGGTGTTCAAGGGCCCGGCCCTGGATCCGGACACTATTGAAGACTTCGTGAGACGCCTGCTGGGCTACTGAACTCATATCTCCTCTATTTTGATGGCCTCCACCGGACAGGACATGGCCGCATTCTCAACGCATTCCTTCAGCTCATCGGGGACCTCTCCCACGGATAGACTGTCCGACAGTTCCTTGCTATACTTGTCGACGACTCTGTTCTTACCTTCGAGCACGAAAACCTCTGAGCAGAGGGTGGGAGCCACTCCGCATGCTATACAGGATTCCCTATCCACTACGACTCTCAGGGTCATACTCGTATAAGTCCGTTATACATAATAAAGGTGAGCTTCCAGATAGATGTCGGAAAGATCGCCATCTGTTAGATCCTAACCCCCACGAGTTAGGCTCTAACAGAACGTTTCGAGTGCGCTGGGAAACGGTAAAGGGGGATTCTTCTCTGGATCAGAGGTGATAGGGTCAGGGCTTTCCACCACACGGTGGATGCCTCGGCGGAGCTCTCTAAGAGGTTCCCAGTGGATCTGCATTTGCTGAATGAGGCACCCGCACTCTTCCTGTATCATGTCTTCACCGAGGGGAGGTCCCTTATTATCGAGGGGTGAGAGAGTGAGATCGGAGGTCTATACAGGGCCCTCAAGATGTACTTGGACTTTAAGGAGGGAATCAAGTCCTTGGGTAGAATTCGCTCGCATCGCGAGGCGGAGAAAAGCCTTCTACCTGCAAACGAAGAAGTTAGACTTCATGGAATCAGAAGGGTTCGCAGCCTATCCTCACTAGATCGCGTGGACTTAACCTCACACAGATGTACTCGCTGCCAGCGGATCCCACAACCCAGTCGAGGGAGATGAGGGCCCTGTCGATGTAGCACGGCATGATACCGTGGAAGGCGAAGGAAGAGATGCTTCCCAGTTCGTATCCAAGGACGGAGAGGATCTCATCATGTCTCGCCAACCTTGGCCTCTTCAGCCCGGAGGCGGACCTCAATCTCCTCAGGTCAACCCTCCTGTCCCCCCGAGGTGATGACGAAGACGAAGTTCCCCCTCTCCACGAAGACTAGGGTCTTCAGGACTCTATTGAGCGGAATGCCCGGGACTTGGCTGCCTCCTCCGAGGTCCTCCCGCTCACTCCATGCTAGATTATCTCTCCACCAATTCTTAGGGCCTCCATCGTACGTAAGGCCCTCTTCACGGGATCCACATGCCCGAGCGTTCGGGCATAATATAATTAACCTAAGGAGACCGCGGACCATAGCATCGGCTGTTCCGCCCACCGGAGTTGTTCAACTCAAGATACTCACATCCGTAGACGGGCCCCATCTTTATTAGCCGGAACGGGCCTACTCACCGATGCTCCCGATAGTAGTAGAGGCCTCCGCCTCTGAGTCGTGGCTGGACTCGGTGATAAAGTTCTCCCAGGAGCTCAGGTCCCACTTCGGCAGGAGGCTCCTCAGGGTCATAGCCCTTCCCAGCCCCGATCAGGAGGTCCACGACTCCAACGTCCTCGTGGTCCTCGACAGGTATGACCTGAGCGATGTGGATGCCGTTGTAGAGATCGCCTCCCGCGTCGATGAGAGGATAAACCCCTTGGTCGCCAGTGCCGACGAGGAGGACGAGGTGGAGGCCTTCCTTCAAGCCGGTGGTAGGGATGTCCAAGCTGGTTAAGTCTAGAGTCCTAATGGAGGAGGCAGAGAAGGACTTGGAGCACGGTTCTTACAACAAGGCCGTGTCCGCTTCCTACTTCGCCACTAGGTTACTGGTAGAGCATCTGATAAGGGGTTTGAAGACCTCAAAGGACGACAAGATAGCTAATGCCCTCCAAAGGCGATTGGAGGAGAGGATAGGGGAGGAGAGAGCTCGAGATATAAAGGAGAGGTACCTCAAGCTCTTCATGAGGAGGAAGATCGCTGATCACAAACCCTATCTCTTCTCGAAGGACGAGGCGGAATGGACGGTGTTGGAAGCTAAGAGGCTGATGGAGGAGATAATGGAGGCCCTCTCCCCGAGGTGAATGCTTAAGTCCTGTTGGAACCTCCCAACCCAGATGAAAGTCGCTTGCCAGAGGGACTGCCTTGACGGCTGCGTTCTAATCTTGGAGGGCGAGGGTTCTGAGGCCTCGGTGCGGGGCGATCCCGATCATCAGGTCACTAGGGGGTTCACATGTCCTAAGGCCCTGAACTTTCCCCGCTACTATTCTAGCGGAAGGAGAGTCCTCTACCCACATATCAGGACCGTAAATGGGTTCAAGAGGGTGAGCTGGGACCAAGCTCTGGATTTAATCGCCTCCAAGCTCAAGGAGGTGGTGAGGGAACATGGCCCACAGGAGATCCTCGTATTCAACTACTCTGGCAACACGGGACTAATAAACTTCAACTATCCGCTCAGGCTTGCCTACGCCCTCAACGCCTATCGGGTGCATTACACGATATGTGACGAGGCTGGTGAACTTGCGCTGGAGCTTCACTACGGCATGCGCTACGGGGCCTTTCCGGAAGACCTTGAAAGGGCCGAGATGGTCGTGGTGTGGGGTGCAAACCCGGCCTCGTCCAGCGTGCACGCCTATCGCATCTTGGTAGACCTGAAGGTCAGGGGAGTGCCCATCTGGGTGATCGATCCTAGAAGGACGAGAACATCTCTGCTGGGGAATTACGTCAGGATAAAACCGGGAACTGATTCCTTACTGGCTGCAGGCATCTCTTGGTATCTGATAAATGAGATCGGCGTGGACGAGGACTTCATATCGAAATACACGGTGGGCTTCGAGGAGTACTCGCGACATATCTCCAAGTACACTCCCGAACTCGTGGAGAAGGTTACCGGAGTTCCCAAGCGGATAGTAAGGGAACTGGCAGAAGAATACGCTGAGCTTAAGCCCAGCGTCACGTATATCGGTGTGGGAATGCAGAAGACCAAGTATGGAGCTGAAGCTGTCCGCATCATCTCCCTAATACCTGCGCTGGTGGGAGTTCACAGAGGTTTCTTCTTCTGCAACTCCTCTCGGGACTTCGACACCGCTTACCTGCAGGCCAGGCATCTGGGGGAGGACAGGAGGGTCAACATGCTGGACGTTCCCTCCATGCTCTCCTCAGGTCGCTTCAAGTTCCTCTACATCTACAACTCAAATCCCGCAGTTACCCTACCTAGGTCAGACCTCTTCCGAAAGGGCATGAGGAGGGAGGACTTGTTCTCCGTAGTGCACGATGTGATGTGGACTGAAACGGCGGAGCTGGCTGATGTAGTACTCCCAGCCACTGGGATGTTCGAACAGGAGGATTTCGTCGCCAGCTGGTGGCACCCCTATCTCGCTTACTCCCCCAAGGTCTGGGAGCCACTTGGGGAAAGCAGGCCTAATTGGTGGGTTGTCCAGGAACTGTCCAAGAAGCTTGGGATAGAGACGCCTGAATTCAAGGAGGATCCCATCCGAGCTTTCGAAGGGGCTGTGAAGGGAAGTATGATGCTCAGGGTTCCCGTTGAGGAGGTGATGAGGAGGGGTTATGTGAGGCTGGAATACCCGCCGAAGCACGAGTACCAAACCCCCTCCGGCAGGATAGAATTCTACAGCAGCACAGCGGAGAGGCTTGGCTATTCTCCCCTTCCGGTCTTAGAGTGGGAGGAGGTCGATCTCGACTACCCATACGTCCTCATCACTAGTTCGGTTCCGAAGAGGACATCCTCGCAGGATGCCATGCCGAGGGATCTCCCGGTGAGGGATCACGTTCACATCAGTTGTGAAGATGCCAGCAAACTGGGACTGAAATCAGGGGATCTGGTCCTCATTCGCTCCCCGTGGTCCGAAGCTATCTCAACGGTCGAGATCGACGATTCCCTCCCTAGCGGAGTATTATGGGCTAGGAGATCAGCCAAATTCATCAAGGGCACGGTCAACGATCTCCTGCAGGATGAAAAGCAAGTCATAGCCGGTGGAAACTCGCTCAACAGCAGCAGGGTATCGATTGAGGTGCTGGTCAGTGGGAGTTAACGAATTTCCCGCAAGAATCCTAGGAAGGATTATCATATTCCTCCCCCTCATTTTTGGGATTATCATGAAGGTAAGCGATTTACTTAAGGGAGAAGTACCCGTTGGGAGAGCAGTCGAGCTCGAGGGAACTATAATTGAGATACTTCCGTCCTTCTCGCTCGGAGACATAGTTTATGAGAGGTTCTCATTGGAGGACGGTACGGGACAGCTCACTGTGATCCTACCCGCATCACCCAAGTACTTCCTCCCCGACGACAAGGTGAAGGTGAGGGGAAGGGTCAGACCCTGCCCGTACGCCCCGTCAGTGACCTGTTTGGAGACATCGGGGGACGACATCGACATCTTGGAGTGGAAGTGGATAGAACCCAGATTCAGGGAAGGAGCTGCAAAGAGAGGAGCATTCGACGTAAATGCCCTCCTCCAAGTCACCAAGTTCGACCGAGAGCTCATCAGAGGGGTGGTCGAGACCGGTCTGGACCCGCTCAGGATGAGGGAGAGATTCGAGGAGAATATTTCCTCCGGAAAAGATGTGAGGTACCTAGTAGATGCGATAGCGGCCATGACCATGTACGCCATATTCCTCAGGGATCTACCGGCGGCGAAGAGCGTTAAGACAACCCTCTACTTGCTGAGAGATTTGAAGCTCCCTGAGAGCGAGCGCAGGGTCTTGGAGCTCCTAGGGGAGATGATCGACGCCTTGGTGAGCAGAGAAGGTCTGGCCCCCTACATATCACCGCCCGAAGCCATTCAGGGGGTAGTGGAGAGGTACCCGGTGGCGGAGGAGGACGAGATAGAGGGTCTCCCGAGGCTTGGCTTTCTGGCTAAGAGGATAATAGAGGATCTCAGGGAGGGAAAGAAGGAGTTCCTGATAGTGGAGATATCCGATGGCTCCCAAGTTATGGAGGCGAGGAAGATGGCCGAGGTAGCTGCGGGGGTCGCGAAAGCGAAGCTCTACTACATGCCAATCTCCTCACTCAGTTCGGTCGAGGGGATGGGTCAGGTGATATCGGACCTCAAGAGCATCGTGGAGGGAATCAAGCCGGATGAAAAGGTGGTTTTCTACATGGAGGGGCTTGAGCTCCTCGTTCCCAGCGAGAGGATGATGGAGATGATGAAACTCACCCCTCAAGGGGTATCAGCGGCCAAGGCGTTCAAGGCCGACCTCATGAAGACGCTGGAATCCTTATTGGATAAGGCCATCGTGGTGTCTGTGACTAGCTCAAAGGTCCTCATAGACGACGAGCTGGCCTCTAGGGCAGCCCAGATAGTCTCAGGCGAGACGGGGATGGGAATAAGTGGGGGAGGATACCCTCCCTACTGATCACTCCCTCAATATGGTCATCACGGGCCTCCTAGTTGCCTTGGCCACTCTCTCCGAGATGCTCCTCCCCACGACCTTTCCCAAACCCTTTCTTCTTCTCTTGAACATGATAATCAGGTCATACTTCCCTTCCTCAGCCTCCTCGACTATGGCATCGGCCACATCCCTCGCCTCGGCCACGACCACTCTAGTGGGGATACCCATGCTCCTCAGCTCTTGAGCTAGATCCCTCAACCACTCGGGGGTGTTCACTTCAACGTCGAGAGGCGTGGTTATGGGGACCTTCACCACGTGAAAGATGGTCAGTTCGCTCCCCCCTTCTAGTTGGGAGAGTGCCGCCACTATTTCCCTCGCATCCACCCTATCTTTGAGGGGGAGCAGCACCTTTCTCAGCTTAACCACCTCTTTTTATTCTCAGCAACCGTTTTAAGCTCTTTCTACTCCTTGAGCTCCCGGTGGAAATGAGGGTTCGGGAGGATCCAACCACTTCATTCGTGAGAGGGAGCTACCGTCTCCTCATCTTAGCGTTGCTAGAAAGCTCTGTAATGCACGGTTATCAGATTTTAAAGAATTTAGAAGGGCTGACGGGACAGAAACCAAAGATAAGCACCCTCTACTCTATACTGAAGGACATGGAGAGGAGCGGACTCCTCCGCTCGAGGGTGGAGGATGCTAGGAGGATATACCAGCTCACGGAGAGGGGAAGGCAGGTTTTGGATGAGTTCAGGTCTAAGCTGGGCGAGGGGGCGCTGAGGATACTGGAGTTCATAATGAGACCTAGGACCCTCTCGTCTAATCGTTAGAAGCGTTACTTCTAATAATTTATATATTTATCAGAACAGCAACTTCTAATGAGTATGCTCGAGTGGCAGAACCCTTGGTGGGGGGGGAAGAAGAGCAAGGTAGTCCTTAAATGGGAGGAAAGAAAGTACAAGTGGGTCCCCTCGTGGTTAAACGAGATATCTCTTGAGCCGTTCTCTCTCAACTTCGTGATGGGCCCCAGGCAGGTGGGAAAGACCACGGGCCTTCACCTTCTCATAGACAGGCTTATTAAGGGCGGGGTGGAGCCACAAAGGATATTCTTCCTCGATCTGGACCTCGTATGGGATCTGGATTCCTTCAAGAGGGCTCTGGACGACTACCTGAGGATGAGAGCTTATGAGGGTCACGACTCGTCCTACATAATCTTGGACGAGGTGACTAGCTTGGAAGGGTGGTGGAGGCTTGTCAAGGGCTACATTGACCTGGGGATCTTTGACAACGATGTGCTGATTCTCACAGGATCCTCCTCCCTGAGGGTGAAGGGGAACGCAGAGCTCTTTCCTGGCAGGATGGGTAAGGGAGTCGAGGTGGAAGCTTTGCCCCTTTCCTTTCGGGAGTTCCTCCAAGTGAAGGGGATCGAGGTGAAGAGGACCGGGAATCTAGAGAAGGATATGGTCTCACTTCTTCCGGTTAGGGAGAGGGTTAGAGGACTGTTTCGAGAGTACATGAGATTCGGGGGATATCCCCTCTCCGTAAATGAAGATCCAGCGGCCGAGGAATCCTTCATAAGATCCGTCATCGGCGAGCTGCTGAGATTGGGGAGGAACCCCTCCCTGGCCTCGGCCGTAGTGGGATCCCTGCTCAGGAAGGCTCCCTCTCCCCTGTCTTACAGCTCCATAGGCTCAGATGTGGGAATATCATACAAGACCGTCAGGGACTACTTGGAGGTGCTTAAGGGATTGATGATGATTGGGGAAGCTCCATTCATGGAGTCGGGCTCGGTAAAATGGAGAAAGGAGAGGAAATATTTCATGAGAGATCCCTTCCTCGTAAGGTCCTTGGCTGGCTGGGTGGGAGTGGATCCCTTACCCAGTGCCATGCACGAGTGGGTCGTGCAAGAGCACCTCCTCAGGAGGTTCGGAAGAGTCTATTACTGGAGAGACGGATATGAAGTTGACGCCGTTGCCAACGGGCTCAAGGTCGAGGTCAAGGCCGGAAAGCCCCACAGAAGATATCCTAGGGATGTCCTGATCTTAGATGAGGATAACATAGCCGACTTCCTAGCGGTAATCGTCTGATCCTAAGGTCTTCTGGCCTTGATGGCCACAAAAGTTCCTAAGAGAGCCCTCTTCACCTTGATAATCTCGAACTTCTCCCCAATTATGCTGGTGAATTCGGAGGTCGTTAACATGCTTCTAAAGGTTGGGTAGAGAGCCTTCCATGGCGTATCAAAGCTCCCGTATATGGGTATGGAGATAAGGGGGACCAAAGTCCTGAGGTAGAGGCCCACCAGCCAAGCGAAAGCCCTGTTGTCCGGTCTGACTAGGTCCAAGACTAGGAGCTGGCCGCCCGGCTTGAGCACCCTCCTGAACTCACTTAAAGCTCCGTAAAGGTCCCTTGCATCCCTCAAAGCATAAGCTGTTACGATGACATCTACGGAGCTGTTGGGTAGAGGTACGGATTCGAAGGTGGCCTCCAAGAAGTTTAGCTCAACGTCGCCAGCGATGCCTCTCAGATTATCGAAGGCCGCCTTCAGCATCGACGGCAGCGGATCCAAGCAGTAGAGCTTACCCTCTCTCATCCTCTTCAGTATGTGGACTGACATGTTCCCTGGTCCACAGCCAGCGTCCAGCACTGTCATGCCATCATCCAGCGCTGCCATGCCGGCGAGGACTTTCCTCATCCTCTCGCTGTAACCTAGAGTGATCACCCTGTTCACAGCCTCGTACTTCCTGACCGTCCTGTCCAGAGCGCTGACTATCTCCTTCCAAGTGCCGTCCTCCAAGCCCACGCGCCGAGCTGCCTTGAAGAGGTTAAAAGGTTATCACTGAGGAGGCCTCAAGTTTTTCTCCTCTCCGCTCGCGATCCCGTATGGAGCTGCTGTACCTCTCCTACCAAGATATATCTTCCTTGAGTATCCCCCTGTCCGATATAATAAGGGTCGTGGAGAATGCGTTCCGTCAGAAGGGAGAGGGTCTGGCTGAGATGCCCCCCAAGCCGGAATTCATCCTCGACCGGACTCATTTATTCATGCGATGCCGGCTTACCTCAAGGGTAGCGATGCTGCTGGCTTGAAGTGGGTATCTGGCTATCCGGAAAATCCCAAGAGGGGTCTCCCCTACATAACTGGCCTATTCATTCTCAATGACCCTAATACTGGGGTGCCGGTAGCCGTGATGGATGCCATGTGGATAACCGCCTATAGAACGGCTGCAGCCACGGCCGTTGCAGCCAAGTACCTAGCTAGGGAGGATAGCGAGGTCCTAGCGGTGCTGGGTTGCGGGACTCAAGGTAAGACCAATACCTTGATGCTTAGGGAGTTGCTCCCCATAAAGACCGTCTGGGCATATGACATCGATCCGAAGGCCCTCGACAGGTATGAGGAGTTCGTTAAGGAGAGGATCGATGTGGAGATCATCAGGGCCTCCTCACCCAAGGAAGCGGTGGAGCACGCCGACATTATAGTTACAGCAGGCCCGATCCTCAAGAACCCGAATCCAGTTATAGAGGCGGACTGGGTGAGGGAGGGTGCCACCGCTGTACCGCTGGACTTCGACTCCTACTGGAAATCCTCGGCCATAGCCTCGATGGACAAGTTCTACACGGATGATGTGGATCAACTGAAGTACTACATAGAAGAAGGATGGATTCGTCCCATAGAGAGGATAGATGGAGATTTGGGTGAGGTCGTTGCCGGGAAGAAGCCCGGCAGGGAGGGAGACCACGAGAGGATAATGTCCATGAATCTGGGGCTAGCTATAGAGGATGTCGCAACGGGGAAGCTAATCTACGATCTAGCCAAGAAAAAGAGAGTTGGGAGGAAGCTTCCCCTTTGATGCTCGGGTTAGGGGTGCCCGTCGCTAGAGTGGTCTTAGGGGTGGAGGCCTCCACCTACGGGGAGGTAGGCCTCTGCCTTGACCTCTTCTTCTCCAAGTGGGCTTCCTCCCTCGACGAGTTCGTACCCCTCTTAATACCCGAGCAGAGGTTTATGGGGGCTGTAGATAGCTCTTACCTCGAGCTCGAACCTCTTGTATCTCCTGAAGAGTTCGTTGAGAGGTTTTCGATCGCATACAGGAGGTATGCCGAGCGAGTGAACGATCTCAGGGAGAAGCTGCTTCAGGTAAGGAGATCCTATCGATTCAATCTCCTGATTCCTCCCTCGCCGTCGCAGCTTCATGCTGAGGACATACTAGTGAAGGAGATAGGGCTGATCGAGGGTTCCGTAAGGGGGGTTAATCTAATACTTGGACTTAACGAGTGGGATAAAATCGAGGAGGTGAGCTTGACAGCGTGGCAGGATAATTCGATGCTGGCTTGACGTGTTCTCTCCGAGGGGTTACTTCAGGTTTGGGGAGAGGTCTAACCTCTTAGCTACGCTGATAAGATCAAATCCCCAGCTACGAGATTTTCTATCGTCATTGACCAATGGATAGTGCTTCTCTATTGGAGAGAGTGGCTAAATTGGAGTTATTGATCCACATATCAGGCAGATTTCTACAACCACGCGCCTTAATTCGATAAGATACCAGCCCACGATACTTGGCCTATGACCTCGGGAAATTTGTTAGGACATGGTGGAAAACCCGAAGCGCGGGATCCTAAATCAAATCCAATTCATGAAGTGCCATTAAGAACAAAAGCAACGATATCACTTCTCAGTTAGCCTCCTATAGATCTTCCTACCGGTATCATTTCTCACGTATCCGCTCTCCAGAGCTGGTATCACTAGATCTGGTCGATCTGTGGTAATGGCGTCCACGCCTATTTTAGCTAGGGCGAGGGCCTGCTCCGCATCGTTCACCGTCCACACGTATGTGAGGCCACCCACCTCCTTCATCTCGCTCAGAAGGGCCTCGTCCACATAGGAGAGCTCGACTGACAGCCCGTCAGCCATCGCGTCGGCCATGACCCTAGCGGGTCTGGCTGGCCTGTCCTGTATAGACGCCAGCATCAAGTAGTTGCCCTCTAGCTCCGGTCTGAGCTTCCTGAGGATGTTGTGGTATTTAGAGCTGATCGCGACACTCCCGTCCCCGGGCAGGGAGCTGAAGATCTTGGGATCCACCTCTGGGGTCTTGAGGTCTAAGACTAGGGAGACATCCCTCTCTACGACCTCCCTCACGATCCTGTCCAGCGATTCGCCCCTAGGTTCTGGGAAAAAGATCCTCCTCAACAGGGCCTCCCTCAAGGTAGCGGGCTTTATGCCAGCTACATGCCTGACCTCGCTCCCCGTTATGTCCACCTCTACCGCATCGACTCCCAGCTGTAGGTAGAGCCTGAGCTTGGTAAGGGTGTTCGCCCTATGTCCCACTATGAGCGGACGCATCCAAGGGGCGTGCATCCTAACAATTTAAACGTGCCTGAGCCAGCCAGAACTGGGCCGGGAAATCACATGGGAAGAGAAAAACTATCTAACCTGATTCACGCAGTGTCTCCCTAGCGAGCCTCACTAGATTGACCATGACCAATAAGAGACCCCCGTCATCTCCCAAGGCGACGGCTGCCCACAAGGGGATATACCCAATCACTCCAAGCAGGGCTGCTACAGCCTTGAAGGTACCCACAAAGGCCATATTCGACCAGAAGGTGGATACCACGGACCTGGAAGCCCTGAACAGCCATGGCAGTGACGAGATGCCTGACACAAGGGCCACATCGCCTGCCTCGATTGAGGCCTCCAAACTACCAACGGCCACACCTAAATCGGCCGCAGCGAGGGCCGGGGCATCATTTATCCCGTCACCGACCATCGCGACATATCCGAACTCCTTCAGCCTCTTGACTATCTCAACCTTCCCTTCTGGGGAGAGGTCCGCGTAGAGCTCGTGGATCCCCAAGCCCACGGCTACCGGTCTGGCGTTCTCCTCCCTGTCACCGGTGAGCATGGCAACGCGGAGACCCATCTCCTTCAGTCGCCCGATCACCTCCTTAGCTAAGGGATTCACCTCGTCCCCAAGCGACACGTACCCGTGTCTCCCTCCAACCGAGGCATGAACAACGACACCCCCGCTCGTAACCTCCTCAACCCCTACGAAGGACGCCTTTCCCGCGACCACCTCCGCCCCGTCTACTAACCCCCTTATCCCCTCACCCGGTACCTCTTCTACTTCCTCGGGTATCGAGAGCTTCAGACCCCTCCTCTTGGCTTCCTCCACAAGAGCTCTGGCCACGGGATGCTGCGAAGCCAGCTCTAGAGAAGCTAACAGCCTGAAGTCCTCTACATCCATGTGTAGCTCCCTCACCACCAGTCTCCCCAATGTGAGGGTACCGGTCTTGTCGATGGCTACGGCCCTTACCTTGGCAGCCATCTCTACAGGGGCGGATCCCTTGAACAGCACTCCTCTCCTCGCAGCCACAGCCAACGATGTGAGGGTCGTGGCCGGAGCGGCAACAAGGAAGGCACTCGGACAGGCGACGGCCACCAGAACTATGGATGCTCTCACTCCTAGGAGGGCCCATGCCAGCGCGGAGAGGGCGAGCATCGACGGGAGGTAGTACTTGCTGAACCTCTGGACCAGCCTCTCTCCGGAGGACTTCCTTCCCTTGAACTCCTCCACCATGGCGAGTATGCGCGAGATGAATGCCTCCTTCCCAACCCTCAGGGCTCTTATGACTAGGCTTCCCTCGACTAGGAGGGAGCCGGAGTGGACGTAGCTGCCCATCTCCACCCTCACAGGGAGAGGTTCGCCGGTCACCACCGACTGATCCAAGTGCCCCTTACCTCTGACCACCAGCCCGTCCACGGGGACCCTCTCGCCCCTAGCCACCACCACTAGGTCCCCCTTCCTTATGGAATCGAATCCCACCTCCAAGAGGGAGCCGTCCCTCTCCACTTTGGCCTTCCTCGGGAGGTACTCCATCAACTCCTTCAACCCAGACTCAGCCCTCTCCATGGCCACATGCTCCAGTATCTCGGCCAGTCCGAACATTCCGAGGAGGAGGGTACCCTCAAGGTGGAGGTCTAGCCAGTAGGTTAGGCCACCAACCCCGACCATCAGCAGGTTAATCACATGCTCTAGCTCCGCCTTCCTCTCGTGGAGCACCTCCCAAGCCGTGTAGGAGGAGATCATGACTATCAGTAAGAGGAGTAGAAGCGAATCCAAGCCCTCTATACCGGTTACGTGCAAGATCACTGATATCAGCGATGCGATCAGCACTGAAGCCCAGAAGAGATCCTCCAGCTCCAAGTTTCTCCCCTTGAGCTAGAGGGTCCCTTAAATAATATGCTCCCCCCACCTCAATGATGGAGATGGATTGGAAGGACCTCCTGATAGATCTGTACATGAGGAGAGCGGAAAAGAACGTCTTAGAGGTAGGTACAGGTTTCGGAGCTAACTTATCTCTCCTCTTGGAGGTCTTCCCAGATTCTACGATAGTGACAGTTGATCCCGAACTCTCCGCATCGAACAGGGTTCCTCAGGGGGTTCACTTCGTCCAATCAAGCGCCGAAAGCCTACCCTTCCGGGACGAATCCTTCGATCTGCTCTCGACCGTTGCCACGATTCACCACCTCACCGACGTTCAGGCAGCGCTTGGCGAGTTCAGGAGGGTACTCAGATGCACCGGCAGGCTGGTCATAATGGACTGGACCCCCGACTCTAGGTACAATCCACATGGGAGGGAGAGGGTGGCGAGGAGCATGGAAGAGGTAATGTCCTCCGTGGACCACTATGTACAGGTCATCCACATGGAGGAGGAAGAGGATTACTACGTGATATGCGGGGCCAAGCTCTGCTGAGCTGGCGATAAACCTAAATATGATAATATTAATTATCATAATGAGAATTATCATGTTTGTGGACAGGAAGGAGGAGCTGGAAGCCCTGAAAGAGAGGCTGGAATCTGACTCGTTCGAGTTCATAGTGGTGATGGGGAGGAGGAGAATAGGGAAGACCCGTCTCATCTTGGAAGCTGTCAAGGGAAAGGATTACATCTATTATCTGGCGGTTGAGGGAGGTAACTTAAGGTACTTCAAGCTGACGGCATCCCGCCTCGTTCCTCAGGCTAGGTACGCGATGGAGGATTGGGAATCTATATTCACTTTCCTGAAGGACAGGATAGTGGTTATAGACGAATTCCCTAACATGGTGAAGGAAGATCCTAGTGTCGTCTCGGTCTTCCAGAGGATAGTTGACTTACACCTGCGCGGTACTAGGACGAAGCTGATTCTGTGCGGTTCCTCAGTCTCCATGATGAAGGATAAGGTCCTCTCCTACAAGAGCCCATTGTACGGCAGGAGGACCTCCACCCTCAGGCTGGGTCCCCTGAGGTTCCCCGACCTCAAGGGATTCTTCCCCTCCTCAAGTTGGGAGGAGCTTGTAGAGATCTACGGCTTTGCTGACGGGGTCCCCTACTACCTGAGCAAGGTCAGGACACCCTTCTGGTCTTGGTTGGAGAGCGAGCTAAAGTCACCAGACACGTTCCTCAAGGAGGAGGTGGACTTCCTGCTTAAATACGAGTTCACCGAGCTATCCACCTACAGGAAGATACTGGAGGCCATAGCCCACGGGAAGAACACTCCCAAGGAGATAAGGGACTATACAGGGTTGAGTCACTCGGACCTAACTCCCTACCTGAGAAACCTGATGGATGTGGAGCTCGTGGTCAGGGAGGTCCCGGTCACCGACAGGTGGAACTCCAAGAGGGGACGCTACTACTTAGCGGACAACTTCCTCACCTTCTGGTTCAGGTTCGTGGCGCCAAACCTCTCCCTCATAGAGGAGGGACTTCTAGACGTGGAAACTGTGAGAGCGAGTTACCCGCAGTATTTAGGAATTATCTTCGAGAAGGTGGCGAGGGAGGTCGTGATAAGCCTCATCAGAAGTGGGAGACTCGGCATGAGGGTTACAAGGCTCGGCAGGTGGTGGGGGAGAGGTGAGGAGATAGATCTGGTGTTGGTAGACGATGAGAAGAGAAAGGCGCTACTCATGGAGGCCAAGTGGTCTGATTTAAGCGCTAAGGATGTGAGAAGGGTTGTCAGGGAGCTGATGCGCAAGGGACAGCTCCTATTAGAGGGATACGATAAGGAATACCTGATTGTAGCTAGGAGGGCCGAGGAAGTTGAGGGGGTAAGGGTACTGGACCTCAGATCGTTCGGTGAGGTCTTCGGAGGAGCTTGATTAATTCCCCCGTGGGATTGCTATTCCAATCCTAGATGATGGAGCATGTGATGGTAGTGATCTACGGGCATGAGGTGCCAGAAGGCCCTCTCCACCACCTCTGACAGGGCCGGATGGATGTGCATCCCCGTGGATATGGCCATGTATGTGGGGTCCCTCGAGTACATTAGGGTCACGATCTCCTGTATCAGGATCGAGGCGTGGGGCCCTATTATGTGAGCGCCAACTATGACGCCGCTCTCCGCATCGACTATCACCTTAACGAAGTAGTCTCTGACGCCCATTGCCTCTCCTTTGGCCGTGTCCTCGTATCTGTGGAACCCTATGAGCACTCTGTCCTTCCCTAGCTTCTCTACGGCTTCAGCCTCTCTCATCCCCACGGAGGCCACCTCCGGGTAGGTGAAGACAGCATGAGGAACTGCGTGGTAGCTCATCTTGACCTTGTGACCCATTATGTTGTAGAAGATGACCTTGGACTCGTAGTTGGCCACATGCTTAAACAGGTACTTGCCGTTCGCGTCACCGCATACCCATACTCCCGGCTGGGAGGCCTCCAGATACTCATTCACCTTTATCCAACCCTGCTCATCTGTCTCTATGCCAGCCCTCTCCGGATGGAGTATGTCCGTGTTGGGCGCCCTGCCGGCCGCCATCAAGATCTCGTCAGCGACGAAGGTGACCTCCTCATCCGTCTCCCTGTTTATTGCGATGAGCTCCTTCTTACCGTCGGGCGTCTTCTTGGCCTTAACGACCTCGTGATTCGTGTATATGTCAACGAACCTCCCCAGCTCCCTCTTGGCCAGCTTGGAGACCTCAGGTTCCTCTTGAGGTAGGAACTGGGGGTTTCTCCCTATGATAGTTACCTTAGTGCCCATCGCTGAGAAGAAGTGGCCGAATTCAGCCGCTATATAGCCTCCCCCAATTATCGCAAGGGAGTCGGGCCTCTCAAAGAGGTGGAAGACCGTCTTGTTGGTGTGATAGCCTACCTCCTCCAGCCCCTCTATCGGGGGGATGTAGGGCTTAGATCCCGAACAGAGGAGGATTAGGTTCGACTTGATCAGCTTGTCCCCCACCTTAAGCGTGTAGGGGGCGACGAACTCCGCCACCTCCTGATAATAGTCTATGTTCGGATGCTGGCTCAATCCCCTCCTTATCATCTCTATCTCCGGATCTATCAGGCTACGCATCCTCCTCATTACCCTCTCATAGTCTACCTTCCTTATCTCAACATCTATGCCGAAGCGACGGGCGTCCTCCACTATCCTGAGGACATCGGCGGAGTGTATGAGGATCTTGGAGGGTATACATCCCCTGGTGAGGCAGATGCCTCCAGGCTCGTCTTTGTCTATCACGGCCACCTTCATATCAGGATTGTGGTGGAGGAGGCCATCAACTATGTTCATCGCGGTTCCAGTACCTATGGCTATGGCGTCATACTCCACGGGCTCTGGCATGCTCATCCCGGCCTAGGAGAGGGTGTCTTTAAAGTACTTGACTCTTGCAGAGGCCCGCGCAAATGAACTGACGGAGGTAGGTCCCAGATCTGAAGTAGTTCCTCCGGAGAGAGAATCCAGAAGGGCTAAAACTGGCCCAACTTGAGCCTGCTAAGTAGTTTCCAGCTGGACAGACAAGGCACAGCACATTATAACTGCCCGAGCTCCCATGACTGTTGAGTACTTTGAGGCGTAATGGCTCTAAAACCTTCGGAACTTTTTTAGCTGTGTCATGTGTCCGATAACTCTTAAATATGATCCCGGCGATCCTTTAAATGGTGAAGGGAAGGCTTCTTATCGAGAGAGAAAGTTTAGGACATAGGTTACCGCATGTTCGTACTAAATTTAGCTAATGAGCATGGCTTGACTGGTTTTCAAGCTCGTAATGTGGGAAAGAAGGCAGTAGAGGCTCTATACTAGGGGGGCGATGAAGCGGGAGATCTTTCGAGGACGGGATCAATTGGTTAGTGCCTGAGGTGCTCGAGTGGATAGGATTCATTTCGAGGACTACGAAGGGCCGGTCAAGGACGTAGAGAGGTTCAGGGCCCTGAAGAGGGACGTGGCGCTGATAAAGGGGAGGTCGGGGGTAGAGTAGTGGTCTCTAATAACATTCCTAATTAACTCGTAAGCTAATAGCAAAAGCCCGGAATAACTCTTGGCTACCTTCAGGCTTCTATCTTCCCAGCCGGTCATCGACAGCTCGCTTTAAAACCCCCGTCGATTGGGATCTCTCGGGATTTCTATGAGGTATGAGCAGTTGGGGAGGACAGGTATAAAGGTCTCCAAAATAGGACTGGGGACATGGCAGTTCGGCGCCAGCTATTGGGGTTGGGGGAAGGAAATAGGTGAAGAGGAGGCCATCTCCATAATAAGGAGGGCCTTGGAACTCGGAATCAACTTCATAGATACTGCGGAGATATACGGATGGGGGAGGTCCGAGAGGGTAATAGGGAAGGCGCTGAGCCGGTTGGACAGGGAGGAAGTGGTGATAGCCACCAAGGTCTTTCCCTACAGGGTCACCGTCTCAGGAGTACTGAAGGCGCTGAGAAACAGTCTGAGGAGGCTGAACACCAGTTACGTGGACTTATACCAGATCCACTGGCCCAGCCCCATATTCCCCCTGAAGGGGGCGATGAGGGCGCTGGAGAGGGAGCTGGAAGAGGGGAGGATAAGGGCCATAGGGGTGAGCAACTTCTCCTTAAAGCAGATGGAGGAGGCCAGGAGCTACCTCCAGAGGCACGACCTAGCCAGTGACCAGATCGAGTACAATCTCCTCAAGAGGGATCCAGAGAGAGATCTAATCCCTCATTGCCAGAGGGAAGGTATCACGATAATAGCGTATAGCCCTCTAGCACAGGGACTGCTTACCGGGAAGTACGGGCCGGGGAGGATGCCTAAGGGACTGCAGAGGAGGCTGAACATATGGCACCTTTACGGGAGGATCGATTGGTCGGTGGTTGAGAGGCTGAAGGAACTAGCGGACAGGAAGGGAGGAGAACCGAGTCCTGCCCAGCTCGCTCTGGCGTGGGTGATAAGAGATGAGGGAGTGGACGCAATCCCCGGGGCTAAGAGCCTGGATCAACTCAGGAGCAATGCTAAAGCTGCGGAGATAGAACTTAGTGATGAAGACATCTCCTTCCTTGAAGTTCCCGAATGACCCTTCCGTGACGATCGATCCAAACGCAACTGCAATCTGACATCGATCTGTGGGTACGATGACTTGCATGAGAAGTTCCCGATGACTCGAGAGCCATCTTGTCCATCAGCTCGTCTTCACCTTCATCGCGCCCACTCAGGAGGGGATCTTTATTACTCTCCCTCCCCGTAGGGCATGTGGATAGATCCTACATATACTACCCGCTCGCCATGATGCTGATAATGCTCCTCTTCCTCTTCCTACTCCCCATAATGCTCCTGCTCTTCTTGGGCATGGTGGGGAGGGCCTTCACCAAGATAGGTTTGGCTCCTTGGCAGACATGGATTCTCCTTCTCTCCACTCTGGTAGGCAGTGCGGTGAACATCCCTGTGTGGGAGAAGAGGACTTACGAGGTCGTGGACGAAGTCGAAGTACTTTTCCTCAGGGTGAAACTCCCTCCAGTCAGGATAGAGAGGAGAATCGTGATAGCGGTTAACTTGGGAGGGGCGCTCATCCCCACTGCATTCTCCCTCTTCCTCCTATCTAAGATTGGTCTCAGGCCGGGGATCATAGCCTCGCTGGCCATCGTGACTCTTGTTAGTTATGCCTTCAGCAGGCCAGTCAGAGGTGTGGGCATTGTGATGCCCTTTTACATGGCCCCGATAACAGCAGCTCTCTCCTCACTGATACTAGCTCCCCAATATACTGGGGTCAGCGCCTACGTGTCAGGGACTCTCGGAACCCTGATAGGGGCTGATCTGCTCAGACTTAGGGAAGTGGAGAAGATAGGCAGCGGCCTAGTGAGCATAGGTGGAGCAGGTGTGTTCGACGGCATATTCCTCTCTGGGGTGCTGGCTGTCCTCCTCAGTTGACGACCTCGCATCATACGATGCGCTCCAAAAACGTTGTTCTGGGGGAGTGCAAACGGTTAACGCTAAAGTGTTAAAAAGTAGAAAGTTGTGGGGGTTAATGCTCTTAGTCAGATCATCCCCCTAAGCTGAGCTCTCCAGATCCCTTGGCTACATTGTGCTTCTTCGTGAACATGTCCTCATCCGCCATGGCGAAGATGAACGCGATCTTGGTCCTTAGCTTCAGGTCCTTGTCGTACTTATCACCCGTTGATAACTTTCTCTTGAACTCTATAGTGGTCACACCGCTCTTCTCCGATCCTCCATAAGATAGGATGTCGTTCCTGCCTCCCAGCTTCTCATCCGGTGGATGGGGTCCTGTTTCTCCTGTGGAATAGGCATCAATGACCGTAGCCTTGCCGTCCTTCACCCATCCTATCACCATGTCCGCGTCTTTCATCCTCTTCGTTGGCTCAAATCCTATCGCAACCCATCCCTTGGTCTTTCCTACCAAGGCCATGTAGAGGTACTCTCCGTCAGTTTTCCAGTAGACCTTGAATCTTCCCTCCGCCAGTTCCAGTTCTTGATCATACTCTCCCTTTGACACAACCCCATCGGGCTTCCACACCACTTCCTCCTTGATAGCTGTCTGTTTGGAAGTCACAGGCACAATAGGAGTTTTCTGGGCTGACTTCAACGTCATATAGAGCAGGACCGCGATGAGGATTACAAGAACGGCGATCACTCCTAGCAGAACTGACTTGTTCATATGGAGCTTGGAGTCTCAGAGTGATAAATGTGAGACCAAATTTACCCCCTAAT
Source organism: Thermoproteota archaeon (assembly GCA_026986575.1). GTDB lineage: Archaea > Korarchaeota > Korarchaeia > Korarchaeales > Korarchaeaceae > Korarchaeum. Next base: position 837,527 of record JALSOH010000004.1, read on the forward strand.
CATGCACAAATTTATCATGAATTAGTAAAAAATTCCGAGAGATGTCAATAGTACCAATCTAAATTAACGTTTTTATGAGTGACGTTTGGGATACCGTATGTCAAGGGATTTAAGGTTCACAGCACCACCTCCTGAGGTAGTAAATGGAGACCTTGAGGCTCAGGAAGATACTCGTATGGTTGTTGAACGGTTCGAGAGGAGGGCCCACAAGGCTGAAAATATTGAAAGCTCTCAAAGAAAGACCCATGAACCCGAATCAACTCGCAAAAGCACTCGACCTGAACTACAAGACTGTGATACACCACTTAACGGTACTGGAAAGGCATGGTCTGATCGTGAGACTGGGGAGCGGCTACGGCGTTCCCTACTTTCTCTCCGACGTATTGGAGAGGAACTGGGAGATTGTACAATCCCTCACTGGGTGATTCAATGATCGGCATTTACTGGATCTTCAACTTGGTTCTTGTCTTCGTGGAGGCAGTCTTCTTGACACTCACCCTCAGAAACTACTCCCTCCTCCGGAATACTACCGTGGGCAAGCTTCTAGTGGCAGTATCAGCTATATTCCTAGTCCAATCGATATCGATGTTCGTGTCCTTCCTCATATGGGCGGAAATGGGATACACAGTCAATGTGGCGGGACCGCTCCTAATGATCTCGGGATTGGGCGCGTTGGGATCGGCCATTCTTTACCGAATCTCCAGCATGTAAGTAGAATACTTCTACTCCAAACCAGTTTCGGATCTATACGCCTGTCCTTTTCCTATTTACTCCGAGACAGGAATGCTCAGCGTATTGATACCCTCCCTGATAACCTATGGCTTTTTCCCACGTTACTAACTAGGGATTCAAATAGTTCCCCAGACTCGGACTTGTTTACGATTGCCGCTTCCGTTTACCTTAACGACTTATCCTGTTCTCACAATCACTCCCCACGCGGAGGAGGTTGATAATATGGCTAATAGGTACTCCCCGCCTCAGGTGAATTATGCTCACTGAAACCTTAAAGATCTTATCAATTAACCGTCAACTCGGTGATCACAGTGGAGAAGGTGAAGAAGAGACTCTTCATTTGGCTGTTCGTAATATTAGCCTCATTGGTACTGGGATACGCACTGGACTCCATATATGGTCTGATTTTACCCCCGTGGGCGAGGGTCCTCGGGCTACTAGGTATGATGGTGGCGGCGCTGATCTTGAGGACCTCGGGCAGGATGCTCAGGAAGTTTGGAAAGCCGGAGGAGTGGGGATGGACCACGAAGCTCGTTACACACGGCATATACTCCTGCGTCAGGCACCCTCATCATTTCGGCATCGGACTCTTCGTGACCTCCTTGGGCCTAATCCTCAGCGGCCTGTTCACATTCCTCTTGCTCACTTTCACCATCTGGGTGAGCGTGATCCTCTTTCTGATAAGGGTGGAGGAGCCAGAGGCCATGGAGAAGTTCGGGGAGGAGTACGAGGATTACAGGAGAAGAGTACCCATGATCCTGCCTAATCCCCTATGCCTGCTGAGAGAGATCTTAAAGCCAATATGATCGCACCTCCTCGCCTCACGGTTTTCGGGGCGGCCGCTGATTCGGGATCTTAATAAGCCACTCCTGATCACAATTTCTGAGGAGCCATGAAGTACCAGATCTTAGGGGATAATCTCCAAGTCCTCGTTATAGAACTGTCTCCCGGTGAGAGGATATACGCCGAGGCCGGGGCCCTCAACCACATGTCGGGCAACATCAAGATGGATGTGAAGGCCCGCGGCGGGTTCATGGCCAGCCTGAAGAGGGCCATAGCTGGAGAAACATTCTTCGTAACGGAGTTCTCCGCCGAAGGAGGGCCAGGAGTCGTGTCCTTCGCTGGCACAGCCCCTGGTAAGATAGCGGTGCTGGAACTGGATGGCACTAAGGAGTACCTTATCCAGAGGGGCGGCTTTTTGGCAGCTGAGGACGGGGTGGAGGTCACCGCCGGTATGGCTAGGAAGCTGGGAGCTGCTCTCTTCGGTGGGGAGGGGCTCATAATGGAGAGGGTGCGAGGTGTGGGGAAGGTGTTCATCCACGCGGCCGGGGACTTCATAGAGTACGATCTGAAGCCAGATCAGGTCCTTAAAGTGGACACCGGGCACTTGGTGGCCTTGGAGGACTCGGTGGACTTCGACATAGAGAGGGTCGGCGGTGTGAAGTCCATACTGTTCAGTGGGGAGGGCCTCTTCTTCGCGGTGCTGAGGGGCCCGGGCAGGGTGATACTCCAGTCTCTGAACATATCTGCCCTAGCTAAGGAGATAGCGAGGCACATACCCCAATCTGGGAATAGGGGATTCACTATAACACTGGGTGATTGATTTGAGAGGGAGGGACGTTGCGGCTCTCCTGCTCCTCACCCTAATAGGGCTGCTGGCTGGAGGTATAGTGTTCTGGCTGATCCTCAAATATCTCCCGTTAATCGCTGCCCTCATACTGGCCATCCTCGTTGCCTTAATAATGTTAGGTGTACTCGTCTCAGTGGTAGGCTTCTTCTCCGCTGCGGTGGGGGCCCTCTACTACGCGGTTGTGAAGAGACCAAGTACGGGCGGGAGGCCGGTTACCTTGAGGGATGCCAAGAAGCTGGACAAGGAGGAAGGGAAGTTCGAGGAGGCCGAGTGAATTGAGCCATAGGGAGTCAGAGAGCCTGAAGAGGAGGCAGGGCGTTCCTAGAGCTAGCTGAGTACAGCCTATCCAGAGGCTTCCACGACATGGCTGTGTTTCACGCCCATCAGGCCATCGAGTATTCGTCAAGGGGGTACTGCTTGAGGTGGTGGGCACATACCCGAGGACTCACGATCTGATGGAGCTCTTGGGTGACTGGCTCTCCGAGAAGTGCGATCTCATATCTAAACTCTTGAATGAGAGGGGTGAGAAGATAGAGCATCTCACAGATGCCTACTTCAGCTCTAGGTACGGTGAAAGGAACTTCAGGCGCGAGCTAGCCATCTCATTTGTCGAACTGGCTCGGGAGGTGATTAGAGTTGCGAGCCTATGTGAGGAAGAGGATAGAGAGAGCTGAAATGGTAAAGAGGTGGAGGGAGCACGTGAGAGAGATCGCCCGATCAGCGAGGAGAGTCTTGGGAGATGTGGAGATATACGTGTTCGGTAGCGCTGTGGAAGAGAGGCTCACCGCCTCTTCCGACGTCGATCTGCTCATTGTGTGCGAGAAAGCCCCTAGGGACTTTGAGGAGTACGAGGATCTCAAGGAGAGGATACTGAGGGGAGCTGGCTTGGAAACTAGGTCTCCCTTCCAGCTGCACATAGTGGACAGGGACGGAGCTAGGTTCTACTTGGAGAACCTCATGGTGAGGGCTGAGAGGGTCCCTCATCCTTAGGAGTAGACCTGATCCTTTCCGCTAGGGAAACGAGATCATCCGGGCCTAGAGACTCGTCTCCTATGTCAGGCGGCCTCTCAGTCAAGCTGACAAGGTCTGTGTAGGGTATACCAAGTTCCCTCATCCTCATCACTGATTTCTCAGCCTCTTTCTCAGGTATCGGTCCCAGCTTGATCTCGTATCCAGCTATGACTCTCTTTCTCCTCAGGAGGATTGCATCCACATCGCCCTCGGGCGACACGTGGTAGGCTAGCCTCGCCCCCTCCCGCCTGGCCAGCATCTCCCCCACCGAAAGCTGGATCTCCCTACCCAAGACGCTCCTGATCGCATCCTCCTCAGGCGGGTAACCGTCGTTCACCCCGAACTTGGCCTCCATGTAGTAGAGGACTGACAACAGGGGAGATCTGTGCCGGTAAAGGTATTTGGTCCTTCCACTCTTCCACAGAGGTATCTTAGTCGCTAATCCCATGGATTCAAGCCTCGAGAGGATTCCGGTGACTGCGGCAATCCCTCCAGACAGTAATCCCCTGGAGCTTAGGATTCCCGCCATTTCCTTGGCGCTCCAGACCCCCTCCCCCATTAGGAGGAGGATCGAGTCGTAGAGGGATGTGAGTACCCTCTCCTCCTCGCTGAAGACTTCACCCACAAGTCCTTGAGCGGACATGAAGAGCCCGAATGATCTATCCACCAAGAAGCGGACCGGGTCCTCTAGGTTAGCGAGCGGTATCACCCAAGGGTCCCTCATGAGAGCGGCCCACACGAAGCCCTCCCTATCCTTCGGCCTGAGATTCGCCAGCATGTCCGAGTAGGATATTATGTCGAGTCTTAAGGGTTCAACAAGCCCCAGAAGGGGGTTTCTCCTGTCGAACACCTTCCTCACTATCCCCGAGCTAGATCCCGCTAGGTAGAGTCTTCCGCTCGGGTGTATCTCGGCTAGTCTCTCCCAATGCACATCATCGAGCCTCTGAAACTCGTCTATCACGGCCTTTCCATCAGAGGAGAGGGTCTCCACGACGAGGCGGATCGCTTCCTCTATGGTCCTCAGTTCCCCGTCCACAAGCGCAGCCCTTGATCTTGTGATCGTCACGTAAGCATCCCATCTCGTGAGACGACGTAGCAGGAAGGATTTGCCTACCTTCCTCCTGCCGTAGAGGAGGAGCCAGCCCTTCCTCCTCTTTATCTCCTCGCCTTCCCACCTATCTATCACTAACAAACATAATATTCCTAATAGAATATTCCCACAAGAATATAAATTGTTCGAATCAGGAGAGGTCCTTTGCCACGTAGAAGGAGCCCCTGATGAGCTCATACCCCAGCTTCCTGAAGTAGTTCCTCGCCCCCACACCCGATATGACCAGCATCCTCCTCGCATCCAGCTCCTCCACCGCTATTCTCTCAGCCTCCGACATGAGCCACCTCCCGAACCCCCTGTGCTGGGCCCCCTCTCTAGGCGGCTCTCCCACCGGAACCAGAGGACCGTAAACGTGGATCTCCCTCACTATGGCCGTCCTCTCATTCACCTCCCAGCGATGGGCTAAGACCGAGGGCTTCCTCAGTCTGAGCACCCCCATCAACGCGTCATTGTCATCCACCAAGGATAGGAACACCTCATACCCGCTGCTGGCCTCGTAGTCTATGCGTTCCATCCGGACTGAGTCGTAATCTGGCTCGATTCCCCTAGCCATGGCGTGGCCGACTTCCCTGTACCTTATCTCGTTTATCCTCTCTCCCCTCTCTTGGAAGTAGTGCTCCACCATTTGCCTGAGGTTCCTCCTCCTCGGTCCAGCCGCTATGTACTCCTCCGGTATGTCTCTCTGAACGTGTTGAATCCTCACCCACCTAGGAAGGAGCCGGTACACTTTAATCAGGTACTCCAACGTCTCCTCCTCAGTCAGTCCCCTGTACTCCCCCTTCCTCCACATCTCGTAGAGAGGAGTACCGGGGAGGACTAGCGTGGGGTATATCTTCAGCATGTCGGGCCTGAAATCAGGATCCTCGAATATGAGCCTGAAGGCTTCGACATCTCTGTCCAGATCGCTTCCCGGGAGCCCAGGCATGAGGTGATAGCAGACCTTGTAGCCGGCGTCCTTTAGAATACGGGTAGACTCTATGACGTCTCGGACGGTATGCCCCCTCCTCACCCTCTCCAGCACGTCGTCGAAGGGGCTCTGCACCCCTATCTCAACCCTAGTAGCGCCTAGGTAGAGCATCCTGTCGACGTGCTCCTCTTTCGCCCAGTCCGGCCTTGTCTCAATGGTGAGGGCCACGCACCTCGCTTTAGCTGACTCATTCAGGGCATGGGCCTCCAGCAGGCTATTGGATCTGACCTCATCGCCGGGAAAGGAGTTGAGGGCATCGAAGGCTCTCCTCACGAACCATTCTTGGTAGGAGAAGGGCATGGCCGTGAAGGTGCCCCCCATCAAGATCATCTCCACCTTAGAGGGGAAGAAGCCGGCCATGAGGTGCTGATGCAGCCTCATCCAAACCTGTTTGAATGGATCGTAGTTCACCCTAGCCGCCCTCATCACGGTGGGGCTCCTGTCAACATAGCTCTGAGGTGTCTGCCCGCCTCCAGGGCAGTAGATGCATCTGCCGTGTGGGCAAGGGTACGGCCTAGCCATCACCGGAACTATCGCTACTCCCGAGGCCACCCTGGCTCTCCTGACGGGCCTTAGCTTCAACCCCTCCATAACCATTTCAGACCTTCTCCGCCACCACTACGTGATTTTCAGCGAACCAGCGATATTTAAAGCTCCTTCCGTAGGAGCGGATAATTCTCAGGCCAGCCTCCTCCACTAATGACTCGAGCTCCCTCTTGGTGAAGAGGTGATAGTAGCGCTGGTAAACTCGGCCCTTCGTGTGCCACGGGACAGTGAGATCCCCGAACTCTCTCCCCTTCAGGGGATTAAGCAGCATCCTAGGTATTTTCTTGAAGAAGCGAGGCTGGAAGAGGGCCCATGCTGAGACTATCAGCCTCCCACCCGGCTCGAGCACCCTCTTGACCTCTCTCAAGGAGCGCAAGCGGTCCTCTCTAGGCAAGTGATGTATCGTTGCCAAGTATAGGACCGTGCCGAAGGAGGAGTCGCGGAAGGGAAGGGTGGAGGCATCGCACTGCACCAGATCCCTAACCCTCCTCCTAGCCACCATGAGCATGCCCCAAGAGATGTCGGCGCAAACGACCCTGTACCCTTTACCCTCTAGGTAGCTCGCGTGCCTCCCGTTACCGCATCCCAAGTCCAGGATGGGATCCCTGTCGACGAGATCCACCTCCGGCCAGGGCCTCCCTCGGGTGTGATCGAACCCTTCCGCTATCTCGTCATACACCCTCATGACATCGCGCTTCACATTCAGGACGAGCACCCCCACAGCTCTCCAGATCCTTTGTCAACGCTTATCTCCACACGTCCGGTTAGATCCCACGGTTATTAGATTGAGTCTAAGAACAAAACCCCCAGCTCCTCCAGCTTGTCGAGTACCGGTTCCATCTCCCTCTCAACCCCTCTGAACAGCGGGGATCCCCCCATGAGCTCCGCACTGGCTATGACGTAGCAATCCGGTAGGGCTATGCGCAGTTCCTTCTTCAGCTCACCGGCCCTCTTCGCAGTTTCCTCCGTAATTCTCGCCACAGATATCCTTACCTTTAACCATTCAACGTATTTTAGTGCTTCTTCATTCGGATTAAGGACGGATGAAGCCTCGTAGATCCTTGAAGCTACGTACAAGGTCTCGCTTAACGTAATAGGGCTCATAAACAGCCTAACGTTTCCCCCGTCTGCATCACTGAATAGCTTCACGACCTTGTGCCTGTACGGAGCCCTTTTCACGATGTACTCGACTAGGACACCGGTATCTAACACAATCCTCTCGGGTCTAGCTCTTGGAGATTCTTCCATGCTTCCTACCCTCTAAGGCGTGCTCCTCTCTGAGCAGCTCCTCTATGATCTTCGGATCGACATCCACGACCTTTGGTTTAAGAGGCCTCAGTATGATAATACCATCGCCCACTTCGACGAGTACCTCACCCCCTTCCCTGATACCAGCCATCTCTCTCAGTCTCTTAGGTAGAATGATCACCCCCTTCTTCCTAACCTTCAGAACCGATTTCATAGGTTCACCTCTGATAATGAGTTTAACTTAATAAAAAGGTGAACTAATAGCCAAAGTGGAACCAATTGAGCTGTGGTGGACCTACCGGATTCGGATCGACCTAGCGGCCCTCCTGACGTCGTGGGACCCCAATCAGATGGAGGGAAGTACCTCCTCCAGCCTCTCGTATATGCCCAACCACTCGTATCCCCTGGGAGTTATCTTATACCTCTTCCTCCCCCCCTCTTGCAGTTCTATCAGCAACCCATACCTGAGAAGCTGGTTCACTATCCTCCTTCCCCTGTCCACTGGAAGGCCGGCCCTCCTGCATATCTCCGTTACACACATCTCCTCTCTGCAAGCCTCGAGCATCGACTTCACTATATCGTGCCTGCACCTGTTCTTGTACACAATCAAGGCCGTGATGCTTGGAATAAAAGATTGGGTGCTGGCGTTAGAAGGATTGTACTCACTAATGGGGACTCGTCGGCGCTCTCCAGAACTCCGATGGCTAAGTGATCTCCCACAGCGGTGACCTCCTATCGTTCTTTCCATCAGAGAACTACCTTAGGGACTGACTGACCCATAGAATTGCCGATCTGAATGGAGAACCCATCGCCTTCCGGGGATTGAACGGCGGGACCTGCCGATCCGCGTAAGTACTTGGGCTGTGCAACGTTCCCGCCGGTTGCTATAACTCACAATTTGTGAGTTAGAATAAAGGGCGGGAGAACCGGAGGGTCTCGGGGTGCGTGCATGCAGGAGATAGACGAGCTCTCCGTGGGTGGATCCGTCAGCCTCAAGGGACCGGTGAAATTCGGAGTGGTGAGGGTGAGCGGTTCCTTGAAGATCGAGGGTGACGCTGAAGGTGAGGAAATGAGGATAAGTGGCTCCAGCACGATAGTAGGTAGTGTCAGAGCTGAGGAGATCAAGGTGGCAGGGAGCATGAAGGTCTCGGGCAGTATAGAGGCATCAGAACTTGAGATCGCCGGTAGTCTGGAGTCGGACGGGGAGATCAGGGGAGGAGATGTGGAGATCGCCGGTAGCGTGAGGGCAAAGAGGATCACTGGGGATGAGGTTAAGGTTCACGGCTCAGCCAAGGCCGAGGAGATAGCGGGAAGTGAGATCGAGGTGGGCAAGAGATCCAAGGTGAGGGGACTCATAGTGGGCAGGGAGGTCAGGATCGGCAAGGACGCTGAGGTCCAGGATGTGATCGGAGGGGAGGTCTACATCGGGAGGGGCGCGGAGGCTAGGACGGTCGAGGGGGTCGAGGTACATGTGGATAGTGGCGCGGAGGTTGAGGTGCTGAGATACGTGGAAGAAGCCATAGTACACGAGAAGGCATCAGTTGGGAGAATGGATAAGGTAGACAAGCTTTCTAGGGAGCTTCCATGATCTGCACGACCGATCGCCCAACGAAATCGAATCAGCCACCTGACCTCTTGAGGAAGTACTCCACGAAGGGTAGCACCACGCCCGGCAGTGTGAAGAACAGGAAGACCTCCATCAGGATGGGAGAGAGGTCGAGGGTGACGGAGATGGGTCCACCGTAATCGAGGCTCACGCTGACTATACCTCCATCCAAGAAGTACACTACTACCGCGAAGCCGAGTATGGACTCGAGTGCTCCGATCAGCGGTGAGTATATGGTCCCCCTCAAGGCCGTCGCGGCCAGCGAGAGGCCCATGAACAGGAATATGAGGCCAGTAAGCTCTCCCGTCTCTGGAACAATCACTTCGCTCGCTATCTCTCCCAGCAACCTGTTCACCATGAGGGGAATGATCACCGCGAAGAGGAGCCAGTAATACACGCCCCAGAGGATGCCCTCAGCCAGCACATCCGTAAGCCTCTCCTTCCAGCTCAAGATCCCACCTCCACCTCCCTGCTGATGGACAGGGGGAAGATTCCTCCTATCTCGGCGTACAGCTTCATCCTGACCCTCTTCAGATGGGAGGGTAGCTCGTTCACCGGTAGCCTAATGGTCAGGTGGCTCCCCTCCACCATCTCATCAGCCTTGGCCTCTCTGGACACCTGCTTTGAACCTATCAAGGTGATCTCCAGCCTCACGTTCCTCAGCTTTACCCTCCCACGGTAATCGAAGTCCACCAGTATACTCTGTCCCTCCTGCCTCAGGTAGACTCCCGAACTGGAGTTCATCAGATCGACAACGAAGGTCACGAGGGGGTAGCTCACTCCCAAGAGGAAGAGCAGGCCCACTACGGTGATGGCGGCCTGAAGGCCCCTCAAATCCCCTCTCCCTCTTCGCTCCTCCGTATCCTCTCCTCTCTGATCAAGGAGACCGCATGCCTCACTAGAGTGCCCCCAGCGGCTAGCGCTATTCCCAAAAAGGCGACCTTGAATAGGAGCTCGATGAGGAGCCCGCTGCTCTTGGTGAGCGCATCCATTATGTTCTCACCGGCCACGCGCACCCTGACCTTGGTGTACTCCATCAGGGAGAACACGAATACTATAGAGATCATGACAATGCCTAGAGCCATGAGAAGAGCACCGCTCCTCCTAGGATCGCTGAGCGCTCCCATGCAATCCCCTAACTGCTGAGAGTGAGAGAAAGAAAAATGTGAGGGTGTTCGGGTTGGGCGCCCGCGCTCAGGACCTCCTCAACCTCTTGGCTCCCAGCGCGAGGATGATGACTAGTAAGAGTGCAACTACTCCGTAGATCCAGGTCTCCCCGCCAGTGCCCACGGGTCGTGCCTGCTCTCCAGTGACCTCAGGCTTGTACTGACCGTACTCTACCGCTTTGTTGCCGACGGCATCGTATGCCTCGATCCTATAGTAGAAGCTCTGGTTGGCTGGCATCTTGAATGTGGGCCAGCCCGTCTCTATCACAGGCTTCAACGGGTTCCAGCTCTTGTTGTCGGTGGAGGTGTAAGCCTTGACCTCCCTCACACCGGTACCCCTGTCGTAGGCCCTGTAAAAGAGGAGGACTTCCTCCCCGCTCTCCTTGATCTTCACGCTAAGCTCAGGGGGTTCCTTATCGGGCTCCGCTTGGAGGATCACGAGCTTCCTCTGGTCCGGTGAGACCTTTACCGAGAGAAGGTAGTAACCGTGGCCCCCGACCTCCTTGGCCTCCACTATCTGAGCGCCACTGACCTGCGGCTCCGGATTGAACTTGCTCAGGATAATGGGTACCTTCAACTCAGCGGGAGACTTGCCAGATACGGTGAACGCTATGCTTCCAGAGGAGGCGTCAGGCACCCTGAGGAAGGTGACGTTAAGCTTCCAGAGCGTCGTGGTTGGCTCGTACCTGTAGGATCCGTCCTGCGCCAGGGTGAGGAGCCTGTAATGACCGTAGTCCTCAGCGGGTCCTCCATAACTTGTTCCGTGATCGTACTGGCCAGCATCGGTGAGTAGGACCTCCACATCTCCATACTTCCAGTCCCCATCGCTGTGCCAGTGGCCCACGAGCCAGAGCCTAATTCCGTGCTCGTGGGAGAAGTCTAAGAGATATTTGATGGTGTCGTTGTAGTCGACTATCTTCGTCTCGTTCCCCTCCTTCAGCCACAGTCTTATGTCCTTATCGTCGAATGGGTAGTGTATGAGGCCCACCCCCGCCTTGCTCCTAGCGGTCTTCAGGAAATCGAACTGGTCGCCGAATATCTTGCCCGTGTCGGAGTCGGTTGCGAAGAAGGTCAGGTCCCCAAACGAAGTGTAGCCTGCGAGGGGAGCGAAGTACTTCTCCCAGTAATACGCATTCTTCTCTATCGCCGTGTAGTCGTTGTTCCCCTCGCACATTATGATCGGACGCTTGAGGGTGATGAGCTCCTCATAGGCCCTCCTGAACGGCTCCTCCTCATCCTTTGAGACGATCGCATCTATCACATCACCAGTATGTAGGATCAGGTCGATGCCCATTGAGTTGAATGTGCCTATAGCGGTCCTGAAGAGCAGCTCGTTCATGGAGTGTTTGGGCAGGTCCCTGACCCCGAAGTGGGTGTCCGTCCAGTGGGCCACTTTCAGCTCCCTGTAGGAGTCGAAGAAGGCCACCGCATTGGGTTCAGTGTAAGATTTACCGCCAGCCACGACCGTCAGATTGTAGAGACCTGAAGGTGCGGATCCCCTGACGTTGACGTAGTAGCCCTGAGGGGTCTTCCCCCTATCGGTAATCTCTAGGTATATCCTACCGGTGAAGACCGAAGACAGGTACACCTCGCTGGGCTCTCCCAAGTCCGGGTGGACCCATACCGTGAACTCGCTCCCGTTGATGACGAGGGCTGGTAGACCGATCCTCGGGTAGAGGATGCCGTTCAGCGGTTTGACGTGGTAGGGAGCGAACGGAGCGGGAGGCTCAGCATGAATCCCCGCAGTGGAGAAGGGTAGGAGTAACAGGGTTAGGAGAACTAACCACCATGATCGCAACTCGTTGACCCCCCGTTATCTGATGAGGGAGCTAAATACCTTAACCCTCTTCAAGTCAGGTGCGTTCGGTTACCGCGCTCGCGCTCTCAATGAGGTTAGGGCTCTCGAAGCAAGTGAAGCGAGAAGTCATCGCTCTAACTGTGGACGTCATCACTCACAGCTTTAGCATCACTTCCCCCTTGACCTTTGAACCGCTCTACTCCTAAGCCTTCCCACTTCGTCCTCCGGAATGTACCACCTGCCAGCCAGCTTGACCGCCCTCAAGTATCCCTTCCTGGCGAGCTGCCCCAGGTAGTCGACGCTCATCCCCAGCTCCTTAGCCGCTGCCGATAGGGGAACCATGCCCTCCAGCGATCCCAAGTAGAGGGTCAGGCTCTCGTCCACCGCCCTCGCCACGAGGTTAGCTATTGGTCTAGCTCTCCCCCTGTCAGCCTCCTCCAAAGCCATGTAGTAGGCCCTCCGCCTCTCCTTCCTTATGACGGCCAGTGGATAGCCCTGCCTCAGCAGGAGGAGGTTCATCAGGAGCCTGGCCACCCTCCCGTTCCCGTCGGTGAAGGGGTGGATGGCCGTGAGGTAGGCGTGGGCCACGGCAGCCAGCTCGATCGGGTGGAGCTGATCACCGGCGCCGTTCAACCAGTCAACGAACCTCCCCATCAATTTCGGAACTTCCGAAGAAGGGGGCGGTACGTGACCCGATCCCCCGATGAAGACCTGTTCCCTCCTGTACTCGCCCGGTCTCGCTTCCCATATCCCCATCATCACGAGGTGGTGGAGCTTGAGCAGGTCGAACTCCTCCACCCTCTCAGCGCGAGCGAGATCCTCCACGTACCTCAGAGCTTGAAGGTGGTTCCTGGCCTCTAAATGATCCCTCAAGGGCTTTCCTGCTACAGTTATACCTTCCTCGAGCACGAGCCTCGTCTCCCTGAGTGTGAGAGTGTTCCCCTCTATGGCGTTGGTGTTGTAGACGTACTCTATCGTCAGGAGGTTCCTCAGCCTAGCTAGGGCTTCTCTGCTGAGCGGGCGCTCGGAGCTGAGCCTCTTGAATCCCTCCTCTATCCTCGCCATGAGCGCCGGGGCTATCAGCGGGGACCTAGCTTGTTCCAGCAGGAGGAATCTGTATCGACTAATCATGTTTTTCCGTATTATCGATATAGGTAACAATATATAAAGACTGATCGCCGACGCTCGATGGGTTGCGCGTCGGGTCACTCCTCATTTACCGATCATTACGCGCGGGTATTATCTCCGTATGATCTGCGCATCACATCCTCGTCCCATCAAATTTAATCCTCCATTATCAAGTCGGCTGAGGGTGTGTGGTCTTTGAAGGGGCCGTCCGACGCTTACCTAGATGAGATTCGCATGTACTTCAAGGATAACCCTTGGATTCCCATCCTGAGGACTAGATCTCATGATCCAAATTTGAGCGAGCGTGCGCCGGGAGAGGCAGATCTGCTGGGATGATCGCGCAACCGTTTCACGTAGCAACCCACGCGCGAAGGTGGACATCTACACCTAAGACGTCGACGGGGTTACGATTAGCGTTCTGGAGGAGGGGAGTTCGCTGGATCGAGGTGGGAAAGGTCAAAATCCGGGTTCCTCCCCGAGTCCCTAGAGTGAGACCTCGAGGATGTATCCGCGAGGAGATTACTCCAAGCTCAGTAACTGATCGCACGGCACTTATATATCTTCTTCAACCGGAAGAACGTTAGGCGCGCGACCAAGAGAGCGCGCAGACTCTTTAGCTGGATCAGGCTTGGTATAGTGGTGCCAAGGTACCCCAAGATACCTCTTCACATGTGCTCCTGCTAATACACGAAGACGTATCTCACTCCAACAGATCTCAACTCTTTAGTCAGCCGGGCTTTCAGTCTCCTATAGTAAGAATCTAGATCACTATCCCAGTCCTTTACCCCCAGCTTACGCATGGCAGTATCCAACTTGGGTCTCAACCCGGGCTTCATGTTCAACCTGTCGAAGTATGCGACATCAGCCTTCCCCCTCAAAGCTCTCACCAGCTCCAAAACCTCCTCAACGCTCGTACCCGGTAATATCGGTCCGATGAAGGCGAAAGTCCCTATTCCTCGCTCCTTCAACTCCTCTAGGGCCTGAATCCTCCCATCCACACTTGGGGCGCGGGGCTCCATGACCCTCCTCACCTCCTCTCCGAGGGTCACGATGGTCATGCCCACCCTAACCTGACTGAACCTCCTCAAGACGTCGATGTCCCTCAGCACCAAGGGAGACTTAGTCTGAACTAGGACGGGCCAATCCCTCTCCACCAATATCTCTAGGAGGCGCCTAGTGAGCTCGTACTCCCTCTCAACGGGCTGGTAAGGATCGGTCATGGAGGATAGGTAGACGACACCCTCCCTTTTCCTCCTCACCTCCTTGGCTAGGAGCTCAGGAGCGTTCACCTTCACCTCAATGTAGCTACCCCAAGCTTCGGTGCGCCCCCACCTCCTCGCGTAAAATTGGGCGTAGCAGTAAATGCAGGCGTGCTGACATCCCACGTATGGGTTTATGACGTAATCGCCTATGGAACTCCTGTTCAGGATGGACTTAGCCCTTACCTCCTTTATCACAAGCCATTGTCCGCGAGTCCCTTAAGTGCGTATCGTCGCGGCCAGTTTTAATTAGATCAGATTCAGATTGATTAGTAGGGAGGTTAGGAGTAGGGGCCAAGAATTACAGGAGGGCACCAAGATACGAAATCATATTCCCATAGACGGGATCTCCCTTCGTCTCTGGATCCCACAGATTTTATAGCTCGATCCTCCTCGTTAAGACCGGTGAAGAAGCTAAAGTTACTGACCGAGGACTTCAAGGTCAGGAGACTTGATAAAGTAGAAGTACGCTCCTTGCTCGGTTACATACCCAGCGCGGGCACTCTGGTAGAGGGCTCCTCACCTCCCGAGATATTCGTAGGGAGGTATGGCTACCCCAAAGTGTACATAGGTCCTCTGATCCCTCCCGTTCGGGGCAGCACGGAGCACTGGGGGATGAGCGAGCTCTGGTTCGGGAAGGGCCTGAAGGAGATAGTGGCCATGAGAATCCAGCTCCTCAGGGGGAAGAGGAAGCTGAAAGTGACCCAGATAGACGATAGGTATGCGAGGGAGCTGCAGGAGTCCATGCTCTCTAGGGAGTCGGTGGACATGGAGGCTAGGCTCAGGCATCCCCCTAAAGGAGCGATTCTATCGGAGGTGCACCAGCCCTTCGGACCCTCTGCTCTCCTCGAGGAGCTGAGGGTGGAGCCAGGGAGGTCCGATTCCAGGATGGAGAGGGCCTACTACGACAGGGACGCCAGAGCAACGGAGGCCATGATCGAGCTCTACGAGAGAGGGGTTCCTGTATCAAAGATCCAGCAGGGGCTCAGTGCTGGCCTCCTCGGCATCGGGAGGAACAGGAAGTTCGTCCCTACTAGGTGGTCCATAACCGCTGTGGACGACACCCTTTCCAAATACCTGCTGAGGGAGGTCAGGACATACACTGAGATAAACGAGTACAGGCTGTACTACGGCGAGTACCTCAAGAACAGGTGGTCCGTGATCATGTTTCCCGAGAGGTGGAGTTACGAGTCCATAGAGGTTTGGTTCCCCGGGACCCTCCTGGAGGAGGTTGCCCTAGCGGGAGATTACGAGCCCTTCGAGGGTAGGTGGAGCTATGCCAGCATGGGAGGCTGCTACTATGCTGGAAGGCTGGCCGTGGCTGAGAAGCTCAGGGAGGAGAGGAGGCAGGCTACCGTGCTGATTCTCAGGGAGGCCCATCCGGGATACCTTCCCGTGGGAGTGTGGAATGTTAGGGAGACGGTCAGACACGTGCTCAGGTCCGATCCGCTTAAGTGCGACGAGCTGAGAGAGTGCCTCCAGCACGTGGAGAAGAGGATGAGCACTCCCCTCGATGTCTGGGTGGAGAATTCCGTGATCCTGAGGAAGCACCTGATCAAAGCGTCGCTTCAGGAGTACTTTAAGTGAGATAACACATTTGGACGGGAGATCAGACCTTCATGGATGGGTTATAAGTGAGCAGCCAATCTCGGCCCTGGATCCACATGCTCAGGGTAGCGGTTGGCGTGGACGACGACGAGACCAAGTTAAGCCAAGAGCATTTCGGTGACGCCAAGTACTACCTGATATACGAGGTGGAGGAGGACGGGAGCTACCGGCTCGTGGAGAAGAGGGTGAACACGGTCAGGGAGATGGAGGAGAGGGAGCACGGGGACCCTAGGAAATTCAAAGCTGTGGTGGAGCTCCTGAGCGATGTCGATGTCTTCTTAGCGGGGAGAACGGGGCCCAACTTCCTCAGGGTCAGGGAGTCGAGGCACTACCCCATCGTGGTCGGGAGGAGGACTGTGGAGGAAGCTCTCTCAATCTTGGTGTGCAGGCTGGATGAGGTCCTAGACGAGGTTAGGAGGAGGAAGGACCTCAGGCGGTGAATCAATCTCATCATCATCGGTCATCATTAATAATTACATGATGATTCAGCACATGATGACCTACACAACGATACCCGTGAAGAAGGAGGTAAAGAGGAAACTTGAGCTCCTTAAAGGAGACAGGGACTGGAGCGATTTTCTGAACGAGCTGGCTGAAGAAGTCAATAAAGTCAAAAGAGACAAAGCCTTCGAGAAGCTGAGGGAAGAGGTGCTCCCCTACTTGGACGAGGTGGAGGAATCCCACAGGAGGTTCAGGAGGGAATTCTCACTTGATACTGATCGACACTGATGTCCTGACAAATTCCCTCAGGAATGGCAAAAGGGTCGGGGATGCGATCTCCGCGATCGCTCTCTTGGAGTTCATTAGGGGAACACCTAGCGAGAAGAGGGAGGAAGTGAAGAGACTGTTAGAAGAGACCTACGAAGTAATCTGGCTGGATAACTCCATCCTGCTTGAGTACAGCAGACTTTACGATGTGCTGAAGGAGGAGGGATCCTTAATAGGCGATGCGGATCTGCTCATAGCGGCGACGGCAATATCTAAGGGGATGGAGCTACTCACCGGCAACCTTAGGCACTTCGCGAGGCTTAGGAGGTACGGACTCCGTCTTAAGGGAATGGAGGCGAGGAGTGGCTCAGAGATCACTTAGATGTACCGACCTCCTCTCGAGGCCACCATGCCACCCAAGTTAAAGCAGGAGTGGATCAGCACGGCTGGCAGCAGGGAATCGGCGTAGACCCTGAAGAAGCCGGCCACGAGACCCGCGGTCAGCGCTGTCGTCAGGACCCACCTAAGGTAGCAAGGGGGGGCCTCCCTGTAGGGTACATAGTGGATCGCTGCGAAAAGGACCGCGGGCAGTGATATCGCTATTACCAGCGAGGTCGGATTCCCGCCCAGGCTCAGCAGCAGGTAGCCCTCCAGCAGACCTCTAAAGAGCATCTCCTCACCGATCGGTGCTATAAGAAGGAGGAGAATTACTCTCTCTGCCATGCCCTTGGGAAGGTGTGGAGATTCGTAGTAGCAGCTTCTGTAGGCGAGGCTACTCATAAACAGTGATAGGGGAAGGGAGATTGAGGCGGCCAGACCCAGCTTGTAAGGCGGAGCTCCCGAGAGAATGGAATAAGTCCAAACACCACCGGTGAGGTGGATTAGCAGCAGGGAGATCAGTCCATAAAGGACTTGGGAGGCAATTGCCGGGTAAAAGGGCCTCTCAGGTGCGAGTCTCGCGATGTAGGTTGCTACGAGCGCCGAGATCGATATTACTAGCCCCCACATGCCGATGGCTGTGGCTAGGGCTGCGATCCACATGCACCCCATCCTCCTGAATTTACTAAAAAATGCGCACGGTACTCATCTCATCCCCGAGGGGAATCGAAGGAAGGAAGGTAGGAAAGGAATTAAGTTTCCGGGATAGGGAAATACGGGAGGTAGGAGTGGAGGTCAGGGA
Organism: Thermoproteota archaeon; assembly: GCA_026986575.1. Taxonomy (GTDB): domain Archaea; phylum Korarchaeota; class Korarchaeia; order Korarchaeales; family Korarchaeaceae; genus Korarchaeum. The sequence goes on from JALSOH010000004.1 coordinate 855,225, forward strand.
CATTTTCTTAGGCGTCTCGGGACACATACCCGAGGAGTGGATAGTGGCCTCGGATATCGACACCCTCACCGCCCACGATCCCAAGGCTCCCCTCGCCATAGTTTTCGCCTCAAAGCTGGACCCAGATTCCCTCTCAAGAAAGCTCCTGAACTTAGTCCAGAAAGTACTCGGAGCTCCTCTACTGAACGTTAGAGCGGTCAGAAGGGAATTTATAGAGGTAAAGGCCGATTTACCATCCTCTCAAGGACTTCAACTGCTCGGGCTGCCGCCAGGAAAGCTGATCTTGAGGATACGACCGGGTCAGCTGACTAGGGGGTGGATCGCCCACCAATCCCTCTTCACCACAGAGCTGGAGGAGATATCTTCGACATTCCATCCCGCTGAAGTCGTGAGGGCCAAGCCCCTTAGGATCGTGGATCCGGTTAGGAGAAAGACCGCGTTCAACTCAATGGTGCCCGAATCGGCGAGAGTGGAACATGGCTTGCTGAACGAGTCCCCTTACTTGGACATTAGGGGGAGAGGGTACAGGGTCGTCCTATACCCGCCCCAGAACTTCGTGCACGGGGATAACTTCATAGCTCAGGCCTATCTGGCGATGGGGTACAGACCACACCCCTACGTGGATGCCAAGAATTACGCGTCCTCAGTCCTCAGCTCGATGGGATACCGGGTTACTGGAGTGGAGAGAGCTCCCATACCTGGAATCATCTCTCACGAGGTCTATGCATCCTTGGGCAGGTCCCTTGCCTCGGACATGCCTCCTATGATCAGCTCTTCCATCGCATGGTTGGATGGAGGGGCGGCCTGGGCCGTGACGATAGGGGAGAACCTCATGGACGTCCAGCTCTGGAGGGCTTACCTATACCTAGCTCTCGGCGAGGATGCGCTGGATATCCTGCAGAGCACCGTGCTGCACACAAGCGCCGACGTCAGGTGGCTCAACACCCTCAGCAGAGAGAGCAACGCGATGTACAGATCCATAAGATCATCAATAAGGTCTTTCAGACTACCCAAGATTGATCTGGGCTCGTACATCCCGCAGATCCAGGAGGATAGGGACGAGTGGTGGAACGGTGACGACTGGACCGGGGGACCTGGGAACGAGGACTACTCTCCCGACTCGACCTGGCTCTCCGACGAGATCTCCACTGGAACGGGGATGGATACCTTCTATGTGGACGGTGACGGGAGTGTGAGGAACATGGATCTAGGCGAGGAGGTGTCGTTCCATGAGATAGACAGCGAGGGCATATTAAGGGACGAGGAGGGGAATGAGGTCGGCTATGTGGATGATGGTTACGTTTACGACAGTGAGGGGGACAGGATGGGCTGGCTGGACACATCTATAAGCGACGAGTGGCAGATGGAGAGGCTAGAGTCGGAGAGCTCCGATCCAGTCGACGTATTCGGTTACTACGACTGGGGGGCTCAGAGGAATGAGGAGTCTACAGAGACACCCTACTACTCCAAGCGAGATGAGGAAGAAGAGTGACCGGCTAGCCTAGTGGTCAGCTAGCCTCTCCCCTCTCAAACATCCGGGGGCGTTGCGGTTCAGCGGCGCCCCAGCAGCATGTCGAGCGTCGATATCACCGTAACCACCACACCGATCAGGAGCTGGAGAGACTATCCCCTCGCTTCCCTCCCGTCCTCCACGGGGGAATCACCATCAAAGGTACGAGAAGGAGTTAAGTGACTAAGGGGATTTTTTCTCGTTCTAATAGGATCTGCCTGCGCGGATCGTCCCCGTCCTCCATAAAAACCTCCCTTGAACACCGCGAGTGGTTCTAGGGGAGCCAGCAGGGGTGCGAGGTACTGAGGTCAGACGGCCAGTCCCGATCTGACCTTCGATATCACATACATGAACTTACCTGACGCGGGCTTGGGCACGCTGTCCACTAGCTCCCACCTTATGATAACATCTCCCAAGACCTCCCTGATCTTCCCCTCGGGTACTGAGAGGGAGACCCTCGTCCCTCCCCTTGGAGCGATGAATATCCTGAGGGTGCTCAGATCCTCCTGAATAACTTGGAACTCCCTGACCCACTCCTCCACCCTGAAGACCCCCTCGAAGAACTCGCCCCCCAAAAGGGAGCCGTCCCTCCTCACCACGAACTCGGTGGCCCTGCCCTCAATACTACCCATCCTCGGTAGAAAGGAGCCACAAGAGCACCTCCCCTCAACCGCCCTAGCCATGTCGCCTATCTCGTACCTTATGAGAGGCATCACGTAGTTGTGTAGAGGAGTCACGACGACGTTCCCGAGCGCCCCATCCGGGGCCTTCCCGCCCGAGTCGTCGAGGATCTCTATCAAGTTGTTGAAAGAGAAAACGTGGAGGGATCCGTCACTGCACTCTCCAGCTATGGACGGGGCCTCTCTGGCCCCGTAGAAATTGTATACCCTACCGAATGCCTCCTCTATCATCTCCCTCTTCCATTTGTTTAGCGTTTCCCCGGTTGAGATCACCGCCTTCGGCCTGAACACCTCAATCCCCCTCCTGAGGGCGTACTCAGCCACGGCAGCTAGGAAGTGAGGAAGCCCCCTGAGGATGTCCGGTCTGTAATCCTCTAGCTTCCTCAGGACCCTCTCAATTAACCGTTGATCTATGAGGTAAGCGTTGAAGTAGACTGCTCCGTCAAGGAAGTGGGTCATCTTGGATAGAGGGGATATACCGCCGAGGAGTTCAGCAGCTGAGCCCCAAATGATCATTTTCCTGGCCTTCAGCAGATCTATCCCCAAGAACCAACTGTAATAGAAGACCTCCGTGGCCTTACTCCAGCGGTAGGATCTCACATCTCTGAAGAACCTTATGGGCCTTGCTGTCGATCCTCCAGTGGTCCCGGTTGATGCCCTCATCCTTTCCATGTCTGTGGAGGTCAGATCATCGAGATGTGCCTGGACGAAGGATCTTTTGAGGACAGGGATCTCGTCAAAATGGGTTAATGGGTCTTCGAAGTTCCTCAACAGCCGAGTGTAGTGCGGTACTTTCTTTTCAGCGTACTCTAAGAGGGATCTCAGGGACTCTCTAACGAAATCCTCTAATAGCATATCACCACGCATAATGGACTCTATCGTCCTGAGTTCCCGCCTGAAGTCCCGACCCGTCAGCCTCATCAGCGCCAATACGGCACTCTTCCTGAGGAAGCTCCCCAACATTCTCCTAAAGCACCCGATGGACCCGTAAAAAGGATTGGTGATGTTGGGTGTTAGGCCAGCTAGTTGCCCCCACCAGCCCGACGGGAAATAGAACGTCATTTGTTGTGAAATGCAAGCAGGTTCCGGCTCCTAATGGCCCTCACAATGCCAACAGGCGACCGAGATCAGATCCGGTATTACAAGCTAAACGGACATAAAAAGAACTTATTCTTTAATCCAATTATTCCTGGTAGATATCCACGCCTGATCTGAATCGTAGTTTTCAGAATGAATCTGCAGAGCCGTCAGCTTCATCATAGACGGAACCACTTAATGAGAAATTCTAGTTCGTCAATAGACGTATATTGGGAGGTGATTGGGACTGCCGCCCTCTACTCCAGTACCCCCTTTGCCAGAGCCTAGCACATAAAAGCTCCCTTCACAATTTTTTGTAGCAGGTCTCGAGATCCCTCTTCAATCTGATGACTGGGTCCTCCCATGTGAAGGTCCCACTTTCCTCATCCCACAGATCTATGGGGAGCCTCCAGCCGGGACTTATATCCAAGAAATCCTCCGCCAAGACGAGTTGATCTCCGTAAACGGACTTCACCGTCCAAATGAGATCCCCCCTCACTTCTGGCCTAGTGACTAGGAGAGATAGCAGCCCCTCGAAGTCATCCCCCTCTATGTAATGGGTGAGTACCGATCCCACCGACCTCAGGAAGGAGTGGAAGGGTACCATCTCATCATGGGAGGCCCTCACTATCAGCATGAGTTTTTCCATGCCCTTAGGGATCCCGTGGAAGTACATCCTGATTATGTAACCGTCCTTCCTAAGTCGGCCGAGCCTCTTCTTCGGATCAGGAATTCTCTCCCTCTTCAGGAGCTTGTGAGTGACCTTCCCGTGCTTGAAAACTAGGTTAAGTATCCTCAAATCGTTCCTGTCGAGGTTGGACTCTGGCCTCTTCACGAGAATGCTCAGGTCCCTCCCCCTAGGCTGGGGCCTGGACAATTCCTCCACCGAATCGTACGGGCTCCTCCCAGCATCGAGAGAGAGGCCAAAGGCTGCGTCCTTCACGAGATACAGCGGGATCCTTCCATCTAGCGCATCTCTCAGGGCATCAAGACCCTGGTAGGGGTAGGACAAATATGCCCTCACGTGCGCCTCTGATGAGACCGGGATGTACGCGCTATAGGTGTACGGAAACCTCCAGAAGGCCTTCCTGCACTCTCTATTGTTGGGATACGTGATGAGGAGGGTCGTCAGACCTAACTTCCAGTTATCCACGTTCTCAGGTCCGAATATCATGCCAAGCATCCTCAGCTTCTTCAAAGACCTGCTCAGGGTGGCTCCGGTTATCCCCATCCCCCTGATCTCCCTGTCGGTAGCCAGAGGGTTCCTTGAGATGATCTCCATTATCTTGGCATCGCTCTCGGTGATCCTCACCGTCATCCCAGCGATCCTGTTGAGGAGTGCCATGTAAGTTTCGAAGTCGAGGGATCCCCTCTCAGCGGCAAGGTTAACTATCATAAGCAGGTTCCCCACGACCCTATCCATCTCTCCCTCTTGGATGAGCGAGAGGAGTTCGTATGGATCGTAATCATGGAACGGACCTTCTGGGGAAATTCTACACCTCAACCACAGCTTCTTGGGGGATCCCGAGTAGTACCAAGCCACATCGTGCACCTGAGGTACAACATCCACCCCCAGGACGGTATGTAGGATCACCGCCTCCTTTTTCAGGACCTGAGGAAGCCACTTGACCACTCCTCTAGCCACGAGGAGGGCCTCTCCATCGTAACCGGTGCATCTGCCCCCAGGCACTTCGTCGACGATCCTCACCTCCTTGGGGATAGGTCTGCGGATCTCCAATCCAGTCGACTTAGAGACATCCTCGATCTTCGCGTGCAGCTCACTGACCGGATCCATTCGGTTGTTCAACCTCCCTAACCAATATTACCTTTCCTCCACCAGTCCCCGGGCCCGTCCGGTGTGATTACCACCTATCCTTGTGGGACCGGCCGGGATCGAGGGAGGCACGCCTCGAGATCATCCTTTAACCTCTCGAGGGGTTCCCTCCACAAGAATTTCTGCGACCCCTCGTCCCACAGATCTATAGGGAGCCTCCAACCCGGCTTAATGTCCACGAAATCCTCGGCCAGAAGCACTCTTTCACCGTATACGGTCCTGACCACTCTGAGGATATCTCCCCTAATCTCCGGAGGGGCCATAAGCACGCCCATCAGGTAGGAGACCTCGCCCTCTAGGTGCTGAATCATCACCGATCCTCCGGATCCCAGCACCCCCAACAGGGTATCCATCTCCTCGGGTTCATCCTCCACTAGGACGATCGCCTTCTCTACGCCCATGGGTAACGTTAACCGATAGAGACTGGTGATGATTCCGGCCCCCCTCAGCTTTCTGAGCCTGGACCTAGCTTCCGGAACCCCCTTCTTGGTCAGGATGTTGACAGACACCTTTCCCTCCTCGAGGACGAAATTAAGCACGTCCAAATCGAGCTCATCAACTCGGACAGGTGGAGACGAGGTGGCAATGAACTCCACCTTTTCTCCAAACTCTTGAGGGGTGGCCAGATTTATCGCCTCGAATGGGTCCCTGACGGGGTCGAAATTGAATCTCAGGAGGGTTTTCCTAACTAGGAATACAACCAATCCAAGGTTCCGAAGCGAGAGCAGATCGTCCATCCCTTCATATGGGTATGAGAGGTATGCATGGGCGTCGATCTCGCTCGACACAGGTACCAGCATGCTGCGCGTGTAAGGAAACCTCCAGAAAGCCTTTCTGCACTCCTTTCGGTTGGAGAACGATATCAGAAAGGTAGACAGCCCTAGTTTATGATAATCCACGTTCTCGGGGCCAGATATCATCCTCAGAGTCCTCAACTTCCCCATGGACTTCGTCAAGGAGGATCCTCCCATCCCCCTCCTCCTGATGTAGTCAGAGGTAGCGCGTGGATTCTCTGAGATTATCCTTATCAGCTTCACGTCAGAGTCGGAGAGACCAACGCTAGAACCGACGATCTTGTAGAGGAGAGCCATGTACATCGGGAACTCTAAGTTACCCAGCCTAGCTGAGGCGTTCACTATCCTGATGATGGTTCCGAGCACCCTGTTCCTCTCCTTAGAAGGGACCATGGAGAAAAGCCTGTAGGGGTCGTAATCGTGAAATGGGCTCCCAGGCGGGATTCTACACCTCTCCCAGAGTTCTCTGGGGGCCGAAGAGTATATCCACGCCAAGTCGTGAACTTGGGGGACCTCATCCACCTCTGGCACCATTAGAGAGATCGCAGCTTCCTTCGCCAATACATACGGGAGCACGTCCCCAGCCAATTTGGCGGATACTAGGAGGGCGTCGCCTTTCCTATGAGTGCACCCATTGCTGGGAAGATCCTCGACTACTCTCATCCGCTTGGGGACGCTCCTCCTAATCTCCAAGCCAAGTAGTCTAGAGGCCCTCTCAACTTCCCTCTCGACTTCAGCGATAAAGCCCATTCAGAGTCCTTCGAACGCTGGATTAATTTATTCGTTCCCCTCGCTGAAAGGAGAAATTGTCTAGCCTTTCTCCTCCAACTCGCACACGATGTATAGTGGCAGTTTGAGCGGTGCTCAGGGAGGAGAGGAGAGACCCGGGGATCCGACGAGAAGGATCTCGGAGACAATTGCCTAAAGGGGAGGAGAACCGGGAGATGGAGCGAGGGGGACCGAACGAATGCCCGCCCCCCATCGCTCCAATAGAGAGCGACCATTCTCTTATATAAGTTATGCGTTCGACGGACCCGCGCAGCGCTCGCGAGCCTGCGAATCGTCATCCTACGTCCAGGTCGCCCTCTAGAAGGAGCACGATCTCCTTCCTGACCTGATCGAGGAGCAGCATGAGGGACCTCCTGAGGGCCACCAGCTCGTATACCCTGACGGTCCTGCTCCCCTTTCCCCTCCTCCCGACGCGCCTAGACCTCACCAGATTGAGCCTGGTGAGCTTCCCCAGATCGTCCTCGTACTCCGCCCTCTCCCCCCTGTAGATGGGTGAGAGCAGGGTCACGATCTCTGGAAGGCTGAGGCCCTCTCTCTCCTCACGGGCCTCCAGCTTCTCAGCCAAGCTCCCCCTTCCCCTGACGCAGTTCCTCAGGGAGCTAGAGTTACCCTGATGGAAGTATAGGCACAGGACCTCAGCCACCCTCTTGGCGTAATCGGACCTGCCCATGAACTTCCCGTCCAAGAACTCCTTGGCGGCCAGGGCCTGCAGGATGGCGCACTCCCTCTCCTCCAGCGCGACGAGCACGTCGTCCACGTTGGGTTGAGATGCCCCGAGCCTGAATAGGTTAACAGATATCCTCACCGCCTTCTTCAGGTCTAGGGTCGGGAGCCAGAAACCCTCTATGTATCTCCTAAATCTCCTCTCCACGTCGAAGTTCCTCAAGAGGTGGGAGTACGTGGAGCCGAAGGTCGCGTCCCGCCATCCCGTGACGTTCCTGAGCACCTCGGGATTCAGGATCATGAGGCCGTTGACGAGGCTCCACTCCCCATGGAACCAGAGCGATGAGCTGGTGTAGAACACCTTCTGGGCGAGCACCAGATCTATGCCCATCCTGAGCATGCCCCTGACCCTCTTCCTCGCCTTCTTGTTCACCTGCCTGCTCCTGCCGAGGGACATCATCACCAGCACACCGTCTACCGAGGAGAAGACGGTATCGTAGAGCCTGTGCACCAGCACGTCAGGTTTCCTCATCTTCAGCTTCAGGGGAGAGATCAACTCCTTGACCAGATCCAGCGGCATATCCTCCACGGGGGCCGGGAAGTACACCTCGGTGAAGAACCTCGAAGCCCTGATGTTCGGGATCTCCCTTCTCTTCAGTTCGTCATTTATGGCTCCCTTGAACTCCCCGGCCAAATCGGGCCACTCAGAAGCTAGGCGATAGAGATCGCTTGAGAGTCCGGGGCTGACCTCGACCACCTTAGACAGCCTGATGGACCTCAGGCCTGACGAGTAGATCCTCTCCTCCCAGGTCGCATCCTCCAGTACCTTTCTCACCTTCCTCCCCAGGAAACCCGGGCAAGGGTTCTCCACCGTGGGCACTGAGCCTTCCAGCTCCCTTCCTAGGAATGTGGAGCAGTTGGTGGCGAGTTTCACCCCCTCCCTTATCACATGCTCCTCGTCCCACCCAGCCCTCCTGACAGCATCGCTGCCTGACCGGTTATGGAGGATGGGAACGAATTCAGGTTCCAAGTAGACCTTGCCCAGCGTCAGGGTTACCCTCAAGTTTTCCCTCCAAGTAACCCCGACCTGTCCAACAAAAATTTCACCACGCCGGGGGGAACCGCGTTCATGCAGGGATTGGCCGGGCACCAAGTCATATGCGAAGGTCTACATCTTCACTCTTCCACCTATTTTAGCACCCAGATCTCGATAAGACAGAGAGGAATTGAGGACGATCCTTATCGGGGTCGAAGATCTCGGAGTGAGGCTAGCTGAGAGGCTCATATCCACTGTCAAGAGGTCGTCCTTATTGGAGAGGGGTGCTAAGCTCATCCTAGAGACCTACTACGTGGACGATTCCGGGAGGAGGGAGAGGCTCAGAGCATCCTACGAGCTCGACGATACATTCCTCGGGGAGAGCGAAACCCTAGTGGAGAAACTAGCCCTCGGGATCCACAAGCTGAGGGTGATACCCAAGAAGAGAGGCCTGATCTTCCCAGAGGTCAGGGGTGAGCTTAGGGTTGAGCCTGAGGACGAGGAGATAAGGGCGGTGGCAGAGGTCTATCAGCGAGCGATCCCCAGGGGAAGGGTGGCGAGGTGGTACGAGCCCCTCCTCTTCATGCTACTGGCCGGCATGATCGGCTTAGCTCTGGGAGCGATCAGGCTAGCGGCGTTCGATCCCTCAACTCCGTCCATATACCTGAAATTCCTCCTCCTCTCCTCCGTTCCCGCCTCTGTCCTCCACGCCCTCCTGTTCTTCGGAAAAGACTTCACGGATCAGCCGTCTGACGAGGTCGTGAGATCCCTTCTAAGGAGTATATCTCACTTACGTGTCCGGTCTGGGAGCCGCCTTCCTCCTCGACTATCTCTACCTGATGTTTCCCCGCCTGCAGCTCCCTTTCAGCATCTCCTTGGCGGGGATGCTTGAGGAAGAGATAATAATCATCCTCCTCGGGAGCTATGGGTCCCTGACGGGGTTGGTGATCTGGCTCCTCAGAGAGCTCAGGGCGGCGTTACCCGAGGTTCTGATTCTGGAGAGCTGGATCTCAGTGAAGAGGAGACTCATCATGATGCTCTTGGCCTCTATGGCCACGGGAGGCGCCATAGCATCAACCCTGACCTCTTACGTATTCGAGCTGAGGTACAGCTCGCTGCTGCTTCCGGCAATTACAATACCCGTTCTGTCCCTGCTGGCCGGACTGGTCGCGGGCCTCATATCCGAGTACCTGTCTAGAGATAGGAGGTGGGATCTGGCCGCACCGCTGTTCACCGCTGCCGGGACCTACACAGTAGTTCAAGCGGCCTTAAGCTTCATATTCAGCTTCTCATCCATTCTGGGGCTTCCAATATCCCCTCTGGAGCCGTTAGTGGGCTTGAACCTCGGCTCACCAGTCACTGGAGCCTTGATAGTCCTGTTACTCCTGAGGAGGATTAGTAAGATGAAGGAACCCTGCCTCTGCATTCTCTCGGTGAGGAAGGGGATCCCAACACGGAGGGAGGCCCAGTCGCCCCTAGAGGTCTTCGGTATCGCGATCTCTCACGAGGACAGGACTCTCAACTCCGCATGGAACATCTCCCAGCTCGAGGAAGGGCTGAAGGAGTTCAGACCGGGCAGCAGGCTCAGGCTGAGGATCGATCCAACCACAGGCCCCGCAGGGGAAGTCAGGAGAAATATCGTGTCCCTCGCGGAGTACGTGGTGTGGAGGTGCGGACACCCCCTGACCTAGCGTTGCTCTTGGTCGACGCCGTCAGACCCGACCTGATGGGGTCCCTTGCATCAATCCTCGATGAAGTGAGGGTTCTGAATGTGCCCCTTATATCACTGGTGATGTTCTCCTCGTCGAGGCACGAGGGCCTAGACGGTGCCCTTAGGGAGATGGGAGAGAGAAGCAACGTGGTGCTTCTAGCTGATCTGGAAAGAGCCCTTTCACTGGGAGAGACCATGGAGGAATCGGTGGAGGCTTTTCTAGATGAACTGACCATCGCACTCGATCTCGTCATCAGCTCCGACAGGAGGGGCGATCCCTCCTTCAGGCTGTCCGCCTCAACTTTGGGGAAGCTGTTAAGTCATCCCGAGAGGGTCGACCCCTTCGGGACCATCGGCCTTTCGATGCTCGACCCGGAGGCCTGCATGCAGGCGCCCTCGCCCTACAACCTGAAAGACATGGCCGCCATGACGCTGCTCAACTCCATGGCTGGATTCGACGGGGAGGAGAGGGCGTGGGGACTCCTCCTAATGAGAGGGCCTCGTGATTGCATGTACCTCTGGGCGGCTAAGGGCGAACTGGAGAGGAGGCTCGGGAGGGGGATCGTTGGTTACTCGGTTCAAACCTCGGATGGGCCGCTGATCATGGCCGTGATCATCTCCGGACTGGAGTTGAACGACATTCATCCCTTCAGTTCCACCGAGGAGGGGGAATAGGGATGGGGCTCAGGGAATGTCTGCTGAGGACCCTGGTGATCCTCTTCGTGGTGTGGGTGTTCATCATCACGGTCAGCTACCTCCAATCACCTCGCTCTTTCCTCCTGATCCTGGACGCATCCATCAGCATGAAGGAGCCGCTCTCAATCAATGGGAATATGTCCAAAATGGAGGCTGCTAAGCTGGCCATCTCCCGCTTCTCCAGCTCCCTGAGAGGGGAAGACAGGGTCGGCCTAATCGTCTTCTACGACTGTGACGACATAAAACTGGAGCTCCCACTGGGAAGTCCTCCTGAAGAGCTGATGAGCGCGGTCAGTAGGGTGGAGCCGGAGAACCAGACTCCCATAGCCGGAGCCCTGAGATTCGCTGACAAGCTGCTCCGGAACGTTACATTGGAGGGTAGGGAGTACCATGTGGTGCTCATAACCGATGGTGTCGAGTACTGCGGTGGCGACGCCTTGATGGCAGCGGAGGACCTCTGGATCCACAGCGGCAGGAGAGTGAGGATCGATGTGATATCCGTAATGATCCCTCCATACCTGGAGGAGGTCATAGGCGGAGGGGGAATAGAGGGAGGACCGTCTTTCGGGGGAATTCCGACGGGGAGGAAGATACCGGTCAGGCCCCTGTATGTGAAGATGGCGGAAATGACGGGAGGCACGTTTGTGGATGTGAGGGATGCGGACAGCTTCGGTAACGCCATGGAGAGGATAGCTGAGTCGAATTGGGAGGTGGTCAAGTACCACTACTGGGGCGTGATCTTCCCGCTTGGGCTGCTCATCTGTCTAGGACTGAGGGCCCGGGAAGAGAGGTGGTGCGTGCTCCGGTGCCTCACCCTAGGTGGTAGGGAGAGTGAGCACCTACCGGAGAGGGCCCATGACTAAGAGGCGCTCGATCGAACTAGGCCTCCTCTGACCTCGACTCGTCCTCGGACCTACGCCCATTGACGGGAGTGGACCCTCCTACGCTCATCGTTATCCTCACTTCCCGCCGTCGGGAGGGATCAGCCTGTCCACCTTCCTGCATCTGGACAGCACTAGAAGCTTGGAGACCCCCTTAGGAGGCCTAACTTCCTCGCATTCCCTGATCAGGGCCACGTACCTCTCGAAGGTCTCGGCATCCACGTCGTCCGCGAAAGAGAGCCTCTTCACCCTCTGAAAGACGACCTTCCTGCCCAGCTGCACCAAGTCCTCCTTGGTCACCTCGAGCTCCCCAAGATCGGATATGATCGTGGGGTTTAGTGCCGACAGGGTGTAGTCCACCCTCCTCCCCGCCTCCCTCAGACCCTCGGCCACAGGCTCGAGTCCGCCCCTGAGTCCCTCCGTGAGATCTATGAAGAGCCTTAACGCCTCGTTCACGACCTCTCCCATGGTCTTCCCGGTCCTCTTGGCTATCTCCGCCGCCCTGCTGTAGAGGAATGCATCAACGCCCCTTATGGTCACATCCTTCTTGGTCTCCTCTCCTTTGGATGACATGCTTTCACCGTATTACTCATCATATATGTAATATAAGTGTTACTAATGTTCCACTGTTCCATTAATCGATTTTATGGCTACACTTCAGCCATCGCCATACCGCCTAGAGCCCCTAGCCGTCCCAAGCATCTAGGGCGCTCAGCACAGGAATCGCGCGATCATAGGGGTGGGCCGAGCTGGCAGAGTACCTTCCGTAAAGGCCCAATTAACCACAGGACCTTTTGCTCCATGTTCCCGAGTAAAGGAGCTCAATCCCCTCGCTGATATAGGAGGATCGCTCATCCAGTGGTGAAGGGCTCCCCGTCACAAACACTAAGCCATATATACTGTAATTGCTTGATGCTATAGATACTATGTCTACCACAATCCAAGTGAGCAGGAGGACGAAAAGGGAGCTCGTTAAGTTCGTGTCCGAGCTTCAGTTGAAGCTCGGGAGGAGAGTGAGCTTCGACGAGGCGATTCTAACGCTGTTGAGGGAGAGGAAGAGATCGTACTCGGCGAGAAGGGAACTGAGAACCTTCAAGGGCATACTGTCAAGGGAGAAGGATGAAGTGAGGAGGGTCATGGAGGAGCTGAGGAGGGAGGAGGAGAGGAGACTTGAAATGCTCGGAACTACCGAGTAGGCTAGCTATCGATTCCAGCGTGGTCCTGACATACCTCTTGGGGGAGTCCTTGGCTGATCTGGTCGAGGAGTGCATCCTCTTCTCCGACAGGGAGGTGTACCTTCCCAGCACTGCCCTAGCTGAGATATACTACGTGACCTGTCGGCTCAAGGGGAGGGAGGTGGCACGGAGGCTGGTCAGGACCTTGAAGGATAGCGAGACCGTGGAGATCGTCTCCGGCTTGGATGAGGTAGTGGGGGAGCTCAAATGCGACAGGGCCATCTCTTTAGCGGACTGCTACGTGATAGCCCTGGCCAGAACCATGGGTGCAGGCGGCTGTGTTCGCCAAGAGGGAGAAGGAGCTCGTCAGGGAGATGGAGAGGGTGTCCTTCAATGTAAATCTGCTGTTTTTGGAGGATTTAGGTGATGATACGCTCACCCGCTAGAGTGAGAGCGGATGTCATCACGTCTCCACGAAGCTCCTCAGATAACTGATGTCGGAGAACCGCGCTGCGACGCCCAAGTCATTCGGAAATACCCGAGCACATCCTTTTGGACGTCTTAAATTAAGGTATGCCGCGCTGTACGGGCCTTGAGATACAGTCAACGAATTAAGATGCGCGAGCCCCACTGATCGTGAGGTATGGGGGGTGCCGATACAGGAGCTCCTAGGTAAACCTGTGGTTGTGAACTTTCTCACCTCCGGCGGGGAGGTCATAGCCTATTCCTGGCACTACTCGGAGGAGAAGTCGATGAGACATCTGAGGAGCATAATGAGATATCACTCCCTGTCAGGGGAGTTAAGGAGATCACCGGACTTGGAAGAGTGGCTTGAGAGCAACCTCAGGACTGTCCTGATCGAGGGAGGGTCCTTCGAGCTCCCGGATGTGGTGTACTGGAGGAGAGAGGTATACGAGGAGCTCCTCAAGCTGAGGTGCGGTGAGACCATGACCTACAGCGAGCTATCCAAGAGGACCGGGGTCAAGTATGTCGAGGTTCTGGCGGCCCTTATGAGGAACCCCTTCCAAGTCCTAATTCCTTGTCACCGCCTGTTGACCAAGAGGGGGACCCTGATGGGTTTCTATCCCCTGGGAGGGGAGGTGAAGAGAAGGCTCCTGGAAATAGAGAGGAGGTCCTGCTCACACCGTGAACCTTAACCCGCTGAAAGCACTTATTACCGATTGAAGCGTCGAGGATGGAACGGATAGGTGATGACCCACCCATCGGCCCTCCGAAGTGTTCGGTCCATAGAGGAGACCTACGAGCACCCCACTCGAGCTCCCCGTGTGACCGCTGATCCCCCGGCCTTGAAGCCCACCGCGGTCAGAGCGCGAGCACGGGATCGGTGTCCGGGCATAGCACTTGCTCCATCCTCCAGTGGCAGATGCAAGTAGCCACCACGATCGCATCCGGTCGCAAGCCGTCAATCAGCTCCTGATTCCGCGGGCTGTGGATGAGGACCTTCGGTCGCGGAAGGGTTGGCCGATCCCCTCCCTCTCCTCAGCCGCGTACAGTCCGGAAATCGTTTTAAGTGATGTCCGATCCCGAGGGGAGTACTCCAATGGTCTGGAAGAGGGTTAGGGTTAATGGGCTGGCCTTCGGGATGAGGGATCTCATCCTCGGCCTCGTGATCACGTTTGCGGGCTTCTATTTTCAGATCCCCTACGTCGCGGTGTTCGGACTCACCGGCGTCGCCGTTGGCTTCGCAGAATCCCGGCTGTACAGGGTATACGTGGCTGGCGATGAGGTGGTGGTGAGCACCATCAGGGGGGACATGTCCATGAGGATAGGGGACATCTCGGAGGTGATCGAGGAGAGGAGTGCGCTGCGCTTTCTAGGCAGGAAATACGTACTTGTAGACCGTGGAGGAAGGAGGATGCCCATAGTCGGTGTTGGAGACGATCTGATAGAGCTTCTACAGTCGATGAGAGACAATCTGGGGGATAAGAGGGCGATCTGATCTGTCGCAGGGCGAGCCGTGCAGCCAGCTGGCAATTCCATCTCCATCCTCTTAAGGGTGCACGACCTCCACAGACTCCACTCCCAGCCAAGGGGGGATGGCGTTCACCCATCGTGAGGTCTTCGAGTACCCTCTAGCTGGGAGATCTGCACTGCTCTCCCGAACTCCCCCTAGGCGATCGAATCGATCGGTCTAAACCCATCAGAGGTTCTTCCCAACCAAGCGCGCCTATTCATTTCTCGAATCCTTCCTCAACCCCAGCCTACTGCACAGCAGCCTCATCACGGAAAATATGATGATAGCGGCCCAGGCGGCCACCACGAGATAGGCGACGAGCTTCACAGGGTTCAGCAGGAGCGTCCACTCGAATTCCATCACTAGGGCTTCCATCAGGAACAGGAAGGTAACTAAGATCACGGAGAGCAACCAGACCCTGGCCCCTTCAACCATCATCGATTTACTGCGTTAATATAATGTAAATATTTTCTTTATGCTTCCATTAGTTAAATATATGTGAGGCAATAAAGGAGTTAAAGGATTAAAAGGGACCCCATTTGCCTTTGAGTGCAGCCAAATGATGGAGCTGGGACGAGCTCCTCAGGGATCTCCTGTCTCTCTACAGACTCCATAAGATGAAACACTCTAGGAAAAGGTTGAGGGAACTGCTGGAGCTGGACTACGAGGAGGTCAGGGTGAGGGGATGGGCGAGGGAATATTAGCGGACACAGAATACCTTATCGAGTACGTGAGGGGCAGGAGAGCTGCCACCGTCGGACATCCACTACGTATCAGAGATAACGGTGTACGAGTTCATCAGGGGTACCAGGGATCCAGAAGAGGTCAAGAAGATGCTGGAGGAGATGTTCCCCGTGATATGGGCTGACAACGAGATCTTGGGAATGTCCACCGAGATATGGAGGGACATGAGGGAGGAGGGGAAGCCCCTAGACGACAGGGACATGGTGATCGGGGCTACCGCGATCGTGAAGGGACCGAAACTCCTCACCCTCAACGAAAGACACTTCGAGAGGCTCCGGAGGTACGGCCTTCGGATCACGAGGCTATATTGATCCTCATCTCATCTGGGATCGAAACTCCCTGCAGTAGCGCTATCTATACAGGACGCGGGATCCGTCTCAGATAAGTACCGTGCCGTGGATCCGTGACCAAAATAACATCGGATGGAACTGTTGCTGGCTCAGGGACCACTCCACCGCCCCAGACGATCTGGGTAAGGAATATCTCTCCCACCTCCCGTGGGAGCGATAGAGAGAACAGCCCTCCCTCGAGATCCCGGGCACGATCTCTCAGCATCGTGAGAGGATTTAGATCAACCTAATATGCCTCTATCTTCAGCCTTCAATAAGTGAGAAGTGCTTGATGTCCCTAGTGACCAGAGTCAGGCTCCTTGAAAGGGCTGTGGCGGCGATCACCACATCTGGATACCCTATCGGGGTTCCCGACCTCATCAATCTGGCGTCGATCTCGGCCGCGACCTCAGCTATCACCTCATCGAAGGGAATGATCTCGAACCTCCTCAGGTCTTCTCTGGCCTCCTTAAGCTTGTTCCGAAGCTCTCTCCTGCCCCAGTAGAGGTAGTACACCCCTCCTGAGGTACTCACGTACGGTTATCACCGAAATGGCCACGAGAGAAGCTCCTTCATCAGCCCCCCAGCCTTCTCAACCGCTCCTTCATCGCCGGAGATGAGATCTATGAGGAACGAGGTATCGCACAGGTATCTCAACCTTTCACCCCGAGCAGGAGGTCCCTCCTCCTCTCAGTGAGTTCGCGCTGGGCCCTGAATGCCCTCTCCACCTCAAGCCATTCCTCCCTGGTCACGGTCTTCTTTCCAGCTAAATCTGAAATTTTGGGCCTTCTACACTCTATCAGTTTCCTTACGACGTCGCTGAAGCTCTCTCCAGGCTTTTTCTCCTTCTTGAGGGCTTCATAGACGTCATCCGATATCATTATCGTTTTTGGCATCAATTCCTGTATATTAGGAGTGTGTATATTAATCGTCCGGTCAGGCTCGACGGCCCATGCTTTCAAAGGGAATCGCGACTGCGAGTAGAGGGAGTCCCTCCAAGAGATGGGGGTTCGTATCTAAAGGTCTCCCCGAGGGATGGGGAAATTCAGACATCTGGACTTCAGGTAAGAGCGGGAGATCCACACCCTCCGCCGAAGAAAAAAGCAATGAAATATTTATTTACTTACATACATGCTTCTTCTCGTATGGGGACGCTCACCATCAGGATCAACGACGATACGGAGCGGGCCCTCAGGAGGAGAGCCGCCCAGCTCTACGGGGCAAGGAGGGGCGCTCTATCGAGGGCTATAGAGGAGGCCATAAGGGCTTGGCTCGCGTCCACTCCTGACAAAGAGCGCACGATGGAAAGAAGGATATACAGGGCCTTCAAGGGAGGGAGACTGGTCGCCGAGGCCTCTACCCTGGAAGAGCTGGCCGACAGGCTCAGGAAAATGGGGGAGTCCGTGAGGGGAATCAGGATAGTGAGGGAACCCGCTCCCTCCAAGGAGAGGAGGCTGGGGCTGAGAACCCGCGAGAGGAGGGCGATCACTTGACTGGCCTGAGGCTCCCCTTGAGGGAGTCCATCCTCGTCCCGGTGATCATCGAGAGCCCCCTGACTGGTGAGAGGTATCCGGATGGGGGAAAAGAGGTGCTCGCGGTGCTGGACACGGGCTACACTGGTTTCGCGCTCATTCCCGAGGATGTGTTCGAGGCGCTGGGATTGGAGCAGCTGGAACCTGTGAGGAGCACGGCGAAAACGGCCGATGGAAGGGAGATAGAGCTGAGGGGGAATTATGCGGTGATCGAGATTCCTGATCTCGGATTGAGGGAAGAGGGGCTTGTAGAAACCGCTCCAGATTTGGAAGAGATCCTGTTGGGAGTGGAGTGGCTGAATGAGGTGGATTTGGTGGTGGATGGGTGCTCAGGCGTCGCTGTGATGGAGGCATGCGCTAATGGTTGACAATAGCAGCTAAAAGTGAAAAAAGTATTTAACCTATTTCCCTCCTATCTCGCATGTATACGCGTGAAATGATCTATAACATGAAGCCCTTACACCCGATGGGGAAGTACAGATTCATATCCATCGGGATCAAATCCTTCACCAGAATGTTGGAGGATCTGATTATGGCGGATCTGAGAAGGAGTTAGGACAGGAGAAGGCTCTGACAATGGGTTGGGTACCGGATATTTTGCGGAGAACTCTCCAGACTTACTGGATCCGATGACAGAACCACTGGGTACAGTGCTCGTCAGCGGGTATAGGTGATGTCCGGTTAGGAGATTGGGGAGAGGGCCTTCGACCGGAGGAAGCGTATGAGAACCATTAGACAAGGTCAAGGGGAAAGGGATAGATCGGAACGGTGAAAGAATCCTCCCAAGAATAGAATCGACGGAAGCGAAGTGACAATTTCAGGGGGATCATCCTTCCTTCTTTTATTCCCTAAGTTATCTCATCTAGGCTCACTACATCGATGAGTCTCTCCGCCCTCCCCCTCAACTTCCTGTCCTCGGTCACGAGGGTCAAACCCATCCGCTCAGCCAGAAATACGTAGGAAGCATCGTACGCCGATATCCCAAGCCTGTCGGCGATGGTCAGCACCTCTCCCTCATGGGGGTGAGGCGTGAGCAGCCTCATGAACTCCACGGTCCGTACAAAGAACTCTATTATCCTCTCAGCCTCGGACAGGCTCATAGTTCCAAGTAGCGAGGCTTCCTTCCATAGAGCATTGGTGACCTCGTATATAGTGAGCCACCGGATGTAATTGTAGAGTATTCTCGGGTTCTTGAGCTTCAGGGCGTATAGGAGGGAGGAGGCATCGAAGAGGAGCCTCCCATTCACTTGGACCTACCTGCCCTCCCTGTCCTCCCTGATGGCTTGAACTATCCTATCGACATCTATCTCCTCCAAGATCCCGCTAGACTCCTTGAGCTCCTTCTCCAGTTCCTCCAACTTCCGCTTCCTGACTTCCTCCTCAAGAGCGCGCCTCAGTACCTCGGATATCCTGGTCCCCAGCCTCTCCGCCTCTTCTTTGAGCTCCTTCCTGACCTTGGTCGAGACCGTTATATACCTGCCCATATTGACCACCAAACAGGAAGTTATTAAAGGGTTTACCGTCGCCGCCTCGCGCTCATACTCCTTGGACCTACCTTTACTCTTACGGACGATACCGTCATCGTGGCTGGAAGGCTGAGTTTCTCGTCCAAGAAGCTTGATTACACACACTTCCATGGTCTTAGGCTCCTTCACATAGCTATGTGATCCCTCACTTGGTGAATTTGGTGGACAGGTGCTCAAGAGAAGTTTTGGTGAGTACGTCGTTGATCCATAGGGGTGCCGATATCATTGAGTCTCGACTAAGAAACCCTTATATCACAGAGGAATCCAGCTTCATTCCATAGGATGTCAGGCAATTCTTCCTCATCTAAGCCTAGAGATCGAGAGCTGCGTTTCAGGTAATTGCTGGCCACCTTGTCTATCCCAACGAACAGGCTCGTATTGTAGTAGATCAGAACCTCAATGAAACCTCCCCGAGGATCGATAACTGATAAGAGATTCCTCGCTGAGTAGTACTGCAGGCCAGCGTGGGCAGTTAAGTTCCTTATGAGAGGAATCAGCTCTCCTGGATCTATAATTTGACTATCTGGGTGCTTGGCCAGTTCTGAGAGCTCCTCCGCTTTGAGAACGTTGCCAATCCGGTTCTTATTTCTCCCCCTCCCAGCCGCATATTCGGGGAGCGCTTTTCTGAGCCCTTCGCGCGCGTCCTCCCCTAGCACAGAAACTAGGCGAGGGTTTTGCATAGGTCTTTGGAGTGTCAATAGTATCTTTATATTGCTGCTAATCCCGCACCCGGGCTCTTCTACGTAATGTGAAGGGCTCTTTCTTGTGCCGATCTCGCGCGATGGCTCTCTTTCTCGCGCGTTTTCCGTTATCAACCAAGGTTCTCTTACTAGTAGTTCCGCCGGAACTGTTACCCTAGCGGATGAACAGCCTCTATCCTTCCGCTTTACATTAAAGAATAAGATCCTCTTACCTCCGCTTCCGATCGACTCGAGCAGATTTTTTATCTCGTAACCCCCTACTGAACCGGAATGATTGACATCAAGGAGGAGATGCTGAAACTCTTGGAGGAGGACGAGGTGTTCCGCTACGCCGTAGCCGGGAAGCTCGGGATACTCGAGGTACTGAAGAGGCTCGACGGGATAGAGAGGAACATCGAGAGGTTGTGGCAGGAGGTGAAAGAGCTCAGGAAGGAGGCGGGCGATCTTAAGACCGAGGTGAAGGGTCTGAGGGGAGAGGTCTCCTCCCTGAGAGTGGACGTGGTCAACAGGATAACCGCGCTCGGGGCCAGATGGGGCTCATGAACGAGGAAGCCTACAGGAAGGGAGTTGAGGCTCTTCTGAGGGATGAGGGCTTCGATGTGGAGAGGTGGGAGTACTATGACGAGGATGGTTACATCTACGGTTATCCCAGCAAGGTGAACTTGGACGTGGTGGTGAGGGATGGCAAGGTGCTCGTCCTGGACATCACCGCCCACTTCAGGAGGAGCGATCTCCAACCCCTCAGGAGGAGGGTGGAGCTTTTCGAGAGGGCTACTGGTAGGAAGGTGGATCGGGTTATAGTTGTTTCGCCCTTCGTGGACGATGAGGTCAGGAGGATACTTGTGGAGATGGGTTACGAGGTGGCCAGCGGATCTCCACGCGTGATGAAGGAAAAAAGAGGCTCCAAGGTTCTGAATCGGAGTTAGGCCCTCTCCAGTGGAATTCTTTTCCTTAACGAGGCAAAGAAGATAATAATTGTGAATCAAGGGCGTAGAGTTATCGGACGATTCTGCTGTTGTATCGCGCGCGAACTTCCTTTAACGTGATCAGGAGTTCCTCTAGTGACCCCTCCCATCTAAACGTCTGTCTCCCCTCATCCCACAGTTCCTCGGGCAGTAGCCAGGCCGGGTGGATGTCCATCACATCCTCCGCCAGCTCGACTTCATCCCCGTATATGGCCCTTATTCCCCTGACCAGATCACTCTTCAACTCTCTAGTCGAGAAGGTCAGAGCTAGACAGTAACTTCTCCTTCCCTCTACGTTGTTCACCGCAGTGGTTGTGACCGATGACAGTGTGGAGGCGAGCCTTTCAGCCTCCTTGCTGGTGCAGGACAGCCTGAAGAGCACGACCTCGTATCCCATAGGCAATTCCACCATGTAGTAGTTCCCTATTATTCCTGAGGACCGGAGCTTTCCAAGCCTTTGCTTCGCCGATCTGATCCCTTTTCTCCTGAGAGAGGAGCTGGTGGCCCTTCCTTCCCTCATTATGTGGTTCAACACTCTGATGTCCCTCTTAGAGAGCCTTATGGGAGGAGGTTCAGGTTCAACGGGGGTGAAGAGGTCCGAAGCCTCGGAGCTGAAATAGGCCCTGACCATAACAGTGAGGGGGTTTCTCGAGGGTGTGAAGTTGAACCTCTGAATGGTCCTCCTCACGATTCCCAGCTCGACTCCGACCTTCTGGAGCCTGAGCAGATCGCCGAGCGAGGAACGGGGCTATCACGGTCGTCAGACCTAGCTTCCAGAGTTTCACGTTTTCAGGCCCGAATATGTATCCCATAGCCCTGAGCTTCCTCAGGGATCTGGAGATGGAGGCCTCGCTCACCCTAGCCTTCTCTTTGATTTCCTTAGTGTTCGCGTATGGATTCGTCGACAGCACCTCGATTATCCTCTTCTCCACGTCGGTGAGCTTAAGTTCCCTCCCAAAGAACCTGTTCAACGCGTAAAGGTATAAAGGGAGGGTAAGCTGTCCCCTGCTGGCCGAGGCCTTGACGTAGAGGAGGGCATCTCTGATCACCCTCGACTTGGATCCCGGTGTGAGGAACGAGAAGAGCGTGACGGGATCGTAGTTATCGAAGGGCCTAGGGGCCCTCACCCTGACCGTTTCCCATACCTCTCCTGGGACCCCGGAGTAGGCCCACGCCAGATCGTGCACCTAGGGATCGTCATCAGCCTCCACAGGACATGGAATCATTTCTTGGGTCCCATGGAGGACGAGCTGGAGAGGGAGGAGTTCCATCGGTGGCTGGAATCTTGGGGTATCGTCGTATCCGGCCACAGGATCGAGACCATAAAGATCGATGACGGCGAGAAGTTCGAGGTCGGATTTGTTGACTGGGCCAATTTCTCGGCCAACCCGGCTTATGAGGATCCCGTCTTCCTGAGGAAGGTGGATGCCCTGCTCAAGCTGGGTGAGGTGGTTAACGTGGGTGGGCTGAGGTCGAAGGGATTCGGGATGATCTCCTACAGGAGGCAAGATCGACCGAAAAGTGAGAAGAGAGCCACCAAGATCAATGTCATAGGAGGGATCAAATCCCCATTGCAGTGAGGAGGGGCCCGGACGCCTCGAGCAGTAATTTCTCGGTTTTTGATCGGTTGATGTAAGTAATGACCGATCTGCTTTATTTTCAGGCGGGGTTGAGGGGGCTGGGATGCCCTTGTCATCTCCCCGCCGCGCCTTTAAGGATCTGGGGACCAGAGGCTTGACAACCCCCTCCTTCCCAGCCCCTTTACAGTGGGGAGTTTGTCGATCAAAAAGGTGATGCTCCCGTGCTAGAAGCAAGAGTTCTCGACCATTCCCCTTTAGGCCTTCTCGACCGCCTTCTCCATCAGCCTCTCCAGATGGGAAACCATCATGTGACCGTAGTTCAGGTGGAATGTTCTCACAGGTAAACCCTTCCTTGTCTCACTTCCCTTCTTCTTGGTCCTTCCCCTCCTTCCCTCGCTCACCATTAGCATCCCAGCTCTCTCCAACTCGTTCAGATTAGCATTCACCACGAGGAAAGGATTCTTCAGGTTGAGATCCGTGCCTCCCAATATGGCGGAGAGTTCCCTGACCGTGAGGCCCGTCCTTCTCCCTTTTCTGGAGCTGATATGATCGAGAAACTCTCTAGGACATCCTTCGCTGGGCTCTCCAGGCTTCGCCTTCGGCACTGCTAGTTCTATAATGCCAGTAGAACCCATTTCAAGATCCTGCAGCTCTCTCTCATATAGCAACAGCCTCGCGTACTCGCAAAGGAGTTTAACTAGGCATTCCAGCGAACTTTCATCCCACTCCTCGACCATCCTGTCGAGGCCCTCCTTCACCATGATTATCTTGAGCAGAGCGAGCTGCAGATCGGTAAGGGGAAGGGGAACCATGTCCTTGGGTGCGTTACCACCCAGCAGCCTAACGCTGTGGGCGAAAGCCTGCACATGCTTCTCCGTCGGGAAGAAGAACATGAAGAGACCCTCGTATGACTCGAACCTATCTAAGAGGTTCATGGATTTGATCAGGCTGGTGTAAAAATCGAGGAATCTCCTCCCCTCTCATCAGGCTGAGGATCACCTTGGGACTCAGGTATATCATCCCCACCATGGCTCCCTACAGGGTACCCGTCCCCATAAGCCAGAGATCCTCGTTCTCTAGGAAGACCTTCAACCCTAGAGAAAGGTCTATGGCGAGCCTGAAGATGCATCTCTTCTTCCTCCTCATGAGATGCACGTTTCTCCTCTTACCTCTTCCCTTCGAGTCGTAGTGGAAAAGTGAGAAGATCCCGTCTCTAGATATGTAGACTGGATTGGGTATGAAGATCAGCTCCGGCTCGTGTGGGGGGCTGGACAACTTGAGCGGTGAGATGAAGAGCCCTATCTTCTCGGATCTCGGAACCAGAGAGGATTCGAGCTCGGACCATCTGGCGACTATTTCTGGGAGGCTCATATTCAGTTAATAGAAGGAATAGATCTCTGAGAAGTACTGAGAGGCCATCGAACCCCTTATCAGGAACTTACCCATCCTGTTTTCAAGTATTCTCCTGAACTCAGCCGCGATTCTCCTCAAGAGGTTAAGAGCTCATCCTGATCGTGGGAATTCAACCGCACCGATGCGATCAACCTATATATGAGGAGAGGCCAAACCCATAGGAAAGAGGGGGGCATATTGCCACTGTGTAAGAGTCGATGGGCTCCCTCCCTCAGATGACCGGTTACACGAGTGGACCCTTCGACAGCCTCCTCGACCACCGAGCGGTGCGGTACCTCCTGTCCTCATTGTCCGCCCCTCCCAAATCCGTAAGTAGATAGGTCCTGCAGGCTTTGTAAACTAATTGCGTCCCTCCTGCCAGCAAACTGTCAAGCTAACTACGATCATAAAAGATCGCGCGACATATTACTCCTTTCATTTCATGAACTTCAGATGAAATTTTTCGGCTAATACTCATTATACGTGAGCTCTATCACGCACAAAAGGATAAGGATGCCCATCCTCAGGAGGAGGGAACTCGAGAAGAAGATAAGGTCGCTCAGGTCGAATCTCCCTCCCATCAAGATAAGGGGGGTGGGACTGGGACGCCCCTCCCGTGAAGCCTCCTTTGAACCTAGGCCTAGGGGTGAGCGAGATAGCATCCAGGTACTGCGAGACCATGAGAGACATCTACGTGAGGAGGGTCCTCAGGGGGAGGCCCGAGATCCCCTTCCCGCGATCAAGGGATCTCTCTTTCATGAGGCAATATCGAGAGCCATCACCGATTCCAAGAGACTGCTATTCAGCGAGGGAATAATTCCCGGCTATTCCATAGTGGAGGAGCTCCTCCCCAAGTTGAATGAGGCCATCACCTCGATCCTAGAGGAGATGAGGGCTCAGGAGGCCCCCGTACCAGATGGTGGATGAGGCGGCCAAGCTGTACAAGTACGTGGTGGTGCAGGTAGCAGCTAATGTGGACAGGATCCTGTCAAAGCACCCGTTCATCGACTTGGACTCGCTGGCCGCGATGGCCATACCCCCTATCACGGAGAGGGTGGTCGATGGGAGCCTGATAGGACTGGGGAGGCAGCTTAGAGTCGATCTCTACTCGGAGGGCGGCGTGGTCGTGGACATTAAGACCGGGGAGAGGAGGGACTTCCACAGGCTCGCCCCTACAGGCTACGCTCTCGCGCTCGAGGCCGACAGCGAGATGCCCATCGACTTCGGGATAATAGCATACGTGAGGGTCGATGGGTGGCACACCTTCAGCTACGACGTCTTCCCTATAACCGACGAGCTCAGGACCCAGTTCTTGGAGCTGAGGGACGAGGCCATTGCCCTGGTGGCGAACGAGGAGGACCCCGGAAAATCCGTGAGCTGCCCCGACACCTGCCCCTTCAGGGAGGTCTATCCTTAAGGAGGCGCATAGTGATATCGAGCTACGGCATATTTCTGGGAGCGAGCGGCGAGAGGCTCGTGATCAAGAAGCAGAGCGAGGTGCTTAGGGAAATCTCGGCCTTCGAGGTGTCTCAGGTCCTGCTGGACACCAAGGGCTCGTCCGTCTCCTCGGCGGCGATGAGGCTCATGCTGAAACACGGCGTGGAGCTCCTGATCCTCAGGAGGGGGAGGCTGTTAGGCAAGCTCTCCCCCGCCAGGAGGGGAGCTAACATACATCTGAAGATGAGGCAGTTCGCGGTAAGGGACGCCAAGGGTTCACCGGAAGCGGTGAGGGGCAGGGTGGTGAGGCTGGAGGCCGAGGCAGGCAGGGTGTACTGATCGGCCATAGCCTCGATCCTTCCCAGAGAATTGGGCTTCACCTCTAGGAAGAAGAGGTGCGAGGAGCCCAAGGATCCATTCAACATCCTCCTCAACAACTTCTACACGGTGCTTATGTCTGAGGCCTGGTTCTTCCTCGAAAGCGTCGGTCTAGAGCCCTTCCTCGGGTTTCTACATGTTCCCAGCAACAGGAGGCCCGCCTTGGCTGCGGATCTGATGGAGGAGTTCAGGCAGCCGGTGGTGGACAGGGTTGCCTTCTCCCTGGCAGATGATGTCACGGACATGGTCGAGAATGGGAGGCTCACGTCCGAGGGCAGGGCAAATGCAATGAAGGCCTACGAGGAGGGGATGAAGACCCAGTTACCTTCAGGGGGAGGAGGCACACGATAAGGGGAGCACTTGAGGCTTCGGGCCGAGAGACTCGCATCCGCCATCATGGGAAGGAGCGAGTACAGGCCCTTCAGGTTGAGGTGGTAGGGACGCACGTCCTCGTGATATACGATATAACGCCCGACGAGATCCGCTACAAGATAGCTTCAATATGCAAGGACTTCGGCTTGATCAGAATACAGAAGAGCGCCTTCCTGGGCATTCTCACCGGTGAGAGGAGGAAGGAGATGCGGGTGAGAATGGAGAGGGTGATGAAGGGCGTGAAGGGAAACATACAGATATTCCAGATCCCAGAACCGTACGTGGCCCTCAGGGAGGTGATCGGGGAGGTGGAGGAGTACGGCGAGGAGGAGCTGGTCTTCTGAGCAAGAGCGCCTTGAATGTCAAGAGCCTGTCCCGGTCAGCGAGCTGAGGCAGTACCATTTCTGCCCGAGGGTGGTCTACTACCACCTTCTTGGTGTGAAGGAGGCGGATAGGGAGTACATGAGATCGGGGAAGGAGAGACAGCAGGACCTCTGGTCGAGGGAGAAGAGAAGGACCACGCTAGCCGGTCTCAGGAAGCTAAAGGTGGACGAGAGGATATACGGCCTCTCACTCTCCAGCGAGAGGCTTTGCCTCGTTGGCACGCTGGACATGGCGGTGAGGGTGGGGAGGGAGTGGCTGGTTGTTGAGGTGAAGAGCGGCAAGAGGCCGAAAAACCCGCTACTGGGACACAGGGTTCAGGGAGCCGCATACAGCATGTTGCTTGAGGAGAGGTTTGGAACAATCACGAAGAGGTTTCTCCTTCTGTACGATGACGGATACCTGGAAGTAAAAATGACCCCACAGCTCAGGAATCACGTGAGGTGGACGGTGAAGCAGGTGATCCGGATAATGAGGGGATGGATACCACCGGTCGCGCCGAGGCGCAGGTGCTCCTCGTGCGGCTATCACATGCTCTGCCCTGTGTAGTTACTTGAATGAACTTTCATCTTTGCTGTCCCTAATATATTAGCGCGCAGGGATTTGAAAGTTCGTCCATTGGGTTTGTGCCCGATCCCGCCCGGTTGGAGAGTCAACTATCGCTCCCTAGGGCGTCTCCACATTTCCGTACCCTTTGGTCACATCAACCATAGCTCATCATGTGCTGATCCCGGGGGAAGTGAAATTACCTCTCTTCCCTGTAGGGCGAATCAGCTCCGGCGGAGCGATCTCTGCCTGCGTTGAAAGCTCATCTGGAGGGGTGGGTCTCCGGAGTAGCGAATAGCTGAGATTGGACAGGGAGAGCATCGTACTCTCCTGAATAACCTGCTATGAGTGTTAGAACATCGAGGTGAATCGCAGATATGATGCCCCATTTCCATCCAACGGCGGGCTAGGTAGGATCTCACCCCCATGAGTTGGGAAAGGGCCGGAGCAGAATCAGAAAGGACTCATTACTGGTTACGTGCCAGAGCCCTCTGAAACCTCTGGAGGTTACATAAGCCGTTCAGATGGGCGGGATCAGTACTCCCTACCGATGACGAGCTCTATTCCCTCCTCCTCCGCGCGTTCCCTCAACTCCTTGGCTACCTCCTTCTTGGCTGTCTCCACGACCAGTATCTTCCTCGGCTCCCTACCGTAGATCTCTCTTATCCTCTCAACCTTCCTCAGGAGCTTGTCTATCTCCTCTGCGGACTCGGCATGGGCGGTCACCTCCCCCACTATGAGGGGGTCCTCAAGGAAGAGGTCTACCTCCTCGCCATCTATCACTTCCCTCCTGAGCTCCCTTCCCTCAGGTATCTCGCCAGCCCTGACCATCCTGTCCGTGAGGAACCTCCTGACGAACTCCTCGAAGGTCATTCCAGCGAATTTGCTGAGCTCACCGAACGCGTATAGGATGGAGGCACTGAGGCCCTCATAAATCCTTTCGAATTTCCTCTCCATCCTCCCCTGCTGGACTTGCAGTTCCCTTATGGTGGAGAGCATCTTGTTGAAGTCCTCCCTGAGCTTCACCTGCTCCTCCTTGATCGCCTTGATCTCCTGCCAGATCTTGGTCTGCTCCTCCTTCAGCCTCGTCTGCTCCTCCTTCAGCTCCTTTATCTCCTCCCATATCTTCTGGATCTCCTCCTTGATCGCCTTG